>NZ_AFWT01000141.1 GCF_000224065.1 Thiorhodococcus drewsii AZ1
GAATCGGGGCAATGTGCCCGAGTGCTTTTTGGGGGATGTGCTGGTTGCAGACCTGGACGTCGCGGGTGATGGTTTGCTCGAGGCTCTGGTAGGAGTCGAAGCGTGTCGTGGCCGGCACCTCGGCGATGCGTCCATTGAAGCGCTCAACCATGCCGCTGGCCTGCGAGGTTCTGGGTTTGATCAAGCGATGCGCGATGGTGTGCTTGACGCAGACTTGATCGAAGCGATGTCGCCCCGTCGGCGAGCGCTCACAAGGCGCTCGAGAAAGGCGCTCGCCGAGGCCGCCGACTTATCGTCGAGGATCTCGACGTAGACCCAGCGGGTGGCGCGGTCGATCGCCGCGAAGAGGTATCTGCGGCGGTCTTCATCGGGCCTCTGGGGCAGGTATTTGACGTCAACGTGGACGAAGCCGGGGCGTAGTCCTTGAAGGTCTTCACCAAGCGCTTCGCGGTATCCGCGTCCTGCGGGATCAGCGCCTTAATGTTGGACGACCCCGTGGCGGCGCAAGCAACGATCGAGCGCTGAGCGCGAGGCCGTCGGGGTGGATG
>NZ_AFWT01000140.1 GCF_000224065.1 Thiorhodococcus drewsii AZ1
GTCCGCTTCGACGACAGCATCAATGCCGTCTCGACCATCGCTCTGCTGCAGCAAATCGAGCAGCGGCATCCAGACGCGGCGGTGATTCACGTGATTTGCGACAATGCTCGCTACTATCGCTCCAAGGCGGTTCGTAAGCACTTGGAGACATCACGCGTGCAATTGCTCTTTCTCCCGCCCTATGCGCCAAACCTCAATCTGATCGAGCGATTCTGGAAGTATTTTTAAAAAGATAGTGCTCTATAACCGCTATTTTGAGTCGTTCGCCGACTTCAAAGCGGCTTGCGAGAATTTCTTTCGTCACCCGAACCAATATCGTGGTGACCTACGATCGTTGCTGACGGAAAACTTCGCCATTGTCGGCGAGTAAAACCGAAAATTGGTATTAGCTCGGTATAGCCGGTGGTTGTTTAGTTCGATATCTAGGGTTCAAACCATCTCATTGCACACATGTTCATAAGTAACGAATCAAAATTAACTATACGTTGCAATGAACCTTCTGGCCGCTAGAGCAACTCCCTTTGGAGCCATCTCATTAAACACATCTTCATAAGTTATGAGATTCTTTGGCG
>NZ_AFWT01000139.1 GCF_000224065.1 Thiorhodococcus drewsii AZ1
CGAAGGTCTCCTCCTTGGCCTTGGTGTAGGCCTCCCAGCGGACGCGTGACTGCAGATCCATGGGGCTCAGCTTCCATTGCTTGAGCGGATCGTGGATGCGCATCAGGAAGCGCAGCTGCTGCTCCTCGTCCGTGATCGAGAACCAGTATTTGATCAGCCGGATGCCAGAGCGTACCAGCATGCGCTCGAATTCTGGGACATCCTGGAAGAACTGTTCGACCTGATCCTCGGAGGCGAAGCCCATGACCCGCTCGACCCCGGAGCGGTTGTACCAGGAGCGGTCGAAGAGCACGATCTCTCCGCCCGAGGGCAGGTGAGGGACATAGCGCTGGAAGTACCATTGGGTGCGTTCGCGCTCGCTCGGCTTGGTGAGCGCGACTACCCGGCAGACGCGCGGGTTGAGCCGTTGGGTGATGCGCTTGATGACCCCGCCTTACCGGCGGCGTCGCGGCCCTCGAAGATGACGGCGATCTTCTCGCCCGTGTCGCTCCACCCAGTCCTGAAGCTTGATCAGCTCGGCCTGCAAGGCGAGCAGCTCGGTGAAATGATCCGCCGGTCGAGGGTTTCGGATGTC
>NZ_AFWT01000138.1 GCF_000224065.1 Thiorhodococcus drewsii AZ1
AAGGTCCTGGCTGCTTGATGATTAATACGCGCTCGCCCTGCAGGTTCGACCTGTTTCAAGTTCAGCTATTTTTTGCTCTAGTATGCTAATGATTTTTTCGTCAGTCGCAAATTCAGCTTCATCCTGCACTACAAATTGTCGAATTGTCTTAGCTCCTATCGCGAGTCGAAGAAATGCTTTTTCACCATAGTTTACAGGTTGACCAATAGTGACGTAATCGAACTCGCACTCGTTTCCATACCCTCCCCTGATTATCGAAAAGTATAACGAACAGAGTTCTTCCTGGTTGAGGTATTGATTGTCCTTAAATACCCTAAAGGAAACAATCGAGTTGTCAGCTAACTCTTGGTGCGGCATCAATTCCATGGCGTCACTTGCCTCCAAAAGACCAAGAACCTTATTCCTCCAATGGATTGTTTTCTCTTCGACTTCAATTTTATCAAGTTGATTGAAGGCTCTCATGCTGCTTAGGGCGCAAGCCCACTCAGCAAAGCTGAACGGTTTACCCATCCGCAAACGGAACCTTCTTCATTAATGACTGGGGAACTCATACATGGAGAATATACATGAATAT
>NZ_AFWT01000137.1 GCF_000224065.1 Thiorhodococcus drewsii AZ1
AGAGTGCGAGGGCCTCCTCGCCGTGCCCGAGGGCGCGCAGGGCGCCGCCGATCCGGTCGTAGGAGATGGAGAGGTCGCGGGCGAGATCGCTGCGCGCGGGCTCCTTGGCCGTGGAGGTCGCGGGCGATGTCGAGGCCCTGCTGGAAGAGTGCGAGGGCCTCCTCGCCGCGCCCGAGGGAGCGCAGGGTGTCGCCGAGCTGGTTGTAGGAGACCGAGAGGTCGCGGGCGAGATCGCTGCGCGCGGGCTCCTTGGCGTGGAGGTCGCGGGTGATGTCGAGGCCCTGCTGGAAGAGCGCGAGGGCCTCCTCGCCGCGCCCGAGGGCGCGCAGGGCGCCGCCGAGCCGGGCGTAGGAGATGGAGAGATCGCGGGCGAGATCACTGCGCGCGGGCTCCTTGGCGTGGAGGTCTCGGGCGATGTCGAGGCCCAGCTGGAAGAGCGCGAGGGCCTCTTCGCCGCGCCCGAGTGCGCCCAGGGCGTCGCCGAGCTTGTTGTAGGAAACCCAAAGGTAGCGGGCAAGATCGCTGTGCGCGGGCTCCTTGGCGTGGAGGTCGCGGGTGATGTCGAGGCCCTGCTGGAAGAGCGCGAGGG
>NZ_AFWT01000136.1 GCF_000224065.1 Thiorhodococcus drewsii AZ1
GGATGTCTCAAACCGGAAGATGAAATCGTCGGATGTTTTAGATGTCCACGCGATCTGCGTTTCAAAGTTGTACTGGAAAAAAACCGCCAAAATCCATTCGTCCGCCGCAACGGACCGACCGATGAACAATCGAGCCATTCATACCCGTATCATACGAATTTTCGGCTCAGACTCCCTCATTAACCTAATCGTCTGCCCATCATGGTAATCTCTACCGCAAAGCACGCGTATCAAACTGCAGCGGAAGTGGCACGCGACGTCAAGCAACCTAGGATTTGCGCTACACGCCAAGCGACATGAATGCGCTGCTGCATCGCCTTGGCTACGTCTACAAGAAGCCGACGCTCCTGCCAGGCAAGCATTAGTCGGTCGAGGTTCAGGAGGCGTTCGTCTCCAAGTGCCAGGATTTCAAGTATAAAAAGTCCGAAAAAGACGTGATTGTCTTCATGGACGCGGTTCACCCGCAGCACACTCCGGTGCTCGGTTGCGGCTGGATCAAGCTCAACAAACTCGTCATCAGATGAACTACCCCAGCTTCTTCGCCGAGGGGCTGCCGATCGGCTCGGGCGTGTGACCGAGGCCACCTGCAAGACCCTGGTCAAACAGCGCCTGTGC
>NZ_AFWT01000135.1 GCF_000224065.1 Thiorhodococcus drewsii AZ1
AGGCATCGACCTGCGGCTCGCGCCTCTTTGCGCCACTTATACACCGTCGGCAACGAGATCCCTTCCTGCTCGGCCACCGCACGCGGACTCAGATTCTGCGGCGGCAGCAACTTCGCTACGATTGCCGCTCGGCGTTCTTCGGAATACCCACTCATCGCTCAGTTCCTCTCGCCCCCAGATGTGTTAAGAAAGATAGCAGGGGCAGGTGACACTTATCCTGACACTGAGGGCCAGCCATCGGCCCCGCAGAGCACACCGGTGATGGCGATCGCGATCATGTCGTTGAGCCGATGGCGTTGCTTTATCGTACAGCGTGGATCCTCCAACGCAGAGAAATGGGCCAACAGGGATCGATCCGAGGGCATTTCCGGCATGACGGAATCTCGCAAGGGCAGCAAAAACGGGCGCGCGAGTCTGGGGCAATCCGGCTAACCAGTCCAATCGTATTCGCTAATATTTTGATGCGATCGCCCTGACGGATGGCCTCCAAGGCATCTCATTACACACATCTTCATAAGTCATGAGATTCTTTGGCGTATTTGATCCCGGCTGCCACGTCTCTGATGCGCTGCAGTCCGAGCCAAATGCTCTTCACACCAGGCTCGCCATCGCCCTTGCGTCCGAGAAATCCGCCCTG
>NZ_AFWT01000134.1 GCF_000224065.1 Thiorhodococcus drewsii AZ1
CCACTTTCCAAGCCATGATCTGGGCCTGTAATTTCTTGCCATGAGCGATGCCCCACCCCCATCAGTGCCACCCGATAGCCTCGAAGCCGAGGTGGAGCGCTTGCGGGCAAGAATGAGTTAATGTCAAATCTGGTGTATGGCCCCTCATCAGGCGGCGATCCGATCTGACTGATCGTTCACTTGCTCTCCATCGCGAAACGGGACGTTATTGACGACCCGTTCCAGTTTTCCAAATCCCTTGATGCGTCTCCAGTTCTTCTGCGCCGACTGGAGCAGCTTGAAGACCACCGCCAACGTGGTCTCGCGTGCCCCGCAGTTGCGGGTGCGGTTGGTGCGCAGGCGCACGGTGGCGAAGGTCGATTCGATCGGGTTGGTGGTGCAAATATGCACCCAATGCTCGGCCGGATAGTCGTAGAAGGCGAGCAAGGTCTCGCGATCCTTGGCCAGGCAGTCCATGGCCTTCGGATATTTGGCCTCGAAGCGCTTGAGGGTGCGCTCGAAGGCCTGATTGGCCGACTGGCGGGTCTCGGCCATCCAGATCTCCTGCAGGTCGGTCTTGACCTTCGGCTGCACGGACTTGGGCAGCTTGGCGAGCACATTGGCTGTCTTGTGCACCCAGCAGCGCTGGTGGACCGTGTCCGGATAGGCCT
>NZ_AFWT01000133.1 GCF_000224065.1 Thiorhodococcus drewsii AZ1
CACAAAATATCGCTTACAAAAACACCTATTCTCCCCTGCAAATTTCCAAACCAGGAAAATTCGACCTCAATTCAAAAACAACGCCATTTCAAATATGCTCCACCGCTATTTGCAGATGCTTTATTATTGATTATTCATTGATTTCACGGGTTAACGCTATAGATATACCCGTCTCATACGAATTTTCGGCTCAGGCTCCCTCGTTAACCGTCTGCTCACCATGGTAATCTCCAGCGCATGAACGACTACCGACTGAGCGATGAAGAGCTAGCTGAGCTGCGTGCGGTCCACCGCATGGTGCGCGACATCCGCGAAGCTTACCGCATCAATGCGGTCATTCTGCTTGGTCAGGGTCGTGGGGTGAAGGACATTGCCGATGCACTGCTGCTGGACCCTGAGACGGTGCGCAGCTATTTCAAGCGCTACCAGAAGGGCGGCCTTGATGAGCTGCTGCGTATGAGCTATGTGGGCAGTGAAGCGTTGCTCGATAGCACCCAGTTGCGTGAGCTGGATGCGCATCTGCAGAGCACGCTGTATCAAACTGCAGCGGACGTGGCGCGCTACGTCGAGCAACGCTGGGACGTGTGCTACACACCCAGCGGCATGAACGCGCTGCTGCATCGCCTCGGCTACGTCTACAAGAAACCGACGCTGCTGCCAGGCAAGCATCAGCCGGTCGAGGTTCAGGAGGCGTTTGTCTCCAAGTACCAGGATTTC
>NZ_AFWT01000132.1 GCF_000224065.1 Thiorhodococcus drewsii AZ1
CGGCGTGCTCCAAGATCTCCTTCTTCCATTGCCCAACTTGAACCGGGTGCACACCGTGCTCCTGGCCAATCTCGTTGACGGTTTTCACCCCACGGATGGCCTCCAAGGCCACTTTGGCTTTGAACGCGGCGGCGTAGGTTTTGCGCTTTGCTTCACCCATTGTGATCAACCCTTTCGTGCCGGCCTGACAACTTAAATGACTGTCCGATTTTTAGGGTCCACTTTACTATTCGTTTTGCACTGTACTGAGGCTGCGGAAAGATTGGAGCTAGGCTTGATTTCGATTTTCACGGTAGTCAGGTGAAAAATTGATTGACGTAAATCCAAATCCGTAATTCTGATCGCGCGATTATCCGCGTAATATGTTCCGTAATAGCGCGTAATAAGGTCAGTTCTCGCATCATTTTGAAACGCTCCACCACCTCCGCGAGCACCCGCAAGAACGTCTCGCGATCGTCATCGTCTTCGTTGATCGGCTCGCGCCGATCACCACGCGAGGCGATGTGGTACAGCGCACCGGCGAACTCGATTCGGAGAGGTCTAGCCATCACTCAACGATAGCGTATCTGGGAATATGATACTATGCGAGACCTGCCCGTATGCCGTAACATGCTGATTAACTTGCGGATTCAAGTTCCGCCGATGGAGTTGCTCGTACACCATTGTAGTGCCCCGGAGCGGCGTTTGGGTAACCAAGGGTCGTGAGTTTCGTGGGTGCAAAACCGCAGGCCGCAGC
>NZ_AFWT01000131.1 GCF_000224065.1 Thiorhodococcus drewsii AZ1
GAACGGCGCCTTGGCGATCAGGCGCTCGAGAAAGCCACTGGCCGAGGCCGCCGACTTGTCATCAAGGATCTCGACGTAGACCCAGCGGGTGGCACGGTCGATCGCCGCGAAGAGGTATTTTCGGCGGTCTTCATCGGGCATCTGGGGCAGGTACTTGACGTCGACGTGGACGAACCCAGGCGCATAGTCCTTGAAGGTCTTCACCGGACGCTTCGCGGTGTCCGCCTCCTGCGGGATCAGGGACTTGAGATTGGAGATCCCGTGGCGCCGCAAGCACCGATCGAGTGCCGAACGCGAGGCCACGGGGTGGATGAATTCGCGGGTAACCGCCAACAGATCGTCGAGCGGCAGCAACAGCGTTTCACGCAGGGCCACCACGAGGACTTCCTGCTCGGGCGAGAGCGTCGTTGAGAGCCGGTGTGGGCGGTGCGAAGCATCTTCGACCACCGTGCGTCGTCGCCACTTTCTCACCGTCTGCACCGAGAGGTTGTACTGGGCGGCGAGGACCTTGCTCGGCAACGTGGAGGCTTGCAGTTCACGACGAATCGCCGGAGTGGTGCGGGCATTTCTTGTGCAGGCGGATTTCCATCGGCAATCAGGCTCCCGGGCTGTGGGCTGTTCCGCGAGCGATGGCTTTGTGGACCATGTGCTCTAGCACCTCGCGGGCTCGGAACAAAGGATAGCTCCGTCGAGGCAGATAATCACACGGGACGTAACATTTACCCATAACTCGCCCCTG
>NZ_AFWT01000130.1 GCF_000224065.1 Thiorhodococcus drewsii AZ1
GACTCAACGAGGTGTTGCGCTTGATCGCCCGCCAGGGCGGATTTCTCGGACGCAAGGGCGATGGCGAGCCCGGTGTGAAGAGCATTTGGCTCGGACTGCAGCGCATCAGAGACGTGGCAGCCGGGATCAAATACGCCAAAGAATCTCATGACTTATGAAGATGTGTGTAATGAGATGCGCTTAACCTGTTTGTTGCTCGGGACATCAACAGGAGATAACAGCTCATGAATATCTTTGAAAGTAGAGATGAAATGGTCGCACACTTGTCGTGCCTGACACACTTTGCGAAGGTTGACGGGACAGTGACAGATAACGAGCGGGAGTTCCTAACAAATCTCTCCGCAGTGTACAAACACAGATTTCCGCAATTCGTACAGCCAGAAGTCCCTCTTGCAGAGACTTTTGATCTTGCGCCTATAAATGGCAGAAAAAACAAAATGATGCTTCTGCAAGATCTCTCCTGATTATTAACATGCCTCAGCCATTTTCAGGAGACGGTGTGGCATCGGTGGAGTTCGCACGGCAGCCCATCCAAGGCGCGGGAGCATGGAGGCCAGATCAAATCGGCGATTGAAGCGATAGCAAAACTCGGCCAGGAAGCGCGGCAGATGCTTGCTGCTCACCTGATGATAGGAACCATGCAGGCTGTTTTTGACGTTACCGAGGACGGTGTTAAGCCACTGAAATTCGGGCAAGGCCATGCTGCGATAGCCGCCACCGGTGACGACGGGCTGGTGCTCGAACCCGGCGCTGGCGACGCCA
>NZ_AFWT01000129.1 GCF_000224065.1 Thiorhodococcus drewsii AZ1
GATATCTGCGTAATCTCCTCCACCCAAAGCAAGATATTCCTCTAATCGAGGCAAACCAAATATAGTAATGTTGGGAAGTAAAATTTTTGCTGTTGGGTCCTTTTTTCTGATTATTTCGTAAGCGATTTTGTGCATTTCTAGCATTTTTCTGAACTCTCTGCCCAGAATAGAGAATAGTCGAACTCATTCCACATTTCATAGTAGTCAATAACATCTCCATATTTATCAACTAAACGTGTTACGAAGTTTTTCCAGTCGCCCATATCTAACGGAGCATACCCCCCCCTTTGTTCGCCATTAGCCCAGCCAGGGACATCTGAAAACGTATACATAATCTTGCTGTCAGGAATATATTTTTTATTATCAACATACATCTGCATTCTTGCCCATGTAAAAACGCCTTTTTGCGCTTCAATGTACGGCCAATTAACACCAGAATCCATAAGTCGAATCATGCCGACGTCAGCCTTACTTATTGCTGGCCATAAATCTAAGATATGCCCCTTATTGCTATGCATACAAAAAGGGTTTTCGGCACTATTTTTTATTGAAAGTAGTATTGTTGGTATAATCTATCAAAGATACGTTGTCAACATAAACAGACACATTTATATCAGAAAGAAAAATATAATTCGTGAGGGATCTCCGTCTTTTGGCGAGCCAACAAAGACAATTTGTTTCCAGTTACTTGTTGCCGTGATCGTTTGTTGTCCCCAGGTATTATACGAGGCGACATCTTTTTGAAGCTTCATTGATACTTTTGTTTCTTT
>NZ_AFWT01000128.1 GCF_000224065.1 Thiorhodococcus drewsii AZ1
TGAACAACTGCGCATAATCCGGAGGTGCGCATAATTGCGTTTATGCCCTGCTGGGCATAAACGCAAGAACTGGCTGTTCGCTGGTAGTCCCAAGGGCGCCGAGACTAGCGCCTTGCTCTACAGCCTGATCGAGACGGCCAAGGCCAACGCCCTCGAGCCCTGGGCCTACCTCAACCATCTCTTCGAATACCTACCTTCGGCCAAGACCCCAGAGGCCATCGCGGCACTGTTGCCGCACAATCTGACAATGGACGACATCAAGCCGCTTGGGTCAATCCTGTAATTCCCCGGACGCTTACGGCCGAGGATCGCGTCGCCCAATTCGAGCAGCTCGCTGACGCGATCAAGGCCGTGTTTCCCCTGGCCCCCTCAAGCAAGCACATGAGCGGGCGTGATCTGGGCCGGCAACAGCCGACCCCCGCCTTGCGCTACCGGGCTGCGGAGGTCAGTACTTGCGCTTGATCACATGCGGTAATTGTCAAGGTAATTGTCGCCTGCATCGTTGTCACACCGCGTGATCTAACGGGGTGTGTTCCAGATCGCGCTCCGGGTTGAGGGAGACGACCGTAATCGGCGTCCAGTTGCGCGTTGGTCCACTCCAGCGTTCGGGGTGTTGGTCGCGTGCGACCTGGTTGAGGGCGTGGCGCTGAGCGAGGATCTGGGGATCCTCCCCACGATGGCGTTGCTCAGGGGTGACGAAGCGGATGGCACTGTGTCGATGCTCGGTGTTGTAGCCGCCGACAAAGCGATGAACCCATCGCTGGGCATCCTCCAAGCTCGCGAAGC
>NZ_AFWT01000127.1 GCF_000224065.1 Thiorhodococcus drewsii AZ1
GCGCGTTGACTTGACGCGCCTCAAGCACGACGACACCAAGCTCGGTATCCAGAGCAAACGCCTGAAAGCCGCCTGGACTACGTCTAGCAAGAAGCCCAAGCTCATCCCTGGAACGGCCGATCCCGAGGCACAGAAAACCTTCCTCGCCGAGCACGAAAAACTCAAGAAAACCAAGGGCGATGCGGATCCCATCTATTTCATGGACACGGTCCACCCGCAGCACAGTCCACTCATCGCCCAGGGCTGGATCAAGCGCGGCGAGGTTTGCAAGATCCGCTCCAACGTCCGTTTCGACGACAGCATGAATGCGGTGTCTCGACCATCGCTCTGCTGCAGCAACTCGAGCAGCGGCACCAAGACGCGGCGGTGATTCACGTGATTTGCGACAATGCGCGCTATTATCGCTCCAAGGTGGTTCGTGAGCACTGGGAAACATCACGCGTGCAATTGCTCTTTCTTCCGCCCTATGCGCCAAACCTCAATCTGATCGAGCGATTCTGGAAGTATTTTAAAAAGACAGTGTTCTACAACCGCTATTTTGAGTCGTTCGCCGACTTCAAAGCGGCTTGCGAGACTTTCTTTCGTCACCCGAACCAATCTGATGGTGACTTACGATCGTTACTGACGGAAAACCTCGTCATTGTAGGCGAGCAAACGCCGAAAAATTGGCGTTAGCTCAGCATATTCAAAACGAAAATGGGCAATCCGATTTTGCATTTCACTCGATCCATCGTATCGGTCCTCCTGTTTCTGATGGCTTGCCCAGGAATTGCCGGCACGGATATTTC
>NZ_AFWT01000126.1 GCF_000224065.1 Thiorhodococcus drewsii AZ1
ATTCGGGTCGATCTGTAGCACCTCGGCGATTTGCTCCGCTGTCCAGCCGGTCGCGAGCAGAACAACCGCCTTGATCCGATCAGCCTCGCGTTTATCGCGCGTACCTCGGTGGGCCGCACGCAGTTCCGCGAGTTGCTTATCAGTGAGGTGGTAGTCAGGCATGGCGAAGATTCTACAGATTCGGTTGAGTGTCACAAAATGCCTGTCCGCAAAAAACTCAAATGAGAGCGGTATAAAAGCCGGTGGGTTTGAGTAACGGACTGAAAGTCCGGATACGCGTCGACTGAACGACGCGTCTAGGGCTCCACTCGAAATTCAGCCGCTGGGTCTGGCTCAAAATGATGCTCCAGGTACTGCTTTATCATCTCCTCGCTCAGCTCGCCAACGGTGGCACAAAAGTATCCACGCGCCCAAAAGTGCCGTCCCCAGTAGCGCTTCTTCAGCGCCGGAAATTCCTCGAAGAGCTTGCTGGCCGTTCGCCCCTTGATCCTGCGCATGATCTCGCTCGGTGCCATCTCCGGCGGAGCGGAGACGAGTATGTGGATATGGTCCGCACTCACGACACCCTTGAGGATTCGGATCTCGAATGCATCGCAGGTCTGTCGCACCAATTCGCGAACCCTCTCCCCATCTCATTACACACATCTTCATAAGTCATGAGATTCTTTGGCGTATTTGATCCCGGCTGCCACGTCTCTGATGCGCTGCAGTCCGAGCCAAATGCTCTTCACACCAGGCTCGCCATCGCCCTTGCGTCCGAGAAATCCGCCCTGGCGGGCGATCAAGCGCAACACCTCGTTGAGTCGCGGAGACTGCTT
>NZ_AFWT01000125.1 GCF_000224065.1 Thiorhodococcus drewsii AZ1
CCCACCAATAGACGTAGCGCCGATCGCTGAGGTCGCGCTGACTCCAGCGCCGATGCTCCTCGCTCCACTGCTGCTTGAGACGCACGATCGTGTTGGCCGACAGCCCCTTGGCTCGATCACCGAGCAACGCCGCGAGCGCCTCCTGATAGTCCCCGGTCGAGATCCCCTTGAGGTAGAGCCAGGGGATCAGTTCCTCGACGCTGCGCGAGCGCTTCAGATACGGCGGCAGCAGGCTCGAGTGGAAGACCGCTCCACCACCACGACGGTCACGGACCTTCGGCACCTTCACCGCGACGTCTCCCAGGCCCGTCTGCACCGTCCGTTCGGGCAGGTAGCCGTTGCGCACCACCGCTCGGCGCCCATCCTCCAGGCGCTGATCGGCATACCCGGCCAGAAAACTCGCCAGCTCCGCCTCGACGGCCTGAGCGATCAGCTCGCGTGCCCCCCTTCTGAGCAACGCATGCAGTGGGTCGTGCTCCTCGATTTTCNGGTTGTGAAAGACCTTCAAGCGTAGACTCGGTCATGGCGTATCCACCTCTGTCGTCTGTGATCTTGGTCGTGACCAGTCGACAGGATACGCCATCCCTCCTCGGGCGCCTGTACACCAGAAATCACAATAACTCCCTTGCCCACATGGCCTAAAAACCACCATGCGTTGGCTACCGTAGAACGGGTGACGGGTGTACTCCGCATCAATCAACCCCAAGAGCATCTGGTCGAACTCGCTGACGACCTCCTCTGTTGAGCGGGTATAGACCCCGGAGCGCGCGACACCGGTCAAGGCCATCTCATTACACACATCTTCATAAGTCATGAGATTCTTTGGCGTATTTGATCCCGGCTGCCAC
>NZ_AFWT01000124.1 GCF_000224065.1 Thiorhodococcus drewsii AZ1
CGAGTGCCGAACGCGAGGCCTCGGGGTGGATGAATGCGCGCGTAACCGCCGACAGATCGTCGAGCGGCAGCAAGAGGGTTTCCGCAGGGCCACTACGAGGACTTCCTGCTCGGGCGAGAGCGTCGTTGAGAGCCGGTGTGGGCGGTGCGAAGCATCTTCGACCACCGTGCGTCGTCGCCACTTTCTCACCGTCTGCACCGAGAGGTTGTACTGGGCGGCGAGGACCTTGCTCGGCAACGTGGAGGCTTGCAGTTCACGACGAATCGCTGGGGTCGTGCGCGCGTTCTTATGCAGGCGGATTTCCATCGGCAATCAGGATCCCGGGCTGTGGGCTGTTCCGCGAGCGATGGCTTTGTGGACCACGTGCTCTAGCACCTCGCGGGCTCGGAACAAAGGATAGCTCCGTCGAGGCAGATAATCACACGGGACGCAACACTTAAGGATTAAGCTCGGGCGTATTTAGGCCGGCTTTAGGGCTGGCAGCAGGTCCATCTGTCCGGAATCCATCAAGAGCCTACATCAAAATATAGTCTAAGAGGTTTTTATGAAAAAATGTCTTTTGGTAAAATCAAAAAAGCAATTTTATTTGTTTCTTTCTTGGTTTTATATCTTGCGAGGTTTTTGCAAATAGCTCAAATGAGCCTCTCGTTAATCAAGATTTTGAACTAGGAGCAACTTCAGCTTGGGCTATTAATTCTTGGAGTGAAAGTATTGCATCGATGCAAGTTGGCGCTCCTGGAAAAGATAACTCAAAATTTTCTTTGAAAATAGCGATTTCAGAAAATCCTTCAAGCAGTGTATTTAAACATGTCGTTCAACTTCAAGCAGGACATATTTACCAAGTTTCAGCTTG
>NZ_AFWT01000123.1 GCF_000224065.1 Thiorhodococcus drewsii AZ1
AGAGCTGTCGCGGCTGGCGCAGCACCCGTGTGCCCCCGACGGGCAGGGTCTGGAATTCGCGCAGCAGCGGATAGGCCCCCTTGGTGGACGTGAGGTTGACGTTGGCCTTCAGGCGCAAGCGAAATGGCAGCTCGCGCCGCAGGAGATACGTCAGCCAGTCGCGCCCGACGAACTCGCGATCGGCCAACAGGAAGGCCACTGGCTGACCCGGAAAGGTCGCGAAAAAGCGCTCCATCAGCGCGATGCGCTCGTTGGTGTTGGAGTTGCCGGCCTTGGGCAAAGCGGTCCACAGCAAGGGGATCGCCAATCCTCGGTAGGCGACACCGAGCACCAGCAGATTGATCTCGGCGCGTCCGAGTTTCCAGTTGGTGCGATCGAGCGTCAGCACCCACGCCTGCTGCGCGGGCAGGAGATCGCCAACCGTGCGGGCGATGTCCGCCTGATCCATCGTGAAGGAGCGCATGAAGCGCTGTAACCGGATGTAGTTCGAACTGGGCTTTGCGCGGCTCGAGAACACCGGCGCCAGGCGGGCCAGGTTGAACGAACGCACTTGCAGGACGGACAGGATGAAACGGGCGAGAAAATCGAGACGAGAGCCATGCCAGTCGAGGTGCGTGGCAAGCAAGGTTCGGAGCAGTTTGACAGTGCGGGTTTCGGGCATCGTGACGTTGGGGGCAGAGTCTCAAGACGATGCCATTATACTAAACAACCACCGGCTAAAAGCCGGTGGGTTTGAGTAACGGACTGAAAGTCCGGATACGCGTCGACTGAACGACGCGTCTAGAGCTCCACTCGAAATTCAGCCGCTGGGTCCGGCTCAAAATGATGCTCCAGGTACTGTTTTATCATCTCCTCGCTC
>NZ_AFWT01000122.1 GCF_000224065.1 Thiorhodococcus drewsii AZ1
AGTACGAGGATATTTACCTCAAAGGCTACGCCAGCTTGCCCGAGCTGCTCCTGGGGTTGACTGAGTATTTCGCCTTCTACAACGGAGAGCGCCCCCACCAATCCCTGGGGTACCTCACGCCTGATGCGGTCTACCGATCGGGAAACGGGGGTGGGGCCAAGATCGTCGATCGCTTCGGCGAGACAACACTGGGGCAGCGCCAAACCGCTGCGATTGAGGTGGCCAGTACAACTTAAATTCGGGGGAAAACTGTCCTGGACATGGGGTCCACTTTAGGGCGAGCGCTCGCCCGTGGCGCCGAAACGGTCGGTGAACTCTTTGCCGTTGTCGGTGAAGATCTTGGAGAGGGCGAACGGAGCCTTGGCGATCAGGCGCTCGAGAAAGCCACTGGCCGAGGCTGCTGACTTATCGTCGAGGATCTCGACGTAGACCCAGCGGGTGGCACGGTCGATCGCCGCGAAGAGGTATTTTCGGCGGTCTTCATCGGGCATCTGGGGCAGGTACTTGACGTCGACATGGACGAAGCCGGGAGCGTAGTCCTTGAAGGTCTTCACCGGACGCTTCGCGGTGTCCGCCTCCTGCGGGATCAGTGCCTTGAGGTTGGAGATCCCGTGGCGACGCAGGCACCGATCGAGTGCCGAACGCGAGGCCTCGGGGTGGATGAATTCGCGGGTGACGGCCAACAGATCGTCGAGCGGCAGCAAGAGGGTTTCACGCAGGGCCACCACGAGGACTTCCTGCTCGGGCGAGAGCGTTGTCGAGAGCCGGTGTGGGCGGTGTGAGGCATCTTCGACCATCGTGCATCGCCGCCACTTCCTCACCGTCTGGACCGAGTGTCAAGTCCCCGAAGATTGCATAC
>NZ_AFWT01000121.1 GCF_000224065.1 Thiorhodococcus drewsii AZ1
TCCGGATAGTTGGCATCCACCACCAGATGGGGCGTCATCTGGTTATCGAGGATCCACTCGTGGATCGCCCGGATCAGATAAGGCTTGCTGGAAGTCATGCTATCGGTATCGTCAATCATCAGTTCGGACCCTAAACCATCTCCTTTTCCGCCTCGGTCAGACTCTGACGGAAGGCATCCCAGGAAAAGATCCGCTTCATATAGGCCCGCACCGCATCCGCCTGAGGCGGCAACTCGATGTCGAGCAAGGGAAGCCGCCACAGAAGGGGGGCCACACAACAATCGACTAGTACTTCGCACCTGAAATTCACTGGTTAATTTACGCCATCAGTGGCTTGCCACTGTAGGTCCAGCGGAAGGGTTTGGCGAGAGTCTGGTTGAAGAAATCAACGAATTCGAGGATCCGTGCTTTGAGCTCCTCGGTAGATGAGAACTGTCCGCGCTTGAGTAGCCGTCGGGTCAGAATGCCGAACCAGATCTCGACTTGGTTGAGCCAGGAGCAGTGCTTGGGGGTATAGACGAAGCGGATGCGGTGCGTGGGAATCCTGGAGGAATGCGGCCCGGGAGGCCATGCTTTTGAGGATGCCGTCCTGGCCTTTGTGACCGAGATCCGTCTTGATCTCACAGCGCTGAGCGACGAACTCCACCAGGCTGGCCGACTGGTGGATGTTGAGCTGATCGCAGATGAAGATCCATTCGCCTTGAGGATCGGTGTCGACGGTGGCGGTGAGATGGGCGAGGAAGTCGGCTTCGGTGCGGGTGTCGCCGATGGAGGGCGCGAGGATCTGCCCGGTGGCGACCTCGAAGTTGGCGATCAACGCTTGGGTGCCGTGGCGCGTGTATTCGAACTCGACGGCTTGGGGACGCCTGGACGCATCGG
>NZ_AFWT01000120.1 GCF_000224065.1 Thiorhodococcus drewsii AZ1
ATCTGACAATGGACGACATCAAGCCGCTTGGGTCAATCCTGTAATTCCCCGGACGCTTACACAGAATGTGCAGGTGTTCCATGCGCCGACACGGCTGCCAGCGCTGAACGCCCTGGAAACCCGCGCGAGCCCTTATCTTCGCGATCTGCTCTCGATCGTCCAGGCATCTGGCAAAGCCTTCACCGGAAATCTTTTTTATGTCGATCTCCGCGCGGCCCGTGCGGGTCGGCCTGAGCATTCGCTTCAGCCCGGTAATTGTCAAGGTAGTTGTCGCCTGCATCGTTGTCACACCGCGTGATCTAACGGGGTGTGTTCCAGATCGCGCTCCGGGTTGAGGGAGACGACCGTAATCGGCGTCCAGTTGCGCGTTGGCCCACTCCAGCGTTCGGGGTGTTGGTCGCGTGCGACCTGGTTGAGGGCGTGGCGCTGAGCGAGGATCTGGGGATCCTCCCCACGATGGCGTTGCTCAGGGGTGACGAAGCGGATGGCACTGTGTCGATGCTCGGTGTTGTAGCCGCCGACAAAGCGATGAACCCATCGCTGGGCGTCCTCCAAGCTCGCGAAGCCGTCGACGGGATAGTCCGGGACGTACTTGCAGGTGCGAAACAGCGCCTCGGAGTAGGCATTGTCGTTAGAGACGCGCGGGCGGCTATAGGAGGGGGTGATGTTGAGTTCATGGAGCTTCTCCAACAGAGTAGCCCCTTTGAAGGCGCTGCCGTTATCGGCGTGCAGCACCAGGGGCTGATCGATGAGGCGCTCGGCGAGCACCGCCCGTTCGATGACCAGGCGCGCGTGGTGGGCCGGCTCACTGTGAAAGACCTCCCAGCCGACAACCTTGCGGCTGTAGATATCGACGATCATGACCAGGTAGAAAACAGTCCCTTGACCGGTCCGGGCAACCAGGTGCAATCCCAGGACCAGACCTGATTGGGGCCGGTGGTCTGGTAGGTCGTGGGCCGTAGCGCACGAC
>NZ_AFWT01000119.1 GCF_000224065.1 Thiorhodococcus drewsii AZ1
AGTCGGCGATGGCCGCGCGGCGAGCGCGGGGGCATAGTCCGGCGCCCGCTCATCCGCCAGGGTCGGCGGGGCATCGCCGCTGCGCAGGGCCTCGACCGCCAGCATGACGCCGCCGCGCTGGTCCTTGGGGACGGACAGGTCCGCCAGGTCCTCGCGGGTCAGCTCGGCGAGACGCGCGCCATGCCAGCCCTCAGCGAAGAAGGTATCGGCCAGGTGATCCAGGCGCAGTCCCGCCAGCCAATGGCACAAGCCCTCGCGTGTGTCCAGATCCTGCATGCTGTTCTCTCCCTATGCGTCGGTACGGGCCGCGCGTGACAGGCGCGGCCGAGCGTGGATCAGATCGAGCGCCCATGCGCGAAACGGCTCGCCTGTGCCACGGCGTCGCCAGCCGCCTCGACGGCACACTCGCCAGGCAGCGGCTGGGGCTCGAGCCCGCGACCGGCGGCCTGGCTCGTACCAATGGAGTATCCTGCCCCTGTTGTCTCTGACGCCGATGATCCCATACGGCTCGGCCCTGTAGCCACCGTTCGCAAAGGGGACATAGACACCTCGCCCGTGCCCAGGGCCAGTCAGAAGGATGTAAGAGGAGATATTGCACCTGACATGGCCTACCTCCGCTGTGCGTCTCGTTCGCTTCAAGAACGCGAGCGGAAGGGCCATTTTCAGAATCGAGTTGCCTGGAGCTCTTCGGGTATCATCGCCTGATGAGGTAACAGGGCACACTCCAAGGAAACGCAGGATGCACCAGAGTCATCACCCCCTCGCCACCATTGCCACCGCCGAGGCGGTCGCCGTCTGGCTCGACGGGCTCGGGCTCGGCGAGTACGCCAATGCATTCCTCGAGCGCGAGTGGCACGGGGAGGCACTGCTCGATGCGCTGGACGAGCCAGGACTCGCCGAGGTCATCGCCGATGCGGCCGACCGCGAGCGCCTGTCGGTGGCCGTCCGGCGCCTGCTGCGCCGGGCCATGCAGCCTGAGCCGG
>NZ_AFWT01000118.1 GCF_000224065.1 Thiorhodococcus drewsii AZ1
GCTCCAGGGGCCAGGATCAACCGTAGCAGCGAGAGGGCTGAAGATGAAATCTGCCCGCCTGAAAGGCGGGGGTTTGAACCCTAGATATCGAAATCAAGAACAGCATTCATCTCGACTTTAGCCATTTCCAAGACTTAAAAGAAGAACTGAGCGACACCGCAAAGGAAATTAATGGGACCTGTTTAGTTGGTTATACCTAGCGAATGCAGGATTTCGGTTCTCAATTACCGATAATCTGGAAGTTCTCAGCAAGCAGCGTGCGCAGTTGGGGCGCATAGAGATCCAGCTCCGCAAAAAACTCTTTGCAGGCTATTCGGAACTCGGCAAACCGCTCGTAATAACGATTGTAAAGCACTTGCTTCTTGAAGAATTTCCAGAATCGCTCGATCAGGTTGAGATTCGGGCTATACGCCGGTAATGGCTCAAGTTGAATGCGGGAGTTCTTCAAGTATTCCGCGACGAGCTTGGATTTGTAGTAGCGGGCGTTGTCGCAAATCACGATGATGCGAGAGGCCGCTGGGTAAGCGCTCTCCAACTGTTTGAGCAAGGCAATCGTGGAGACCGCGTTGATCGTGTCGTCAATGCGGTACGTGAGTTCCAGCGTCTCGATGTTGATCGCACCGTTGATGTTCAGCCGCTGCCGTCCAGTGTTGCTCTGGATCGCCTGCCGCTTCCCGCGCTTGATCCAGCCGCAGCCAAGCACCGGATTGTGCTGCGGGTGAACCGCGTCCATGAAGACAATCACGTCCTTTTCGGACTTTTTGTCCTTGAAATCCTGGTACTTGGAGACAAACGCCTCCTGAACCTCGACCGGCTGATGCTTGCCTGGCAGCAGCGTCGGTTTCTTGTAGACGTAGCCGAGGCGATGCAGCAGCGCGTTCATGCCGCTGGGTGTGTAGCGCACGTCCCAGCGTTGCTCGACGTAGCGCGCCACGCCCGCTGCAGTTTGATACAGCGTGCTCTGCAGATGCGCATCCAGCTCACGCAACTGGGTGCTATCGAGCAACGCTTCACTGCCCACATAGCTCAT
>NZ_AFWT01000117.1 GCF_000224065.1 Thiorhodococcus drewsii AZ1
CGACTCAGACGATACCGCCCGTAGCCCTCTGTCGCCAACCCATTCGTCACCATCACTAGGGCCTGTCATCAATTAAGTAGGACGCATGCTGAGGCCAAGTGCACACCGGCGAGAAAGTTGCGAGACAGCTTATCCTGACACTGAGGGGTGGCAATCGCTCTGAAATGCTTGATCTTCGAGAAAAAGTTTTCAATCAGATGGCGCGCTTTATACAATTCCTTGTCGTAAGCGCGTTGGACTAGGCGGTTGCGCTTCGGTGGAATTACCGCTATCGCCCCGCATGCTTCCAACACATCAAGCACCCGCTCATCCGCATCATAGGCCTTGTCCGCGAGCAGAGCTTCGACCTCCAGATCGACCGGCAAGTGATCGGCACCGACCAAATCCGAGGCCTGTCCTCCCGTCAGATAAAAACCCGTCGGGTTACCCAAGGCATCGGTTCGAGCATGAATCTTCGTGCTCAATCCGCCTTTGCTGCGCCCGATGGCTTGCTCTCCTTTTTTGGTGAGCTCCTGCACTGTGTTGATGAGCGCTCACGATGGTGCTGTCGAGCATGGCATATAGCCATCTAATGTGATATCCGGACATTAAAATTGAGCAGCATATCGCGTTTCCGGAAGATGGAAGAACGAGATGACACGCTCTGTTCGATGTTGCAGAGACTTCAGTGCTGAATGCAATCTCTTTTTCAGGTCGCGATTATTTTTGATCGGCTGCCGACGAAGTTGCTTGTCCTTGATCTCTTCCCAGACATGCTCATCGGGATTACGCTCTGGACTGTATGTTGGGAGATATACCGCTCTCATTTGAGTTTTTTGCGGACAGGCATTTTGTGACACTCAACCGAATCTGTAGAATCTTCGCCATGCCTGACTACCACCTCACTGATAAGCAACTCGCGGAACTGCGTGCGGCCCACCGAGGTACGCGCGATAAACGCGAGGCTGATCGGATCAAGGCGGTTGTTCTGCTCGCGACCGGCTGGACAGCGGAGCAAATCGCCGAGGTGCTACAGATCGACCCGAATACGGTGCGCAACCACTTCAAGCGCTATCGC
>NZ_AFWT01000116.1 GCF_000224065.1 Thiorhodococcus drewsii AZ1
TCCAGCGCGGCATTGCGCCAACCATTTCGGCCACGACAATCGGCCGTATTTTAAAATCAGGCAGACCTCAAGCCGCATCGGACCCGCTACTGGCTCAATCCCAAGATTCCTGACGAGGCGGCCTTTCGCGAGGAGATCCGCACGGTGTGCAAGCAAGCACAGGAACTCCATGAGCAGGGCGTGCATGTCATCTCCACGGACGAGAAGACCGGCATTCAGGCCCTGGAGCCGATCCATCCGTCGCATCCGATGCGTCCAGGCCGTCCCCAAGCCGTCGAGTTCGAATACACGCGCCACGGCACCCAAGCGTTGATCGCCAACTTCGAGGTCGCCACCGGGCAGATCCTCACGCCCTCCATCGGCGACACACGCACCGAAGCCGACTTCCTCGCCCATCTCACCGCCACCGTCGACACCGATCCGAAAGGCGAATGGATCTTCATCTGCGATCAGCTCAACATCCACCAATCGGCCAGCCTGGTGGAGTTCGTCGCTCAGCGCTGTGAGATCACGACGGATCTCGGTCACAAAGGCCAGGACGGCATCCTCAAAAGCATGGCCTCCCGGGCCGCTTTCCTCCAGGATCCCGACCACCGCATCCGCTTCGTCTATACCCCCAAGCACTGCTCCTGGCTCAACCAAGTCGAGATCTGGTTCGGCATTCTGACCCGACGACTGCTCAAGCGCGGACGGTTTTCATCCTCCGAGGCGCTCAAGCAGCGGATCCTCGAATTCGTTGATTTCTTCAACCAGACTCTCGCTAAAACCTTCCGCTGGACCTACATTGGCAAGCCACTGATGGCGTAAATTCACCAGTGAATTTCAGGTGCGAAGTACTAGGCAGGAGCCACGTGCGGTAGTCCCGCTCACGTGGATCTGTGCGGGGGGCGGCGGGTAACCGTCGTCCCTACCGCGACCCAAACGACGGGCGCAAGCCTGCTGATGGGCGCCGTGCTGTGGTGGGTGAGCGGACCGACGCTGGCCTGGACCGAATTCGATCAGGCCGCGCGCCTGGTTCGGCTCGGGCTGTCGATCGGTTTGGGGGCGTTGCTGTATGGGGGA
>NZ_AFWT01000115.1 GCF_000224065.1 Thiorhodococcus drewsii AZ1
ACCTCTTCGGTCAGGATGCGCAGCGCCTCCTCGAGCTGCCCGCGCGCCTGCAGAATGTCGGCGATCTTCGCCTGCGTCACCGCCTTCGAGCGCACGTCGCCGAGGCGTTCGAAAGCCGCGAGCACATCTTCGGTCAGGATGCGCAGCGCCTCCTCGAGCCTGCCCGCGCGCCTGCAGGATGTCGGCGATCTTCCCCTGCGTCACCGCCTTCTCGCGCACGTCGCCGAGGCGCTCATAGACCGGCAGCTCCTCCTCGGTGCGGATGCGCAGCGCCTCGTCGAGCTGCCCGCGCGCCTGCAGGATGTCGGCGATCTGACCCTGCGTCAGCGCCTTGGAGCGCACGTCGCCGAGGCGTTCGAAAGCCGCGAGCACCTCTTCGGTCAGGATGCGCAGCGCCTCCTCGAGCTGCCCGCGCGCCTGCAGGATGTCGGCGATCTTCCCCTGAGTCACCGCCTTCGAGCGCACGTCGCCGAGGCGCTCATAGACCGGCAGCTGCTCCTCGGTGCGGATGCGCAGCGCCTCCTCGAGCTGCCCGCGCGCCTGCAGGATGTCGGCGATCTCCCCCTGCGTCAGCGCCTTCGAGCGCACGTCGCCGAGCTGCCCGCGCGCCTGCAGGATGTCGGCGATACGCCCGCGGGCGACAGCGACGTTAATAGGTTTGTCGGCCCGTTCGGCATAGACGGCCAATTGCTGAAAGAGCGTTTCGGCCCGTGCAAGCTCACCCTTGGTCCGCGCGCGGTCCGCCTGCTCCATGAGCAGGTGTCCTGCATCCATCGGGTCCAGCGTTTCCAAGCCTGCGTCCAAAACCGCTGAGCCGCTCGAGAGCAGGCGTTCGGCCGCCTCGCCATCTCCGCTGTTTCGCAGCGCGCGTGCGGCACTGGCCAGCAGCCGTGGCGGGAACGGCGTTTGGGTGTCCTCCAGCAAACCGACGAGGGCCGACCCGAGTCTGGCCGCCTCTGGATAACTCTCGACCTCCATCGCTTCGATCGCATTGGCGCCGCAGCGCACCGCCAGCGCCGCGTCCTTAGCCGCGAGGGCCAGGCGGGCCAGCTGCAGCTCGGCAACGGCAGGGCGTCCGCCGGCCTC
>NZ_AFWT01000114.1 GCF_000224065.1 Thiorhodococcus drewsii AZ1
ATCAGGGCGAGCGCGTATTAATCATCAACCAGCCAGGACCTTAGCGCGATAGTCGTCGTCCCAGGCGGCCTTGCGACGTTTGTGCGCCATGCTGAGCGAGGAGCCTTCCTTCTCGAGTAGGTTGACGCAGCAATGACGAATCGCGGTCATGATGGCCGGAGCCTGACCTTTGCGAATCCGGCTGGCATCCTCGTTGAAGATCACATCCAAGCGCCAATGAAGACGGTTTTCTACGCCCCAGTGCCCCCGCACGGCCGTGGCGAAGCGCTGGGCATCGGCGCCAATGGAGGCGATGAAGTAGCGTTGCTCGACACTCTGAACACCGTCCTGCCAGCAGGTGCGTTCGACCATTCCAATGCTGCGCAAGCCCGCCCAGCGCGCGGCATTGGGCACCGTCCTCAGATCCTCCGTGATCCAGTAACGGCGGATCTCCAGGCGTCCGTGATCTTTGTCGGTTTCCTCAGGTATAGGCATGGGCGACACCGGCGAATTGGCCCGCAACGGCGGTGGTGAAGAAATCCTCGACAGGCTCTTGCAGCGTGCTCTGGTTGCCTTTGAGCCCAAGCACATAATCCCCGCCCTGGGAACGGATCTGCTCGGCGATGGCGCGCTGACAGCCCATCGCATCGATCGTGACCATACAGCCCTTGAGCGCCAAGAGTTCAAGCAACTCGGGAATTGCCGTGATCTCATTGGATTTCTCCGCCGTAGCTTCTTGCCCCAGCACCAAACGGTTCGATACGGCCCAAGCACTGAACATGTGCAGCGCCGCACGTCCCCGGCGTCGGTCGCGCGAGCCTCGGACCGTCTTGCCGTCCACCGCAATCACCTCGCCTTCTGTCACCCCGGTGACGGTCTGCGTCCAATCGATGAAGCAGTCTTCAAACCGCTTGGGATTGAGCCGTGAGATCACGTTGGCAATGCGATCATGCGACGGAATCCCGTTCTCGAACGGACAAAAGCGACGCAGCCACTCCAGCTTCGCCTCTCCAAACTGCTTGATCGCCTCCCAGCCGTCCGCCCCGCTCAGCACCCCACAGACCGTCAACAGCAGAATTTCTTTAAGAGGATACAGCTTGTTACGCTCAATACGGGGATCTTCAAGGCTGGCAAAATGCTCGATCAGGCTGGCAGACACGCGAGGCTCCTCAAGGCGATTGGCTAACAGGGTGCCGCAACATCATGTCAAATCTAGCGTTAATACGCGCTC
>NZ_AFWT01000113.1 GCF_000224065.1 Thiorhodococcus drewsii AZ1
GCCTTCTACGACTATCCGGCCGAGCATTGGGTGCACATTCGCACGACCAACCCGATCGAATCGACCTTCGCCACCGGGCGACTGCGCACCAACCGCACCCGCAACTGCGGGGCACGCGAGACCACGCTGGCGATGGTCTTCAAGCTGCTCCAGTCGGCGCAGAAGAACTGGAGGCGCATCAAGGGATTTGGAAAACTGGAACTGGTCGTCAATAACGTCCCGTTCCGCGATGGAGAGCAAGTGAACGATCAGTCAGATCGGATCGCCGCCTGATGGAGGCCATACACCAGATTTGACATTAACTCCGTGTTTCGTCGTTGGTCGCGTACCCAGCCCTTTTAAGTTGCCATTTTGAGTACGCGGTCAAGTGCCAGCCAGCACCTTGGCGGTCGACACATGGATCTTGCCCTTGTACTGGGTTTTCGGCGTGCGCGGTTTCTTCGGTCTGCGGGTCGTCTTGCGCAGCTTGGCGAGGTCGACACGGGTGGCTAGATCGAGCAAGAGGGTACACAGTTCTTCGCGGCTGGCGTTGGTGAAGCGTGCCCAGTCCGCGTCGTCGACGGCGATGTTCATCCCCTCCGTGGTGTTGGCGATCTCGGCGGCCAGGTAGTACTCGGAGAAGGTGTCGGTCGTTGTCAAAAAAGATATCGCGTCGCTCAGGTGTCGTTGTGCAGGCTGTCGACCTCCTTATTTGACGTCGGTTTTCCAGGATTGAGGAGCAACGTAAAGTGGACTCCATGTCCAGGACAGTTTTCCCTCGAATTTAAGTTGTACTGGCCACCTCAATCGCAGCGATTTGGCGCTGCCCCAGTGTTGTCTCGCCGAAGCGATCGACGATCTTGGCCCCACCCCCGTTTCCCGATCGGTAGACCGCATCAGGCGTGAGGTACCCCAGGGATTGGTGGGGGCGTTCGCCATTGTAGAAGGCGAAATACTCGGTCAACCCCAGGAGCAGCTCGGGCAAGCTGGCGTAGCCTTTGAGGTAAGGGACCGTCCACTAGGGCGTGTCATCAATTCCTTGAGCGTGCCATGATTCTCGTCCATCACGATCGCAACATTGAGGAGAGCCCAGATCGCACAACGCCGCCATGCCCTGCGCGATGACCAATGGGAGCGCATCAAAGATCTGTTGCCAGGCCGCCCTGGCCAAGTTGGCGTTACCGCCCGCGATAATCGCTTGTTTGTCGAGCGGTTATTTACCGCTATCGCACGGGCATCC
>NZ_AFWT01000112.1 GCF_000224065.1 Thiorhodococcus drewsii AZ1
GCGCCTCGAAGCCGAGGCCCTGGCGGCCGGCGCCAAGCCGACGGCAGCCCGCGCCGTGGCCACCGAGCGGCTCGACGCCCTCTACAAAGCCATCTTCGATAAGGCGAACGCACTATTCCTCTACCTGGCCTTCCTGATCGACCGCATCCGCAACCAGGGCATCCCCGCAGACTCCGCCGCGATCCAGGCCCTGCCGGCACGCGTCGCGCTGTTTCACGACTACCTCGAGCAGCTCCAGGACGAGCTCGGCCCCAAGCATGCCGACCTGGCCCTGACGCTGGTACTGACCCTGGCCGCCGCCGAGCGCGCCCATGCCTGGCTCATCGCCCAGCCCGAGTGGCCGCCGGAGCTGGACCAGACCTGGCGCGGCCTGGCGCTCGATGTCTTGGCGCGCCTCACCCACCAGACCGGCGCCGAGGCCGAGCTGCTCTACGTGGTGCTGCGCCTGCGCCCGGTGCTCGGCACCTGGCGCGCCGGGACCAGCGCCTCCGCCCACTATCGGCTCGGGGTGCGGGGCTTGACCGAGGCGGTGAAGAAACATCCGGAACTCGGACCTCGGCTCATGGCGACGCATCGGCGCCTCGCCGACGAGGCCCTGGCGTTGGCGGCCGACGCTCCGACGACCGTGAGCGGGGAGGCCCAGCCAGTCGAGCAATCGGAGGCCGTGAGCGAGGCCGGAGATGAGCTGACCCGTACGGTGCTGCTGCGACAGGCCCTCGCCCACGCCAGCCTGGGCGGCGACGCGGATCAGGGCGACGCCGTGGCCGGAAACAGGCGACTGATCGGGTTGATCCATGCCGAGGCCGAGACGAGGCGCCGAGCCATGGAGCTGCCCGCCGCCATCCTCAGCACCACCTGCTGGCTGCTGCATGCGCGCCACATGGCCCGCACGGGTGATGTCGTCTGGCTCAACGCTCTTGCCAGCGCCTACAACAACCGCGGCCTCGCCAAGCAGTCCGCCAGCGGCCACGGCCCCGCCGCCGCCCTCGCCGACTATGACGCCGCCATCGCGATCCGTGAGACCGTGCGCCAACGCCTGGAGCCCGACGGGCGCTGGGAAGTCGATCTGCGCAACGACCTCGCCAGCGCCTACGTGAATCGCGGCCTCGCCAAGCAGTCCGCCAGCAGCCACGGCCCCGCCGCCGCCCTCGCCGACTATGACGCCGCCATCGCGATCCGTGAGGCCGTGCGCCAACGCCTGGAGCCCGAGGGGCGCTGGGAGGTCGCGCTGCGCAACGCTCTCGCCACCGCCTACATGAACCGCGGCCTCGCCAAGCAGTCCGCCAGCGACCACG
>NZ_AFWT01000111.1 GCF_000224065.1 Thiorhodococcus drewsii AZ1
ATGCCCTCACGCTCGAAGATCTTTTCCTGGCGATACAGCGGCAGGGCATCGACGAACTTGGCGGTGACGATCCCCGCCAGCAGTGAGGCGTGGGCGATCGACTTGGGGATGATCTGTTCGGGACGTGGGGCATCTTGACCCCGATCTCGGCCCCCGGGAGTCCTGCGTACGCGCGACGTACTTTGGCGCGCTTTGAGACGATGACGTAGGTCTGGCGCGGCAGGATGGCCAATTGCTCGGAGGTGTCGTAGCCGATGAAGCTCCAGTCATCCCCCATTGAGGCCTTCTCCTCCGCGTCGAGATCGAGCAGACGCTCGACACGAGGCAGATGGCTTGGCAGGGGACGGCGCACGGGTTTGCGCTTGGTCGGCGTCTCCTTATCCTTGGCGGTGTCCGGCGCGGCGGGCGCAGGCAACTCGGCCTCGAGTGCGCCGATGAGTGCCTCGAGTTCGGTTTCGTCGAACAGGCGCAGCTGGCTGTCGGGAACTTGATCGGCGCTGCGCCCGAAACGCTTGCGCTTGAGCAGCTCGATGGTCTCGAGTAACTGCGCGATGCGCTGCTCCTGAGCCCCGCGTTCACGCTCCGCCTCGGCCAATTGCTCGGTCAACTGGGCGATGATCGCACGCAGTTCGGCGGGGGCGTCGGGGAGGGGTTGAGCGGTGCTGGACATGCCCGGCATTATACCAGATTCCCTTGTCAAATCGGATACTTATGAACGCTAGATGAGATCGAAATCGGCGCGTTTATGCGCCTGAACCCGGGTCGGATCCAGCCCATCGAGCAACCACTGGAATTCACGCGCCGACAGCTTGACCGGCCCTTCGCTCGCCGACATCGGCCACCAGAAGCGCTCGCGCTCAAGGCGCCGGTACCACAGCCAGAAGCCGTTATGCTGCCACACCAGGATCTTGAGCTTGTCGCGCCCGCGATTGCAGAACACGAACACCTGGCTCGAGAAGGGGTCGGCCGCGAGCACATCGACCACCAGGGCCGCCAGCCCGTCGATCTGCTTGCGCATGTCGGTCGCTCCGGCAGCCAGATAGACTTGCGTCTGCGCCCCGAGCCTGATCATGCCGCCAGGGGCTCCTGGAGCACCGCCAAGACCCGGCGCAGCGTCCTGGGTTCGAAGTCGGCACCGACCTCCAGGCGCAAGCCATTGGCCAGAACCAGGGTCAATGCTGGACCCGCCACCGGCGCGGGAACCTCGTGCAGCTCGACAGGCACCCAGCGAACCGACCCACCTTCGCCCTGGCGTGTTTCCTGATCACCAGGATCCGCGTCCTGACGCACTTGCTC
>NZ_AFWT01000110.1 GCF_000224065.1 Thiorhodococcus drewsii AZ1
AAAGGCGCGATCAACATTGAGACGCTGGAACTCACGTACCGCATTGACAACACGATCAACGCGGTTTCTACGATTGCCTTGCTCAAACAGTTGGAGAGCGCTTACCCAGCGGCCTCTCGCATCATCGTGATTTGCGACAACGCCCGCTACTACAAATCCAAGCTCGTCGCGGAATACTTGAAGAACTCCCGCATTCAACTTGAGCCATTACCGGCGTATAGCCCGAATCTCAACCTGATCGAGCGATTCTGGAAATTCTTCAAGAAGCAAGTGCTTTACAATCGTTATTACGAGCGGTTTGCCGAGTTCCGAATAGCCTGCAAAGAGTTTTTTGCGGAGCTGGATCTCTATGCGCCCTAACTGCGCACGCTGCTTGCTGAGAATTTCCAGATTATCGGTAATTGAGAACCGAAATCCTGCATTCGCTAGGTATAGACCGGATCCTTTGTGGCGGGAGAGCGTAGGGAAACGGTCACTTAGTATCCCAATAACGCCTACCATCAGCGGCGCGCGCCTTTGGCGCGTCCGCTGCATGGTTTTTTAGGGTTTTCTTAAAGAATGCTTCATTCTTATGAGGATCACGCTCCGCCATTTCTCGCATATGTTTTTTTTGGCGCTCCTTTTCTTCCCTTATCTTTTTCCTACATGCGCTGCACCTGACCGCAGTGGTTTCTAGTGCTCCCTTTGCGATTTCGTACCACCATTTTTGTTGCTTCGCCGTCCATATCTCTTTGGCGCCACAGTCTTTACATACAAACTCTTTATCTAGATAGAATAAAGGGATATCAAAAAACATCGAATGATAATGTACTTCCGCTTGATTAACTGGCACAGCCCACTCCGGGATTGGTCTTTTAAACGGATTAGCGCTGCATTCTCTTTTTGCCATCCTTTTTAGCCTTGCAGCTTTTATCTCGTTACGACGCTGTTTCCCACTCTTCATTCTTATTTACCCTATACCTAGCGAATGCAGGATTTCGGTTCTCAATTACCGATAATCTGGAAGTTCTCAGCAAGCAGCGTGCGCAGTTGGGGCGCATAGAGATCCAGCTCCGCAAAAAACTCTTTGCAGGCTATTCGGAACTCGGCAAACCGCTCGTAATAACGATTGTAAAGCACTTGCTTCTTGAAGAATTTCCAGAATCGCTCGATCAGGTTGAGATTCGGGCTATACGCCGGTAATGGCTCAAGTTGAATGCGGGAGCTCTTCAAGTATTCCGCGACGAGCTTGGATTTGTAGTAGCGGGCGTTGTCGCAAATCACGATGATGCGAGAGGCCGCTGGGTAAGCGCTCTCCAACTGTTTGAGCAAGGCAATCGTAGAAACCGCGTTGATCGTGTTGTCAATGCGGTACGTGAGTTCCAGCGTCTCAATGTTGATC
>NZ_AFWT01000109.1 GCF_000224065.1 Thiorhodococcus drewsii AZ1
GGGTTGACTGAGTATTTCGCCTTCTACAACGGAGAGCGCCCCCACCAATCCCTGGGGTACCTCACGCCTGATGCGGTCTACCGATCGGGAAACGGGGGTGGGGCCAAGATCGTCGATCGCTTCGGCGAGACAACACTGGGGCAGCGCCAAACCGCTGCGATTGAGGTGGCCAGTACAACTTAAATTCGGGGGAAAACTGTCCTGGACATGGGGTCCACTTTAGCGTGCGGGGCGATAGCGGTGATTCCACCTAAGCGCAACCGCCTGGTCCAACGCGCTTACGACAAGGAATTGTATAAAGCGCGCCATCTGATTGAAAACTTTTTCTCGAAGATCAAGCAGTTCAGAGCGATTGCCACCCGATATGACAAGTTGTCTCGCAACTTTCTCGCCGGTGTGCACTTGGCCTCAGCATGCGTCCTGCTTAATTGATGACAGGCCCTAACTATTTCCCGATTTTTTCGGCCTGATGGTGTAGTTTAGATTGGGGCAGAGACGGCGTCGTCGCATATTCAGTGCCGCCTGTCTTGCGAGCTGATTTTGATCCCTTTGGCGTACACCGTCGTATCGAGGACGGCTTTGATCTGCAGTCGCGTCGTAGTGGTTGTGCCACGGATGAGTGCCAGCATGGTGTCGAGCGAACGCAGCGGATGGCCGGCCCAATTGCGGCTGATCTGACTGAACAGGCGATGTTCGATGGGGTTCCATTTGGAGGCGCCGCTGGGGTAATGGCAGACGGTGACGCTCAGGCCGATCTCGTTGGCGAGACGTTGGAGTTCACGCTTCCACAGACGCGGACGATATCCATTGCAGCCGCCGGCGTCGGCCTCGAGAGTTAATGTCAAATCTGGTGTATGGCCTCCATCAGGCGGCGATCCGATCTGACTGATCGTTCACTTGCTCTCCATCGCGGAACGGGACGTTATTGACGACCAGTTCCAGTTTTCCAAATCCCTTGATGCGCCTCCAGTTCTTCTGCGCCGACTGGAGCAGCTTGAAGACCATCGCCAGCGTGGTCTCGCGTGCCCCGCAGTTGCGGGTGCGGTTGGTGCGCAGTCGCCCGGTGGCGAAGGTCGATTCGATCGGGTTGGTCGTGCGAATGTGCACCCAATGCTCGGCCGGATAGTCGTAGAAGGCGAGCAAGGTCTCCCGATCCTTGGCCAGGCAAGCCATGGCCTTCGGATATTTGGCCTCGAAGCGCTTGAGGGCGCGGTCGAATGCCTGGTTGGCCGATGTGCGGGTCTCGGCCATCCAGATCTCCTGCAGGTCGGCCTTGACCTTCGGCTGCACGGACTTGGGCAGCTTGGCGAGCACATTGGCTGTCTTGTGCACCCAGCAGCGCTGGTGGACGGTGTCCGGATAGGCCTTGGCGAGCGCCTTCCAGA
>NZ_AFWT01000108.1 GCF_000224065.1 Thiorhodococcus drewsii AZ1
GTAGGAATCAGCCAGGTCGCAGGATTGACGACGAGCCAGATTTTGTAATCGTTTTCGAGCGGCTTGTAACCCATGAATTGCATTGTCATATCCTCTCTAAATTACCACCAAGGATTGGCGGCGATAACGAACAGGTGAGCCAGAGCCGCCAGACCGACGAATGCGGTGTAGGTCACTTTGAACTGCTCGTGGAATTCTTTTGCCTGCTGCTCGGTCAGACCGGACAGACTCTTCATATCAGCCATGATAGGCCTCCATTAGGATAAAACCGATTCACGTTGCTCGGCAGCGCAGGCAGTGTGCTTGCCGATCTCAAAACGTTCAGGATCTTCAGTAGATCCACAGGTGTCATCTTAGCTTGACACGGGCGTATGTCAAGCCTCTTAGACACAGAAGTCATAGATAGAGATCAAGACTCTCAAGCAACCATAGCCACAGCAACTGGGGCGCATGCATCGCTCGCGACCTGCCCTTCGGCAGCCACAGAGATCAATGCAACGCATAGCGCATCGAGAAACGAAAGAACAATCTGACAAAACACATTGACATCTGAGCGATGCACGCCACGAACGCGTGGAGACAAAACACAAACACCTAAAGATTAGGTAAAAAAGAGGGTACAGCGGGGAAAAGAGAAGGGAGAAAACGGGGGATGGGAATCGAACGCGGATGAAAGCAGATTTCAAACGCTATTTAGGGCGCACCAAGGGTGCGCCCAAGGCCACAGCGGCCAAAGAGACCGCTGCCGAGCCGAATACGACTTAAGCGCTCCAGCCCAAGCCGACAGCGAACACAACCCAGTGCACAGCAATGGCAATAGCCAGAACGGTGAAAAGGATCGGCATCAGCCAGGTAGCAGGATTGACAACCAGCCAGATCTTCCAATCGTCTTCGGGATTTTTCGGCTTTGCGACGTCGCTCATTTCTTTCACCTCTAAATTAAGAGAAAATTAAGACCAGCAGGTCTTACCACCAAGGATTGGCGGCAATGACGAACAGGTGAGCCAGAGCAGCCAGACCGACGAATGCGGTGTAGGTGACCTTGAACTGCTCGTGGAATTCTTTCGCTTGCTGATCGGTGAGACCCGACAGGGATTGCTCGGCCATTGGTATACCTCCTAAAAGGATTTTCGACTAGACCACCGCCACAACAGTGGACGATGATTTAAACGCGACGCCTTGGCGCCACGCAGAGACGATCTTACTCGGCCGGAGCAGCCTCAACAGCTGCCGGCGCCGGCGCATGCCAGCCCTGACCGTCGAGCGAGAACGCAACGACGTGAACCAGGATCGCCAGAGCACCAACAGCGATCAGGGTAGGAATCAGCCAGGTCGCAGGATTGACGACGAGCCAGATTTTGTAATCGTTTTCGAGCGGCTTGTAACCCATGAATTGCATTGTCATATCCTCTCTAAATTACCACCAAGGATTGGCGGCGATAACGAACAGGTGAGCCAGAGCCGCCAGACCGACGAATGCGGTGTAGGTCACTTTGAACTGCTCGTGGAATTCTTTTGCCTGC
>NZ_AFWT01000107.1 GCF_000224065.1 Thiorhodococcus drewsii AZ1
TCGCCCTCGGGCAACTCCTCGCCGCCGGCAATGCCGCCGCCGCACTATGGCAGCTGCGGGACCTGGCCGAGGTGCTGATCAAGCTGCCAGCCGCCATCCTGGCCGCCGAGGCCGAGCGGCGAGATCCGGACGGCGCCCTCGCCGCCATCGTGCACGACAGGCTGTACGGCCGCATGCCGGCCATGGGCACCTGGCGCACGCTGCTTTGCGACGAGTTGGCGCCAGGCCTGCTCGACGCGGCCCGCTCATCGTCGGCACCGCCCGCGCTGCGCCTGGTCCGGCTGATCCTGGATGCCAAAGGCAAGCCCACGCCCTTCGCCCAGGCATTGGGAGACCAGGTGGCGCTACGCAACCGTGAGGGCCATGGCGCCTGGCGCCATGACCAGACCGAGATCGTCGCGGCCCTGCGCCACTGGCTCCTGGGTGATCTGCCCAGACAGGAGTGGGCCCGCATCGGCATGGACAAGCATCCCAAGCCGATGCCGCTGGCCGAGGGCCTGAGATTTGCCGTCGCCGAGACCCCCTGGAACGATCTGACCCTCGCCGTACGCATGCCGGGCAGCGACAGCGTTCAGCTGGTGGGCGCCCCTAGCATTCCAGACCACCGCAACGACGCGACCGAGGGCGGACTCGAACCGGCACCGGTACTGCTCCAACAGCACGGCGCCGAGCCGCTGGACCTCGCGCCCCACCTGGCCGCGCGCGTCTGTGCCCTGTGCGGGTACCGCGACATCTTCTTCGTCAACGGCCATGATCGCCGCGCCCACCGCTTCGACCTGCTCGACTACCGACGCGGCCACCGCATGTCGCGCCACTGGCACCAGGTGCCGGACCTGCACCGCCACGCCGGTCGCCGCCCGCTGCCGCCGCTGCCCGAGGCCGACACCGGGCCGCTCGCTCTCGGCCGTGCCAGCACCCTGGCCCTGTTCGACACCCTGGCCTTCGAGGCCCGCTACCTCTCCCCGGACTGGCTGCGCGCACCCCTGCGCGACTTCATCGCCGGTAACGACCGCGGCGTGCTCTGGCTGCAGGCCCCAGGCCATGTTGGCAAGAGCCTGTTCGTGCATGGTCTGCAGGCCAACCTGGACGACCAGCCACTGCTGCCCAGCGAGCCCCTGCGCGTCGCCGCCGTCTTCATCCGCCGCGAGTACAGCTACGGCCCCGCTCGCCTGCTGCCGCTGCTCGAGGCGGAGCTCAAGCGCAGCCTGGACCTGGCCGACGACAACGAGATGCGCCTGCCGCGCATCGACGAGCAGGCCGCGGACAAACCCGCCAGCCTGGCCGCCGGGCTCGCCGCCTATCGCCAGCTCGCCCGGGCACGCACCGGCTTCGATGGGCCGCTGCTGATCTGCCTCGACGGCCTGGACGAACTGCGCCCGCCGGACGCCGATGGCAGCCTGCTGGACTTCATCCCCAGCCCGGACACCCTGCCAGAGCGCACCTACCTGCTGCTGACCTCCCGTCCCTTCGACGCGGAGGGCTGCCCGCGCTGGGTCCGCGAGCGCACCGAGCCGCTGCGCTGCGGTGGCCTCGAGCCGCGGGTGGCGGACCTGAACGACCCCGGCT
>NZ_AFWT01000106.1 GCF_000224065.1 Thiorhodococcus drewsii AZ1
AGGACGCTGAGCGGGAAGGATCGATAGGTTACAGGATCCACGCTCCTTGAATCGAGCGACTCTCGGGCGGAGGACAAGGCCCCATGGCGTCTGGCGATCTTCGCCTGCTTCCAGGCGAAGCCCACACCCGCCCGGCTGGCAGGTGCGCGAGGATGCCCACAGGTGACGTCGCGCCGCGCGAAGTGGCGCCCATGGCGGCCCCGGCCTGACGCGCCTGCATGCGGTGACCGCCCCGATCGCTGACTCGTTCCACGCCTGTTCCACGCCTCGCCGGGGTGGAGTCCTCTCGCGCCCCCTTCCCGCCCCGACCGAGCGCTAAGTCCTTGTGCCGTCTTGATCCGCGCACACCCCGCACGCGCTCGGCGCGCCGACCGCCCCCCGTCTCGCAGGTCTGAAGGGCCATGTTCCACGGCGAGCCTGGCCGATGCACCCCGTTGGACCCGGTCGCGGGGTCCGTCAGATCAGTGACGATAGTTACCGTTAACGCTTCCTGCGTATAGCGGTAGCTCACCGAAGATGCTGAGGGTGGACAGGAGGCTTCGATGAATCTGACATTAGAGCAGGCCGCACGTGTCTTTCTGCAACGGATTCGCAAACGCTACGACCTGAGCGATGCCTGGCTCTTTAGCGGCCAGGCGAAACAGACGGCTGGCGTCGATACTGATGCCGATATCGCCGTGCTCTTGCGTGGTGCTCGAGGCGCCCCCGGAGCACGTGCCGATGCCACCGTGGACATGGCCGGGATCGCCTTCGACCTGATGCTCGAAACCGGTGTGCGCATCGATTCCTTGCCGCTGTGGGAGGACGAGTGGGCGCACCCCGAACGCCTCGAAAATCCGGCGCTCATCGCCAAAACATCCATCGCGACGGGATGCGTCTGTGACCCCGATCTCTATCTGGCCAAGTCGCGACGTGCGCTCGCCTCGGCGCGTTTGCTGCTGGCGGACGGCGACACAGAAGGGGCCTGCAATCGTGCCTACTATGCCATGTTCGATGCCGCGCACGCGGCCCTGCTCGCCGGGGTTCCCGACTTCAACACCGGCTCTACCACAGCATTCGCCGCTGACCGAGGGACGACGCAGACTTTCCCGGAACCCAGCCGAACCTCAACGGGGAAAGAGGTCGCCCACCTCGACTCGGAAATCGGCCCCCTGGATGGATACGCCGATCGCGCCCTCCCCGACCGAATGGAGCTGCCGATAGCGGCCGGCGAACACATTGGGATCGCGATACGCGTGCAATGTGCGGTTCGGGATGTCGACCACCCAGTAGAGACGGATGCCGGCATGGGCGTATTTGGCGAGCTTGACCCCGGTATCGGCGGCGAGGCTGGTGTCCGCGACCTCGACGACCAGCAGCACATCCTCGCCCCTGGGGTTCGATTCGGCATAGCGGTCGGCGCGCGGCCTCAGCACCATGAGGTCGGGGTAGACCTCGGTACCGTCGTCCAGAACCAACGCGCCTTGAACCCGAATCGGATAGCCGGGGGTTTTTCTCCCCCGGCCTCCACAACACCCCGCATGCGGGTCCGCACGGGGCGTTTCCTTCGGGTTTAAAAGGATCACCGAAGAATGGCGACCTCCAACGCTGGCTACATAACGGACCGCCAAGGCCGATTCACCC
>NZ_AFWT01000105.1 GCF_000224065.1 Thiorhodococcus drewsii AZ1
AGTGCGTCATAAATTCCTGCAAGCTCAAACCCTTCTGAAATTGGATCGGGTTTTGTGCCATCAGCGTTTCTCCAGGAACTCGCGATGGTCTCAGTATGCGCCGACTCAGCACTCGTAGGCTGAGCTTCGTAAATAATCAGGAGATCTCTTGTCGCTAGCCTTTGTTGACGGAACCTACAAAAGAGAAGACGAAGAGCACATTCTCGCGGTTGCGAGCAAGCTATCGATCCAGCCTGATGAGTTTTCTGTACTACGAGATTTGAACAGAAAAGCGCTGGAAGCGAATGCTGCGATCGCAGAATTCATCTTTAAGGATTAAACATGTCGAGGGTTTTACTATGAGCTTGAAAAGTGATTTGGCTGATGTCGCTCTAGAGGTAGGCCAGAATGTCGCAACTAGCGACGTTGGTAAAGAGGCTTTAAAAGCAACAGCCATTGGCGGTGGAAGCGTTGCCACTATCGGCGCGGCAAATGTTATTGGTGGCGCTGGAGTGGCTACCGGATCTACGACAGCAGTGACCGCAGCCAACACAGTCCTTGCTGTTGGAACCTCCGGATTGTCGGCTGCTACGACAGCAGCTGGTTCGGTTCCAGTTTTCGGCGGAGCACTCGCGTCAGGGCTGACAACGGCTGCAACAACAGCCGCTACTGCAGGCGCCACCGTTGGAGCAGCTGCTGTGGCGGCTGCACCTGTCGTATTGCCGACGCTCGCAATATACGGTCTATGGAAACTCTTTTCAGACGACTAGCATAATCGGAGATGTCGGCCGCCCAGCGGCCGGTCCTGATGGCGACGGTCAGGGCGTTGAGGGATTCGCTCCAGACCGCCTGAGGAAAGACCGGGCCCCAGTGCCTCGGGATGCCGATCCGCTTGCGACAGAACGGCCAATTCCGGGGACAGTTTACTTAACCCTGTAAGCCAGCACAGGTGACAGCAGAATAAAATCGCCTAACACGCCCATAAAGCCGAAGCCATACTGCGCATCGACCTTAGAGCAATCCTGTAGTGTTGCAGTGGCGCAGTATGGCCCGGCTTATGGGTGACGTTAGGCTGCGGCGAAATTAAACAACCAACTTCACACTGGATATATGAATCATGACAGACCATATCGAAGAGTTTATGAAGCAGGTGAGCGATGGATTCAATGTCAACGGCCAGCGTCTGAATCAATTTGAAGAGATGCTAAACATCCATTTCAAAGGGTTGGAGTCTTTTCAGTCTGCTTTATCTGCAATGAAAAATGAATTGGAGGGACAGAGAAAAGACATCGAGGAAATGAAATCCGATATTCAGCTCATAAAAGAAACCCTAAAGGCAGGTTCGCGACACTGATTTTGCTGAGTTCTGAGGATGGATTATTTTATTTTGGAAATACGCCGAATGCGTTGTTGGAGCAGAAAACCGGGACCAAAGGCTTCAGGTATACCCGTCTCATACGAATTTTCGGCTCAGGCTCCCTCGTTAACCGTCTGCTCACCATGGTAATCTCCAGCGCATGAACGACTACCGACTGAGCGATGAAGAGCTAGCTGAGCTGCGAGCGGCCCACCGCAGGGTGCGCGACATCCGCGAAGCTTACCGCATCAATGCGGTCATTCTGCTTGGTCAGGGTCGTGGGGTGAAGGACATTGC
>NZ_AFWT01000104.1 GCF_000224065.1 Thiorhodococcus drewsii AZ1
CTGGGGGCGGCACTTTTTGGGCGCGTGGATACTTTTGTGCCACCGTTGGCGAGCTGAGCGAGGAGATGATAAAGCAGTACCTGGAGCATCATTTTGAGCCAGACCCAGCGGCTGAATTTCGAGTGGAGCCCTAGGCGCGTCGTTCAGTCGACGCGTATCCGGACTTTCAGTCCGTTACTCAAACCCACCGGCTTTTAGCCGGTGGTTGTTTAGTGTTCTCTGCCCGGAGCAACGTGCAGAGCTCGAGCGCATCGCGCGCAGTCGCGAAACGTCCCACCGCTTGGTCCAACGTTCGCAGATGGTGCTGCGCGCCGCTGACGGCGAGACCAACAAGCACATTGCATCCACCCTTGGCGTCAACGAAGACGGCGTCGGTCAATGGCGCCGACGTTGGCTCGACGCCCATGACCGCTTGGCCGCCGCGGCGGATCAGCCCAAGCGCCTGCGCGCGGTGATCGAAGCGGTGCTGGCCGATCGTCCGCGCTCCGGGGCTCCAGGCAATTTCACGCCCGAGCAGATCTGCCAGATCATCGCCCTGGCCTGCGAAACACCACCCCCTCCCTTGACCCACTGGACGCGCAAGGATTTGGTGCGCGAGACGATTCAGCGCGGCATTGCGCCAACCATTTCGGCCACGACAATCGGCCGTATTTTAAAATCAGGCCGACCTCAAGCCCCATCGCACCCGCTACTGGCTCAATCCCAAGATTCCTGACGAGGCGGCCTTTCGCGAGGAGGTCCGCACGCTGTGCAAGCTCTATCATCAAGCACAGGAACTCCATGAGCAGGGCGTGCATGTCATCTCCACGGACGAGAAGACCGGCATTCAGGCCCTGGAGCCGATCCATCCGTCGCATCCGATGCGTCCAGGCCGTCCCCAAGCCGTCGAGTTCGAATACACGCGCCACGGCACCCAGGCGCTGATCGCTAACTTCGAGGTCGCCACTGGGAAGATCCTCGCGCCCTCCATCGGCGACACCCGCACCGAAGCCGACTTCCTCGCCCATCTCACCGCCACCGTCGACACCGATCCGCAAGGCGAATGGATCTTCATCTGCGATCAGCTCAACATCCACCAATCGGCCAGTCTGGTGGAGTTCGTCGCTCAGCGCTGTGAGATCAAGACGGATCTCGGTCACAAAGGCCAGGACGGCATCCTCAAAAGCATGGCCTCCCGTGCCGCCTTCCTCTAGGATCCCACGCACCGCATCCGCTTCGTCTATACCCCCAAGCACTGCTCCTGGCTCAACCAAGTCGAGATCTGGTTCGGCATTCTGGCCCGACGACTGCTCAAGCGCGGACGGTTTTCATCCACCGAGGCGCTCAAGCAGCGGATCCTCGAATTCGTTGATTTCTTCAACCAGACTCTCGCCAAACCCTTCCGCTGGACCTACATCGGCAAGCCACTGATGGCGTAAATTTACCAGTGAATTTCAGGTGCGAAGTACTAGAGTTCAAACCCCCGCCTTTCAGGCGGGCAGATTTCATCTTCAGCCCTCTCGCTGCTACGGTTGATCCTGGCCCCTGGAGCAACGAGCGGAGAGAGGATGGATTATCGCTACGGTAGCCACACGGTTTTCCGGATTGAGTACCACTTTGTCTGGGTTACCAAGTATCGCTACAAAGTGCTGAGAGGGGACGTAGGGGAGAGGGTTCGCGAATTGGTG
>NZ_AFWT01000103.1 GCF_000224065.1 Thiorhodococcus drewsii AZ1
AACCTAGTCCAGTTCCATCTTCAGGCGCCCGATCTCGCTGTAGAGGCGCTCCGGCGCACTCTGATCATCCGCAGGTTTGCGCCCCCGTTTGGTCTCGAACAGCGTGCCGGCGTGCTCCAAGATCTCCTTCTTCCATTGCCCAACTTGAACCGGGTGCACACCGTGCTCCTGGCCAATCTCGTTGACGGTTTTCACCCCACGGATGGCCTCCAAGGCCACTTTGGCTTTGAACGCGGCGGCGTAGGTTTTGCGCTTTGCTTCACCCATTGCGATCAACCCTTTCGTGCCGGCCTGACAACTTAAATGACTGTCCGATTTTTAGGGTCCACTTTAGGACTGCTATGGCCGCGAGTTTCGACGCGCCCCACTGGGAACCATCGGAATCGGCGTCATTAGGCCTCGATATGTCGGCTCGATGAGTGGTCCGGCGCCGTTTCGCCAAGCGTTGAAGAACGTGAAGCAAGAATTCGACGATTCTGTTGAAGATGTGTATCGGCGAATCGATACTCTAACCGGAGCGCTGCACTCTCGGTCCCCGTTTGGCGAGAACTCTAGCATGCGGCGAGTTTCTGGCTTCCTAGGATTGATCGGGCAATACTCGTTCCTCTTGCATCGCTATCACATGACGCCCGCAGAGCGTCAGCATGAACGTCCAGCCCGCGTGCAGGTGCTCGTGAAGCCGCGCGCGGTCTTGCAGGTGCACGGGGGTTGCACCGACTTATTGTGTCGGCACTCAGATGGTGAAATGGGCGTGGACGAGGTTGAAAACATAGAACGCTGTCATGCCCAAGGGTGCAGACCGGCGCGACGAGAGGATGTGGTTTCCGTTTCGTTAATTGAATTTCCGTATCGCTGGCAGGTCTATGCGTTGCGCGACAAATTGCAAGCAGATCCGGAGAGATTCCGAGCAGCCAAGCTATTCCTGTCCACAGGATGGGAGGACTGCATTCTAATTCTATGGAATGAAAACGAGCGTGCGTTTTGGGACAACTATCGACTCTTGAATCTTGGAAGCAGCCGGCATAGTAACAATACGCAAACCTACCTGGGTTTTGGCATCAATAGGTTCCCCGATGCGGAAGAGGTCGATGTTGATGAAGGCGAGTGGCTCGATCCCGATTTGCCGCTGCCACGAACGTTAATCGAGCGGTCGTTCCAAAACATCAGAGAGTGTACCGGTCGCTTCGATCTAGGGGTGACATGGAAGGCGGATTCCTCCGCCGAAATGGCACAACGTCTATGTGAACTTCCTGGTCGCTTTTGGCAGTGCGTCGACAAACTTTCGATATCCTGCGAGTTTAATGTTGCTGCTCTGTCGGATCCGGCAACTGCTCCTGTGGCTCGATTTACTGGTGAGATAGGTCTGTGCGGTCAAGGCTTTAAAGGTCACAGATCGTAATCATGAGCGTCTTCTCTGATCGATCCAGGGTGATCGCATCACCTGATTATTAACATGCCTCAGCCATTTTCAGGAGACGGTGTGGCATCGGTGGAGTTCGCACGGCAGCCCATCCAAGGCGCGGGAGCATGGAGGCCAGATCAAATCGGCGATTGAAGCGATAGCAAAACTCGGCCAGGAAGCGCGGCAGATGCTTGCTGCTCACCTGATGATAGGAACCATGCAGGCTGTTTTTGACGTTACCGAAGACGGTGTTGAGCCACTGAAATTCGGGCAAGGCCATGCTGCGATAGCCGCCACCGGTGACGACGGGCTGGTGCTCGAACCCGGCGCTGGCGACG
>NZ_AFWT01000102.1 GCF_000224065.1 Thiorhodococcus drewsii AZ1
TGTCCACCCTCAGCATCTTCGGTGAGCTACCGCTATACGCAGGAAGCGTTAACGGTAACTATCGTCACTGATCTGACGGACCCCGCGACCGGGTCCAACGGGGTGCATCGGCCAGGCTCGCCGTGGAACATGGCCCTTCAGACCTGCGAGACGGGGGGCGGTCGGCGCGCCGAGCGCGTGCGGGGTGTGCGCGGATCAAGACGGCACAAGGACTTAGCGCTCGGTCGGGGCGGGAAGGGGGCGCGAGAGGACTCCACCCCGGCGAGGCGTGGAACAGGCGTGGAACGAGTCAGCGATCGGGGCGGTCACCGCATGCAGGCGCGTCAGGCCGGGGCCGCTGACGCCATGGGCGCCACTTCGCGCGGCGCGGCGTCACCTGTGGGCATCCTCGCGCACCTGCTGGCCGGGCGGGTGTGGGCTTCGCCTGGAAGCAGGCGAAGATCGCCAGACGCCATGGAGCCTTGTCCTCCGCCCGAGAGTCGCTCGATTCAAGGAGCGTGGATCCTGTAACCTATCGATCCTTCCCGCTCAGCGTCTTGGATGGACATCATGCACTCGGAACGGTCTCGGAATGCTGTCGTTGTATGCACTGCGGACACTGGCTGGGACGGCCTCGCCGAGGCCCTGGCGGCGGCCGGTCCCGGCGATCGCATCCGCTGCGCCCCAGGGGATTACCAAGACGCGGTGACGCTTCGGGTGCCGGCCGGGCAGCATCGCTTCGATCAGGTCTGCTCCACGCACGCCATCGAGCATCGCCTGATCAAGCCCAGAACCCCACAGACCAATGGCATGGTCGAGCGTTTTAATGGGCGCATCGCCGAGGTGCTGGCCACCACACGCTTCGACTCCTCACAGAGTCTGGAGCAGACCATCACCCGCTATGTCCAGGTCTACAACCAGCACATCCCGCAAAAAGCACTCGGGCACATCGCCCCGATTCAAGCCCTCAAGGATTGGGCCGAGAAGCGCCCCGAACTATTCAAAAAGCGGGTATATAATCTTAGGGGATTTGACGAATAGGAAGTTTTATTGTTTGCCTGCACTTATGACGTGTCAGGTTTAAGCGAATGATCAACAGAAAATTTTCCCAGATATCAGGCTTACAAAAATGAGAATTAATGATTGGTGCACTAAGGCATTCTTGTTTCTGCTATTTGCTTCCATATATTGCTACTCCAGTCTAACTGTAGCTGCTGATAATCCTCCAGTTATAACGATAAACACCCTAGGAAGTGGCTCTAATAATCCCAAGACCAATGGGTTTTCCTTAGAAATTACGGTGACTGATGATATTGGATTAGTGGCAGCTGCTTACGCCGTACAGACCAGTTCAGGTACTTCGACCGGACAAAAAGGACGCATAGACTTGGCAGGGACTAGTGCAATCGCAACCTTTGCAATCGATCTCGATAGCTTAAATGTCGGTTCGTATAAAATCGAAGTTGGAGCAAGTGATACAAATGATCAAGAAGCAAATCGAAAATTTTACTGGTTCCAAAAAATCGAGTCTTAAAGTGGACCCCATGTCCAGGACAGTTTTCCCCCGAATTTAAGTTGTACTGGCCACCTCAATCGCAGCGGTTTGGCGCTGCCCCAGTGTTGTCTCGCCGAAGCGATCGACGATCTTGGCCCCACCCCCGTTTCCCGATCGGTAGACCGCATCAGGCGTGAGGTACCCCAGGGATTGGTGGGGGCGCTCTCCGTTGTAGAAGGCGAAATACTCAGTCAACCCCAGGAGCAGCTCGGGCAAGCTGG
>NZ_AFWT01000101.1 GCF_000224065.1 Thiorhodococcus drewsii AZ1
AAAGCGACGCAGCCACTCCAGCTTCGCCTCTCCAAACTGCTCGATCGCCTCCCAGCCGTCCGCCCCGCTCAGCACACCACAGACCGTCAACAGCAGAATTTCTTTAAGAGGATACAGCTTGTTACGCTCAATACGGGGATCTTCAAGGCTGGCAAAATGCTCGATCATACTGGCGGACACGCAAGGCTCCTTAAGGCGATTGGCTAACAGGGGGCTGCAACATCATGTCAGATCTAGCGTTAATACGCTCTCGCCCTGCTCAAGATCCTGGTGTGGCAGCACAACGGCTTCTGGCTGTGGTACCGGCGCCTCGAGCGCGAGCGCTTCTGGTGGCCGATGTCGGCGAGTGAAGGGCCAGTGAAGCTGTCGGCACGCGAGTTTCAGTGGTTGCTCGATGGGCTGGATCCGACCCGGGTTCAGGCGCATAAACGCGCCGATCTCGATCTCATCTGGCGTTCATAAGTCGCCGATTTGACAAGGGAATCTGGTATAATGCCGGGCATGTCCAGCACCGCTCAACCCCTCCCCGACGCTCCCGCCGAACTGCGTGCGATCATCGCCCAGTTGACCGAGCAATTGGCCGAGGCGGAGCGTGAGCGCGGGGCTCAGGAGCAGCGCATCGCGCAGTTGCTCGAGACCATCGAGCTGCTCAAGCGCAAGCGTTTCGGACGCAGCGCCGATCAGCTTCCGGACAGCCAGCTGCGCCTGTTCGATGAAACCGAGCTCGAGGCGCTCATCGGCGAACTCGAGGCCGAGCTGCCTGTGGCCCCAAAGTCGGACGCGGCCAAAAACACGGCGGAGCCGACCAAGCGCCAACCCGTGCGCCGTCCCCTGCCGAGCCATCTGCCTCGCGTCGAGCGTCTGCTCGATTTCGGCGAGGACGAGAAGGCCGCAATGGGGGATGACTGGAGCTTCATCGGCTATGACACCTCCGAGCAATTGGCGATCCTGCCGCGCCAAACCTACGTCATCGTCTACAAGCGTGCCAAGTACATCGCGCGGACGCAGGACGTCCCAGGAGCCGAGGTCGGGGTCAAGATCGCCCCGCGTCCCGAACAGATCATCCCCAAGTCGATCGCCCACAGCTCACTGCTGGCGGGGATCGTCACCGCCAAGTTCGTCGATGCCCTGCCACTATACCGCCAAGAGAAGATTTTCGAGCGTGAGGGCATCGACCTGAGCCGCCAGACCATGGCCGGGCTGCTGATCCAGCTCAACGCACCGCTCGCCCCCATCGCCGCTGCGCTCAAAGCCCTGCTGCGCCAAGGCACGGTGGTCCACGTCGACGAAACGCCCGTTCAGGTGCTTCGCGAGCCCGGGCGCGACAACACTCAAACCTCCTACATGTGGGTGTTCTGCGGCGGGCCGCCCGGACAGCCGGTGCGTTGGTTCGCCTATGCCGACAGCCGTGCCGCCTGCGTGCCCAAGGGCGTTCTGCTCGAGGCCCCAGCCTAGTACCACAGACCTGAAATTGCCGGGATAATGGCAGGCGACGATCCAACCCCAGCCAGAGGAGTCGTCCACCATCGCCCGTCCAGCCCCTTTGATTTCGATATCTAGGGTTCAAACCCCCGCCTTTCAGGCGGGCAGATTTCATCTCCAGCCCTCTCGCTGCTACGGTTGATCCTGGCCCCTGGAGCAACGAGCGGAGAGAGGATGGATTATCGCTACGGTAGCCACACGGTTTTCCGGATTGAGTACCACTTTGTCTGGGTTACCAAGTATCGCTACAAAGTGCTGAGAGGGGACGTAGAGGAGAGGGTTCGCGAATTGGTGCGACAGACCTGCGATG
>NZ_AFWT01000100.1 GCF_000224065.1 Thiorhodococcus drewsii AZ1
GATACCATGGTCCGCATGGTGGCCACCCTCGGTGGCTTCCTCAACCGAAAAAGTGATGGCTTCCCGGGACCGCAATCCCTGTGGATCGGGCTGCAACGCGCGGCTGATTTCGTGCTCGCTCTTGAGGCTCAGCGTTCCGCAGGGGCGAGTTATGGGTAAAGCTATGGTCACTGCCCGCGATAATCGCTTGTTTGTCGAGGCGGTTATTTACCGCTATCGCACGGGCATCCCGTGGCGCGATCTGCCGGCACGGTTTGGTGATTTTCGCGTCGTGCACACCCGCTTCTCGCGCTGGGCACGGCATGGTGTCTGGCTGCACGTGTTCGCGATTCTGGGCGCAGATGCAGACAACGAATACGCCATGCTCGACAGCACCATCGTGCGCGCTCATCAACACAGTGCAGGAGCTCCCAAAAAAAGGAGAGCAAGCCATCGGGCGCAGTAAAGGCGGATTGAGCACGAAGATTCATGCTCGAACCGATGCCTTGGGTAACCCGACGGGTTTTTATCTGACGGTAGGACAGGCCTCGGATTTGGCCGGTGCCGATCACTTGCTGGTCGATCTGGAGGTCGAAGCACTGCTCGCGGACAAGGCCTATGATGCGGATGAGCGGGTGCTTGATGTGTTAGAAGCGTGCGGGGCGATAGCGGTGATTCCACCGAAGCGCAACCGCCTGGTCCAACGCGCTTACGACAAGGAATTGTATAAAGCGCGCCATCTGATTGAAAACTTTTTCTCGAAGATCAAGCAGTTCAGAGCGATTGCCACCCGATATGACAAGTTGTCTCGCAACTTTCTCGCCGGTGTGCACTTAGCCTCAGCATGCGTCCTGCTTAATTGATGACAGGCCCTAACCCAGCGCTCAACAATTGCCGCATGACCGCTATGCGCAGGCCATCAGCCCGATCGGGCTTTTCCCAACCCGTCCGCAAACCGCGTCCGACCCTCACCGGAGTTCTCGAACTCGCCGCAACAAGGTCTCGTCGAACCGCAAGGACAACTCGGGCGGGAACCGACGCAAGCATATAGCCGTCCTTCTGTTTATCACACCGATCGAACCAGGATAGACGGAAATTTTCCACCGCGAGAGTGGTTCTCGCGCCAACACCTCACGAGAGGTGGTACGTTACACGGAAACGGTAGAATCAATTGTTAACTGGGAAAGAGCCCATGAACCAAAATCTTGCGGATGAGTTGGTTACGATGATGACCGCAGACCAGCGGTTGTTGCAGCAACTCTTCGATTCCGGAGAACTGCCATTGGACTCTTATCATCCCCGGATGAAAGCTCTGCATGACCAGAATGCTTCTCGCCTAAAAGAGATTATTGGTGTTCACGGTTGGCCTGGCGTTTCGCTAGTTGGGGAAGAGGCTGCCAAAGCCGCATGGCTGGTCGTTCAGCATTCTGTTTCAGATCCTGAGTTCATGGATGAGTGTGTCTCGCTACTAGAAGATGCCGTCGCGAGAGAGGATGTAGCGGGCTGGCAGTTGGCATTTCTCCAAGATCGGGTGCGTACTCTATCCGGCAAGACTCAATACTACGGTACCCAGTTTGATATTGACGAAAACGGTTGGCCAACACCGTTTCCTATTGAGGATTCTGCTACGGTAAATGAACGCCGTGCGCGTCTTGGGCTGAACTCCCTTGAGGAACGCCAGGAACAAATGACGGAGCAGGAGCGGAAGCGCCGTGCCAATGTCGAGCAAGCCAGTTAACAAAATGCGGCACTCGGACGCCCTTGTCTCCGCTTTGCTGCGTCAAGGTCGCCGGTGCGCTCTGCGTTATACCCGTTTCATACGAATTTTCGGCTCAGGCTCCCTCGTTAACCGTCTGCCCGCCATGGTAATCTCCAGGCATGAACGACTACCGACTGAGCGATGAAGAGCTGGCTGAGCTGCGTGCGGC
>NZ_AFWT01000099.1 GCF_000224065.1 Thiorhodococcus drewsii AZ1
CGGCCCCGAATTCGCCGATCGTCCGCCCAGTCAGATCGTTCCGACGTTGGCCGATCAGGGGCGCTACATCGCCTCGGAGGCGAGCTTCTATCGCGTGCTGCGCGCGCATGACCAACTTGCCCACCGTGGCAAGACCTTCGAGGATCTCGAACATGCCCACACCTGGGTCGCCGGATTCGTCGACTGGTACAACGAGCACCATCGCCATAGCGCCCTGAAGTTCGTCACACCCGGGCAGCGCCATCGGGAGGAAGACCAGCGCATCCTGATCGACCGGGCGCGGCTCTAGGAGGCCGCCCGGGTGCAACACCCCAAGCGCTGGAGCGGGGCGACCCGCAACTGGGAGCCCGACGCTGTCGTGCTCCTCAATCCCGGAAAACCGACGTCAAAGAAGGAGGTCGACAGCCTGCACAACGACACCGGAGCGACGCGACATCTATCCTGACAGAGGGGGATACGGATGTGCAGGGCTCTATCAAGGTTGCCGCAAGCCCGAAAGATGTCGGCGATCTGTCCCATGGCTGCAGCCTTGGAGCGTACATCGCGGAAGTATTCATAGACGGGAAGCTCTTCATTGGTGCGGATGTGTAGAGCCTCTTCGAATCTGCGCCGGATCTAGAGGATGTCGGCGATCCGGCCCATGGTGACGGCTTTGGAGTGCACATCGCCGAGGCGCTCGTAAACGGGGAGCTGCTCCGCAATGCGGATGCGAAGTGCCTCGTCGAGGTTACCGCTCGCGTGGAGGATGTCGGCGATACCACCTTGGGCAATAGCAATATCTCGGTCGCTAGCGCCTGAAACGAATTCCGCCACAGCCGAACTGTAGGCTTCTAAAGCGGAATCCAGAGCACCCATGCGCTTGGACTTTGCGGCCAACCGCAGGAGTGCCGAGCCACGCTCATAGCCTGGCGAGCTGATTCGCAACAGTCGTTTCAGCGCATACTCCTCTGCCTTGATGTCACCAATAAGCTCGGCGCAATCCACCGCGATCAGCAGGAGACCATGGGACGGCTCGGCGCCGTAGGCGTCGAGCCTCTCCAGGGATGGCCGCAGCACCTCGGCCTGCGCCCGCCTGGCGTCCTGCTCGGTGTCGAACAGCCAGCGCGCGGTCGTCGGCTCGGCGGTCTTGGCCGTGCGCGCGGTGGCACCGAGCTGTTTGCGGCGCTCCAGCCCGTCCATCGGGCGCAGCGGGACAGGGTCGAGTGCCTCGGCCAGGTCACGGCCACGGCTGTCCGACAGGGTGAAGCGGTAGCGGCTGGTCAGCAGCAGACGCGACGCGGTCGACGCGCGGGCGAAGGCGGTCAGGACGGCGGCCAGCGGGACACGGTAGTCCGGCTGCACGGGAGTCAGTGGCGCGGATGGCGCCGGTGTCTCGAGGACGGACTCCAGGTCGTCGACGACGAGCAGCACGGGGTCGGCGTCCAGCGGGCCTTCCAGCAGGTCTTCCAGTGCCTCGGTCAGTGCGCCCGGGTCTGCCAGCACGGCCTCGCGCCAGGTGTCGCGGGCGACTTGGCGCTGCTGGACCGGGACGGCCTCGAGCAGTCGGTCGAGGATGGTCAGGGCGTCATAATCGCCGAAGATGACCACCGTGCGGTGCCCGGTCAGGCGGCTGGCGATGCGTGCGGATAGGCTCGACTTGCCGAGGCTGCCCATCCCTTGGACGAGCACACCGGGAGACCCGTCGCGGAAGGCGCGCAGCACGGACTGGATCTGACGGCGGCGACCGACGAACTCGGCGCGCCGGGCGACCGGGACCTCGCCACGCTCGCTGTCCAGGAACTGGTCCGCGCAGGTCTCGCTGGCGAGCCTGCGTTTGGGCAACCCCTTGCCCGCGAGCGCGCCGCCGCCGGTCGGCCCCAGATAGAGCCGGGCCAGGTGCCAGTGGCGCCCGCGCCGGGGATCGGACTGCGCCGCCTGG
>NZ_AFWT01000098.1 GCF_000224065.1 Thiorhodococcus drewsii AZ1
CTGAGCTTCACCTTCCAGGACGGCGCCTTCGTCAACACCGCCACGGCCTCGGACGTCACCGGCTATGCCAAGAGCGATCTGAGCATCGACTTTAGCGATCCGGCACCGGCGCTGCCCAGCTTCCAAACCCCAGTCACCAACCCCTTCGGCCTCAGCGACGTGGGTTCCTTCGCCACTCCGACCTTTGCCGACCTCGACGGCGACGGCGATCTCGATGCGCTCATCGGTAATAAAGCTGGCAACAGCCTCTACTTCGAGAACACCGGCAACGCCACCAGCGCCGCCTTCGCCAGTGCCCTGACCAATCCCTTCGGCCTCAGCGACGTGGACAACCGTTCCAACCCGACCTTTGCCGACCTCGACGGCGACGGGGATCTCGACGCACTCATCGGTGAGTATTTTGGCGACAGCCTCTATTTCGAAAACACGGGCAGTTCCACCAGCGCCGCCTTCGCCAGCGCCCAGAAGCATCCCTTCGGCCTGACCAATGTTGGCTACGCTGCCGCTCCGACCTTCACCGACATCGACGACGACGGCGATCTCGATGTCCTGTTCGGCGCTCAGGATGGCACCCTCTACTTCGAGAACACCGGCAGCGCCACCAGCGCCGCCTTCGACGCCTTCGCCGCCAACACCCAGACCGATCCCTTCGGCCTGACCAATGTTGGCTACTCTGCCACTCCGACCTTTGCCGACCTCGACGGCGACGGCGATCTCGATGCGCTCATCGGTAATTCCTATGGCCAGAACTTTTACTTCGAGAACACCGGCAGCGTCAGCTCGGCGGCCTTCGCCAGCGTCCAGACCAACCCCTTCGGCCTCAGCGAAGTGGGTTCCAAAGCCAGCCCGACCTTAGCCGACCTCGACGGCGACGGCGATCTCGATGTCCTGGTCGGCGTAAGCGATGGCACCCTCTACTACTTCGAGAATGTCCCATCCAACAGCGCCCCGAGCATCACTTCCGCGACCTACGACTCCAGTACCAATGTCCTCTCGGTGATCGCCGCCGACATCACCAGCGGTGACACCATTGACGTCTCCAAACTCACCCTCACCGGCGAGGGCGGCCAGACATATACGCTGACCTCCGCCAACGTCACCGCCAGCAGCGACACCGCCTTCTCGGTCACGCTCAATGCGACCGACCAGCTCTATGTCGAGGGGTTGCTCAACCAGGACGGCACCACCTCGGCCGGCTCAAGCGCCGCGTTCAATCTGGCCGCTGCCGATGATTGGGATACCGCTGTCACGGATGGAGACACCTCGATCACCACCAGCACCGTGACGGTCAGCAATACCCAGACGCCAACCATCACCAGCGCCACCTACGATGTCTCGACCGGCGTGCTAGAGGTGACGGGTACCAATTTCGTCCACCAAGATGGCGCCACCAACGATATCGATCTCTCCACGCTCACCTTCACGGGCGCCGGCGGCAGCAGCGCCGCCTTCACGCTGACCACCGCCAGCGATGTCGAGATCACCGACGCCACCACCTTCTCCGCCACCCTCTCGGGCGCGGACAAGACAGACGTTGATGCGCTGCTCAACGCCAACGGCACCCAGTCTTCCGACAGCATCACATACAATCTGGCGGTTGCAGACGATTGGAACGGCCCAATCACCGGCGGGGATATCAGCGATACCACCGGAAACGGCATTAAGGTATTGGGAATCACGCCGATCCCCGCTTTGACCTACAGCGCCGCGACCTTCGTTGAAGCCCCCGCCAACGACGGCACCATCAGCACTGCGATCACCATCACCCTGAGCGACGACACCTTCGCCGCCGACCTGAGCGACAAGATCCACGCCACCAACGTCCCGGCGGGCCTGAGCGCCAGCTTCGTGCGCACCAGCGACACCGTCGTCACCGCCACCCTGACCGGCAGCGCCACCGCGCATGCCAACGCCGACGACATCGCCGACCTGAGCTTCACCTTCCAGGACGGCGCCTTCGTCAACACCGCCACGGCCTCGGACGTCACCGGCTATGCCAAGAGCGATCTGA
>NZ_AFWT01000097.1 GCF_000224065.1 Thiorhodococcus drewsii AZ1
CGAGGACCTTGCTCGGTAACGTGGAGGCTTGCAGTTCACGACGAATCGCTGGGGTCGTGCGCGCGTTCTTATGCAGGCGGATTTCCATCGGCAATCAGGCTCCCGGGCTGTGGGCTGTTCCGCGAGCGATAGCTTTGTGGACCACGTGCTCTAGCACCTCGCGGGCTCGGAACAAGGGATAGCTCCGTCAAGGCACATAATCACACGGGATGTAGCACCTATACGGAAGGCAATCTGAATTCCGCCATCAGTGCCCGCAGCCGCTCGGCCATGACCGCGAGCTGATGACTGGCCTCCGCCGTTTCGCGCGCCCCTCCCGAGGTTCGCTCGGCGGCGATGCCGATATGGGTGACATTGGTGTTGATCTCCTCGGCAACCTGGAACTGCTCCTCGGCCGCGCTGGCGATCTGCAGGTTCATGTCGGAGATTCGGTGGATTCCCTGGAGAATCGTCTCAAGCGCATCTCCGGCCCGGCTCGCGGCCACCGCGGCCGAGTGCGTCGCGTCCCGTCCGGATTGCGACTCGGAGGCGGCCTGAGTCGAGTGACGCTGCAGCGCACCGATCATCTCCTCGATATGCCGGGTCGATTCCTGGGTCTTCTGCGCCAGGGACCTGACCTCATCGGCCACGACGGCGAAGCCTCGGCCCTGCTCCCCGGCTCGCGCGGCCTCGATCGCCGCATTCAGGGCGAGCAGGTTGGTCTGCTCGGCGACGTTGCGGATCACCTCGACCACCGTCTCGATCCGGGCGCTGCTGTCGGCGACGGATCCGATCACGGCCGTGATCGACTCCATCCTCTCGGCCAGTCCCTGGATGTCGGCGATGGTCTCGGAGACGATCTGGCGCCCGCGCTCGGTCTCGGAAACGGCCGAGCGGGAGGCCTGGGAGTTCTCCTCCGCGTGCCTGGCCACCTCCTGCACCGAGGCCGACATCTGGGTGATGGCGGTGGCGACGACCGAGGTATCGCGCTCCTGCTCGCCGATGCTGCGGCTCGTCTGATCGCTGATGTTGGAGGTCTCCTCGGCCGTCGTCGCCAAACCATCGGATATCTCGGCGACCTGAGCGACCATCCGCCGCAGCGTATGGCTCATGCGGCGCAAGGCCGCATAGACGCCGGACTCCCGGGCGGTTTGGAGCAGTTCGAGCGTCAGATCGCCATCGGCGATCGCCTCGGCGATGCGGCGCATATCGCCGGGCTCCCCGCCGAGCGGTCTGGTGATCGCGCGTTTCTCCAGCAGCGCCAGAAGGACGATGGCGACGACCGCGAGGAACAGGACGCCCAGGGTCAGACGCCGTACTTGCCGGATCGGAGCGAAGGCCTCGGCTTCGTCGATCTCCGCCAGCAACGCCCAGGTGGTGTCGCCGACCGACAGCGGACGATAGACGGACAACACCGGGTTGCCAGTGTAGTCGATGACGATCTGCGCTCCGGACTCCCCGGCCAATGCCTCGTCGACCGCCACCGTTCTCACCTGCCCGGTCTGGGGGTTCCGGAAGGAGGCGAGCACCGAATGATGGATCGGATCAAGGAAGGAATCCGAACGCATCAGATGGTCGCCGCCCACCAGATAGGTTTCGCCGCTCACCCCCAAACCCTGGCGCTCGGTCATGATCGCGTTCAGTTCCCCGATCGGAAACTGGAAGACGACCGCCCCCAGCCTCTGGCCCTGGGCATTCAGAACGGGGGCCGAGACGAACCCAGCGGGTGCTTCGTAGGAAGGGAAATAGCTCGCGAAATCGATGATGGCGGCCTGCCCCGGGGCGGCCTTGTCGGCCTGACGGAATGCCTGCCCCAAACCCGTGTCGGCATAGGGGCCATCGCGCAGAGAGGTCGCGAAACCGACCTCCTTGAAGACCGAGTAGAGCACGCGCCCCGTCCGTTCCCCTCAGTGTCAGGATAAGTGTCACCTGCCCCTGCTATCTTTCTTAACACATCTGGGGGCGAGAGGAACTGAGTGATGAGTGCGTATTCCGAAGAACGCCGAGCGGCAATCGTAGCGAAGTTGCTGCCGCCGCAGAATCTGAGTCCGCGTGCGGTGG
>NZ_AFWT01000096.1 GCF_000224065.1 Thiorhodococcus drewsii AZ1
GCCCGATCTCGCTGTAGAGGCGCTCCGGCGCACTCTGATCATCCGCAGGTTTGCGCCCCCGTTTGGTCTCGAACAGCGTGCCGGCGTGCTCCAAGATCTCCTTCTTCCATTGCCCAACTTGAACCGGGTGCACACCGTGCTCCTGGCCAATCTCGTTGACGGTTTTCACCCCACGGATGGCCTCCAAGGCCACTTTGGCTTTGAACGCGGCGGCGTAGGTTTTGCGCTTTGCTTCACCCATTGTGATCAACCCTTTCGTGCCGGCCTGACAACTTAAATGACTGTCCGATTTTTAGGGTCCACTTTAGTAGGGCGTGTTGTGGCAGCGTATCAGGACCGATCAGCTCGAGCCGTCCGGAGCGGGCGCGTCGCAGCCGATAGCGTTCACCGGCGTGGAGGATGGTCAGCTCCGGGTCTGAGCCGAGTAATTCAGCACTGTAGACGCTGAGCGGTCGTGTTGACTCTGCACCGCTGGTGCGATCTTGTGGCCGCTCAGGAGGTTGTTCGTCATTTGCTGAGGCGTGTTCGGTGTGAATGCTCATGATGTGGATCCGGCTTTGGTGAAGGTGGTTGTGCCTTTAAATGATAACAGTTATCATTTGTATTTCAAGGCAGGAAAGGAGTGCTTCAACAGCTACTCCAGGTAGGTCAGCCACGCCATGCATGAGGTATTTAAATCGATGATTCGATCCATCCTGAACCTTGGTGGAAGTCTGCTGCCAGCCATTTTTGCGGCAGCCTTCGTACTCGGTCTCCTCTTGTCTTTTAGCTCTATAGGCACGCTTTGATGATGCGTGGTGGGGACGGTGGGTGAGCGCCCGTCCCCACTACGATCGGACATCGGGATTTACTTCGCGTTTTCCGGTCGGCTCATTGTTATCCGAGCAGATTTCCAGCTGCCGCATGTTCGCGCCGGCGATTCGCAAGCCAGGACGGGTGTGTCGAACCCCAGAAAGGCGGGGAGTGGTTTGATGTAATTGTCCTCACCGATCTCGTCTCGGACGTCCCTTTCGGTCCAGTGCGTCGGTCGGCGTGTTGTGATGTTTACGGCTCCGGCCTCCGCGTTGAGCCCATCCCTTTACCCATATCTCGAACCAGTTCCGCACACATTTCTTGTTCGATTGCGGCCCAAGACTGGATTTGTCGCCTGGGTTTCCGTTGCACTGTTTGTGACGTGAACGCCGACAGTTGGGATGGAGAACGATGCACGAGACAGCGCGAAATCAACCGATTGATCGAGCCCCCGAATTTCCCGAGGACCTGCCGCTGGGCACCTTGGAGCAGGAGCTTGGCACCATCGATCTGGGCGATGTCCGCCTGAATCGGCGCTCGCGGCGGGTGCTGGGGAAACTGGGTACGAAGCCGAGTGAAAGCATTCCGACGGCCTGCGGCGGGTGGGACGAGACGCGCGCGGCCTATCGCCTGCTCGATCAGGATCGTGTTACAGCGAAGCGGGTGCTGGCGCCGCATGTGGAGCGTACCGAGGAACGCCTGCGCGCCCATGAGCGGGTGCTGTGCATCCAGGACACGACCGAACTTGACTACACCACCAAGAAGGGGCGCATGAATGGCCTGGGGCCGCTCAACTACGAATCGCGCTGGGGGCTGTATCTGCATCCGACCCTGGCGGTCACCCCGGATCGGATCCCGTTGGGCGTCCTGGACACGCATACCTGGGCCCGCAAGCCCGGCCGTCTGGGGCAGGACAAAGCGGCCAGCCGTCCGCTCGAAGAGAAAGAGAGTGCGCGCTGGGTCGAGGGGTTCGCGCAGGTCAACGCCCTGGCCGAGGCCCTGCCCGACACGCGCCTGACCTACATCGCTGACCGCGAGGGCGATCTCTACGACCTGTTCGTCGAAGCCCCTTGTCCCGATCACGGGGCCGATTGGCTGGTGCGGGGTCAGTATCATGAACGTCGGCTCAGCGATGGACGCACTCTGCGCGAGGCGCTGGCGGACGCGCCGGTGCTGACCACGATCTCTTTTACGCGCCCGGGCGGACACGGCAAACCGGCCCGTCCCGTCGAGCAGCACCTCAAGGCGGTGCGTGTGACCTTGAAGGCCCCGTACCGTCGCGACCGTCGGCTCAGCAAGGTCACTGTCACCGCGCTCTTGGCCACGGAGATCGACCCTCCCAGCAACGATGACCCGCTCGAGTGGCTGCTGCTGACCAATCTCCCCGTCGAGAGGCCCGAACA
>NZ_AFWT01000095.1 GCF_000224065.1 Thiorhodococcus drewsii AZ1
AGCACCCATGGCTGCTGCGCGGGCAGGAGATCGCCAACCGTGCGGGCGATGTCCGACTGATCCATCGCGAAGGAGCGCATGAAGCGCTGTAACCGGATGTAGTTCGAACTGGGCTTCGCGCGGCTCGAGAGCACCGGCGCCAGGCGGGCCAGGTTGACCGAGCGCACTTGCAGGACGGCCAGGATGAAACGGGCGAGAAAATCGAGACGAGAGCCATGCCAGTCCAGGTGAGTGGCAAGCAGGGTTCGGAGCAGTCTGACAGTGCGGGTTTCGGGCATCGTGACGTTGGGGCAGAGTCTCAAGACGATGCCATTATAATCAAAAGCTTAATTTGAAATATACTGTACTGAGGTGAGGCACACTCAATATGTATGCCATTAAAACAAAGTGACATATATTTCATGTAGATCGCATAACAAAGCAAATCCAGCCGATGCCTTCAGTCGCTACCGCTCCTTACGGCTCGGCTGATTTGCGTCGTTAGCCATATAAGAGAGACACCTACGTATGGTCACCTATTATTACGCTTATCATGGCCCCGACAACGCGGAAAGCTTTAATTTTAAGACTGGCTATGGGGTTTCCCAAAAATACAAGCAAGAGCAAACAAATATTGGTGACCGCGTTTTCATAATTCAAAAAAGAAAGAAGAATAATTATTTTGAGTTGTGTGGGGTGTTTGAGATAGTCGGTCACTATCATGACTCAAAGAGCCTAAGGCCCCACAGAATGAAGCTGGAAGACTATTCAAAATTACCTGAATTTGTAGAGCTTCCTGAAAATAAAATAAGCAAAAGCCTTCCTAAAGCGAAGGGTGATCAACGCTGGTCTGTCTTTAAAAGACATTTTTGTAGGCAAGGTGTTTCATTTCAAAGCCCACTAAAAGAAGAAGTGGTGTCTATATTAAATAGTTATATTCCAAGGAGCTTCCTGCTAGAAGATGTCTTAAAAAATTTTGAGGAAGAGGTTCTTAGATCTTTAAAACTCTCAGAGAGCGACAGACAAAAGAGACTCAATAGCGCGGAAAGGAAACCCGAGAAGAAAACCGTTGAAGTAACTATTTACAATAGAAATCCTGATGTAGTGGCAGAGGTTCTTGAGAAAGCTAAGGGGCTATGTGGAATTTGTGGAAAAAAAGCTCCGTTCAACAAAAGGACAAATGGGCTCCCTTATTTAGAAGTACATCATCGCGTTCAATTATCAAAAGGTGGTGAAGATACTATTGAAAACACGATTGCATTGTGCCCTAACTGTCATAGGGAGCAATATTATGGCTAACAACCGCATTAACTCCGACCTTCGCCGCGATGCGGCTCAGTCGGGTTATGCGGAGCGTTAGGCATCCTGAGAAATCGATGAAGATATGGTCGCATGAATGATTGGTTTAAGATAGATCGAGTCGATAACGAAACTTATATCATAAGCGAATACCGGCACTGGGAAGAAACGCATTGTTATCTCTTGAATGGGTCTGAGCGCAGTTTGCTGATTGATACGGGGTTGGGGATCTGTGATATTCACGAGCAAATCGCAAAGTTGACTGATAAGCCAATTGTGTCTATAGCGACTCATATTCACTGGGATCATATTGGCGGTCATAAATATTTTCCCGACTTTTACGCTCATGAAAATGAGTTGACTTGGCTTGGTGGTGGATTTCCTCTGACAATAGAGCAGATTAGAGGCATGGTTGTTGACCGCTGCGATCTGCCGGAAGGCTATGATGTAAATAACTATGAATTATTTCAGGGTCAGCCAACCAAGGTGCTAAAGGGTGATGAGTTGATAGATATCGGCGGTCGCTCTGTCCAAATAGTGCATACGCCCGGCCATTCGCCGGGGCATATGTGTTTTTGGGAAAAAGAGCGTGGATATCTTTTTACCGGCGATTTGGTTTATAAGGACACGCTGTTCGCCTACTTTCCGTCCACTGATCCAGAGGCGTACCTCAACTCTCTGGAGCGGATTTCGGCTCTGCCAGTGAAGCAGGTTTTTCCCGCGCATCACACGCTAAATATTGAGCCTGAAATTCTGTTCCGAATGCGTGACGCTTTGAGACAGTTACAGGATGAGGGGAAATTGCATCATGGTAGTGGAACATATGATTACGGCGACTGGGCGATATGGCTATAAAAATAAAGACGCTTAACAAAGCGAATTAACTCGGATGCAAATTCCGCCGCGCCTCAGCACAGTACAAAACGAATAGCTTCCCCAGCTAATACAGCACGCGCCTCATGTCATGTTGGACGTTGAACGGTCGCCCATCGAGCATGAAACCGAGGACGCAGAGCAACTCGGCAGCGAAACTGGCCTGCAGGGTGATGAGGCGCTGAAGGAGGTTGAGTCCATAGCGAAAGAAGCTGAACTGAGGGCGCTCGAGTGTTTTTTTTGGCGAATCGGCTGTTGCTCGTGCGCCCAGACACCGGCATGAACCGCCCACAGGGTGGTCAGCGTCAACAGCGCGAACAGTCGCTCGAGGCGCTCGGGCTTGGTGAGATGGGTCTCTTCGAGGTGG
>NZ_AFWT01000094.1 GCF_000224065.1 Thiorhodococcus drewsii AZ1
TCGTAGGTTTCACTGCCGAGAAACCGATAGCCCGCCTGCGTCTCCGACCAGCCGTTGCAGGCCCCCGGAATACTCGCCGTCGGATGCTCAGCCAAGCGCTCGATCAACTGAATCGCGCGCCGGTTGCGGCGCGTGTCGCCCAGATCAATCGAGGCCAATTCTTCCGACGCCCAGCCCATCGTGTGCTCCAACATGTCTCAGAAAAAATAGTTCGCTATCGTACACTCAGAGTTCTGTGTAATGGGATGCTTTGAAGGTCACAATTCGTGACGCCGCCATTTACCCATACTGTCTCAGGCTCAGGCCATTTTCTTGGCCTTCTGACGCTGTGCAAGCACGCGCGCGACGGAGACATGAGGATTGGCGGGGTCGTGCGTGCGGGCCGGGGTGGGTTTCTTGGGTCCACGGGGATGCTTGCGGTACTTACGCAGCTGGACGTGCTGTGCTGTGGCGAGCAGCCAGGCGGCTATGGCCTCGGTGGTGAGCGTTTGAAAGACGGCCCAATCTTCGGGCTCGACCAGGGTCTCGAGGCTCTCGCTAACGCGACCCATCTCGTTGACGATGTAATAGCCCGAGAGCTCGGTGCCGATGGTCTCAGCGCCATGGACCTGGTGCAGCGCCGCCTTGAGCACGGCCAAGGCGTTGTAGGCAACGATAGCCATGGCCAATCCAAACAGGGCCGCAGACGGATAAGCGAGGGTCTCGAGCTCGCAGCGCAGCTCGGTGGTCACATGCAAAAAGGCTTCTTCCACTCTCCAGCGCTTGTGGTAAAGCGTGGCTACCTGCGCGGCGTCGACCACTGCGGCGGGCAGGGTCGTCAGAACGTACAGCTGTGTCTCACCGTCGCGCGTCGGCGCGCTCAGCTCCAGGCGGATGCGGCGCAACTCCAGGCGTTGCTGCCCGTCGGGGGCAGTGATTGTCACGCGTTGCTCGCTGAGCACGCCCTGCTCGCTACGCCCGACCGGGCGCAATGGCTCAAGCGAATGGAGCGGGATCTGCTGGTGCTCGCGCACCAGCACGGCTGCCTCGCGCTGATGCAGTGTCCAGATCCAGGAGGCAACACAGAAATTACGATCGGCGATCCACAGATCTCCGGCCTCAATGGCGCTCTCCAACTGGGGCAGCAGTGCCCGCTCCTGAGTATAGGCATCGGGCTCGGCGATCAGGTGCGTAATCAGTCCCAGCGCCGGCTCGAGCTCCGCCAGCGCCTTGCCCGGCAAGGGGGCGGCACACTGCCCGCGGCTCTCTTGGAGGCGGTGCTCACGTCCGCCCAAGGCATTGCCATCGAGGATCTTGACTCGGTAGCCGCTCACCAGCGGCTCACGGCTTCCCCCAAGGGCGGTGATCATCGACGTGGCCTGCTCGCCGCTGTCATCGACCAGCGCCGAGGCGATCTCCGGCTCCAGACCGTTGAGCGTGTCATAGACCGCCTTGAGCGAGACCGGAATCGGCTCGGGCGCCCCTTGATAAGCCGCATGCACCGAGGGTTGCTGACGCGTGACCACCTGCATCATCAGCTCGAACAGCGTCGAGAACAGCTGCTTGCGGTTGTACTGCCCCTGCGCCACCGTCTTGAACCAGGCGTTGAGTCGCTCCGGATGAAAACTGCGCTCCAGCAGTGCACGGGCCATGGTAGGAATCGGAAAATGCGTGGCAAAGCGATCGCGCAACGAGGTCAGCACAGGGAGTCTCCAGGGCGTGGTCAAAAACAAGCAGACTGTCAGCAATGTAGGGGCCTGACAGCGCCCACAGGGGGGCGAATCAACACTGGCAATGCCTTGGACTCAATGAGTGTGCGGAGTCACTATATGTGACCTTCAAAGCCCTGGCCCGCCCTCCCCACACCACCTAGCATGCGGGTCCGCACTAGGCGGTTCACAAGAAGGGAGCACACGAGGACTTCAGGCATAGCCATGCGCTTTCATCCACTGATCGCGAATGCTGATCAAGCCCTGGTCTTTAAGCCAGTCATTGGTCATCCCGGTTTGCGTGCCCAGCGATCGGGACAGGTGCCAATAGCTCTTGGAGCTCATACCCGTCCAAATCGCGGTGCGTATCCGTGGTAAGCGTCCGGCCAATTACATCTATCCCGCCCAGAATCGAGTCTGCAAGATGAAATTCCATTCCACCACGACAGGAGTTTCAGCATGGCAGATCGACGGCGCACACGCGAGCAGTGGCAATCCATTGTCGAGGGCTGGCCAAAGAGTGGTCTGACCCAGGCAGCGTATTGCGCCCAGCAGGGCATCTCGGTGACGAGCTTTCATCGGTGGCGCGAGCAGCTGCGTGAGGCTGCGAATCCCGGTGATCATGAAACACGCCAGGGCGAAGGCGAGCGGTTCGCTGGGTGCCTGTCGAGCTGCACGCGATTCCCGAGCCAGTGGCGGGGCCGGCGCTGACCCTGGTTCTGGCCAATGGCTTGCGCCTGGAGGTCGGTGCCGACTTCGAACCCAGGACACTGCGCCGCGTCTTGGCGGTGCTCCAAGAGTCCCTGGCGGCATGATCAGGCTCGGGGGACAGAGGCAAGTCTATTTGGCCGCCGGGGCGACCGACATGCGCAAGCAGATCGACGGGCTGGCGGCCCTGGTGGTCGATGTGCTCGCGGCCGACCCCTTCTCGAGCCAGGTGTTCGTGTTCTGCAATCGCGGGCGCGACAAGCTCAAGATC
>NZ_AFWT01000093.1 GCF_000224065.1 Thiorhodococcus drewsii AZ1
TGCCGAGAAACCGATAGCCCGCCTGCGTCTCCGACCAGCCGTTGCAGGCCCCCGGAATACTCGCCGTCGGATGCTCAGCCAAGCGCTCGATCAACTGAATCGCGCGCCGGTTGCGGCGCGTGTCGCCCAGATCAATCGAGGCCAATTCTTCCGACGCCCAGCCCATCGTGTGCTCCAACATGTCTCAGAAAAAATAGTTCGCTATCGTACACTCAGAGTTCTGTGTAATGGGATGGTGTAAGCCTTGACTTCAATGAAGACATATACGAGCTAGTACGAATTCGACAATATATAGTAGATGATATAGTCCAGAAGTCTGGCGGAATATATTCGAGTTTAATAAAGAACTTTCGATATTCACCGTGAAAAAGCTCAGGCGCCCGAACCACAAAAAAAATAGCCATTGGCACATTGTAATTTGTCTAACAAAAGGCTCAAGGCGACCCCAAACCGCGCATCGAGTTCAGGGGCTTTTTTTGCTTTTTTGCAAGCGCAATTTGAGTCGCCTTAGCCTTACGTTATGTGAAAAAAGTCCAAGACAATGAGAGGAGGCGGGGAAATGAAAAACATTCTTGACTGCACCGGTCACCAACTAAAAATCCCAAATATCATAAGAAGTGACGGCGTATATCTATTTGATTCCGATGAGAAACGATACATGGATTTGGAGTCTGGTGTTTGGTGTGCCGCACTGGGGCACAAAAACAGAAGAATTAACGATGCAATCAAAGATCAGATCGATCGAATCATGCACGTTGGGTTTTGCTACTCTAGTGAAATAGTTGATAGTGTGGCAAATTCGCTGTTAAATCTAACTAACTTTGAGTCTGGAAAATGTGTATTTCTCAGCTCTGGAAGTGAAGCGATTGAAATTTTACGGCAAATATCAAGAACTTTGTCTGGTAAAGAGCACAAAACTCTAACGCTCCATGATGCATATCTTGGTTCCTATAGTTCCGTCATTGATCGAGAGAAAAATTGGTATAGTTTCAATTGGGAAAAGTGCGAAACATGCCCCAGTAAGAATGCTTGTGATTCTTCTTGTAAGGCACTTCTAAGTATTCCTGAGAATATTTCCGAATTTGTTTTTGAACCAGGAAGTGCGTCTGGCTTCGTTAGATTTCCACCCAAGGCGTTGATTAAAAAAATAGTTTCCATCGTCAGGAAAAACAAAGGCAAAGTAATAGCTAATGAGGTAACTACAGGCATTGGAAGAACGGGAAAGTGGTTTGGATATCAACACTACGACATTGAGCCAGATATGATTGCCGTTGGCAAAGGTGTCGGTAATGGCTACCCTGTTAGTGTGGCTATTGTAAATAAAGAAATAGCTAGTGAGTTGCAAGAATCGTCATTTGACTATATGCAAGGGCATCAAAATGATCCATTAGCTGCAGCAGTGGTCAGGGAAGTAATTCAGACAATAACAGACGAAAATCTAATCGAAGGTGCACGAAAGAAAGGAGTGAAATTCCATGCGCAACTCGAATCTCTTGTCGATGGAAAGGTTGCTATTGGAATTCGTGGTAGAGGTTTGATGTTTGCTATCGATTTAGCGAGCGAGAGAATCACAAGTAAGATATACGATGACTTGATAGAGCGAGGGTATATTGTTTGTAATAGAGGTTCTTTTCTTAGAATCGACCCTCCTCTTACAATAATTGAACAACAATTCAGTGAATTTGTAGACGCACTTTCGTGCATCATTGCTTCAAATGAAAGTTTTACATAACAAGGCAAATCACACGGAAGTCAAAATCTTCGCTCCGCTCCGGTTTTGCCTCCGGTGTTTGCGGCGTTATGCGCAGGAACCATCAATGAGAAAAATCCAGCATTTTCAATTTATGGAGAAGCTAATGCGATACATGTCATACGCGATGATGATAGTTTTACTTAATTTTTTATTCCCTGTTTATGCAGAGGAGATAGGGGGCGTTGAATTTCCGGGCGGTGCATCATCTTTTGCGGACGAGGTGATCGAATATTCGCCGACTGCTGGGGTTGCTTATCCTTATAACATTCCAGAAACTGCGTTAGGCCCTCCTGATTACACTTTTGGTCACGAGGGTGATGGAACCGTATCTCTTGGTAATGCGGGAGTAATAATTTTAAAATTCACAGATAACTCCCTTACGACATCCGGAGATGTCTCTGCGGATTTATGGATATTTGAGGAAGGGCCGGCTATAGAACCAACAGAAGTGTATATAAAAACAGATTTAGGAAACTGGATATCGGTCGGTGATACATCAGGTGGGACCTACGGTATAGACATAGATCAATTTATTGGTGTTGGAGTAGTAGAAGGCGAAAGCTATACATATGTTAAATTGGTAGACTTGCTTCCGGATCAAGGAGGTTCGCCAAATTATGCAGGTGCTGACATAGATGCAGTTGGCGCGATAAGCTCTATACAATCAACGAATAAACCAGAAATTCGTGTTGATAGCGGATATGTTAATCTTTCCGTAACTAGCGGCGAAACTCCACCTGAAGCCGATTGTGCAACATCGCGTGATCACGGGAGAATGGTATTTGATGAAATCAATCAAATATTGCACATATGCTCGCCAGCAGGATGGGTTGATAAATAAGCGTTGCGCATAACATGCGCCTCCAGCGGACGCGCCAAAGGCGCGCGCCGCTGAGGCCAGGGCTTTGAAGGCATCTCATTACACACATCTTCATAAGTCATGAGATTCTTTGGCGTATTTGATCCCGGCTGCCACGTCTCTGATGCGCTGCAGTCCGAGCCAAATGCTCTTCACACCAGGCTCGCCATCGCCCTTGCG
>NZ_AFWT01000092.1 GCF_000224065.1 Thiorhodococcus drewsii AZ1
AGTGCCTCGAACCCGTTGTCCGCTTCGACGACAGCATCAATGCCGTCTCGACCATCGCTCTGCTGCAGCAAATCGAGCAGCGGCATCCAGACGCGGCGGTGATTCACGTGATTTGCGACAATGCTCGCTACTATCGCTCCAAGGCGGTTCGTAAGCACTTGGAGACATCACGCGTGCAATTGCTCTTTCTTCCGCCCTATGCGCCAAACCTCAATCTGATCGAGCGATTCTGGAAGTATTTTAAAAGATAGTGCTCTATAACCGCTATTTTGAGTCGTTCGCCGACTTCAAAGCGGCTTGCGAGAATTTCTTTCGTCACCCGAACCAATATCGTGGTGACCTACGATCGTTGCTGACGGAAAACTTCGCCATTGTCGGCGAGTAAAAACCGAAAAATTGGTATTAGCTCGGTATATCACGGCTCAAGGAGAGTTGAGATATCACGTAACAGAGAAGTCCATTGCCTCTAAAGAGTACATTCATTTTCTTAAGCAACTGATGGAGAAGAGAACGCGGCCACTGATTTTGATTGTGGATCGCGCGCCATTTCATCGTTCGCGAATGGTGCGTGAATTTGAGTGCAAGCATCGCCATCAAATCCGCCTGCATTATCTCCCAACATACAGTCCAGAGCGTAATCCCGATGAGCATGTCTGGGAAGAGATCAAGGACAAGCAACTTCGTCGGCAGCCGATCAAAAATAAGCGCGACCTGAAAATAGATTGCATTCAGCACTGAAGTCTCTGCAACATCGCACAGAACGTGTCATCTCGTTCATCCATCTTCCGGAAACGCGATATGCTGCTCAATTTTAATGTCCGGATATCACATTAGATGGCTATAATCTTAGGGGACTTGACATCCATCCTACAGAAGACGACTGGCCCGAAGGATGATCGACGCCCTGATTTAGGGTCGCGTTAGCGACCCTTCGCCGCTTCGAGCGACTCACGAATTCAAAGCCCCCGGCTCTGCCGGGGGGGGTACTATTATGATTATTGAAAATGAAAAATCAGGCAACGAGAAGATACCTTATTATTTAATTTTGTTATTATTAATAATATCTAGTTCAGGGATGATTTTTTTGAGGTATGCGCTTTATACAGCACCTGTCTGGCTGTTTTTTGTTTGGCTTTTAATTAAGGGCCCAAAAATATCTTATAATAAAGATTTGACCCCATTTTACTTTCTTCTATTTTTTGCGCTTGCAACAAGTATTTCTCATGGGTTTTACTCTTTTAAACAATCTTATTTTTTATTTGTTTATGTTTTTTCTTTTACTATATTTGATTTTTCAAGAATAAAAATCAACGAATTTTTTTTGGTTTTGATTTTATTTTTTCTTGTTTTGATGCAGGTTATTAATTCGGGAGCCTTTGGGAGGGCGATTCATTATTCTTTCATGGACTCTCAATCCTCATGGGAAAGCACATTTTCTTTTTGTTTTGGAATGCTCGCAGTATATTTTCTGCTCACAAAAAAATATTTTTATTTTTTATTAGCGTAATTTTAACATTTGTCACGCTGAAGCGCGTCGCTCTTCTTTCGATATTTGTTGTTTTTGCAATTATAATTTTGCCTGAAAAAATCAGAAAGATCGTAACGAAGTCATATATTGTAACGCCGATTACGGTTTTATATGTTTTTATATCTATTCAATTTAGCCAAGGTCAATATGATACGTTAATACTTGATTTAACAGAAAAATCAGCCGATGCTGTTTCGCAAGGAAGACAATTTATTTGGGAGTCGCTGCTTAACGCTGTCAATTATAATTTTTATGATTTCTTTTTTTTGGTTTAGGTGGTGGAGCTTCGATAAATACTCTTGCAGATATCTATAAAAACAACATTCTTGTTCATAATGATATTCTAATGCTTTATATAGATTATGGATTCATTTTTCTGAGTGTATTTGTTTATTTACTAACAATGCATGACCATCTAGAAAAAAGAATATTTTCGATATCTTTAATGGTGTTGTTTTTGACGGATAATGTTATTATTTATCAGCACGTTATGATTTTGTATTTAATTTTGCAAAGCCAGCTAACTAGAAGACTTAGTGAAACTAAACAACCACCGGCTAAAAGCCGGTGGGTTTGAGTAACGGACTGAAAGTCCGGCCTTGATCATCGATTGGTCCACCTGCGGGATAGACGACTGGAGTACAGGCGTAATGCGCTGATTTATAATGCTATATTTTGCGATATCCTACCTTAATTTAGGGTTTTGGGCGAAACGATGATCAAGGCCGATGGTTGCAACCAAAAAACTATGCATAATTTATAGTTTTTGACGACTAAAGTGGACCCTGAAAATCGGACAGTCATTTAAGTTGTCAGGCCGGCACGAAAGGGTTGATCAAAAGTGGGTGAAGCAAAGCGCAAGACCTACGCCGCCGCGTTCAAAGCCAAAGTGGCCTTGGAGGCCATCCGTGGGGTAAAAACCGTCAACGAGATTGGCCAGGAGCACGCCGGCACGCTGTTCGAAACCAAACGTGGGCGCAAGCCTGCGGATGATCAGAGTGCGCCGGAGCGCCTCTACAGCGAGATCGGGCGCCTGAAGATGGAGCTGGACTGGTTGAAAAAAAGTCCGGGTTGAGCCTGTGAGCACCCGTCGCGGATGGATCGAGCGTGCGGGTGAGGTGGCGGTGATCCGCCAATGTGCCTTGACCCATCCCATTACACAGAACTCTGAGTGTACGATAGCGAACTATTTTTTCTGAGACATGTTGGAGCACACGATGGGCTGGGCGTCGGAAGAATTGGCCTCGATTGATCTGGGCGACACGCGCCGCAACCGGCGCGCGATTCAGTTGATCGAGCGCTT
>NZ_AFWT01000091.1 GCF_000224065.1 Thiorhodococcus drewsii AZ1
CTGCTCGGGCGAGAGCGTCGTTGAGAGCCGGTGTGGGCGGCGTGAGGCATCTTCGACCACCGTGCGTCGTCGCCACTTTCTCACCGTCTGCACTGAGAGGTTGTACTGGGCGGCGAGGACCTTGCTCGGCAACGTGGAGGCTTGCAGTTCACGACGAATCGCCGGAGTGGTGCGGGCGTTTTTGTGCAGGCGGATGTCCATCGGCAATCAGGCTCCCGGGTTGTGGGCTGTTCCGCGAGCGATGGCTTTGCGGACCATGTGCTCTAGCACCTCGCGGGCTCGGAACAAAGGATAGCTCCGTCGAGGCAGATAATCACACGGGACGTAACAATTACAGCATTGTTGCCGTCTCTGTCTGTCGGCCCCGATCCAGAAATAATCAATGCGACTGGCACCGACCTTTTTTCATTGGGAATGATAAGAGATCCTTCCAGTGTCCCTGTCTTGGTTTCAAGTTTAACGATGATTTCTGATTGACCAGCCAAGAGAACGCCTCCCATAAATATCTAGAACAACACAGCAAAGAAAAATATTTTTATACTCATAAATTATTATGAGCATAATGCCAAGGCAAGAGGCGTTCAGTATGAAGCGGCTAATCGGTCAAGAATGGTGAAGCCATGCCCGACCAGGCGCGGAGAATTGGAGGTCCGAGTGAGCCAAAGGCGAACGGCTTGACCAATTTGTTATGCGCTCAATCACCAAACCTCACCATCGCCGCCAATTTCTCGGGTTTCGAGTAAATATAAATAACCCCTTGCCACATATACGAGTGAGGAGACCGATGATTATGGAAATAGTAGAAAGACCCGGGATTGCTCAAAAGACTACTCAATCGACCTATTGTTTTGGAATCCAACTCACCTTCACAGTTGCATATTAAGTTATGACAATAATAATTTTTCGCCTCTTTATCGAACACCACTGGCGTTTTGTACCAAGCAATTTCGTTGAGCCACTGCTTTGGTGGTGCAAAAGAAGCATTTCCGGGAAGTGAGATGATTGCATACGTGCAACCAAGCGCTTGGCTATGCCATTTTCGAGACTCTAACACGGCACCATACTCCATGAAACGAAAGTACTCAGCGGCGTAGTTTCGATCTTGACACTCCAATACCGCATAGCCCCCTAATCCAATCAAGACGAATATAACTACAAACGAACCAAACAAGCGGACTGTTTTTCGAAGAACTCTGATTGTTACTGCTTGCTCTCGCATCACATAGAACTAACGAGTGCGGCTTTACGCATAACGCTTAAGTATTCGGCGCGCGTTAGCGGGTCCGATCGAATAGGATGAGCGACATAACTTACTTATTAACTCTTGCATACATTACCCAAAATATGGAAGCTGCAAGAAAGCCGCCGGAAGCAGAGAAAAGTATAGGAATATATGGCGGCGGCTGTTGTCCGAGCACTGGAATTACCCATACGGCACCCAATAATGTAACGACAACTGAAACCACTGACCTTCTAAGCCATTGTACGCGGTTAAGCATGACTAATATTGGTACAGCAACAAAAACAGTGGTTATCACTTCTATTGCCAAATAGACCAAAGCAAGAAATGGAAAATCCTCAAAGCTTTTGTAAAACCTCCCGACTGGATATCCAGACCAAGCATGAACAAACCCCATCGTAATCGCGCTTACAGCACATCCGGCCAATAGAGAAATAGTAAAGCGCTTACAATTTATCTTTCCATTATCCATGGTAGCGCTAACGTTTGAGCTGAGGTGAGGTAAGAGCGCCAGCGAGTTCAGTCGCCTCCGACGACTGGTTGTGCTTTTCCTGAATAAAACCAATACCAAGGTTCAAAGGCTACGCCGATCTTGCTCCCCCTTGGATAACTCAATCTAAAGACAAACTCCCTAGCTCTGTGACTCAACCAAATGAATGCAGCAGAAACTTCGAATTTTTCCTCTAAAGGGGCATAACCCATACCATTACACATAAGTCTGTAAGTGATTGATTTCGCGTGACCACCCCAAAAGCGCCTGTCTATATAAATCAGCAACTCATGAACAGATCAGCGGAGATGTGTGTAACGAGATGACCTAAACCGCAGCCAACATCCAGCGCATTCTTCTTGAATTTATCTTTTTCAATGGCCTTACTAACGTAATCGACGCCATATTCAGAATATTTTTTACTTCTTCGTACCAAGTGCAAATACTGTTGTAACCTTTTGCGTTGCTCTCTTGATATTCCATAGATGACTTTATTCGATATTGGTCATTCATTTTCCTGGAGGCTTGCTAACCACAAACCGCCACCCACCAATATAAGGCCCGAAAGGCGACTTGTGTAAAACTTCGCCCTATTAGAATAAATAGCTTTTCCACCATAACCCATCCCTTTACCCATATCTCGAACCAGTTTCGCACACATTTCTTGTTCGATTGCGGCCCAAGACTGGATTCGTCGCCTGGGTTTCCGTTGCACTGTTTGTGACGTGAACGCCGACAGTTGGGATGGAGAACAATGCACGAGACAGCGCGAAATCAACCGATTGATCGAGCCCCCGAATTTCCCGAGGACCTGCCGCTGGGCACCTTGGAGCAGGAGCTTGGCACCATCGATCTGGGCGATGTCCGCCTGAATCGGCGCTCGCGGCGGGTGCTGGGGAAACTGGGTACGAAGCCGAGTGAAAGCATTCCGACGGCCTGCGGCGGGTGGGACGAGACGCGCGCGGCCTATCGCCTGCTCGATCAGGATAGTGTCACAGCGAAGCGGGTGCTGGCGCCGCATGTGGAGCGTACCGAGGAACGCCTGCGCGCCCATGAGCGGGTGCTGTGCATCCAGGACACGACCGAACTTGACTACACCACCAAGAAGGGCCGCATGAATGGCCTGGAGCCGCTCAACTACGAATCGCGCTGGGGGCTGTATCTGCATCCGACCCTGGCGGTGACCCCGGATCGGATCCCGTTGGGACTCTTGGATTCGCATACCTGGGCCCGCGAACCCGGCCGTCTGGGGCAGGACAAAGCGGCCAGCCGTCCGCTCGAAGAGAAAGAGAGTGCGCGCTGGGTCGAGGGGTT
>NZ_AFWT01000090.1 GCF_000224065.1 Thiorhodococcus drewsii AZ1
GCTTGATGTGTTAGAAGCGTGCGGGGCGATAGCGGTGATTCCACCGAAGCGCAACCGCCTGGTCCAACGCGCTTACGACAAGGAATTGTATAAAGCGCGCCATCTGATTGAAAACTTTTTCTCGAAGATCAAGCAGTTCAGAGCGATTGCCACCCGATATGACAAGCTGTCTCGCAACTTTCTCACCGGTGTGCACTTGGCCTCAGCATGCGTCCTGCTTAATTGATGACAGGCCCTAATTTTTGAGTGTTAGAAGCTGTGTTCCTCTAGGTGAGCGAAGAGCCATCCACCCTATAAGCCGTGCAGCTGTCCACTCATAGTCTCCACTTGTAATGATTCGGCCGGTTTCGACTTCTGTGCCTGTGTATATTTTTGCAATTTTTTTGGACAATACACAATACATCTGGCGAGGATTTCAGGGAAATGAATCGATCATTTGGATCGCCACCCCCATCCCATATCACTTTTGATATGCTATTACCGATGTCTTTCAGATAAGGGCGTGTCTTGGTGAGCATCCGTCTCGCCATCCAACCTGTCATTTCAACCTTGATCCATGGAATGCCCTTTTTGATCTGTTGTGTAGATGATATTCGAGTGATCGGGGAGACGTTTTGTTCAAAAGCTGTTGCCAGAAGCCGACCGCTTGGTTGGGATCTGACGTTCACCCCATCCGGACCTTTGTACACAACCACGTAATTCCGTTCTAGTATAGGCTTGCTTATATTTTTTTCGGCTGATCTAGCATTGGGATGCGAATTATTTTTCGGCAATGACAGTTTATGAATCGGTACCACGGGTTGAGTGTTTGTGGCTGTCTTGACTTCGGGGTTTGGAGTTGAAGCATTCTGCTTCGCTTCCGAAGCGGCCACTATCGCATTTGCATAGTGATGGTCGTAAACAGCATACGACGCTGCTATTACAGCAGACATCATAACCGGAAAAGCTATGAGAGGATGGTCACCCCAGTTTTTCCAAGACATACTTGATCCTTCAATGAAAAAATGCGAGTGCAAGCCAAATCAATGTCAGGTATTTCCTAGCTGGCGCCGATGTAGAGAGCTGCGTGGGGCTAACGTTGATAATCCCGGAGCTTCGGCGCACAAAAGTGATCGATTTGAGTCGTCCCAGAAGTAAGGTTGGAGCATTTCACAGATGTCAAGTCCCTGAAGATTGTACTGGGCAGCGAGACCTTGTTCGGCAATGTGGGCGCTTGCAGTTCGCGACTGATCGCTGGGGTAATGCGCGCGTTCTTGTGCAGACGGATTTCCATCGGCAATCAGTTCCAGGGCTGTGGACTGTTCTGCGAGCGACGGCTTCGTTTGCCCTATGCTTTAGCGCATCTCGTTACACACATTTCCGCTGATCTGTTCATAAGCTTCTGATTTATATAGATAGGCGCTTTTGGGATAATCAGGCGAAATCAATTGCTTACAGACTTATGTGTAATGGTATGGCTTTAGCGCCTTGCGGGCTCGGAACAAAGGATAGCTCCGTTGAGTAACATAATTACACGGGACGTAATGCGCAGGCGGATTTCATCAGAATGTGTGTGTCGCCCCAGGCTTCATTGCAGGCGGATCGGCGTTGCACGTCAGCGAAAAGAGAGCTAGCCTGATTCCGTACATCATCCGTACTTGAGCGGGACTTAGGCATGCCATCTGTTCTTGAGCGCATCGACTTGCGCACCTCTGCGGAGACGAAAGCGCTGATTGCCCGCGCGGCGGCAACGGCGGGGATGTCGGTGAGTGCCTTTCTCTTGAGTGCAGCGCAAGAGCGCGCCAAGGCGGTGCTGAGCGAGGTGGAATCTCTGACCTTGAGTCCGCGTGATTGGGAGGCCTTCGTTACCGCGCTCGACAATCTCGACCAGCCGCGCCCCAAGCTCGCCGCAGCTATGGAACGCTACCGCGCCTGGCGCTCCGAGCAAACGGACACTTGAGCGCACGCTGAGGATGCGCATCGAGCCCTTGGCGGCCCATCACGACCGGCGTCATTTCGCGTGTGGTGAGGTTGAGCTGGACCATTACCTGCGCCGCTTCGCGCGCCAGCATGCCACCGCCAACGTGAGCCGAACCTATGTGGCGGCCGAGGGGGCGACGGTGCTGGGGTTCTACAGCCTGGCGATGGCGGCCATCCTCAAGGACCAGCTTCCTGCGGCCTATGCCACGCGATTTCCCCGTTTCCCTCTCCCTGTCGCACGCCTGGCCCGCCTTGCGGTCGATCGACAGCAGCAAGGGCAGGGTCTGGGCGAACTGCTGCTGATGGATGCGCTGCAGCGGTGCGCTCGGTTGGCCGAGGAGATTGGGATGATTGGCGTCATCGTCGACGCCAAGCACGAACGGGCGCGTGGCTGGTACGAACGCTATGAATTCGAACGCTTCCCGGATGCTCCACTGACATTGTGGCTGCCGACCGGGGCGATCACGCCGCTGTGAGCGAAAGGCTCGGCGGTGAAGGCGTAGCCGGGGCTGCGAGCGACGCAGTCTGCCCGCAGACGATTAAGCCCTTATTGGTCGCCCGGCGGTTGTTCCGATGCGGGCTCGGTGGCATTCGGCCCGGGTGCCGCCCTGTTCCAGGGCTGCGCGCACCGAATCCTATTACCGAAGCGGGCGTAGACGGCGGTGGTCTACTGGTTGGTTGCCGCTCACCCTCGCCTGCATCCTTCTTCGAGCGCGGATTGCGGCCAGGGAGAATGTATGGGTGGCCGTCTTCGCGTGGAATTTCGCGTAGGAGTGCCAGGGCAGGGGAGGACAACGGGACGTAGTGGCCTCGACCCGCCTGGGTGTCGGGAAGTTTCAGCTCGGCTATATCGGCTGCTGCTTTCCCAGCAGTAAAGACATAGCTTTTTCCTCGGACCTTGGTTCCATGTCGCTACGGTTGCCGAGGATGGATGACCGGCTCAGGGTCTGTGTGTCCGATGTATAAAGTGGACCCCATGTCCAGGACAGTTTTCCCCCGAATTTAAGTTGTACTGGCCACCTCAATCGCAGCGGTTTGGCGCTGCCCCAGTGTTGTCTCGCCGAAGCGATCGACGATCTTGGCCCACCCCGTTTCCCGATCGGTAGACCGCATCAGGCGTGAGGTACCCCAGGGGATTGGGTGGGGGCGCTCTCCGTTGTAGAAGG
>NZ_AFWT01000089.1 GCF_000224065.1 Thiorhodococcus drewsii AZ1
CGGGGCGGGATCGCGCAGGACCTCCTGCTTCAGGACCGGCGCGTCCCGGCCCCCGAGCGGGAGGTCGTGGCGCTCGATGCCCTGTGCCAGGACCACGCGCCCGGCGTCCCGGAAGGCCCGGGCCAGCTCGGCGTCCGCCGCGCGGGATCCGGCGAAGAGGATGTCGAAGACGATGACCCGTGCTCCCGCCGCGTGCAGCCGCTCGACCAGCCGGGCGTGGAGCCTGCGCGGCCATTCGGGGTACCGGCCGCTCAGCCCGAAGGCATGCTGGGAGGCGCGGTCGACGACGACCAGCGCCACCTCGTCAGGCGGTGGAAGCGGACCGCGCAGTCGGAACAGCCAGCCGAGGACCGGGTTCTCCTCGAGCGCGAGCCCGGCGGGCGAGAGCCCCAGCAAGGCGCCGAGCGGACCCAGGGCGAGTCCGAGCAGCAGGGTCCTCGACAGGCGCTTGGATCCGGGGATGCGGCGAGTAGGCCCAGAAACGCGCATGTTTCAAGTCACGGCGTCTGGGCGACTATAAAAACGCGGCGTCCGAGCCATCCTTGGCCCGGGCGGTACAGACGAGGAATTGGCGTTTCATTGGATGCCGGAATCGCATCCAATCGGCGCTATCCTTAAAAACAAATGAGTATGCCTAGGACGATGACGCAAAAGCGTTTGACGGCGCTGTCTTTCTCCTTACTGAAAGTGATGCTTGGAGGCTGCGTCGTCCCCGCCTGCTCCTCCTCGCCGGCGTCCGTGTATTCCGACAGCTCGAGCACCTTCTTTTCCTTGTCCCAGTTCTGATTGGGATTCTCCAGCATCACGACGCGTTCGATGTTGAGTTTCTCTCCGTCGTCGTCCAGATAGACCAAGGCCACCAGCTTTCTCTTATCGCTCATGCGCGCTCTCCTCTTACTTCAGTGGGACATCGACCGGACCGAATCCGGTCACCAAGTCTATTGCGAGTCGTGCAGTTTCAGAATTGAATTGTGGTGCGCAGGCTCATGATCCGCTCGCCGACGAACAGTGGCCGATTGGGATCGGTCTCGACATATGGAATCTCGCGATCGAACAGGTTGTCGATCGAGAGTGCGACGAGCCCCCGTCGGTTCGGCAAACGGTAGCCGATCGAGAAATCGAGATTCCAGAATGAGTCGCTGGCCCGATCCAACGCCCCGTAGGGTACGAGGGACTGCCAAACACCGGTTGCGCGGATCGAACCGAACAGCCCGTTCGGCTCGAAATAGGACAATGTTAGAGGGACCCGGTGGGTACGGTCATCTGCATTATCCAGAATGAGCAGGACGTTCTCCTCATAGAAATATTCGAGCGATAGGGCTATCCGTGGAGTGGGAGTGAGCGCCGCATAGGCGCGCACGAAGCGCTCATCCCGTGCTCTCGCGGCTTCCTCCCCACTGTATTCTAGCTTGGGTACCGATACGTCTCGTCGTGAGGCTTCGAGACCGACGGATAGACGCTCGGAGAGACGCTGGTCGATACCGATACCATAACGCCATGCGCTTTCTCCGAGAGTACCGTCATACAGCTGATTGAAGCCTGAGACCTGGGTCGGCTGGATCGTTTGCCTCACCGAATCGGGACCCCGCAGCGTGCGGAAGGCCGCCGTGCGCACCCTAGCCCCAAACCAGGGGCGCCAGCTGAGACCGATCTTGGGATTGAACTGCTCGATCGAGGCACCGATCCCTGTAGTCTGAGCACCCCCGCCCGTCTCCTCTGTGTCTTCTGGCAGCTCGAACCAGCCAAGCCTGGGGATGAGCAGCTCCATACGACTGCGATTAATATTCTTTTCGTCCCAATCCATATGATCCCAGCTCAATCCAAATGTCAGATCCAATCGAGGAACCGGGCGCCAGATGCCGTAGAGCCACAGCGAGTTGAATGTGTTGTCGACGCGATAGTCCGTGAGGACGTTGGCTCTAATGCGCGACTCCACCGGGCCAAAGGTTCGGCTGTAGTCCACATCGAAATCGGTGGCATAATCGAACCGGCTTGCCCCAAGCGACAGCCGTATCCACTCGGAGCGCCAGTCCTGGCGCAGCTCCGCGCTCGATCCATCCCCTGAACCAGTTATGGAAAGCACCTCGCTGCTCAAGGGAGCACTGGGGGCCGGGATGGCGTCCTGGTCCGTATCGACGTGCCGATGGATATAGGACGCCATCAGCACTGATCTGGGGGACCATCTGTATGTCAACCCCAACCGAGCGCTCTGGCTGCGAGTGTGATCCCGTGTATCGGTGCCCGCCTCGTCAAGATAAGGCCCCTCATCCCCATCCGTATTCCGAAACTCCGCCTGCACGCCCAGCTTCGGCGTAACCTGCACCTGCGCGAATCCGACCTGGATATCCTGATTCTGCCGCCGCATCCCGCCCGACCCCTGGGTCTCGAAATGGTACTGGCCGACACTGAATGCCGCCTTGTCGTAAAGCGCGGTCGCCAGGATCTGATCCCCCAGGCTGTCGCGGCCGCCGCCCCAGAGCGAGACCCAGGCGCTGGCGCCGTCGCGCTCGAAGAGCGGGCCGTACTCGGCGAGCCCCAGGGTCGAGGGTCCCAGGGTGTCGGTGATCAGCAGACGGGTCTCGCCCTGGAGCGGGAGCACCGGGGTGCGGGTCAGGGGCTGGAGGAGCTGGGCCTGGAGTAGCTCGCTGACCCGCGCCTCCTCGTGACGCGGGAGGGCGGAATAGACGTCGGCCAGGAGACGGTGTCCGGACTGGTCGTCCGGGGCCTCGTCGACGGCCTGGAAGCCCTGGACCAGGGCCAGCTGATCGAATTCGAGGTCGCGGTAGACCTGGCCGATCGCCGCGGTGCGCGCGGCCGCGTCCGCCTCCAGGGCGCCGGGGGTGCGGAACTGGGCGCGGTTGTCGTTGAGCGCGTAGGAGGTCTCCAGCGCGTCCAGGGCCTCCACCGGACGGTTGTCGGCGCGCAGCTGGATGGCGCGGTACAGCCATGGCGTCGGATCCCTGGGATCCAGATCGGTGGCGATCTCCAGGGCGGTGGCCGCCCGTCCGCCGCGCCGCTCGTCGAGGTAGGCCTTGCCGAGATAGGTGCGCAGCAGGGACTGGAAAGGATCGAGCGAGACCGCAGTTTCGATCCGGGCGCGGCCCTCGGCGAGCCGGCCCGCGCGGATCTGGGCGATCCCGAGACCCAGATGGGTCACGGGGTCCGCCGGGTCCAGGTCGAGCGCGCGCCCGAAGGCCGCCCGCGCGGCCCCGAGATCGAGGCGCAGCAGG
>NZ_AFWT01000088.1 GCF_000224065.1 Thiorhodococcus drewsii AZ1
CTTTTTCGGTTGAGGAAGCCACCGAGGGAGGCCACCATGCGGACCATGGCATCGAGCGAGGGTGGTTCTTCTGGTGGAGCTTGGCGCTGGGTGACGAGGTAGACGGCCTGCCATTCGGCCGCGTCGAAGACGACATCGCAGGGCAACTCGGGGCAGGCGCGCCCGAGGTGGGTGAGCAACAGAACGCGCCAGGCGATGATCATGTAGAAGGTGATGGCGGGCTCCAGGTGCTTGCGTTCCTCCAACTGTAAGCGCTCGATCTTGCAGCCACTTTTGAGAATCTTGAAGAAGACCTCCACTTGCCAGCGACACAGATACCAGGCGATCTTCTCGAGCGCCTGTTCGGGCGTCTCGACGGGGAGATTGGTCAGCAGCAGCCACTCGAGCGGGTCATCGTTGCTGGGAGGGTCGATCTCCGTGGCCAAGAGCGCGGTGACAGTGACCTTGCTGAGCCGACGGTCGCGACGGTGCGGGGCCTTCAAGGTCACACGCACCGCCTTGAGGTGCTGCTCGACGGGACGGGCCGGTTTGCCGTGTCCGCCCGGGCGCGTCCGCCAGCGCCTCGCGCAGGGTGCGTCCATCGCTGAGCCGACGTTCATGATACTGACCCCGCACCAGCCAATCGGCCCCGTGATCGGGACAAGGGGCTTCGACGAACAGGTCGTAGAGATCGCCCTCGCGGTCAGCGATGTAGGTCAGGCGCGTGTCGGGCAGGGCCTCGGCCAGGGCGTTGACCTGCGCGAACCCCTCGACCCAGCGCGCACTCTCTTTCTCTTCGAGCGGACGGCTGGCCGCTTTGTCCTGCCCCAGACGGCCGGGCTTGCGGGCCCAGGTATGCGTGTCCAGGACGCCCAACGGGATCCGATCCGGGGTGACCGCCAGGGTCGGATGCAGATACAGCCCCCAGCGCGATTCGTAGTTGAGCGGCCCCAGGCCATTCATGCGCCCCTTCTTGGTGGTGTAGTCAAGTTCGGTCGTGTCCTGGATGCACAGCACCCGCTCATGGGCGCGCAGGCGTTCCTCGGTACGCTCCACATGCGGCGCCAGCACCCGCTTCGCTGTGACACGATCCTGATCGAGCAGGCGATAGGCCGCGCGCGTCTCGTCCCACCCGCCGCAGGCCGTCGGAATGCTTTCACTCGGCTTCATACCCAGTTTCCCCAGCACCCGCCGCGAGCGCCGATTCAGGCGGACATCGCCCAGATCGATGGTGCCAAGCTCCTGCTCCAAGGTGCCCAGCGGCAGGTCCTCGGGAAATTCGGGGGCTCGATCAATCGGTTGATTTCGCGCTGTCTCGTGCATCGTTCTCCATCCCAGCTGTCGGCGTTCACGTCACAAACAGTGCAACGGAAACCCAGGCGACGAATCCAGTCTTGGGCTGCAATCGAACAAGAAATGTGTGCGAAACTGGTTCGAGATATGGGTAAAGGGATGCCTTAGCACGAGTGAAACGCTGCAACGACGGGATCAACCACGCAGCAATCGCTACCCCGATTTACAGCAAGGGCGGCGTCGGCCGCCGCTGTGTCAGATTGCGCATCAGTAGCAAGGCTGCCCGCATCGGCCGACGCGACCAGGGCGAGAAACGCGGCAATTGGAAGTGGTCTGTCTGGCGGGTCGCAACGCCCCGCGCAGTCGAGACAGCCGCATCGAAGCCCAACTCCTCAAGCATCCTGACGTGCGACAAGTAATAGTCCAAACCTGGTCGGCCATTTGGGTATGCGAATAAGCGGACTCGCTCGCCCAAGATCTCCTCTAGCCGCAGCTTGCCGCGAATGATGTCAGCCCTCGCCTCATCATCCGACATCTCCGCCAGAATCGGATGGCTTGCCGTATGCGCGCCGATCTCCATCCCAGCATCCCGCAAGGCGAGAAGTTGATCGCTCGTCATCATGAGGTTGTCGGGCAATGGTGTATCGCCGCACAGCCGCTCCGCAACCCGAGCCACACGCTCCTGCCGCAATGTCGGCGGCAGGTACTTGACCCGCTTGACCAGGTCATCAATGGCCAGTATCCGCGACGCCAGAGACTCCAGGTCATAACAACCCAACTCAATGTCGCTGAGGTCGTACCGCCCCTCTGGAGCGATACGCACTGCTTCCGTGAGCCTGTCATTGAACATCAGACCGCCGTCGAGGTAGTCGCTCGTCACAAAAAAGGTGGCATGCAGCCCTCTCTCTTGGAGGATGGGAAGCGCAACCGTTAGGTTGTCGGCGTAACCGTCGTCGAATGTAATGCATGCGGCACGAGATGGTAAGGTTCCAGCCCTTAACGCGATGATGGCATCCGGTAGCGGAAGTACCCGAAAACACGTCCGCAACATATCCATCTGGCCTGCGAACTCAGGCGCCGTAATGACCGAGGGCTGTACAGGATCACGCGCCGCGAGGACTCTATGATGGATCAATACTGTCAAGCGCGCAGTCTCTCCACGAGGCGAAACCACACCGAGCCCGGTTCGAGTAGCCCACAACAGAGGGTTCTCGAGCAACTTATTCCAGCCACCCATCACGTAACAAGACTCCTAGATCTATGTGCAAGTCTACACCAAGCGACTGCAACCGCAACGACCAGACGCATCTAATGAAACATGTGGCCTTCCAACTTCTCCAGCAACGAATCCGCAAGCTCAACGATCCCATTATCGACCTTCAAACGACTGCCTTTCCCAGCAGAGCCCTCAGTGTCAGGATAAGTGTCACCTGCCCCTGCTATCTTTCTTAACACATCTGGGGGCGTGAGGAACTGAGTGATGAGTGGGTATTCCGAAGAACGCCGAGCGGCAATCGTAGCGAAGTTGCTGCCGCCGCAGAATCTGAGTCCGCGTGCGGTGGCCGAGCAGGAAGGGATCTCGTTGCCGACGGTGTATAAATGGCGCAAAGAGGCGCGAGCCGCAGGTCGATGCCTGCCGGATGCCGATGCCACCGGGTCGAAGTCCTGGTCGTCGAAGGACCGCTTTGGGGCGGTGGTGGAGACGGCGGGGATGAACAGCGAGGAAGTGGCCGAATACTGTCGGCGTCGCGGGTTGTATCCGGAGCAGTTGGCCCGCTGGCGTCAGGACTGCGAGCAGGCGGGGAACCTGAGTGTGCAGGAGCGACGGCGCGAGGGCGAGGAGCTGAAAGTGCAGCGTCAGCGCATTCGGCAGCTGGAGCGGGAGTTACAGCGCAAGGAGTCGGCGCTGGCGGAGACGGCGGCCCTGCTGGTGCTGTCAAAAAAAGCGCAGGCGATCTGGGGGGTAGAGGCGTGATGGTCAGTGCCTCAGATCGCCGTCGAGCCGTGGAGCTGATCGAACAGGCCCAACAGTGGGGGCACGCTTGGCGCCGGCCTGTGAGGTCTTGGGCCTGAGTGTGCGCACGGTTCAACGCTGGACATGCGAGGGCGGGGTACGCGAAGACCAACGCCCGACGGTTGTTCGTCCCAAACCAGCCAATGCGCTCAGCCCGAGGAAGAGCAGGCGATTCTGGAGGCCTGTCATCGCCCGGAATTCGCCCCTCTGCCGCCGGAGCAGATCGTGG
>NZ_AFWT01000087.1 GCF_000224065.1 Thiorhodococcus drewsii AZ1
CCACCCTCTCGGGCGCGGACAAGACAGACGTTGATGCGCTGCTCAACGCCAACGGCACCCAGTCTTCCGACAGCATCACATACAATCTGGCGGTTGCAGACGATTGGAACGGCCCAATCACCGGCGGGGATATCAGCGATCTCACGGGGAATGGCATCACGGTCTCGGGGATCTCAGCAGTGCCCACGCTGAGCTACAGCACCGACACTTTCGTCGAGGACGCCGCCAATGACGGCACCATCAGCACCGCGATCACCATCACGCTGAGCGACGACACCTTCGCCGCCGACCTGAGCGACAAGATCGTCGCCACCAACGTCCCGGCGGGCCTGAGCGCCAGCTTCGCGCGCACCAGCGACACCGTCGTCACCGCGACCCTGACCGGCAGCGCCACCGCGCATGCCAACGCCGACGACATCGCCGACCTGAGCTTCACCTTCCAGGACGGCGCCTTCGTCAACACCGCCACGGCCTCGGACGTCACCGGCTATGCCAAGAGCGATCTGGGCATCGACTTTAGCGATCCGGCACCGGCGCTGCCCAGCTTCCAAACCCCAGTCACCAACCCCTTCGGCCTCAGCGCTATGGATTACCTCGCCACCCCGACTTTCGCCGACCTCGACGGCGACGGGGATCTCGACGCACTCATCGGTAATCAAGATGGCCACAGCTTCTACTTCGAGAACACTGGCAGCGCCACCAGCCCCGCCTTCGCCAACGCCCAGACCGATCCCTTCGGACTGAGCAACGTGGGAAAGCGCGCCATCCCGGCCTTGGCCGACCTCGACGGCGACGGCGATCTCGATGCGCTCATCGGTAATAAAGATGGCAACAGCCTCTACTTCGAGAACACCGGCAGCCCCAGCAGCGCCGCCTTCGCCAACGCCCAGACCGATCCCTTCGGCCTGAGCGTTGAGTATCCGTTTCGCTACGTCAGCCCGACCTTGGCCGACCTCGACGGCGACGGCGATCTCGATGCGCTCATCGGTAATAGAGATGGCAACAGCCTCTACTTCGAGAACACTGGCAGCCCCAGCAGCCCCGCCTTCGCCAGCGCCCAGGTAAACCCCTTCGGCCTCAGTGGCGTGGGCCCCCGTTCCTCCCCGACCTTGGCCGACCTCGACGGCGACGGCGATCTCGATGCGCTCATCGGTAATGACCCGGGCAACATCCTGTTCTTCCTCAACGGCACCCCGCCCGGCGTGACCGTCGCCCAGACCGACGGCGACACGTCGGTCACCGAAGGTGGCGCGACCGACACCTACACCCTGGTGCTCGACAGCCAACCCACGGCCGATGTCGTCATCACCCTCGACACCACCAACGACCAAGTCTCGGTCGATACGCCCACGCTGACCTTCACCAACGCCAACTGGAACACCCCGCAGACCGTCACCGTCAGCGCCGTCGACGACTCCGTCGGCGAAGGGCCGCACTTCGGCGTCATCGCCCACAGCGTCAGCAGCACGGACACGGCTTACGATGGACTGAACATCGATCGCGTCTCGATCCAGATCGCCGACGACGATCTGCCGAGCGGCGCCCCGACCTTCCAGCCCCCGCTGACCAATCCCTTCGGACTGAGTGACGTGGGTACCTTCGCCACTCCGACCTTCGCCGACCTCGACGGCGACGGCGATCTCGATGCGCTCATCGGTAATAACGCTGGCCAGAACTTTTACTTCGAGAACACCGGCAGCACCAGCAGCGCCGCCTTCGCCAGTGCCCAGACCGATCCCTTCGGCCTGAGCGACGTAGGTTTCAACGCCAGCCCGACCTTAGCCGACCTCGACGGCGACGGCGATCTCGATGCGCTCATCGGCGACCGATATGGCGACAGCTTCTACTTCGAGAACACCGGCAGCACCAGCAGCGCGGCCTTCGCTAGCAGCGCCCAGACCGATCCCTTCGAACTGAGCGATGCGCGTCACGTCGTCACTCCGACCTTGGCCGACCTCGACGGTGACGGCGATCTCGATGCGCTCATCGGTGAGTTCTCTGGCAACACCTTCTACTTCGAGAATGTCCCATCCAACAGCGCCCCGAGCATCACTTCCGCGACCTACGACTCCAGTACCAATGTCCTCTCGGTGATCGCCGCCAACATCACCAGCGGTGACACCATTGACGTCTCCAAACTCACCCTCACCGGCGAGGGCGGCCAGACATATACGCTGACCTCCGCCAACGTCACCGCCAGCAGCGACACCGCCTTCTCGGTCACGCTCAATGCGACCGACCAGCTCTATGTCGAGGGGTTGCTCAACCAGGACGGCACCACCTCGGCCGGCTCAAGCGCCGCGTTCAATCTGGCCGCCGCCGATGATTGGGATACCGCTGTCACGGATGGCGACACCTCGATCACCACCAGCACCGTGACGGTCAGCAATACCCAGACGCCAACCATCACCAGCGCCACCTACGATGTCTCGACCGGCGTGCTAGAGGTGACGGGTACCAATTTCGTCCACCAAGATGGCGCCACCAACGATATCGATCTTTCCACGCTCACCTTCACGGGCGCCGGCGGCAGCAGCGCCGCCTTCACGCTGACCACCAGCAGCGATGTCGAGATCACCGACGCCACCACCTTCTCCGCCACCCTCTCGGGCGCGGACAAGACAGCCGTTGATGCGCTGCTCAACGCCAACGGCACCCAGTCTTCCGACAGCATCACATACAATCTGGCGGTTGCAGACGATTGGAACGGCCCAATCACCGGCGGGGATATCAGCGATCTCACGGGGAATGGCATCACGGTCTCGGGGATCTCAGCAGTGCCCGCGCTGAGCTACAGCACAGACACCTTCGTCGAGGACGCCGCCAATGACGGCACCATCAGCACTGCGATCACCATCACCCTGAGCGACGACACCTTCGCCGCCGACCTGAGCGACAAGATCGTCGCCACCAACGTCCCGGCGGGCCTGAGCGCCAGCTTCGTGCGCACCAGCGACACCGTCGTCACCGCCACCCTGACCGGCAGCGCCACCGCGCATGCCAACGCCGACGACATCGCCGACCTGACCGTCACCTTCCAGGACGGCGCCTTCGTCAACACCGCCACGGCTGCGGACGTCACCGGCTACGCCAAGAGCGACCTGGGCATCGACTTTGCCGATCCGGTGCCGATCCCCGCCTTGACCTACAGCACAGACACCTTCGTCGAGGCCGCCGCCAATGACGGCACCATCAGCACTGCGATCACCATCACGCTGAGCGACGACACCTTCGCCGCCGACCTGAGCGACAAGATCGTCGCCACCAACGTCCCGGCGGGCCTGAGCGCCAGCTTCGTGCGTACCAGCGACACCGTCGTCACCGCCACCCTGACCGGCAGCGCCACCGCGCATGCCAACGCCGACGACATCGCCGACCTGACCGTCACCTTCCAGGACGGCGCCTTCGTCAACACCGCCACGGCCGCGGACGTCACCGGCTACGCCAAGAGCGACCTGGGCATCGACTTTGCCGATCCGGTGCCGATCCCCGCCTTGACCTACAGCACAGACACCTTCGTCGAGGCCGCCGCCAATGACGGCACCATCAGCA
>NZ_AFWT01000086.1 GCF_000224065.1 Thiorhodococcus drewsii AZ1
CGATCGCCTGGACTGCCTGGGGCGTCAGACCTGGGAGCGCGATCGCCGTTCGTGGGCCTGGTCGCGATTCTGAGGAGCAAGACGGCTGGAAGCGCGGCTATCTCCAGGTTCTGGAGGCCATCGCGCCGTCTCGGGTTCTCGTTTTCGGCCTGGCTTCGAGGGTCGTCGGCTGTCTCGACAGTACCGGCGTCGCTTGGGTTCAGGTTCCGCTGCGCCGGGCGGTTTCGCGTTCGGTTTGCGCGTTTTCTTCCACGTTAGAGGTCGGCGCCTCGGCCTGAGATCCTCGCGAACGTCACTGCCCGGAAAATCTTCGAGTCCAGACGTCTCGACGTCATCGCCTCGGCCTGCTTACCATGTCGATCATCGACGCATCGTTTCCAGGGACATTCGAATGGATGGTTTCTCGCGCGTGATCCGCTCGGCTTGGAATTCGTTGAGCCGCAACAAGGAATGGCTGTTTTCCGGATTGGGTCTCTCGATTGTAGGGGCGATCGGGACCTATGCATGGGTCTTTTTCCATGACCCGAACCAAGAGCCACAGTCTGGCGACAAGGACCATCAGGGAGCTACGCACATCACCCAGAGCGGATTCTCGGCCGGGGGGGATATGGTCGCGGCGGGCCGGGATATCACGGGTTCGGTTCAGATCCAGAAGGGCTACAGCCCGGAGGACCTGCACGCCATCTTTCAGGATCAGCAAGCGCTCAGCGCGCGTCTGGGTGTTACCGAGGGAAACATCCGAACCTTCTTCCGGATCCTCGAACAGGGCGAGGTTCCCCGTGAGCAATGGCCGCAGCGCCTGCTCGATATCGCCAATCGTCACAAGGAGGCCCTGCACCGGTTAGCGGCGCTCCGTACCCAAGACCCGCAATCCCAGGTATGGCTCGATCAGGCCCGAGCAGCCATCGAGGCGGGCGACTACGCGCAAGCCGAGCATCTGCTGGATCAGGCCGAGCAAAGCGAGCTGTCCGGCCTGCAGGATGCCGAGCGCCTGCTGCAAGAGGCCAAGGAAGCCGTCGCCAAGCGGCGAGGCTCGGCGGCGGCGCTACGTGCGGAAAAGGCCGAGCTCTTCGCCATTCAGTTGCGCTACCTCGATGCGGCGGCCACGCTGGCCAGCGCGGTGGAACTGGTCGCGGAAACCGACCCCGATCAGCGTCTAGCCTACTTGGATCAGCAGGCCGACATGCTCCAGACAGAAGGCGACGAGCATGGCAACAACGCCGCCCTTAAGCAGGCCATTGTGCTCTACCAAGGGGCTTTATTGCCTGCACGCCCGAGAGCGCGCGTGCCGCTCGTCTGGGCGGCGACCCAGAACAACCTCGGCACTGCGCTCGCGAGACTGGGCGCGCGCGAGTCGGGCACGGCACGCCTGGAGCAGGCGGTGGCGACCTACCGCGCGGCGCTCGAGGAATGCACCCGTGAGCGCGTGCCGCTCGCCTGGGCGGGGACCCAGAACAACCTCGGCCTTGCGCTCGCGATGCTGGGCGCGCGCGAGTCGGGCACGGCACGCCTGGAGGAGGCGGTGGCGGCCTACCGCGCGGCGCTCGAGGAGCGCACCCGCGAGCGTGTCCCGCTCGGCTGGGCGGCGACCCAGAATAACCTCGGCAATGCGCTCACGAGACTGGGCGCGCGCGAGTCGGGCACGATACGCCTGGAGGAGGCGGTGGCGGTCTACCGCGCGGCGCTCGAGGAGGTCACCCGTGAGCGCGTGCCGCTCGTCTGGGCTCAGATCCAGAACAATCTCGGCAGTGCGCTCTTGAGACTGGGCGAGCGCGCGTCGGGCACGGCACGTCTGGAGGAGGCGGTGGCGGCCTTCCGTGCGGCGCTCAAGGAATACACCCGTGAGCGCGTGCCGCTGGATTGGGCGAGGACCCAGACCAACCTCGGCAATGCGCTCATGGGGCTGGGCGGGCGCGAGTCGGGCACGGCACGTCTGAATGAGGCGGTGGCGGCCTTCCGCGCGGCGCTCGAGGAGCGCACCCAAGCGCGCGTGCCGCTCGCCTGGGCGATGACCCAGAACAACCTCGGCAATGCGCTCTTGAGACTGGGCGAGCGCGATCCGAACGCGGGAACGAATTATCTGCAGGAAGCTCGTGACAGCTTCCAGCACTCATGGACGGTCTATCAAGACGCTGGGATGTCTCAATACGATAACTATTTCCAACAACAACTGGACAACATCGAAACGCTGATACTGAGCCAATCGGATGAAAGAGCAGAACGATGAAACTCGTGCTCAGAGGAAGGTTCGAGGTTCAGGTTCCGCTGCGCCGGGCGGTTTCGCGTTCGGCTTGCGCGTTTTCTTCCACTTTAGAGGTCGGCGCCTCGGCCTGAACTTGTCGATCTCGGCGCTTGACGCGTAGCTCCTGGATGATTTGCCGGTACCAGTGCAGGGCGTAGAGATCCGATGGCCTGTAGGGGAAGTTTTCCGGGCTCCACAGTTCACCCTTGGAAATCCGCCATCCGTACCAAGCGGCGTCTGGTATCCAACCGCCCAGGGCGACCATGAGTCGGTAGATGCTCAATGGCAGCTTGGCGCGTCCTTTCTCGATGTCTCGCCACCGACGTAGTGAGATCCCGCATACCTTGGCGGCTTCGGCTTGATCGAGACCGGCGGCGTGTCGGGCCTCGATCAGATCGTTGATGTCGGGCTGTAAGGTGTCGAATCTTGGTGGTGCCATTACTTCGCGGCGCAGCCGCTCCGACAAGCGTGCAGCCCGTTGGGCTGTTCAGGAAGAGTGCTAAGGGTGCTATCGTGATCGGTGACGAATTTCGTCACCGTGCCATGGGCTCATGCTGCTCAGGCGTAGCACAAGCATTTGAACCACAAGGAAAATCCTTGTAATTGGCGCTTTATCCAATTTCGCATAATGTATATTATGTTAAGTCTGATAGCCGAGCGAATCCGCAGCATTATCAAAGGCTTAATCCTTGATTTCAGTCAAACTGCCCGCGCATGATCCCCCTCACCCTCGATCCCTGGAACGGCTGGATCCTAGACGACGATGGATTCCTCAAGGATCCGGCCGGAAATGCCTTCTTGCCCTCGGATCTCAACGCGTCATTCTGGGCTCGCCAGCTGCTCCAGGAACAGTTAGAACACCCGGCGCCATACGCGCCATGAAGAGCCATCTACAACGCGAGATCGCCAAGCACTCACGAACCTTCCTCGTCGAGATCCGCGACGCCGATCATCAGGACGCAGAGCCGATCCTATCCCTACAAACTGCGCTGAATCCTCAGTAGGAATAGATCGGGACCTTCTTCATGTAGCCGTTCCTACACCGAATCACATTGTTATTAATCTCGTTGTCGGGGCCTAAACACTCTTTGAGAGGACGGCCCGGAACCCATTGCTCATCGTAACCGATGACTCGCTTTCGAGGGCGAGGACGAGGACGAGTGTCTGGACTGGTCGGCATGGTCAGAACCTGGATCGACGGGAAAGGAGCCGGCGGATTCGCTGGCGTTTGATCTCTCAGATACGAATGCGGTTGAGGCATGTTCATGGTCTTTTCCGAAAAGCTCTCAGAGATCGCCGAGGAAACGCCGATATGTAAAGTGGACCCCATGTCCAGGACAGTTTTCCCCCGAATTTAAGTTGTACTGGCCACCTCAATCGCAGCGGTTTGGCGCTGCCCCAGTGTTGTCTCGCCGAAGCGATCGACGATCTTGGCCCCACCCCGTTTCCCGATCGGTAGAC
>NZ_AFWT01000085.1 GCF_000224065.1 Thiorhodococcus drewsii AZ1
GCTCGCCGGGCGGTCGAAGAAGCCGAGCAGACGCAGCGCGGCCAGCTCGCGGGCGCAGGTCTCGCCCTCGCGGGCGAACCAGGTCTCGTAGGCGGCGACTACCTTGGCGGCATGGCGCCGGGCGTCCCGGTCGGCGGGGACCAGGCCGACGGTGTCGCGCCGGCGGATGTCCCCGCCCTTGGTCCGCTTGAGGTAGCGCCCGAGCAGGGAGAGTGTGAGCGCATGGCCCAGGACCTCCCGGCTCGCGGCGCGCAGCTCCGCGTCGTCCGGCCCGATGGGCGCGGCACCGGCCCGGGTGGCACCCCGGGCGTGGAGCAGGGCGGCCCCGTCCGACTCGTCCAGATTGCCGAGGTCCAGACGGAGCACCGCGCCGTGCGGATTGGACTCGGTTCGCACCCATTCGCCCAGATCCTGGAGCCACTCGCGGCTGGTGAGGACGCAGAGCCCCGGGTGTCCGGCGGCGGCGAGCTGAGTCAGCAGGGTCTTGAGCCCAGGCGCGCGCAGCTCTCCGGCCAGGGGGCCTGGCGGGTATTGCAGCGGCTCCAGGCCGTCCAGGATCAGGAGGGTGCGGGTAGTGCAGATCCGCTCCGCCAGCGCCCGGCCCTTGTCGGCCGGGTTGGCGGAGGGCTCGATCTGGACGCCGAACCACTGGATGGTCGCCGCGAGAAAGGGGTCCTCCGATGCCTGCCGGTCCTCCCCGGTGCCCTGGCTGTAGAAGGACCAGCCGAAGACCCGGTCCGACCCGCACCAGCCTGCGGGGCGCAACCTGCAGTCTAGCCAGCGCTTCACCAGTGCCGTCTTCCCGGTCCCGCCCGGGGCTTTCAGCTCCACCACGGAGGTTGCCGAGCCCTCGGCCCAGGCCGCGTCCAGCGCCGCCAGCTCCGGCCCACGGCCGAGGAAGTGCTCGGTACCGGCGGGGAGGTGGCTCAGCTCAGCGCGGGGCGCTTTCGTTTCATCCGGACGACGCGCATCGCGCGCGTCGTCACCGCCGGCGTCCTCCGAATCGTCGAACTGCAGCGGCTTGCCCTGGCCCCGCAGCTTCACTTTGAGCGGACCCAGTGCTCCCGGCTCGACACCCGCCTGGTCGAGGAGGACGTCATAGAGCTCCTTATAGGCGGCCTCGGAGGTCAGGCAATACCAGCTCTGGCCCCGCAGCGGCTCGGGGATGCTGCCCTCGTGCACGGTATCGAAGATCAGGGGGACGAAGCGGGTCGTGCTGCTCCGGGCGTGGTAGAGCTCCAGGGTGACGATTGCCCCTTCCCAGTCCACCCCTTTGCCCTGACCTGGCGCTTCCAGACCACGGAAGCGGCGATAGTAGGTCGGCGTGCAGATGACCAGGACCCGGTCGGCCGCGTCGAGGCCGTTCATCATCCAGCGCGGCCAGCCCTCCGCGGGCGAGCCTTTCACGTAGCGATCCAGAATGGTCTCGATGCCGTCCTGACGCAGACGCTCGGACAGGGCCAGCACGCGCTCGCGGTGTGTGTCCGAATCGTGACTGTAGCTTATGAAGACCCGCAGCGATTCTTCCATGATTGGGGAACCTTTGGCTTCTTGTTCTGGGTATCGGAAAAGTGTACCGCGTCGGATCCTTTGGGTGCCCGAGGTGATTTTTGGCGTCGTTAGCGTTTGCGCTGCTTCTTGGTGTTCCTTTTCGCGCTTGGTCAGCATCGTGACGGTCAATCCGCTAGCCAGTTCTCGACGATCAGCCCGGGCACGCGGCGAAACTCGCGCTCGTTCGCGGTGACCAGCGTTCGCCCCAAGGCCCGGGCATGTGCAGCGATCAAGAGGTCATTGGCGCCGATGGGTGTGCCGGCCGACTCGAGGGCGTGGCGGATCTCGGCATAGTGGCGGTCGGTGGGTTCGTCCAGCGGCAGGATGCTGATGGCGCTTAGGACCGCCTCCATCTGGGCGGATAGCCGCGCGGAGCCCTTTTTAGCGGCGCCGAAGCGCAACTCGGATGCGACGACGATGCTGGTGCAGATGCTGTCTTCGCCGTACTGGGCAATGCGGTCGCGGATCCGCCCGGCGGGCTGGCGGATGAGGTCGGAGAGGATGTTGGTGTCGAGCAGATAGGCTGGCTTGGGCATCCTGGCTTGCCTAGAGATCCACCGGCTCTGGCGGCGCATCGTCCGGCTCGGGGATGGATTCATCCAGCGGGGTCAGTGTACCCAAGACGTCGAGCAGGGTCGGTGCTGGCACCGGCTCGATGATGAGGCGCTCGCCGTCTTTGCGGATGATGGCCTCCTTGCCCGGCAGCTCGAATTCCCGGGGGATGCGGATGGCCTGGTTGCGGCCGTTGGTGAAGAGGGTGACTCGCCGCTCGGTGTGCATGCTGGGGACCTCGCCTGGCCTATGCCTGGACATAGGCTAGCACAGGGGCGAATGGTCGCCCAGGTTGGCGGATCGGGAATCGATTGTAGGTTGGGCCGACGCAGGAGGCCCAACGGTCAGCGCCTTGCAGCAACCTCATGTTGGGCTTCGTTCCTCAGCCCAACCTACGCGGGGCGCTTTGTGGTCAAGGGCGTTCCCGGAGCTTGGCTTCGGCTTCTTCGATCTGCTTTTTCAGACTGAAGCGCTGGGCGGGGTCGGAGCAGATGGCATCCTGCTCGCGCAGGTAGTCGAGATTTTCTTGCCAGATCGCCGTTGCGGTGTCCGTGCTTGGCGCGGCGGGCGCGGTTGATGGGGCCGGCTCCGGGGGCGGTGTGCTGGTCGGGCCTTCGGGTGCCGCGGCCTGTGGCCTTTGCTCGTCTCTCGGGGCTGGTGAGTTGACACATTCGTCCAGCCAGCGCAGCAGTGACTTGTAGAGCTGCGCGTTGCGGGAGCTGGGCTTGCAGATGGAGATGTGGTCTTCGTCCAGGGGGACGGCGACCTCGTTGGGCAGGCCGGGTTCGGCGCTGGTGGCATCGACGACGAGGAGGCCCTTGGGGAGCTGGATGCCGAGCAGCGGGATCTCCGGGCGGACCTCGCGGCGTTCGCACCAGGTGCGGCAGTTGAGCTGGTGCTCGCTGTAGAAGCCGCGAAACCAGGTGTGCAGTTCGCGCAGGCGGGCGTTGTGGGAGGCCAGTTCCTTGGCCTGCTCGTTGGTGCGGAAGACGGCGCTGGCGAACTCGGCGAAGCTCGCCAGGTTGGCGCCGCTGTGCGGGGTGGCGATGAAGGCGATGCCTCGGGTCTGCTCGGCGATGCGCCGCCAGCGGGGTACGTTGAAGCTGACCGCGTGGCGCAGCACCTGCTTGGCGACGATACCACCCAGGCTGTGGGTGACGAAGACCAGCGGGCGTTCTCCGAGGCCCTCGGTTTCCATCTGGTCCAGGACCTGGGTGCCGCGGTCGGCCAGGGCCATGGACTCGGATTTCCAGCCGGAGGCGTCGGCGGCATAGCCCAGGGTCCAGATTCCGAGGCGTGGGCGGTCTGTCGCGAGCCAAATGGGCCAGAGGGTTTCGATCTGGTTCCGGTCCGCCATCCAGGTGGTGAAGGCATCGCCGCCGAGGCCGTGGACGAGGATGAGGTCCAGGTCGCGGTCAGGGTTGTCGCAGCCGGCGATGGGGAGCAGGCCGAGGCGGCTGTCGGGCAGTGGGTCCAGGGGCATGGAGCATCCCTCTGCGGGGTTGGCGGTTGGGGTTGCGTGTTTGGTTTGCTTGTCGGCGTCGTCGGCGGCGTGTGTCGGGTCACCCGGCGCTCCCATCTCGCTCCCAGGCTTCGCGTGGGAGTGTGGTCTTGGACGCTCTGCGTCCCGAGGGCTTGGGCTGGCTTCTGCTGGGTCGGTAGACGCGACGCGGAGCGTCGCTGACTGCATTCCCACGCGGAGCGTGGGAACGAGAGTGGGGTCGGCTGGGGGCCAGGTTGCGGCGGCGGTCTCGGCATCCTCCAGTTCCGGCAGGCGGCGGCCGTAGCCGTGAGCCTCGATCAGGCGGCGGGCCTCGGCGAGTGCGGTGCGGTCGCGGAAGAGGCGGGCGCGGGTGAGGGCGCAGTCGGCCAGGTGCAGGGCCATGCCGCCACGGGCGGCGATGCGCTG
>NZ_AFWT01000084.1 GCF_000224065.1 Thiorhodococcus drewsii AZ1
GGTGGATGAATGCGCGCGTAACCGCCAACAGATCGTCGAGCGGCAGCAAGAGGGTTTCCCGCAGGGCCACCACGAGGACTTCCTGCTCGGGCGAGAGCGTCGTTGAGAGCCGGTGTGGGCGGTGCGAAGCATCTTCGACCACCGTGCGTCGTCGCCACTTTCTCACCGTCTGCACCGAGAGGTTGTACTGGGCGGCGAGGACCTTGCTCGGCAACGTGGAGGCTTGCAGTTCACGACGAATCGCTGGGGTCGTGCGCGCGTTCTTATGCAGGCGGATTTCCATCGGCAATCAGGCTCCCGGGCTGTGGGCTGTTCCGCGAGCGATGGCTTTGTGGACCACGTGCTCTAGCACCTCGCGGGCTCGGAACAAAGGATAGCTCCGTCGAGGCAGATAATCACACGGGACGCAACACTTAAGGATTAAGCTCGGGCGTATTTAGGCCGGCTTTAGGGCTGGCAGCAGGTCCATCTGTCCGGAATCCATCAAGAGCCTACATCAAAATATAGTCTAAGAGGTTTTTATGAAAAAAATGTCTTTTGGTAAAATCAAAAAAGCAATTTTATTTGTTTCTTTCTTGGTTTTTATATCTTGCGAGGTTTTTGCAAATAGCTCAAATGAGCCTCTCGTTAATCAAGATTTTGAACTAGGAGCAACTTCAGCTTGGGCTATTAATTCTTGGAGTGAAAGTATTGCATCGATGCAAGTTGGCGCTCCTGGAAAAGATAACTCAAAATTTTCTTTGAAAATAGCGATTTCAGAAAATCCTTCAAGCAGTGTATTTAAACATGTCGTTCAACTTCAAGCAGGACATATTTACCAAGTTTCAGCTTGGGTTAAAGCTGACAAAGAAACAAAAGTATCAATGAAGCTTCAAAAAGATGTCGCCTCGTATAATACCTGGGGACAACAAACGATCACGGCAACAAGTAACTGGAAACAAATTGTCTTTGTTGGCTCGCCAAAAGACGGAGATCCCTCACGAATTATATTTTTTCTTTCTGATATAAATGTGTCTGTTTATGTTGACAACGTATCTTTGATAGATTATACCAACAATACTACTTTCAATAAAAAAATAGTGCCGAAAACCCTTTTTTGTATGCATAGCAATAAGGGGCATATCTTAGATTTATGGCCAGCAATAAGTAAGGCTGACGTCGGCATGATTCGACTTATGGATTCTGGTGTTAATTGGCCGTACATTGAAGCGCAAAAAGGCGTTTTTACATGGGCAAGAATGCAGATGTATGTTGATAGAATAAAAAAATATATTCCTGACAGCAAGATTATGTATACGTTTTCAGATGTCCCTGGCTGGGCTAATGGCAACAAAGGGGGGGGGTATGCTCCGTTAGATATGGGCGACTGGAAAAACTTCGTAACACGTTTAGTTGATAAATATGGAGATGTTATTGACTACTATGAAATGTGGAATGAGTTCGACTATTCTCTATTCTGGGCAGAGAGTTCAGAAAAAATGCTAGAAATGCACAAAATCGCTTACGAAATAATCAGAAAAAAGGACCCAACAGCAAAAATTTTACTTCCCAACATTACTATATTTGGTTTGCCTCGATTAGAGGAATATCTTGCTTTGGGTGGAGGAGATTACGCAGATATCGCCGCTATACACTTTTACCCTGAAATTAATAAAATAGAAGAGTCGCTGATGTTTGCTCATTCAGTAAGAAACCTTCTGGAGTCTTACGGCCATAGCGACATGCCTATACTCAACACGGAAGGCTCACCCGTAACAGATGGGCAGGCCCTTACATCTAAACAAGAAAGATCGAGCGTTGCAAGATATACTCTTATGACTTGGGTTGCAGGTATGGATGCCGCGTGCTGGTATTTTTGGGAAAATATACAAGAAAACAAGCGTATCGTGTTTGCTGGTGACGAAGGAACCTGGGCGTCACTAAATGATTCGGCTATAGCTTATAAACAGTTATCTGATTGGCTTATAGGGACTAATGTCACCGATTTTGTAGTCGATAGAGATTCTCAAACTTATCAAATAAAAGTAGAGAAAGATGGGAAATATTTGGGGTGGATTGTTTGGGCTAGTCAATCTGTAGATTACAGTCCGCTTGAAGATTGGAAAATTAAAGTTATTGACTTATTAGATGGATCAACCAAAAATTACACAGGAGGAAAAATTTCTCTTGACATAGAGCCGGTTTTTCTTAGGCAAGGTGATCTTATAGAAAAACCAGTTTTAAGAATGTCACCGTAGGGAGCGGTAATTGTCAAGGTAGTTGTCGCCTGCATCGTTGTCACACCGCTTGATCTAACGGGGTGTGTTCCAGATCGCGCTCCGGGTTGAGGGCATCCCTTTACCCATATCACGAACCAGTTTCGTACACATTTCTTGTTCGATTGCGGCCCAAGACTGGATTTGTCGCCTGGGTTTCCGTTGCACTGTTTGTGACGTGAACGCCGACAGTTGGGATGGAGAACGATGCACGAGACAGCGCGAAATCAACCGATTGGTCGAGCCCCCGAATTTCCCGAGGACCTGCCGCTGGGCACCTTGGAGCAGGAGCTTGGCACCATCGATCTGGGCGATGTCCGCCTGAATCGGCGCTCGCGGCGGGTGCTGGGGAAACTGGGTACGAAGCCGAGTGAAAGCATTCCGACGGCCTGCGGCGGGTGGGACGAGACGCGCGCGGCCTATCGCCTGCTCGATCAGGATCGTGTCACAGCGAAGCGGGTGCTGGCGCCGCATGTGGAGCGTACCGAGGAACGCCTGCGCGCCCATGAGCGGGTGCTGTGCATCCAGGACACGACCGAACTTGACTACACCACCAAGAAGGGGCGCATGAATGGCCTGGGGCCGCTCAACTACGAATCGCGCTGGGGGCTGTATCTGCATCCGACCCTGGCGGTCACCCCGGATCGGATCCCATTGGGCGTCCTGGACACGCATACCTGGGCCCGCAAGCCCGGCCGTCTGGGGCAGGACAAAGCGGTCAGCCGTCCGCTCGAAGAGAAAGAGAGTGCGCGCTGGGTCGAGGGGTTCGCGCAGGTCAACGCCCTGGCCGAGGCCCTGCCCGACACGCGCCTGACCTACATCGCTGACCGCGAGGGCGATCTCTACGACCTGTTCGTCGAAGCCCCTTGTCCCGATCACGGGGCCGATTGGCTGGTGCGGGGTCAGTATCATGAACGTCGGCTCAGCGATGGACGCACTCTGCGCGAGGCGCTGGCGGACGCGCCGGTGCTGACCACGATCTCTTTTACGCGCCCGGGCGGACACGGCAAACCGGCCCGTCCCGTCGAGCAGCACCTCAAGGCGGTGCGTGTGACCTTGAAGGCCCCGCACCGTCGCGACCGTCGGCTCAGCAAGGTCACTGTCACCGCGCTCTTGGCCACGGAGATCGACCCTCCCAGCAACGATGACCCGCTCGAGTGGCTGCTACTGACCAATCTCCCCGTCGAGACGCCCGAACAGGCGCTCGAGAAGATCGCCTGGTATCTGTGTCGCTGGCACGTGGAGGTCTTCTTCAAGATTCTCAAAAGTGGCTGCAAGATCGAGCGCTTACAGTTGGAGGAACGCAAGCACCTGGAGCCCGCCATCACCTTCTACATGATCATCGCCTGGCGCGTTCTGTTGCTCACCCACCTCGGGCGCGCCTGCCCCGAGTTGCCCTGCGATGTCGTCTTCGACGCGGCCGAATGGCAGGCCGTCTACCTCGTCACCCAGCGCCAAGCTCCACCAGAAGAGCCGCCGTCGCTCGATGCCATGGTCCGCATGGTGGCCACCCTCGGTGGCTTCCTCAACCGAAAAAGTGATGGCTTCCCGGGACCGCAATCCCTGTGGATCGGGCTGCAACGCGCGGCTGATTTCGTGCTCGCTCTTGAGGCTCAGCGTTCCGCAGGGGCGAGTTATGGGTAAAGCTATGGGTTGAGGGAGACGACCGTAATCGGCGTCCAGTTGCGCGTTGGCCCACTCCAGCGCTCGGGGTGTTGGTCGCGTGCGACCTGGTTGAGGGCGTGGCGCTGAGCGAGGATCTGGGGATCCTCCCCACGATGGCGTTGCTCGGGGGTGACGAAGCGGATGGCACTGTGTCGATGCTCGGTGTTGTAGCCGCCGAC
>NZ_AFWT01000083.1 GCF_000224065.1 Thiorhodococcus drewsii AZ1
TCCTGGGGTTGACTGAGTATTTCGCCTTCTACAACGGAGAGCGCCCCCACCAATCCCTGGGGTACCTCACGCCTGATGCGGTCTACCGATCGGGAAACGGGGGTGGGGCCAAGATCGTCGATCGCTTCGGCGAGACAACACTGGGGCAGCGCCAAACCGCTGCGATTGAGGTGGCCAGTACAACTTAAATTCGGGGGAAAACTGTCCTGGACATGGGGTCCACTTTACACTGAGCCACGATCTGCTTAATCAAAGTGTCGGCAGACGAATCAAGTCACTGCCCTGCGCGCACGAGGCGAACGTAGTTGTTGTCGATCTTAGTATCATGGCTAACGAGGCCATATCTAAAATCGACATACCACACAAAGTAGGGACTGTTATACGGCGTCGAAGACCAAAACGAGCCTGAGTACGGGGTATTCGGGAAATAGCTTTCGTTGATTGCCGAGCCAAAGCAGCGCCGCTCGACTAGCGATGCCAGCTCGTTCTTGTTCGGCAGACGCCAGTCGGAGCTGCCGGCAAAGTTCGAGTCTTCGGCACGCTGTAGTGCTTTTTGCCAATTGAAGGTTTCGACACTACCGCTGGCACAGCCAGCGCCACTCATCCCTTCGGCGCATTGCTTCCAGATTAACCCGGTAACGAGATCGGTCACGGTGCCGTCGCCGTTATCCTGGTAACGGCTGTCTGGCGCGGTTGCGGCAATCTGGTCGCTGCAAAACACCGATGCCTGCACCACACCGAGCAAGAGACTTAAACTAATTGCGCTTAGAGGGCGCCATAGGTATTCAATCATGGGTGTTTCCTAAGTAACGAGTGAGAAATAAGTTATACGCTATAGGATTCAAAAGCCTACTGTTCGCTCAACTGCCCGCAATATAGTATGCAACTTGTTAGTGAACCGCTCCTAACAATATTCGATAATTCGATCTTGTGCCTGTTTGGTTCTGTACTATAGATACGGTAGCTTGGCAGTCGAGTCAATATGCAGGTAACTCAAGGGCATCCATTTAATGCCGCCGGACAGATGCTAATCTGTGAATGAAATAGAGGTTAATCTAATTCCCATCGCGCACTAGGCGAACAGATTGAGCTCCGTACTTCATTGTGTTGTCGCCGGCGCTGCCACTATAGAAATCGACACTCCATGCTGTGTAAGAATCACCGCTAGCGCTAGAAGTCGGCGTTGAAGACCAATAATCATGTGCGACAGCTCTAGTGTTTGGAAAATAATCGGTGTCAATCGCTGGAAAAGCCCATTCATTGGCAGCTTGATCGTTATTAACGATCGAGAGCAAATCATCGACTGTGGGTAGCCGCCAGTCGCTTGCGCCGCACAGTCCCTCGGCATTGACACGCGCTACGAATGCCTCTGTGTTGCAATAGGCGTCTGGTGTGCTGCCGATGACACGGCCGAAGCAGAAGGTGCCGCCGCTATTGGCGTAGCCTTCATAGCCACCATTGGTGGCTGAGTCTGTGTTGTACCAGACATAGAGGTCATCCCTGTCATGCAGTCCGCCATCTTTGGTTTTGACTTCCCAGATCAAGCCGGTGACGTTATCGCGTACGCATGACCAATCAGTCGCGTCCGCCGACAGGTCGTTGCCGCTGTCGTCGAGTTTAGTGAAGCTGAAGCCGGCGTAGCCATCGTCGGGGTTGTTGTGCGTCACATCGCGACCAGATTCCGCGTCTTGTCCGGGATAATCGACAACAGGGCAATCTAGAAAATAGCTACCGCCATCCACACACAACTCGGTACCAGTATCGTTGAGTGGGTAAATGTCCGCAGGGAGCAAAGACGCCAGCAGCTCTGCGATACGTCCAATCCTGGTATCGACGTCCTCCGCGCTGCTGCCGACGCCGTCCAACACGTCACTTCCGGCTTGACGCAGAGCGGTTTGCTCCTCGGTCGAGAGCAGGCTGTAGAGAATCGCATGCTCACGTTGATAGTCGGCAAAGGCCAACGCGACTTTGACCCGATTGCCGAAACGCGCCATGTCCTCTTCCGCATTCGAATTAGCCCAGCCGCCCTCGATCAAAGCGACAATCATTTGATTGCGCTGCACCCGCCCGGCTTCGAGCTCACTTAGCCAATAGGCATAACCTTCGGAGTCAGGCGCTCGATCGAAGATGTTCTGATAAAGGGCCTCAATGAGCGGGCCATAGCCAAGCGAGCTGGGATACTCGGCCTGCACCAAAGGCTGATCGAAGAAGCTCTGCGCTACCGTTGTTTGGGTCCACTGCGAGAGGGTCTCGATGTTGTTGACCCAATAGTCGAGACCCTCTGAGTCGGGGGCATAGCCCATAGTGGCGATGTATATCTCAGCAACTTGCCACGAAGTGTCGCGCTCTGCTGCCAAGGGTTGGGTGACGCTGATTGTCAGGAGGCCGAAGAGGGTTATAAAAAAATACGAGAAACGGTTGGTGGATTGCGATAATGGGCGAGCAGCGAGTCGCGGATCGAGAGACACGGGTAAACTCCTTATTATCGGCTAAGAAGAGCAAGTAAGGGCCAAGTCTCGTATTGTACCACCTTCCCTGATACGCTATCGTTGAGCGATGGCTAGACCTCTCCGAATCGAGTTCGCCGGTGCGCTGTACCACATCACCTAGCGTGGTGATCGGCGCAAGCCAATCTACGATGACGATCGCGAGGCGTTCTTGCGGGTGCTCGCGGAGGTGGTGGAGCGTTTCAACTGGCTGTGCCACGCCTACTGCCTGATAACAAACCACTATCACCTCATCATCGAGACGGTCGAGGGCAATCTCTCCAAGGGAATGCGCCAGTTGAATGGCGTTTACACGCAAACCTCGAACCGACGTCATGGCCGCGTCGGCCACCTCTTACAGGGTCGTTTCAAGGGCATCCTGGTCGACAAAGACGCCTATCTGCTGGAGTTGACCCGCTACGTCGTCCTCAATCCGGTGCGCGCAGGGCTTGTCGCGACTCTGGATGCTTGGCCTTGGAGCAGCTACCGGGCCATGATCGGGATGGTGCCTGCGCCTGCCTGGCTGGCGGTGGACGGACTCTTGAGCCAGTTCGGTGACCGTCGCGAGGAGGCCCGTCTTCAGTATCAACGCTTCGTCAGCGAAGGCGTCGGAAAGCGGGATTTCTGGAGCGACCTTCGCCAGCAGGTCTATCTGGGGGATTCCACGTTTGTGGAGCGGATGCAGGCCAAGGCCCGGATTCGAGGCGACGTGCTCACCATCCCCAAGGTGCAACGTCGCGCCCCGGCGCCCGCGTTGGCTGTGATCGCCGCGCAGCATGCGGATCGCAACGCGGCCATCCGCGCGGCCTATGCGACCGGAGCTTACAGCTATCGCGAGATCGCGCAGCACTTTGGGGTTCATTTGGCGACCGTCGGACGCGTCGTGCGGAAGGGATTGCAATGATGCGAAAATTGACCGTATGCCGTAATAGTCTGATTAAATTGCGGATTCAAGTTCCGCCGATGGAGTTGCTCGTACACCATTGTAGTGCCCCGGAGCGGCGTTTGGGTAACCAAGGGTCGTGAGTTTCGTGGGTGTCAAGTCCCCGAAGATTATATATTCGTTTTTTGAATAGTTCGGGGCGCTTCTCGGCCCAATCCTTGAGGGCTTGAATCGGAGCGATGTGTCCGAGTGCTTTTTGCGGAATGTGCTGGTTGTAGACCTGGACGTAGCGGGTGATGGTTTGCTCCAGACTTTGCGACGAGTCGAAGCGTGTCGTGGCCAGCACCTCGGCGATGCGCCCATTGAAACGCTCGACCATGCCATTGGTCTGTGGGGTTCTGGGTTTGGTCAGGCGATGCTCGATGACGTGCTGGGCGCAGACCTGATCGAAGCGATGCTGTCCCGTTGGCGAGCGCTCGCCCCGTGGCGCAGAAACGGTCGGTGAACTCTTTGCCGTTATCGGTGAGGATCTTGGTGAGGGTGAATGGCGCCTTGGCGATCAGGCGCTCGAGAAAGCCACTGGCCGAAGCCGCCGACTTATCGTCGAGGATCTCGACATAGACCCAGCGGGTGGCACGGTCGATCGCCGCGAAGAGGTATTTTCGGCGGTCTTCATCGGGCATCTGGGGCAGGTACTTGACGTCGACATGGACGAAGCCGGGAGCGTAGTCCTTGAAGGTCTTCACCGGACGCTTCGCGGTGTCCGCCTCCTGCGGGATCAGGGACTTGAGGTTGGAGACCCCGTGGCGACGCAAGCACCGATCGAGTGCCGAACGCGAGGCCTCG
>NZ_AFWT01000082.1 GCF_000224065.1 Thiorhodococcus drewsii AZ1
CGCGCTGATGGAGCGCTTTTTCGCGACCTTTCCGGGTCAGCCAGTGGCCTTCCTGTTGGCCGATCGCGAGTTCGTCGGGCGCGACTGGCTGGCGTATCTCCTGCGGCGCGAGCTGCCATTTCGCTTGCGCCTGAAGGCCAACGTCAACCTCACGTCCACCAAGGGGGCCTATCCGCTGCTGCGCGAATTCCAGACCCTGGCCGTCGGGGGCGACACGGGTGCTGCGTCAGCCGCGCCGGCTCTGGGGGCAGACGGTCTTTCTCAGCGCCAAACGCCTGGAGACCAATGAATGGCTGTTCATCGTCAGCGAGTCCTACAGCCACCAGGCCATTGAGGAGTATGCCCAGCGCTGGACCATCGAAACCCTGTTTGCCGCCTTGAAATCGCACGGGTTGCACCTCGAAGAGACGCATCTCACCAAGCCCGAGCGCCTCGAGCGACTGTTCGCGCTGCTGACGCTCACCACCCTGTGGGCGGTTCATGCCGGTGTCTGGGCGCACGAGCAACAGCCGATTCGCCAAAAAACACTCGAGCGCCCTCAGTTCAGCTTCTTTCGCTATGGACTCGACCTCCTTCAGCGCCTCATCACCCTGCAGGCCAGTTTCGCTGCCGAACTGCTCTGCGTCCTCGGTTTCATGCTCGATGGGCGACCGTTCAACGTCCAACATGACATGAGACGCGCGCTCTATTAGCTGGGGAAGCTATTCGTTTTGTACTGTGCTGAGCTTGACCACTACAAAAGGCAGCTTGCCAAGCCAAGCAGGAAACGGAATGCTGATCCGAGCAACCGTCAACCGACATCGATATCCTAAGCGGACAAGTTCCTGTCGCTTCCCTTGTCTGGAAAAGCGCGGGGCAAACGGGGATGAAAGAATGGTCGAGATCGTGATCGCAGGGGTGCAGAAATGCGGCACTACGGCTCTGCACAAATATCTCTGTTGTCATCCGCAGATTGTCGGCGGCCACAAGAAGGAAATTCATTATTTTGACGATCCGACGGTCAACTGGAGCCGCCCCGACTACGCCATATACGATGCGCAGTTTCCTGCCCGAAAGCCGGGGCAGATGCGGCTTGATGCCTCTCCGAGCTACATCTACCTGCCTCATTGTCTCGATCGTCTGCGGGCCTGCAATCCGGAGGTTCGCCTGATTCTGCTGTTCCGCGACCCAATCGAACGGGCTTGGTCGCATTGGGCGATGGCCACGCGCAGACGGCGCGAGACGTTGGGATTCGATGCGGCGATCCGTGCCGAACGCAGACGCATCGCCGCCTACCCGCCGGGCGATATCGGCTACAAGGCCTGCGCCTATTTGGATCGCGGCTTTTATGGGCGCCAGCTTTCCCGGGCACTGGATCTCTTTCCGCGCGACAGGATCCTTTGCCTAGCCAGTGAGATGCTGAAGGCCAATCCCGCAGCTGTGCTGGCCCAGGTGAGCACGCATCTGGGGATCGCGCCGTTCGGTCTGGTGCAGCCGCTCGAACTGAACAAAGGACCGGGAAGGCCGATCACGATGGAGCCCGGCACAAGGGCCTTCATCCAGGAGATGCTGCAGGACGACATCCGGCTCTTTTCCCGCCTGAGCGGCCTCTACACCGGGCATTGGAGCCTGTTCAGTGATCCGCAGCCTGCTTCGTGACCGACGACCGGCGCCCGACATTTACCTCCTAGCCCCCGAAACACATGCATGAACTGCGGTGATGCCAAATTTCGCGCTAAACGGATTCGAATTCTACGACGCCCCAAAGAATGGCGGCACGACCGTGCGGTTGTGGCTCAAATATGCCGAAGGCAGCCTGCCTGCGGATTTCGCCCGTGATGGCTATTACACGCTGGCTGGGGTCGGTCTGCCTCGGCAGTGGACCGATACGGTCATGGGGCCGCAGCCCTTCTTCGCGCACGGGGCTAAGGGGAACCGCCGCTGGTGCATCACCCGCGATCCGGTGGAACGTTTCATTAGCGCCTATACGGACAAGATTCTGCGCGAGACGCTGACCTCCTGGAGTGTGGACACCTGTCTCGATCTGCTGGAGTCCGGCGAGATGGAGCGGATCGCCCGGTCTACGAACCCCACGCGCCGCAAACAAGCGGCCTGCCATCTGCTGGGCCAATGTATCTGGTTCGGCCGGGACAGGGGCTATTTCGACCATGTCTTCAGTATTGCCGAGATGGATCGGGTGCGGGAGTTTTGCGAGGACAAGGTGTTCAAAATGCCGCTTCCGGCCTTTCATGGGCGCAATCAGTCGCGCTCCGGGATCGACCGGGTGATCATTTCCGCCGCGCAGCGCGATCGACTTGAAAGGATTTTCGCCGAGGATTATGAGGTCGGCTGGTGCAGCCTCCGCCAGAACGAGATGTGAAATGATTGAGCCAACCATCGTGACCTTCGCCAACGAGGCTTATATCCCCGTCGCGCGTAACTGGCTTGCAGCGATTGACGCCGCTGGGGTGAGCGCACCAGTACGCATCATCGCACTCGACGCCGCCACGCGGGACGCCTTTTCGGCAGGGCGCGTGCTTTACCGGCCGTGCGACGCAGCGCATCTCGCCAATCTTTGGACCTTTAGGATCAGTGTGCTGCGCGCGCTGCTGGCGGAGGTACACTGGCTGATCCATTCGGATGCAGACGCCGTCTGGATGCGCGACCCGCTGCCGATCATTGCGGACTGCGCAACCGACATGGTGTTTTCGCAAGGCACGGTCTGGCCACCGGATGTGCATGCAAGGCACGGGATAGTCCTTTGCTGCGGCTTCTTCTCTCTCCGCAACACCGGGCCGGTGCGCCGATTCATGGCGCAACTCGAGGCACGGGTCACGCTCGACCGGGACGACCAAGTCAGCGTGAACCGCCTAATGGACGAGGGCGGACTGGAATGGGCGGTCGAGGAGCCCTACACGATCCCGTTCCGCGACACGGTCTTTAGAGCCTCGCACCGGATCATCCGCTCCCGGGAGGATCATCCGGTTTCGGTCTCGGTGCTGCCCCATCACCTTTTTCCGCGGCTGATGGACGGCTCCGTTTCCGAGGTGATCGTTGCGCATCCCTTATCGCCCAAGACATGCGCCGACAAGATCGCCGTACTGTCGCAGCTCGGCCTCTGGCGATGAGCCGAACAATCCTGATCCATATCGGCAAATGCGGCGGCAGCACCTGCCGCTTGGCGATCCGCGACAGCGCGGTGCGGATAGACCGAGTGGTCCATCTCCGTCAGCCCACAGTAGAGATAGCGGCGCGCTACGTCATCATCGCGCGAGCACCGATCGCGCGTGCGCTGTCGGCCTTCAACTGGCGCCACCAGTTGGTGAACAGCGATGCGCGGCAGGCAGCGCGCTTTCCCGGTGAGCGGGCGATCCTCAACCATTACGGCAAGCTCGGCGCCTTGGCCGAGCAGCTCTATTTCCAGGACGGTACAGACAACGCCTTGGCGCAGGGCAATTTTCGCTCAATCCATCACTTAGGCGAAAGCATCGCATTTTATCTCGACCCGCTTCTTGCGCAAATCGGGCCGGGGCAGATGGATGGCGTCGTGATGCAGGAAACGCTGGAGGCAGATCTCACCCGGCTGTTCGGTATCACGACCAGCCTGCGCGAAAGGGCCCACTGCTCCGCGACCCCGCCCGGAATGCTAGCCCTGTCGAAACGGGCACGCGTCAATCTGCGCCGCTTCCTTGCGCGCGACTTCGCCTGTCTTGAGACGCTGCGCGACTGGGGCTAGCTCAATCCGAACAGCCTGCACGCGTTGGAAGTGGAGGCGCGGGACTGATGAAGTGCCATCAGCGTCAGGAATTGCTTGCTCCAATCGTCATACGCAGGAGCCCTCATTTTTTCCCAGCTGGGTCAACAGCCTTCATCGAAGGGTGCGAGCGCGCCGGCTAGCACCGCCTGATACTCCGACGACGCCGTGATCACCTGCGCGGCTTCCTGGAAGAGTGCCGCATGCTGGCGTACATCTTCGGTGACCTTGTGGGATTTCAGCTGGCACGGATCGCTTCTAGGGCTAAACCGCAGCTGAACATGTCCCTGACTCTGCTGCAGGAAGCGGTCGACGTTGAACTGGGCCTCTGGCGAGAGGCGCTCGCGCAGCGAGGTCACCAGCTCGGTCAGGTAGGCGCTGATGCCCTCATAGTGCACCAAGTGCCAGCCGAGGTCAGGGTTTTCCACGGCAGGGTAGGCCCAGCGCCGCAGGAAGCCTTCGATGTAGCGGCTTTTCTGCTCCAGCCAGGTGCGCAGCGCATCGGAGGCGATGGGCTTGTAGGCACCGTCCATCAGGCGCAGCGCCATGCGTGTGACTTCCGATTCATGCAGCAGGTTGACCTTCTTCATGCTGATGCCATGCGCCTCTAACAGCTCGTGGTGCTGCTGCATTTGGTGCAGCTCGAACCAGGAGGTCAGGATGAACAGCGGATCGCGACTAAACAACCACCGGCTAAAAGCCGGTGGGTTTGAGTAACGGACTGAAAGTCCGGATACGCGTCGACTGAACGACGCGTCTAGGGCTCCACTCGAAATTCAGCCGCTGGGTCTGGCTCAAAATGATGCTCCAGGTACTGCTTTATCATCTCCTCGCTCAGCTCGCCAACGGTGGCACAAAAGTATCCACGCGCCCAAAAGTGCCGCCCCCAGTAGCGCTTCTTCAGCGCCGGAAATTCCTCGAAGAGCTTGCTGG
>NZ_AFWT01000081.1 GCF_000224065.1 Thiorhodococcus drewsii AZ1
CGAACTCGCTGACGACCTCCTTTGTTGAGCGGGTATAGACCCCGGAGCGCGCGACACCGGCCAAGGCACATTGGCGGATCACCGCCACCTCACCCGCACGCTCGATCCATCCGCGACGGGTGCTCACAGGCTCAACCCGGACTTTTTTTTCAACCAGTCCAGTTCCATCTTCAGGCGCCCGATCTCGCTGTAGAGGCGCTCCGGCGCACTCTGATCATCCGCAGGTTTGCGCCCCCGTTTGGTCTCGAACAGCGTGCCGGCGTGCTCCAAGATCTCCTTCTTCCATTGCCCAACTTGAACCGGGTGCACACCGTGCTCCTGGCCAATCTCGTTGACGGTTTTCACCCCACGGATGGCCTCCAAGGCCACTTTGGCTTTGAACGCGGCGGCGTAGGTTTTGCGCTTTGCTTCACCCATTGTGATCAACCCTTTCGTGCCGGCCTGACAACTTAAATGACTGTCCGATTTTTAGGGTCCACTTTAATGAGCGCGACTACGACCCCAACATTCGCAGCCCATAGAATGACAAAGGCCAAAACGACACCCGCAGCGATCTTGAGCACTAGCTTCATCGTTCTGCTCTTTCATCCGATTGGCTCAGTATCAGCGTTTCGATGTTGTCCAGTTGTTGTTGGAAATAGCTATCGTATTGAGACATCCCAGCGTCTTGATAGACCGCCCATGCGTGTTGGAAGCTGTCACGAGCTTCCTGCAGATAATTCGCTCCCGCGTTCGGATCGCGCTCGCCCAGTCTCCAGAGCGCACTACCGAGGTTGTTCTGGGTCGTCGCCCAGTCGAGCGGCACGCGCTCACGGGTGTATTCCTCGAGCGCCGCGCGGTAGGCCGCCACCGCCTCCTCCAGGCGTACCGTGCCCGACTCGCGCGCGCCCAGCCTCACGAACGCGCTGCCGAGGTTGGTCTGGGTCATCGCCCAGGCGAGCGGCACGCGCTCACGGGTCTGCTCCTCGAGCGCCGCACGGTAGGCCGCCACCGCCTCCTCCAGGCGTGCCGTGCCCGACTCACGCTCGCCCAGTCTCCGAGCGCAGTGCCGAGGTTGTTCTGGGTCCCGCCCAGGCGAGCGGCACGCGCGCTCTCGGACGTGCAGGCAATAGAGCCCCTTGATAGAGCACAATGGCCTGCTTAAGGGCAGCGTTATTGCCATGCTCGTCGCCTTCTGTCTGGAGCATGTCGGCCTGCTGATCCAAGTAGGCTAGACGCTGATCGGGGTCGGTTTCCGCGACCAGTTCCGCCGCGCTGGCCAGCGCGGCCGCCGCATCGAGGTAGCGCAGCTGAATGGCGAAGAGCGCGGCCTTTTCCGCGCGTAGCGCCGCCGCCGAGCCTCGCCGCTTGACGACGGCTTCCTTGGCCTGTTGCAGCAGGCGCTCGGCATCCTGCAGGCCGGACAGCTCGCTCTGTTCGGCCTGATCCAGCAGGCGCTCGGCGCGCGCGTAGTCGCCCGCCTCAATGGCCGCTCGGGCCTGATCGAGCCATACCTGGGATTGCGGGTCTTGGGTACGGAGCGCCGCTAACCGGTGCAGGGCCTCATTGTGACGATTGGCGATGTCGAGCAGGCGCTGCGGCCATTGCTCCCGGGGAACCTCGCCCTGTTCGAGGATCCGGAAGAAGGTTCGGATGTTTTCCTCGGTAACACCCAGGCGCTCGCTGAGCGCGTGATGATCCTTGAAGATGGCGTGCAAGTCCTGCGGACTATAGCCCTTCTGGATCTGAACCGGACCCGTGATGTCCCGGCCCGCCACGACCATATCCCCCTCGGCCGAGAATCCGCTCTGGGTGATGTGCGTAGCTCCCTGGTGGTCCTTGTCGCCAGACTGTGGTGCTTCGGCCCGGTCATGGAAAAAGCGCCATGCATAGGTCCCGATCATCACCATCATCGAAAGACCCAATCCGGAAAACAGCCATTCCTTGTTGCGGCCCAGCCACTCCCAAGCACTTTGGGCCATGCCCAACAAACCATCCATTTGAATGTCCCTGGAAACGATGCGTCGATGATCGACATGGTAAGCAGACCGAGGCGATGACGTCGAGACGTCTGGACTCGAAGATTTTCCGGGCAGTGACGTTCGCGAGGATCTCAGGCCGAGGCGCCGACCTCTAAAGTGGAAGAAAACGCGCAAGCCGAACGCGAAACCGCCCGACGCAGCGGAACCTGAACCCAAGCGACGCCGGTACTGTCGAGACAGCCGACGACCCTCGAAGCCAGGCCGAAAACGAGAACCCGAGACGGCGCGATGGCCTCCAGAACCTGGAGATAGCCGCGCTTCCAGCCGTCTTGCTCCTCAGAATCGCGACCAGGCCCACGAACGGCGATCGCGCTCCCAGGTCTGACGCCCCAGGCAGTCCAGGCGATCGGATCCAACCCGGTCCAGGTCAGGACCGGAAGCACCTCTAGGCCCAGTTTACGCAAGAGATCACCGCAGTAGCGAGCGCGGTACACCTGCCATTCCTGGACCTGACGCGGCATGCCAGCCGTAACGGAGAAATCGGGCTCGGTAGCCCAGGTGCGAGCACGACCGAGACCGCCGAAGGAACCCCTGGCCAACGATTCGAGCCGCCAGTCCTCGACGAAACCATGGACGCCCTGCCCTGGCTGGCCTGAGCCCCATCGAGCCCACTGAAGATCCGGCGGAATCGGCGCCCAACTATCCGCGATCCAGTCGGACGACCAAGGAACGGAGGAGATGCGAGCCATCAGGAACCCGGCCGGAGTTTGGCACGACCATCGGCGCCGGTCGGATAGTGCTGGCCGTCCTTGCTGAAGTGCTCGATCTTGACTGGACCGGAGGCATTGCGCCTCACGAAATCGGAAGCAGCGCGCTCGGTCGCGAAGGTCCGAGGACGTCCGCGAGCATCGACGGCCCAGGGCGCCCGACCCTCGGCCGAGGCATCCCAGGCCCCGGCGATGGAGTACGGCCGCGCGGTGCGGTCGGGGTTGTAGGAGATCTGAGCCGAGGCGACGAACTCGCCTCGTTCACCAGAACCGATCGAACCGCCATAGCCCTTCCCTCGCCCGCCCATCAATGGCCCCTCCCCTTGGTTCTTGACGCCAACTCGTCCCAGGAACACACAGGCGATTGCATGGCCTCGCGGATCTTGCGATAGACCGGCGCCGCATGCGTATGGAACCAATGCCGGAAGGCCAAGAGTTCATCGACATCGACATGCAGGACACTGGCAAATTGGGCCAGGTCATCGAGTTCGGCCGAACGCTCGACTTCGACGCCGAAAACTTGGCGCAACACCTTCACCTCGACGCGCCTGTATCGAGGATCATCGTGGAAAAGATACGGCCGACCGGTCACCCAACGCTTGATACCGGCGCCGAGCTGCTCGCGGGAGCGCTCGGAATAGCCGAGACCCTCCATGTAATCGTGAAACACGCCGAACCATTCCAAAGGAGCGTCGTCGGCGTCCATCACGCGACCCTCCGGCTAGCGAACGCGGCCAGCTCATCCCAGGAGCGAACCGGCTGATCCAAGACGAGCGCCCGACGGCGTAGCTGGACGATCTGCCCGGTCGCGAGATCGCCCCACCCGAAGCCCACGTCATTCATGATCTTCTTATGTCGATTCTGCGGTAATTGTCAAGGTAGTTGTCGCCTGCATCGTTGTCACACCGCGTGATCTAACGGGGTGTGTTCCAGATCGCGCTCCGGGTTGAGGGAGACGACCGTAATCGGCGTCCAGTTGCGCGTTGGCCCACTCCAGCGCTCGGGGTGTTGGTCGCGTGCGACCTGGTTGAGGGCGTGGCGCTGAGCGAGGATCTGGGGATCCTCCCCACGATGGCGTTGCGTCGGGGGTGACGAAGCGGATGGCACTGTGTCGATGCTCGGTGTTGTAGCCGCCGACAAAGCGATGAACCCATCGCTGGGCATCCTCCAAGCTCGCGAAGCCGTCGACGGGATAGTCCGGGACGTACTTGCAGGTGCGAAACAGCGCCTCGGAGTAGGCATTGTCGTTAGAGACGCGCGGGCGGCTATAGGAGGGGGTGATGTTGAGTTCATGGAGCTTCTCCAGCAGTATGGCCCCTTTGAAGGCGCTGCCGTTATCGGCGTGCAGCACCAGGGGCTGATCGATGAGGCGCTCGGCGAGCACCGCCCGTTCGATGACCAGGCGCGCGTGGTGGGCCGGCTCACTGTGAAAGACCTCCCAGCCGACAACCTTGCGGCTGTAGATATCGACGATCATGACCAGGTAGAAAAACAGTCCCTTGACCGGTCCGGGCAACCAGGTGCAATCCCAGGACCAGACCTGATTGGGGCCGGTGCTCTGGTAGGTCGTGGGCCGTAGCGCACGACGCGGGGCCTTGGCACGCCCGCGATGGGTCAGTTCCCCGTGACGGCGCAGCACACGGTAAAAGCTGGAGACTGAGCCCAGATAGCACTGCTCCTCATCGAGCAGACGCACCACGATCTGCTCCGGCGGCAGAGGGGCGAATTCCGGGCGATGACAGGCCTCCAGAATCGCCTGCTCTTCCTCGGGGCTGAGCGCATTGGCTGGTTTGGGACGAACAGCCGTCGGGCGTTGGTCTTCGCGTACCCCGCCCTCGCATGTCCAGCGTTGAACCGTGCGCACACTCAGACCCAAGACCTCACAGGTCGGCGCCAAGCGTGCCCCCACCTGTTGGGCCTGTTCGATCAGCTCCACGGCTCGACGGCGATCTGAGGCACTGACCATCACGCCTCTACCCCCCAGATCGTCTGTCGCTTTTTTGACAGCACCAGCAGGGCCGCCGTCTCCGCCAGCGCCGACTCCTTGCGCTGTAACTCCCGCTCCAGCTGCCGAAT
>NZ_AFWT01000080.1 GCF_000224065.1 Thiorhodococcus drewsii AZ1
CCATCGTGTGCTCCAACATGTCTCAGAAAAAATAGTTCGCTATCGTACACTCAGAGTTCTGTGTAATGGGATGGGCTCAACCAAGTCGAGATCTGGTTCGGCATTCTGACCCGACGTCTACTCAAGCGCGGACGGTTCTCATCTACCGAGTAGCTTAAAGCGCGGATCCTCGAATTCATCGACTTCTTCAATCAGACTCTCGCCACGCCCTTCCGCTGGACCTACATCGGCAAGCCACTGATGGCGTAAATTAACCAGTGAATTTGAGGTGCAAGGTAGTAGGGCCGCGTTAGCGACCCCTTGCCGCTTTGAGCGGCTCACGAATTTAAAGCCCCAGGCTCTGCCGGGAGATGGTTACTACGCGCTCGCCCTGCCGCCGCCATTCTTCACTCTGGAATGAAGCGCCGCAACGATGGCTCGATCTGGCGCGCGAAATCGGACAGGACCGCATCCTTACCCTTTAGATCATCGCCAAGTGGCGCCTCGATCGTGAGCCTAACCAATGCGCCGTCCGTTCGATTCCCCGTGAGCGCATCCCAGAACAGATACCACTTCACCAGATACTCGTTCGTCATCACCCGTCCACGCTGCTGGAACCAGTAATAGACCAGCAGACGTTCATCGCCCATCTGAATCAGAGAGCGGTTGACCCGCAAGGGTTGATTGCCAACCTCTGCGCCGGAAACGTCTCGCTGGGAGAAATCCTGGATACGCCAACCACCCCCAGGCAGGCAGCTCTTGGGGGAATGTACAGTAGCACCGTTACGCTGTGATCCGTAATAGGCGACGTAGAGATTGATCGAAGCGCCTGCGGGATCGCGATAATCGGCCAGCAGATAGTCGTCGAATTTCAGTGCATCGATGTAGATCTGGTCCAACTGACCGCGTTGGCCATGCCATTCTCCGATATCCGATGGGAAGAATACGAACTCGGCCCGCTGAGGCTTGATCTCCTCGCGGTCGGGAAGGATGAAAGATATCGCCAGGGTGGCCAGAAGCATCGGAAGCACCGCATAGAACGACCAGGTTAGGCGGCGCTGGGTGATTTTCTCCGTCACAGAGATTGGCTCGGGTCCATCGATCGCGAAGGCATCGGCGAACGAGGCGCGATCAGGACCGATTTTGGCGAGCAGCCACATTTCGAGCACCAAGATCGCTGCGCATGCCATGAATACGATCCAGCCCTCGAAGTCATGAAGGAAGCCTTCCGCCATGCCGATTCCCTGATAATACACCAGGATTCCAATGACCCCGATTCGAAAGCTATTCATCAATACGGTAATCGGGATCGTCGAAAGGAAAAGCGCCGTCTTTTTCCAAAATGCGCCTTTGAAGAGTATCGCCGCGATGAAGCCAAGCGCAGACAGCGGAAAAAGATATCTCAATCCGCTGCATGCTTCGACGACCTGTAATTGATAATTCCCGAGATCGATGACATTGCCTTCTAGAAAGACAGGGATGCTGAAAATTCGAATGACCGAAACGCCAATTTGTGATGATATGAGCTGGAGTTGGGATGAGAGGTTGTTATATAAAAAGTTTGGCAGCGGTACGATAAATAAAAGAACTAAGTAAGCTGGAAGTATGACTCGAAATGCCTTCCATCCCATAATTGAGAGCAGTAGTCCACCAAGGGTTAGGAAGAAACCGTACTGTACGACGGTGATGATCGTGCCGAGTTCCCCCGCCGTATATGCGAGTAACCCGAATGCCGCTAGTAACACTCCGATGCAGCTTGGTTTTAATGGCGTTTGGGCGAGCTTAGATGACCGCTGCCAGACCAAAAAGGCGGAAATAAAAGGCAGCATGTAGGCATGGCTATACTCCTCGCCTCCCCACTTATTTATCATGTCTTCTAGGCCGTTCGAGAAAATGATGGGAAGCAAAGCGATGGCGAATACCAAAAGTCCCCACTGCCATACTTGATGCCTTAAGCTGATGGATGGGTGGTGTGATGTGTCGACAGCTGATGAGGACGTTAGGGTTTTGTTTGGCAAAATGATATCTCCTTACGTAGTCGGCTTTGGCCAATTTAAGCCGTTGCCGCGAGTTGATCGAGCAAGCGATCGAGCCGCTTGGCAGAAATTAGGACCCGGTCGGGCGCCAGGGCAATCGCATCACGTTTTCCTAATGTTCGAGGATTTGGACGTTGATGATTGTGCAGTGGATTTCGGCGCCTCGAAGAGCAATTTCTCCAGATAGGCCTCGTTCCAAGCGGCCTTCAGGCGCTTGCTCTGGATGCCGAGCTTGGTGTCGTCGTGCTTGAGACGGGTCAAGGCAACGCGCCGCATCACGGCCAGATTCTCGCGGGCATCGGGATCGCGCACGCGCGAGGCATCCTCATTGAAGGCGACATCGAGACTCCAATGCAGCTCGTTCTCCACGCCCCAGTGAGCGCGCACGGCACGGGCGAAAACCGACACGTCGTTACCGGTGTTCGCGATGTAATAACGCGTCTCACGCGACGTCACCCCATGGATCTCGCGCTCGGACTCGACCATGCCGATCATATTCAACGCCGTCCAGCCGGCGCTACGCGACACGCCGGAGAGATCGCCGAGGGTGCGATAGCGGCGTGTCTCGCGCCGCCCATGTCCCTGCTCGACGGTTTCCAGGAACTGGGAGTCCAGTCCGACATACTCGCGGGCGTCGGCGTCGATGAAGGCCTCCTCAACCTCGGTGGCCAAGGTGCTCTGGTTGCCCTTGAGCGCGAGGACGTAATCGGCCCCTTGATCGATGATCTGGGCCGCGATCTTGGTTTGGCAACCCATGGCGTCGATGGTCACGATACAGCCCTGAATCAGCAACAGATCCAACAGCTTGGGGATGGCCGTGATTTCATTGGACTTGGCCTCGGTGGCGATCTGTCCGAGCACCAGGCGATTGTCTGCCGCCCAGGCACTAACCAGATGCAGCGCCCCCAGCCCCTTGCCCCGATCATGCGAGCGGCGCAACGTCTTGCCATCGATGGCGATCACTTCGCCCGGAAGGATCTCACGTAGCGTCGCCACCCAGTCTCGAAAGCAGGTCTCGAACACCTGCGGATCGATCAGACTGAACACCCGCCCGAAGGTATCGTGCGCGGGGATCCCGTTGGGCAGTTCCAGGAAACGTTCCAGCCATGCCTGCTTGGCACGTCCGAATTCGGCGATTTGCACCCAGCCATCGGCCCCGCAGAGCACACCGGTAATGGCGATCGCGATCATGTCGTTGAGCCGATGGCGTTGCTTGATCGCACAGCGCGGATCTTCCAGCGTCGAGAAATGGGTCAACAAGGATCGATCCGAGGGCATTTCCGGCATGGTGGACTCTCGCAAGGGCAACAAAAAACGGGCGCGCGAGTCTGGGGCAATCCGGCTATTCAGTCCAACAGTATTCGGTAATATTTTGATGCGATCGCCCTGGTCGGGCTCTGACGTTGAGTCGCTGTAATTGTCCTCGGCCCAGAGGGTGCGGCGCACCAGGGCCAGGCAGTCCGAGAAGGTCGCCTGCGGCTTGAAGTACCAGGCGGTGGAGCGTGCCAGGGTGTCCCAGCGCTCGCGCCACTGATAGACCATCAGACACGCGAGCGAGAACAGCGCCAGCAGTACAGGCGTGGTCCGGGCGATGGCCAAGTCGCTCCATTGACACGGGGTTTCCACAGCGAGATGGCGGGGTGTTTCCTCGCAGGTAACCTCCAGCGACCAGCGCCAGACGAACAGTTCGACAATGCGTGCCGGCGTCATTGTCAAATCGGTGCTGAGAAAGGCCTGGGTCGGCAGTTTGCCTTTGGGATCGGCGACCAGCACCCAGCGAATCGGCAGCGGTGGCCAGCCGCTGCGGTGCCACAGGCAGACCGCACTGAGGACGCGCAGGCGTTTAGGATTTCCGTACCACTGAACCGTGACCTCCTCGCCATGATCGCGCGCCTCGTCGACCTGGGTGTGCAGCTTGGCCAAGGCGGCGCCCTTCTTGGGCTTTGGGCCGCGTCGTCCGGGCGCGACCGGTTAGGGAAAGGCGAACAGACGGGCATCGAGACGCAGGCGGGTGATCAAGGTGAGTGCTGCCTTCAAGTAATGTCGATTAACACGGCTGAGCACCGAACTGATCGATCTTGTCCCAGAATTGCACCCAGCGCCCGGTGGACTGCACGAGCGCACGCAGGCTTAACATGATCTTGGCTCCCTGGTGCTTCCAACGCATGCTGGTGCCACAGAGGCGTTGCTTGACCAGCGTCTTGCAGGCGACCTCGACCACACCGGAGTCGATCGGCAGTTTCTTGGCGAGATGGCGGGGGTAGTCCATGCGTGCGTGCTGGTTCGTGAAGTGCCCTGGTCGGACGGGTGAACAGGGAGGCAAAGGGCTGCAGAACAGATACAATCGAGGTTGGCAGAGGGCGCATCGGCGGGCACGTCTGGGGTTTTGGTCGACTCAGACGATACCGCCCGTAGCCCTCTGTCGCCAACCCATTCGTCACCATCACTAGGGCCTGTCATCAATTAAGTAGGACGCATGCTGAGGCCAAGTGCACACCGGCGAGAAAGTTGCGAGACAGCTTATCCTGACACTGAGGGGTGGCAATCGCTCTGAACTGCTTGATCTTCGAGAAAAAGTTTTCAATCAGATGGCGCGCTTTATACAATTCCTTGTCGTAAGCGCGTTGGACCAGGCGGTTGCGCTTCGGTGGAATCACCGCTATCGCCCCGCACGCTTCCAACACATCAAGCACCCGCTCATCCGCATCATAGGCCTTGTCCGCGAGCAGTGCTTCGACCTCCAGATCGACCAGCAAGTGATCGGCACCGACCAAATCCGAGGCCTGTCCTCCCGTCAGATAAAAACCCGTCGGGTTACCCAAGGCATCGGTTCGAGCATGAATCTTCGTGCTCAATCCGCCTTTGCTGCGCCCGATGGCTTGCTCTCCTTTTTTTTGGGAGCTCCTGCACTGTGTTGATGAGCGCGCACGATGGTGCTGTCGAGCATGGCATATAGCCATCTAAT
>NZ_AFWT01000079.1 GCF_000224065.1 Thiorhodococcus drewsii AZ1
CTTGAGTTCCTCGGCCTCCTCGCCCTTCAGGTGCCCAGCTCCGGCCGAGGATGAGACCTGCCCATACTGGATTCGCCAGCGCTCGATCTGACTGCGGTGCACGCCGAGACTACGGGCCACCTCCGCGACCCCGCGCCCTTGCTCCTCCACGAGCTTGACTGCTTCACGCTTGAAATCTTCTGTGTACTGACGTCTGCTTTGCTTCGCCATGCTTCACCTCGCTTTCGGTCGGCATTATGCCGCTTGGCAAGGTGTCCGTTTTCATTGAACCACTACAGACAGCCGGAGGTAGCCGCACTGACAGCGCGTTGCAAGCGCTCCTCCACGCCCGAGCGACTCATCGCTTGACCGAAGCGATTTGGGAGTAGCGCTTGCGTTGGCTCAGTTGGCAGGGTGCGCATCCAGGCGCGTACCGCTGCCGAGGTATGTTTCCAGAGCGGCAGGACACGCTCCTTGCGTCCCTTGCCATGCAAATGCACGGCACCGTTGTGCTGCAGATCGACATCCCGGCGCTGGATGGCGATGAGCTCAGAGACGCGCGCGCCGGTATTGTAAAGCAGCAGCAACAGCAGGCGGTCCCGGCGCCCCGCCCAGGTTTCGGCATCGGGTGCGGTCAGGATTGCCTCCATTTCCTCGCGGGACAGAAAGCCCACCAGGGGCCGCTCGAAGCGTTTCGACGGGATCGCCAGGATCCGCTGGATCTGCGGCAAGGCGGCCGGCTCCTGCAGCGCGGCATCGTGCAGGAAGGTGCGAATGGCCGCCAGACGCGCATTGCGACTGCGGGCACAGTTGTGCCTTTGGGCTTCGAGGTAATCGAGGAACGCCAGCACCAAGGGGGCATCCAGATCACGCAGACAGAGGGTTCTGACATCGCGCCCCAGGGACGTCTCGGCGAATCGGAGCAAGAGCCGGAAGGTATCGCGATAGCTGGCGATGGTTCGGGCGCTCAAATGCTGTTGCTGTTGTAAACGCTCATAGAAAAAGCGCTGCAGCAGTCGGGCTAGATCGGTTTCGGGTGCGCTCATGGCCGCTCCTCCTCCACCGCTGGGACAGCCTGCTCGAAGCGGGCGGCGGCGATCGCCATCAGCTCAGGAATCCCGGTCAGATACCAATAGGTGTCGGAGACTTTGGCATGGCCCAGATAGGTCGCCAGGTGCGCCAGTTTGCGGTTGACATCAAGGCCATCACGATACCAGGCCAGCAAGCGCCAACAGACAAAGCTGTGGCGAAGGTCGTAGAGCCGCGGCGCAGAGCCGTCGAGCGGACGCTCCCAGCCGAGCTGTTTTCGCAGTTGCTGAAAGGCGTAGTCGGCCTGCGGCGTCGTGATGGCCCGGGCGTTGTCGAACACGAGCAACGTCTCGGCTGGTCGACGACCCAGGAGGCGGTCCCGGACGGTTAGGTATTCCGCCAAAGCGCCACAGGTGCTGCTGTGGATGGGCAGCAACCGTGATTTGCGGAACTTGCTCTGGCGCACCTCAATGATTTGCTGCTCCAGATCCACGTCCGCATCCTTCAGCCGCAGCGCTTCGCCGACGCGCAGACCGGTGGCCGCCAGCAGTCCGAGCAGGGTCCGGATCGTCACCGGTCGCAGCCCCGCCGTGGGGCGGAGTTGAGCGGCAGCGTCCAACAACTGGGCCAGCTCATCCTGGGTATAGATGTGCGGCGGCAGACGCCGATGCGCCGGTCCGAACAGACGCCGTGGCGGCACCTCGGTATCCGGCTCGAAGAGCTGACAGTACTTGGCGAAGGGACGCAGGACCTCCAGACGCCGCGCCGGTCCCAACCCTTCAGGGGTACGCGAGGCATTGGCCCAGGCAAGCGCCAGGGGCAGCGTGAATGGCCCCTGATATCCCTGCTGTTCGGCAAAGGCGGCGAAGCGCTCCAGTTGTTGGCCCTCGATCACCAGCGCGAACCCCAGCGCCCGGCGCGTACGCAGATAGGTGCCGACCCGTTCCGGCATGCTCGTCCAGTGCAGCGCCACGCCAGCCAATTGGGGGAGATCGACTTTGGTGTAGATGGCTGTCGTATCGAAGCTGCGATGGCGCAAGACATCGGCGATCTCCTTGAGCGAGCACTCTGCTTGGAGCAAGCGACAGGCTACGGTATGACGCAGTACGTGCGTGCCCGTCCAAGGCAATCCTGCTCGTCGAAAGGCGCGGCGAACGGCCCCGCGCACGGTCGTCTTGGCCACTGGGGCACCCAGCGGGGCGCGATGATGCAGAAAGACGCGACGGCTGGCGGACGATGGTCGGCCAGTCCGCAAGTACGCGACCAAGGCCTCCCCAGTCACTGTCGGCAGCGGCAACTGATCGACCCGCTGACCTTTGGTATGGATCAGCGTGAGTACCCCGGCACGCCAATCGACCGCCTCCAGCGTCAGTTCTGACACTTCATGGCAACGTAGCGCCATGTCCGCCAGACAGCGGGCCATGGCGTAATCGCGCTGACCGATCGGCGTGCCGCGATCGAAGGCCGCCCAGAACCGGGCCAGTTCCGCCTCGCTCAACGCGGTCGGGATAGCGGCGAGCGGCCACTGAGCCGGCGCCGGAAGCTGCTCCCCGATGTTGTCCGAAACCTGGCCATCGAAGCGCAGGTAACGCAGATAGTTGCGTAACGCGCAGACCATGACCGTCGCCACGCGTCGGTGGCCTTGGGACGCCCAATCGGTGATGTAATCGATCAGGCGTCCTGGGGTGAGTTGCTCCAGGAGAAGCGGCCCGGTGCCAAACAGGGTGGTCAGGAATTCTCGCACGTAGCGGCAACGACTCAGGCGGGTTTGCTCCGCCAGCCCGCAGACCTCCCTCAGGTAGCCATCAAAGACGCTGACCGAGTCCTCGATGATGGCGGACGCCAGAGGCGCCTGTGGGATCAACCGCGGCTGGCCGGTCATCATGAGGAGCTGATTGAGGGCCGCCCGAACGGTCTTGCGCGTCCGCACGATGGGCGCCGGACAGTGACAAGCCGGCAGATGCTCATCAAGAAAGATCTGCACCATGCGTCTGTCGAATCGCTCCTCAGCGGAGACGTCGGACATGCGGCGCCAGTGGAGAAAGTGGCGAACGGCTTGACAGTAGCGGTGGGCGACCTGATGGCGATGTCCACGCCGCTCGAGATAGACGCTGAACGACTCGAGCAGATCGGCATCGCTGATTGCGGACGACGGCTGAGTACAAGGCTGATCGGACATGAGTGCCCTCCCAGTGGGATGACGAGGTGTACTCAGAGCTTATGCGTTGTACTGTCCTTGCTCGGACAGTCAATCGACTTTTAGATCAGCGGCTTACAGAGACGGGCTCAAGGCGACTGCGCATAATCCGGAGGTGCGCATAATTGCGTCCGATGACGAAGGGCCGGATGGCGTTCTCGGCGGTGTTGTTGTCGATCTCGAGGCGACCGTCTTCGAGGAAGGTCGTGAGGATCGGCCACTGGCCGAGCGCGTAGTGCACCGCCTTGCCGAGCAGCCCCTTGGGCGGGGTGCGGGTGACGGTGGCGTCGAGCCAGGTCTTGATGGCGTCGAGGATGGGGCGGCTCTGTTGCAGGCGCGCGGTATGGCGCTCGGCGGGCGTGGCCTCGCGCAGGCGTTTCTCGACGGCATAGAGCTGGCCGATGTAGGCGAGCATCTGCTGAGCGGCACCGCTGTTGCGCCCACTGGCGGCGTCGACGAATTTGCGCCGCACATGGGTCCAGCAGCCAGCATGGCCGATCACCTCGGGGGCATTGGCCACGACCCCGTAGGCGCTGTAGCCATCGGATTGCAGATAGAACCCTGGCGGTGGATCCGTCCCACCGGCCTGGGCTGGGGTCTCGAGCAGTACACCCTTGGGCACGGAGGCGGCACGGCTGTCGGCATACGCGAACCAGCGCACCGGTTGTCCGGGCGGCCCCCCGCAGAACACCCACATGTAGGAGGTCTGGGTGTTGTCGCGCCCGGGCTCGCGGAGCACCTGAACGGGCGTTTCGTCGACGTGGACCACCGTGCCTTGGCGCAATTGGGCCTTGAGCGCAGCGGCGATCGGGGCGAGCGGTGCGTTGAGCTGGATCAGCAGCCCGGACATGGTCTGGCGGGTCAGATCGATGCCCTCACGCTCGAAGATCTGCTCTTGGCGGTACAGCGGCAGGGCATCGACGAACTTGGCGGTGACGATCCCCGCCAGCAGTGAGGCGTGGGCGATCGACTTGGGGATGATCTGTTCGGGACGTGGGGCGATCTTGACCCCGATCTCGGCCCCCGGGACGTCCTGCGTACGCGCGACGTACTTGGCGCGCTTGTAGACGATGACGTAGGTCTGGCGCGGCAGGATGGCCAATTGCTCGGAGGTGTCGTAGCCGATGAAGCTCCAGTCATCCCCCATTGCGGCCTTCTCCTCCGCGTCGAGATCGAGCAGACGCTCGACACGAGGCAGATGGCTTGGCAGGGGACGGCGCACGGGTTTGCGCTTGGTCGGCGTCTCCTTATCCTTGGCGGTGTCCGGCGCGGCGGGCGCAGGCAACTCGGCCTCGAGTGCGCCGATGAGTGCCTCGAGTTCGGTTTCGTCGAACAGGCGCAGCTGGCTGTCCGGAACCTGATCGGTGCTGCGCCCGAAACGCTTGCGCTTGAGTAGCTCGATGGTCTCGAGCAGCTGCGCGATGCGCTGCTCCTGAGCCCCGCGTTCACGCTCCGCCTCGGCCAATTGCTCGGTCAACTGGGCGATGATCGCACGCAGTTCGGCGGGGGCGTCGGGGAGGGGTTGAGCGGTGCTGGACATGCCCGGCATTATACCAGATTCCCTTGTCAAATCGGATACTTATGAACGCTAGATGAGATCGAAATCGGCGCGTTTATGCGCCTGAACCCGGGTCGGATCCAGCCCATCGAGCAACCACTGAAACTCACGCGCCGACAGCTTGACCGGCCCTTCGCTCGCCGACATCGGCCACCAGAAGCGCTCGCGCTCAAGGCGCCGGTACCACAGCCAGAAGCCGTTATGCTGCCACACCAGGATCTTGAGCATGTCGCGCCCGCGATT
>NZ_AFWT01000078.1 GCF_000224065.1 Thiorhodococcus drewsii AZ1
AGGATAGATTTCTTCTTGTTGTTTGCGCTTGACATATTTGAACCCTTTGAACTTAACCCCAGCCCTGCCGTTTTGAATATCTATCAAAGTCCCACCTGATTATTTACGAATCTCAGCCTGCGAGTGCTGAGACGGCGCATACTGAGGCCATCGCGAGTTCCTGGAGAAGCGCTGATGGCACAAAACCCGATCCAGTTTCAGAAGGGCTTGAGCTTGCAGGAATTTATGACGCACTACGGCCGTGAAGCTCTGTGCGTTGAAGCTCTGGAGCAATGGCGCTGGCCGCAGAGGTTCGTCTGCCCGAGCTGCGGTCACAACGGCGTACCGGTGCGACTGCGCACGCGCGCCCTGTTGCAGTGCCGCCATTGCCATCACCAAACCTCCGTGACAGCTGGGACGATCTTCGAGGCGACCAAGCTGCCGCTCACGACCTGGTTCCTGGCGATGTTCTTGTTGACGCAGCAGAAAAACGGCATCTCTGCGCTGGAGTTCAAGCGTCATCTGGGCGTTTCCTATCTCACCGCTTGGCGGGTCAAGCACAAGCTGTTGCAGGTCATGAAAGAGCGTGACGATCAAACCCGACTCAAGGGCGTTATCGAGGTCGACGATGCCTACTGGGGCGGGGAGCGTCACGGGGCCAAGCCTGGGCGCGGCTCACCGAACAAGGTTGCGTTCATCGCCGCCTTGTCCTGCAACGCAGAAGGCCACCCGATCGGGCTTTGCCTGGGCAAGGTGGCCGGCTTCCGCACGCGCGAAGTCGAGCGCTTCGCCAAGCGCCACTTCGATCCCAATGCCATCGTGCTCACCGATGGGCTGGCGTGCTTTCGTGGCGTCGCCAGCGCCGGGTTCGAGCACCAGCCCGTCGTCACCGGTGGCGGCTATCGCAGCATGGCCTTGCCCGAATTTCAGTGGCTTAACACCGTCCTCGGTAACGTCAAAAACAGCCTGCATGGTTCCTATCATCAGGTGAGCAGCAAGCATCTGCCGCGCTTCCTGGCCGAGTTTTGCTATCGCTTCAATCGCCGATTTGATCTGGCCTCCATGCTCCCGCGCCTTGGATGGGCTGCCGTGCGAACTCCACCGATGCCACACCGTCTCCTGAAAATGGCTGAGGCATGTTAATAATCAGGAAGTCCCATGCTTTATGTTGTATCTATGTTTAGAGACATTTGCAAATGCATTGACGTATAAAAAACCCTTGCTGATCAGGATTTTGTTGATACATTCTTTTAGGTTTCCATCCTTTAGTCTTTGTTCAACTTTCCTAATGTTGCAGTCCTGTTCTGTGAGTTCATCTCTCAATAAGAGAGCGCGAACAAGTTGCGCAAATATATCAAACAGTGATCGCGTAGTATAAATTGCCGCAATTGTGTTGGCTTGATTGGAGATTTTGGCGCTTTGATATTCGTGATTCTCTGAGGCGCCTAAGACCAGCCTGAGATGTTCAATTCTTGGCTTCGCGTCTGCATCAAAATATTCGCTCATTGATTTCTTTGCGGTAAAGAAATGATAGCGAAAGATTGTGATTCCTCGATCAATCGATGAAATCAAGTCGAGTAGATACTGTTCGGAGTTCCAGTTCTTTCGAACAAACTCGCGAAGTTCTTCGAGGTTCCATGAGGTTTCCATAAAAATATTAGGCTAATTGCTCGGAGTCTAAAGATATCAATATTGAGTTCCTTGAGTGTATAGCACGAAAGGGTGCTGGCCTTTGCTGGTGAAGATGCTGGGCTGGCCGTTGCTCTCAGCTCTGGCTATATGAGCTTTACGCTTCGCCTTCATGCATGCCTCCGCGGTGTAAAGAAACGCCTTCGCTCAGCTGGCCTTCTGCGCCAGCGGATCCCAATCGACCCGGAACCGGGCCGGACTGATGATGCGCTCCAGGGTCGAGAAGCGGAACCGGCAGACCGTGCATTCGCGGCGCCGTCGCAGTACGACGTCGTTGGCCATGCGGGTTTCGAGGACGCGCGAGGCGCTCGCGCAGAGGGGACAGGGGATGCCTTGAGCCATGGTGCCAAGGATAGCGGATGCCCGGTCTTTGCTGGTGCCGGCGCCGGGCGGGCCGATGCGTTCCGAACCGGCTATCGGATCGGTACGCTCCGCTTCTTGCGGGCCGCCATGACCTCCCAGGCCGGGGTGAGTGCCTCGGCGGTACCACGCGCCGTCGCCTGGTGGTCGGACCGGATCTGGGGCTCTCCCTCCTCCATTCGCAGCATGAAGGCGTGGCAGATCGCATCCACGGGCGATCGGAGCATGGTCGCGAGGGTGTCCTGGTAGAAATCGCCCAGGCCGCCAGCGTGCATGCGGTCCTTGAGGTTGCGAGCCAGGGCCAAGCGGGCGTGGACCTCGTGCTCAGTCAGGTTCTGATCGAGCAGATCGGGCACCAGCGCCGTCTGGCTGTATTCCTTGGCGATGGCGAGCAGGCGATGCGGATCGAGCGCCACCTCGCGCGGCTGCACTCTCCAGCTCGCATCGACGGCCTCAAGGTACTGGTTGACCAGTTCGCAGCCCACTTCCGGACTCTTGGCGGTCTGAATGGCCACGCGCAGCGAATCCTGTTGCGGCGCCGGTGGCGCTGGTGGCGGCGCACTCGTGGCCGCCTTGGCGGAACTCGCCGCCTTCGCGGGAGGGGCGGACGGCTTGCGGTTGCTGTACTTGAAGGTGGGTTTCTGGACGTTGAGACGGGGAAGGCGCCAGGTCATCGCGATCACCTCCCTCCCGCTGGCGCCAGGACGACCTCGGGCGGGGCGTCCGCGCGCCGGTCGACCTGCATCCCGCTCGTCTCGAGGCCGCGACAGAGGGACTCCTCCAGCCGGTACGCCTCCTCGAGGTCCGCCCGTAGCTGCTCGATCTGGGCCAGGCGCTCGGCTTCCGAGGGACCGTCCTCGGCCTCGACGGCGGCCAGCTTTTTGACCAGGGCCTCGCCGTGCAGCCAGCAGATCAGCCCCCAGAAATCCGAGACCTCTCCATGCCAGGCGCCGAACAGATGATTGAAGTCGATATCATCGACGCAGCGGGTCGCCTCGGGGATCCGTAAACGGGACTCGAAATGTTGGGTGCGCTCCTTCACGGCCCGGCTCAGCAGGGCCTTGCGGTCGGTGGCCGAGGTCGGCACGCCATCCAGGGACGCCAGATGCCGCTCGGCGGTCTCGATCTGCGTCCGGGTCTGGTTGAGCTGCGCCGGGGTGGCCTTGGTGTCGGCGCTCACCGGCGCCAGCTCCAGGGCGCCATCCACCAGCGCCTCGGCGTGCTTCTCGAACCAGCGTTCGCATTGGGCGACCAAGCCTGTGGCGGCACTGCTGCGCGCCTCCATCTGCTCGGCGCGCTCGTAGGACGCCTCGATCTCCGCCTCTTCGCGCTTGAGGTTGGTTTTCGTTTCCTCATAGAGCGCGACCTCGTCCGCGTTGCGCTCGGGCGGCTGGCGCCAGCGCTCGTGGAACGCGATCTTGTGCTGATCCAGGCGGAACGAGCGGTCCCGCAGGCGCTCGAGCAGCTGAGAGTAGCTCCCGCACAGGTTCTTGGAGTGCTCCCGCAACGCTTCGACCCGTGCCCGCACGACACCATAATCGGGGGACGGTTTGCGGGTGTCGATGTTGGCGGGACGGCCCGAGCGCGGATAACGGGTGACTGGGGCGGTTTTGACCGGGGTCTGGACAGAATTGGTAGGCATGATGAATCTCCTTAGGCGCGTTCGGCGGCCAGCAGCCAATCGACGGCCGCGTTCTCCGAGGCGAAGCGGGTACCGTCGGGGGCGACGGCCTGCTCGTTGGCGCCATCGATGACGACAAAATGGGTACTCGGAGCCTCGACGGCGATCGGCACGGCGGCATAGAGGTCGGAGATCTCCGCGTCATCGGGGAGACGCCAGCCGACGATGGGGGTGCGCACGCGCAGCGGGGGCTTGAGGGCGCCCTGATCGGTCACGGTCAGGACGAGGAGGTTGGTCTGCAGGTTGGGAATATCGGCCATGCTGGGGTCCTCGCGAAGGTGGCGACGGCCCCAAGATATCCGCCTGATAACAGGACTGAAATCGGCCTATTCGCCAAGCACGATAGCCCGCAGCCGGTCCCAGCTGGCCGGAACCTTCACCAGCGGCTCGGCCGCCTCGAAGGCGGCGCAGGCCTCCGCCTCCAGGGCGTCCGCTGGCGCCCGGGCGCCGGACTGGATCCGTGGCCAGCGGCGCAGACCGAAGTCGGTCAGCCAAGCCGCGAAGCGTCGGCCGCGCGTGGCGATGGTCTCGTCGGGACGGTCCGGAAACAGCAGCCAGACGCGCACCAGGGCCGCATCCCGGGCCGCCCGAGCCAGGGTACGGGGCGGCAGCTCGATGCCACGTCCGCGCAGGCCGAGCGCCATGTCCAGCGAGCGCTTGGCACCACCCTCGAACTCGTTCACACCCTCACCGAACCAGTCGGCCAGCTCGGCGGGGCCGTAGTCGCGCACCAACTCAGCGACCTGTTGCAGGCGCTGGCGCGGATTCGCTCGCGGGGTCATCGATTTGGTCTCCATGTGGTCGCTGGCACGATCAATGCTTGTTTTCATCTGCTGTCGAGCACCCTAAGAGGGGTGAAACCTTGTCGAAACCCGCGCTGTCGCCGCCCGTGGTTGGCGGCACTTGGCCAGGGTCCCATCCTCCGGCGCCTGATCAATGCCATGACGCACCCACGGTCGGCGCGGTAAACCTGGGCCGCTCGACCTCGATCCACTCGCGTCCGTCGAACAGGCGCAGCGGTTTAGCGTCAGTGACGCAATACCCGTGGGGCGGGCTGACCAGCGGCAGGAACACGAACGCATCACAGCAGCGCCAGGCGCGACCACGGCCGCGAACGTAGCGGCGCCCGATCTCACACCAGCCAGGACGGCGCGGTCTCCAGTTCCGGCAGTCGAAGCAGCGGACTCGGTGGGTCATCTCGGCGCCTCCATTTCCGTCAGTGACGACAAACGCCGATAGAGATTCGGCCAACGCTCGCGGCCAAGGCGCTGGTCGGGATCGTCCGGGCCAGGTCGGTAGCCGATACAGCGGCGAGGGGTCTCGGGATCGGGCGCGAACCATGGGGCATGCTGGGGCAGCTCGCGGCGACGGGCGGCCGCACACTGGCCGTCATACTCCAGCGCGAGGCAGTCGGAGCACTGGCGCCGGTCGGTGTCGAGAAAGCGGGCATCGCTATCGTTGGCGGCCGACTGAGGTTCCCTGGTTCCCTCAGAATCGTTG
>NZ_AFWT01000077.1 GCF_000224065.1 Thiorhodococcus drewsii AZ1
CTTTGATGCGCTCCCATTGGTCATCGCGCAGGGCATGGCGGCGTTGTGCGATCTGGGCTCTCCTCAATGTTGCGATCGTGATGGACGAGAATCATGGCACGCTCAAGGAATTGATGACACGCCCTAGGCGTTTATCCACCTGCTCGAAACGCTTATCCATGCTGGATTGCAGACTTTCGAGGCGCTTGTCCACCTGCTCGAAGCGCTTGTCCATATTCGCCTGCAGCGCCTCGAAACGCTTGTCCGACTGCGCGAACCCCTGGAGCATCAACTCCCGCTGATGCCTCAGTCCTCCTCGACCCGAACCATCCGCTCGCGCAGCTCGATCTCGTAGACGGCTGGCGGCTTGCCCAACGACTGCTCGGCCAGCCACTCGCCAAGGTGCTGCTTGATGAATGCGATGTCTTCTTGAGCCAAGGCCATCGTCTTCTCCCCAGAAATCAGTCAAAGCGGACTTGCATATCAGACCATGGGACTCCGAATTAGGACGGCAGCGAGCCGTCGCCCAGCACCTCGACTTCCGACCATAGGCAAATCTCGGGAAAACTATCGAGACCCGTCTCAGTCGCCGCCTGAGCCACGGCGCCCGACCAAACGCAAGCCCACCATTACATGACTCGCTCCGACCTCTCCCGCGCGGCTGATCGTCTGTCCTCAAACCAGCGCACGGCCCGTGCTGACCGTCGAAATCCCGTGATCTTCAGCCATGAATCTGCTGTAACTCGGCCTGCCGAACGGCCCGACTGACCGTCATCCGCCCAACGCCGAAGAAATCCGCAATCGCCTGCATGCTGTAATCCCCGGTGCGATAGGCCGCTGCGATCGCTTGATCGCGTTCGCGATAACGGACGGCAAAATCCGCGAGAGGTATCGGTACGGCCCGACGCTGGCGGCGGGGAACCTCCCGCAGTAGCCGATCCGGCTCGATCCGTGCTTGCACGCGTTCGACGAACGCTTCCGAGCCCAGATACAGTTGCTGTTTCAGCGCCGCCCACGGACCAGGCGCTCGCGTCCCTTCGGCAACGAAACGTCCGTAAGCTGCAACCGCAGATGGCCGGTCTTCGCCAAAAGCCCCCAGCAGCCAATCCGTGAAGAGAAATGGTGCCGCCTCCTCAAGACCCGCCGTGGCACGATAACTGCTCCAGGGCCAATCCGCCGCGCTCGCGACCATACCCGCACGCACGGGGTTGAGCACGACATAGCGCGCCAACTCCAGCAAATAGGCATCTTTCTCGACCAAAATCCCCTTGTAGCGCCCCTGAAACAGATGTCCAACACGCCCATGGGTGCGGTTCACCTGCTGCGTATACACCCCATTCAGTTGACGCATGCCTTTCGAGAGATTCGCCTCCGGCGTCTCGATGATCAGATGATAGTGATTGGTCATCAGACAATAGGCATGACAGATCCAGTTGAAACGGTCGACCGTCTCGGCCAGCGTCTCGCAAAACCGCTGTCGATCCGTCTCCAGATCGCCCAGAAAGATCGCCCGTCGCTCGTTCCCTCGCGCCGTCACATGATAAAGGGCACCCGCAAATTCCAACCGCAGAGGGCGAGCCATCGTGTCCGAACCCTAAAGATACCGCAGGGCGGCGATGATGAGACCGGCGCTAGTTGCGATGAATCCAACCAGCCAGAGAAACTGCTGGTCGTGGCGCTTGAGCATTTCGTCGAAGCGTTTGTCTACCTGCTCGAAGCGCTTGTCCACCTGCTCGAAGCGCTTCTCCATCAGATCGAAGCCTTGACGCATCAGTTCGCGCTGGTGCTTGAGTTCTTCCTCCACCCGCACCATGCGCTCGCGCAGTTCGATTTCGTAGACCAGCGGCGGCTTACCAAGGCTTTGTTCAGCCAGCCATTCGCCGAGGTGCTGTTTGATAAAGGCGATGTCTTCTTGGGCCAGAGCCATAACCTGTCTCCCCATGGGGCGCATCATACTGAGTTGCGTCTACCTTACGCCCGAGCAGGCAAATGGGCAATGGGAGACCTGACCCCAAATTTTCGAAGGCCTTGGTGACCGACGCCCGAGGCGTATACCACGACAGTGGTTTGGCTCGTCGTCGGTCTATCCGAGCAATGACGACACTGATAGCGCTTCGGGCGGAGCACAATCACCGTCGTGTAATCGAACAACGGCAAGTGACGCAGGTTGATTTCTTGACCCAAACCGTAATCGTGATCGATTGGCTTGTCGCACCGGTGACACTCGGTTCCTTCCAAGGTGCTGTGAACATAAATCTTGAGCGTCTTGCGCTCGGTGAGCACAACCCGGTCAATGGCGATATCAGGCAGGTTCAGCAGCGTCTGGAGGGTTTCTGTGTCAAACATCATTATCAACGGCGTTCGAATGAGATTTCATGAGGGAGCGACTCGCAACCCGCTGATTTTCAAGATACCATAATCCCAGAAGATCCGGGAGAGCCCCTTTTTTATGTATTCGTTATGCAGGTTTAAGGATGTAAATTGATGTTAAGATAGCCAGTTGTTCAGGAAGCATTAGTGAATATGGATATACGAGTTCGAGTTCTTTTATTTTTTCCATTGTTTCTTTATGCAAATCTGTTTCTTCGCCAATCACCTCAAACCCCGAATCAACAAATATTTGATGGTATTCATGATGTCTCATACGGTTTTCACCGTCTCTTGCCAAGAAATTAATCAAGGCATGCTTTTCTTCACTCCATGTCAAGAAATTTAATTTCGAAATAGACTTATCATGATGTTCAAAGTGGTCAGAATGATCTATCAAGTGAACCATTATCCCTCTTTCAGATATTTTACGGCGCAAAGACGAAAAGAGCGTATAAATATCATTTTTCGGAATATGCTCTAACACGGTACGAGATATAACTAAATCTAAAGTTTTATCCGGAAGGATAGAACTATCAAATGGGGCTAAGTATTCAATAGGAAGAGGTGCTATATTTTCAATTTTCTGGACAAATTCATCATTTGGAAAACGGTTCTTTAGGTAGTCTGATGTAGCGCTAAAAGTTATATTGTCCATATGAACATTAAGATCGGACATAAATATCCTTTTTGCTCCATCACGAGCCAAAAGGATAGGAATTGTTGGAAACCAACCAGATCCTATCTCAAGAATTATTGATTCTTTTATTGTCTTGTTAGATTGCTCTATTGAAGACTTTATTCGCTCATAGTGTTTTAAGGTAAGTTCAAGATTATCAGTATTTGGAGGATATCCAAATATTTTTCTTTTAATCAGTCGAATATTTTCAATAAAGGGAATCCTCCCTATCAATGCCTTTTTTACCAATAATTGTTTCCAGTTCATTTCTATTTGTGTATCCTTTTTAGAAGCATAACAGTGTGTTGGACGAAGCCGCTTCGCGGAGAGAGCCCATGCGGCGTCGTCGCTCTTAGAATGTAACCTCATACCCTCTCCCACGAGGGATCTTGTGTTCACGCTCATGAGGTTACCCCACCATGTCCGTTTCCTGCGAAGCGCAATTTAATCGCCAGTATGAGGCGCATCTCAAGCACCTTCGGCTCAAGGGTCTGCAGCCCAAGACCATTGATGCCTATGCACGTGCCGTGCGGCGCATCGGTGCCCATTTCGACGGCTGCATCGACGATCTGTCCGAGGAGCAACTGCTCGCGTATTTCTCCGCCTTGCTCGACAGTCACTCCTGGAGTGCCGTCAAGCTCGGTCTGTACGGGCTGAAGTTCTACTACGCCCATGTGCTGCACAAACCTTGGCCGTCGCTGGATCTGGTCAAGCCGCCACGCGGGCAGCGTCTGCCGGACATCGTGACGGTCGCGGAGACGCAGCGCCTGATTCAGGTGACCCAGACGCTGAGTTACCGGGTGTTCTTCTTCACCCTCTACAGCCTGGGTCTGCGTCTCGGCGAGGGTTTGCGTCTGACGGTGGCCGATCTCGATGCCGCGCGCCGCCGGGTCCATATCCGCAATGCCAAGGGCAACCGGGATCGGTTGGTGCCGTTGCCCGAGACGACGCTGGTAATGCTGCGTCGCTTCTGGCGGGTACATCGCAACCCGGTGCTGCTGTTTCCCAATCGCCATGGCGGACTCAAGGGTGCCGCTGCGGCGTCGACGCCGCTCAATCGTGGTGGCGTGCAGATCGCCCTGCGCCAGGTGGTTGCGGCGTGCGGGATCAAAAAAAGATCACGCCCCATAGCCTACGCCATAATCCCGAGTGGCAAATAATACCGGGTAGTCCTGGCGTCCTGCTCTAAGTTCTTTTTCGATCAGTCTCTTACTGCTGATGCCGTGATTGTCGACCCGGCATTATTCTGATTGTTTCCCCGTGGCAAGTCATCCGATCAGCCACAGAGGAAACACCATGAACATGCACTGCGGCCTCAAACCGGTCGTGTTGGAGAAGTTGCAGGCGGGCCTTTTGGCGCCCCATCTCGAGGCGCTCAGCCGTGAGTTCTCCGAGCGCGGATACGCGCTCGCGACATCAAACTACGCCCTGCGGTTGTTCGCGGCGATAGGGACCTGGCTTGAATCATCCGGTCACAGTCACAGGATCCTTGACCTGGATGAGGCCGTCCTTGGGGCCTTCTTGGCGGAGCGTTATCGCCGCTTCAAGCCGCGTAGCGAAGACCACCCAATGCAGGCGTTCTTGCTGGCGTGCTTGCGCCGGACAGATGTCCTGATGCGCATCCGGAGCCACCAGATCTTGATCCGAATGCCCCGATTCGGGAGGCGTTTCGTACCCATCTAATCACCCAGCGCGACTTGGTCCCAGAGACGGTCAGCACCTATCTGCACACGGTCACGCGCTTTCTCGAGTGGCGATTTTGGGCACAGTCACCACCCGCCTTGAGCGCCCTCGGCGCTGAGGATGTCAATGCGTTCATGCTGGAGCAGGCGCGCCGCTACAGCGCCGGTCACACCCAGCTAATCGCCAGCGCGCTGCGCGGATTTCTGCGTTTTCTGCGACAGCGCGGCATCCTGGTCATCGACCTGGCTCAAGCCGTGCCCGCGCCGGTGCGTCGGCAATTGGCGGGCTTACCGAAGTTCATGCCGGCCGAGGATGTCGAGCGCCTGCTGACCTCGGTCGATCAGACGCGCCCGCAGGGTCTGCGCGATGAGGCCATTCTGCTCTTATTGGCCCGCCTGGGATTGCGCGCCGGCGAGGTGGCCCGGTTGCGCCTGGATGACCTCGACTGGGAGGCGGGGGAGCTGATCATCCACGGTAAGCGCGGACGCGTTGAGCGCTTGCCCTTACCCTGGGACGTCGGCGAAGCCCTCAGCCGCTATCTGCGCGAGGTCCGACCGGCGTGCAACACCCGCCAGGTGTTTGTCTGTCTGCGGGCTCCACGGCGTAGCTTCCAAGCCGGCAACGCGGTTGGGACCATCGTGCGCCGTGCGTTGGCCCGCGCTGGGCTGCATCCGCCGCATCAGGGCGCTCACCTGCTGCGGCATTCGCTGGCCACTCGGTTACTGCGCGAGGGCGCCTCTCTGGTCGAAATCGGGGAGCTGCTCCGCCACCAGAACCTCGACACCACCCGGATCTACGCGAAGGTCGATGAGCCATCGTTGCGCCGTAAGCGTCCGGCCAATTACATCTATCCCGCCCAGAATCGAGTCTGCAAGATGAAATTCCATTCCATCACGACAGGAGTTTCAGCATGGCAGATCGACGGCGCACACGCGAGCAGTGGCAATCCATTGTTGAAGGCTGGCCAAAGAGTGGCCTG
>NZ_AFWT01000076.1 GCF_000224065.1 Thiorhodococcus drewsii AZ1
GTTCGCTCGACACGATGCTGGCACTCATCCGTGGCACAACCACCACGAAGGGGCTACAGATCAAAGCCGTTCTCGATACGATGGTGTACGCCAAAGGGATCAAAGTCAGCTCGCAAGACATGGCGGCACTGAACATGCGACGGCGACGCCTCTGCCCCAATCTAAACTACACCATCAGGCCAAATAAATCGGGAAATAGTTAGTGGGCGGTCCCTAAGCTGGCAAGATCCTCCGCGAGGCCGGTCCCATGAATGCCGGAACCACGCTCATCGCCTTCGTCGAGGATCCGGACGGCTACCCGATCGAGCGCATCGGCGCGGGACAGACGGCGGGCTGATCCGCGACAGAGGACGAGTCCAATCCTGGGCTGAAAACCTCTGGAAAGCGGAAGGCGAATCCTGACATCGGCTCCTGGAGCGCCTCTTCCGGCGTCTCACCGATGGCTTGGCGGAAGTCAGACTGGCTGATAGTACTCCGCGCTCGGGAGAGCCGAGCACATGAGGAAGCGGCCAGCGTCGTATGAAACCTTCTTGGGCAACATGGGCTCCACACAGGGAGGTAAGGGTCTTCGATGCAAGGCGAAGAGCAACCTGTCATGACAAGATGAAAGTGTGTAGGAAGACCTGCGTCTCGTCGAAGAGCTCGCGCGCAGCGCTCGTGAGACTGGTCGCCAATTGTCGCCCCAGGTACGCTAACCGATCCGCAGGCAGCGCGGCGCATCATTGCCGGGATGCGCTTCGGGAGGCGCATCGTCCATAGATGTGGGGGATCGACTTCCGAGGAGGTTGGCGAGGGAACCTCTGGCAGGGGGGATGGCAGGGCAGGGTCAGGGATTGCCGGGGCAGGTTTCGTTCAAAGCATGGGCGGAAACTGCGGGCACCAGGCTGCTATTTTTTGCGTGACCCGACCCCGGGCGCGCTGCTGTTTTTCAAGCCCCGTTTCATGACCCCGGTTTCACGGACGGCTTACACGCCAACCTCTTCGAACAAAAATAAATGCGTCCCCTTTTTCGTCCCCAAGAACCAAAAGGAGCCTGTTTCATCCCTGTAGACGGCTAACACGCCCGCCTCTTCGGTTAAAAATTAATGCGTCCCCTTTTTGCGCTTTTTCTCCGAGGCCCGGCAGGAGGAAGCCCCGCCCCTGTGGTTAAGCCCCGGAACGTCTCCGCCGTCGAAACCCCGTCAAGCGCGTCTGGGCCATCGCCGACTCGATGCCCGACGCCAAGCGTAAGGATGTCATCGCCGCCTGCGTTGAAGAGGGCATCGCCTTCTTCACGGCGCGGACGCAGTACCAAAAGCGAAAGCAAAATCAGGCGACCTGATTAACCATCCACGATCAACGACCGAAACGCCTAATTCTGCCAAGGGGTTGGGCGTTTTGCTTTTCTGGAGGAGTCCATCTGGAAGAGGGGTTGGCCTTGTTAGCTGCGATTTCAGGGGGGCAAGGGCCGGGACTATAGGCTGGGGAGGGTCAAGGCCCGTTCGCCCGGTATAGCGCGGTTACGGGGGCCAAGGGCGGATACCTGTAATGCCGGGTCAGCGCTAAATAATGGCGTTATTTTTCGGTGTTTCGGATAAATGATCGCGTTAAATACTTGCGTCAAAACTCTCGCCGATGTAGAGTCCACATATCCTGGTTGAGTTAGGGGCGCATGATGGCTGGTGAAACCGCTACGAAGAGGGCACGCCGGAGCCCGAACTATCCCCAGCAGCCGTTGAACTGGGCTGTTGAGACCGGCCTTAAGCTGCTCGACAAGGAAGGGGTGCATGCGGTGCCTCCCGATGTTGTTGCAGCTAACCTCGGCTACAAGGATGCTAATAATGGAAGTGCGGCGCGCGTCCTAGCTAATCTCAAAGCGTTCGGGATCATTCAAAAAGCGCCTGGCGGTAAGCTCGTCGTCAGCAAAGATGTTCAGCGCTTCAAGTTGCACCCCGCTGACGCAGACAGGGCAGCGCTGATCCATCAATGGCTCAACAAGCCTTTGCTTTTCTCCAAGCTCCTTGAGAAGTATGACGGCAACCTGCCGTCAGACCGCGCACTAGTGTTTGAACTTGTTGATGAACACGGTTTTCTCGAGTCTGCAGCTCAGAGTGCAATCGAGGTGTTTAGGGCGTCGCTTAAGTATGCAGAACAGTTTTCTGCGGGGGTGACAAATGACGTCGCCCAGGAAGATGCGGTTGAAGACGAACACCAAGAGATAGAGGTTGCCGTCGCCGCCCCACCGAAGCGCTCGTCAGTTCCTGCTCCAGTGCATGTTGGGAGTACGAGCCATTCAGTCCCCGTTGCCGCTGTACGCGAGGGGGTTCGCTACCCGATCAGGTTGGCAGGAGGGCGCATGGCTTGGATTGAAGTGCCTGACCCGTTCTATGAGGCGGACAAGAAGAGGCTTGAAGCACAGCTCGCGATCATTGGAACGGTTGATGAGGACAATGAATTTTAGGAACTAAAGATGTAGCCTCAAAACCAAAAACGCCCACTTGGGTGGGCGTTTAGGGGGAATGGGAAGCCCACTCCACTACTTCGTTGGCGCTTAGAAGTGTAGCGGATTCCCCCTTCAAAGGCAATCGGTTCGGGGTGCTCCCCCTCGAGCCATCTACTTTGGAGAATGGCTATGCCACCTACCAATATGGGTTCCGCTACACCCAAAAACGACTCGTACGCGGCTGACGGTTACATTTACTGCCGTTACCGCAGGGTCAAAAATAGCGATCGGTATCTTGATGCCCATGAATATGGTTACAAGGCATGGAGGATACCGGTTAAGCGGAAGCGTTAATCTCGCTCAGGCGGCCCTCAACTCGGGGGCCGCCGTTTCCGTTGGTTAAAACTTCCTTATTTGTTGCGTCCCACGGTATACCTTGTGGTTGGCGATGAACATAATCGGCATGGTTGAATCGGGTCTCAATCCAACGTCTTGCTGAACCGCGACACCGCCAACGTCAGTGTAACCCCCGCAAACACGACCAACGCCAACACCTCCCCAGGCATATCCGCCAAGCTGGCCCCTCTTAGCATGATCCCCCGGATCATCCGTATGAAATGGGTCAGCGGTAGCAGCTCGGACAAATACTGGGCGGCCTTGGGCATGCCGGCGAAGGGGAACATGAATCCCGAGAGCAGGATCGAGGGCAGGAAGAAGAAAAAGGTCATCTGCATGGCCTGGAACTGGGTCTTGGCGGCGGTGGAGATGACCAGGCCCAGGGTCAGGTTGGCGGCGATGAAGAGCAGGGCGGCGAGATAGACCTGGTAGAGCGCGCCCCTTACGGGTACGCCGAACAGCAGCATGCCGAGGGCCAGGATGATGCTCACCTGCACCAGCCCGATGAGGACGTAGGGGATGATCTTACCGAGCATCAGCTCGATGGTGCGCACCGGGGTGTTGATCAGCAGCTCCAGGTTGCCGCGCTCGGCCTCGCGGACGATGGCGACTGCGGTGAAGAGCACCATCGTCAGGGTCAGGATGACCCCGATCAGACCGGGCACGATGTTGAGCGCCGAGCGCCGCTCCGGGTTGTAGAAGTTGCGGACCTCGAAGATCGGCTCGCCGCTCGGCTTGTCTGCCGCCGTGTCGTAGTCGAGCCTGATCTGGGCGAGCTGGCGGGCCGCCATCAGGACGACCGGATCGGTGCCGTCGGCCAGCAACTGGGCGGCCGGGCGCTCGGGATCCTGCAGCCGGCGTCCGAAGTCGGGCGGGATGTAGAGGCCGACCGAGATCTCGCCGCGCTGCAGCAGGCGCTCCAGCTCCTCGGGTCCGCGCACCGTGCGATGGATGTCCACCACCTGGGTCGCCTGGCTGTCGGCGATCAGCGCCCGCGAGAGCGAGGTCTGGGCCTGGTCGGCCACCCCGGCCGGCAGGTGGCGGACGTCGGTGTTGATGGCGTAGCCGAACAGCATCAGCTGGATCAGCGGGATGCCGACGATCATGCCGAAGGTGAGACTGTCGCGTCTTAGTTGCCGGACCTCTTTGAAGAGGATCGCGCCCAGTCGGGTGAGACAGCGGCTCATGGCTCGGCTCCGTCGGAATCGGTGGCGAGGACGAAGACGTCCTCCAGGCTTGGATGGACCGGCTGGACCCGGGCCTCGACGCCGGCGGCCGCCAGTGCCGAGCGTACCCGCTCGGGCGCGTCCTCGACCGCCTTGGCGACCAGCACCCGCAGCCGCACCCCGAGCTGGGTGACGCTGAGGATGTGCTCCAATGAGTCCAGCGCCGCGCGCGCGGGTCCGGGCGCGTCCGTTTCCACCTCCAACACCAGGGCGTCCATGCCGGCATAGAGCTGGGTCGGGGTGCCGTCGGCGACGATGCGTCCCCGCTGCAGGATCGCCAGGCGGTGACAGCGCTCGGCCTCGTCCATGTAGTGGGTCGAGACCAGGATGGTGGTGCCCTCGGCGACCAGCGCGAAGAGGGTCTCCCAGAAATCGCGCCGGCTCTGGGGGTCGACCGCGCTGGTCGGCTCGTCGAGAAAGAGCAGGGGCGGCGCGTGCAGTGTGGCGGCGGCGAGGGCGAGACGCTGCTTCTGGCCGCCGCTCATGGTGTCGGCGCGCTGGCGGCGCTGCTCGATCAGGTCGTAGCGCTCCAGCTGGGCCTCGATCCGCGCGCGACGGGTCTTGCGGGGCAGGCAGTAGATGTCGGCGATGAAGCCCAGGTTCTCCTCGACGTCCAGGTCCTCGTAGAGCGAGAAGCGCTGGGTCATGTAGCCGATCTGTTGCTTGAGCGCCTCGGCGTTGCCCGGAACCGGATGCCCCAACACCTGTGCCGTGCCCTCCGATGGGGTGAGCAGACCGCAGAGCATGCGGATGGTGGTCGACTTGCCCGATCCGTTGGGTCCGAGGAAGCCGTAGATCTGGGCGCGCGGGACGCGCAGATCGATGTGGTCCACGGCGGTGAAGGCGCCGAAACGGCGGGTCAGGCCGTGGGATTCGATGGCGTAGTCGCTGTTCATCCTGGGCTCGGGTGTTGGAGCTGGATTCGGGGATGTGAACCGCAAAGGCGCGAAGGACGCGAAGGAAAACGGAGGCTTGTCTGGCGGAGTCGCATCACGGACAACCTATTGAAATCCTTTGCGCGCTTTGCGCCTTTGCGGTTCAAGGTTTTTCTCCTGGGTCTCCCTCAATGCTTGCCCGGTCCGTCGAGCTGGAAGCTGGCGACCAGCGGGACCCCGGCCGGCAGGGATTCGGGTGCGTTCTGGAGGTCGATCTCGGCCAGATAGGTCAGGCGTCCGCGATCGCGCTCGGTGAGGGCGTAGTAGGGCGTGAAGGCCGGATCGGCGAGCACCTTGCGCACCCGTCCTGCGAACTGGGTGTCGAGACCGTCGACCGCGATGCTGGCGCCGGTTCCGGGCGTGACCCGGGCGCGGATCGCCTCGGGCACGTAGACCCGCGCATAGGGTCTGGGTCCGGCGAGCATCAGGGCGACCACCTTGCCGATGGCCGGCTGTTCGCCGAGACGGTAGGGCAGGTCGTCGAGCCTTCCGTCGCGTGGCGAGCGGACGGTCAGTCGTTCGAGGTCGAGTGTCCGCTCGCGCTCGTTGGCGCGCGCCTGGGCCAGTGCCGCCTTGGCCTGGTCAAGCTCCTCGGGGGTGGTGCCGTGCTCCAGCTCGGCGAGCGCGGCGCCGGCACGGTCCTGCTCGCTGCACGACTGGTCGCGCAGACGGCGGGCCGCGTCCACCGAGTCGGGGCTGGTCAGCTTGCGCTTCAGCAGGGCAGTGAGTCGTTCGAGTTCGCGCTCGCGCACCGCCAGGTCGTCCCGGGCACCGCTCAATCTGGCCCGGGCCTCGGCGATGCGCTCGGCGCGCGGACCGCGCACGAGCTCGGCCAGGCGGGCTTCGGCCTGCTCGCGGGCGG
>NZ_AFWT01000075.1 GCF_000224065.1 Thiorhodococcus drewsii AZ1
CGCAAAAAGCACTCGGGCATATCGCTCCGATTCAAGCCCTCAAGGATTGGGCCGAGAAGCGCCCCGAATTATTCAAAAAGCGTGTATATAATCTTCGGGGACTTGACACTCCTTCAAGCTCCAAACATCCGTGTAAAGGTCGTCAGAGCAGAAACGCTGGACGCCAAAGCCGCCGTGCCAGGTATTCTGCGAGCAAGTCTTACACGACAGCGCGTGCCGCCGGAATCTGCCCCGTCTCTAGGAGCTGCTCGATCAGGCGCAGATTAGCCTCCCAATCATACTCCGCCAGCACCAGATCACGCCCCCTCGATTCAGGCGGCGGCGGACTCTTCAAGACCGCCAGCACCTGATCCGCAAAATCTTCTGCCCGCTCCGCCACGCGTGGCGCGAAGCTCTGATGCGACAGGATACCGGTCAGGGCATCGGACGTCGCCACCATCGGCAGCTCCATGGCCATGGCTTCCAGCGCCTTGTTCTGAATGCCTCTAGCGATCCGCAGCGGCAGCACGGCCATGCGCGCGTGCGCGAGATAGGGGCGCACATCCGGCACCCCGCCGGTGACCCGGATTCCAGGACGCGCAGCCAACTTCTGTACATCGGATGAGGGCCGCATGCCGACGATGAAAAACTCCACGGCTGGCCTCGCCGCCCGAATCCGCGGCAGCACCGCATCGGCAAACCACAGTACGGCCTCGATATTCGGCCAATAGTCCATGGCTCCAGTGAAAACGAGCGGCTCAGCCCCCGGCGGATAGGGGTTCTCGAAAGTCAGCGCCGGATCGAAATACTGGCTGTCCACCCCCTGCGTTCGATAAGTTACGCGCTCGACTGATTCAGGCGCAAGCCTCGCAAATAGCCGAGCCTCCTCACGTGAGATGAATAGGCTAATGTCAAGCTCTGCGGCCATACGCCTCTCGAACTCCAAGAGGCGCTTCGCCTCGCGGGCATAGAGCCAACGTACCGGCCAAGCCTTGCTAGCGGAATAACTACGCCATTTTTCTGAGTCGACATCATCAAAATCCAAAACACTGCGCATTGGCAGTGCCAGACGGCCACTCACATATTGAGCCATCGCACCACTGTACACGAGCACTGCTTGAGGCATCTCATTTTCGAGCACCGCGCAGACCCAGCGCTTGAGTTCTGGATGCCGCAGGTAAGGGATGGACAATGGCTCGCCGCTCAGCAGACCCTGCAAACTCCTCAGACGCCCCCAGGTCGGAATGATCTCCGGAATACAGGACGCCCGGCAGTAGCTTTTGACGATGCCCACATGCTGGCGATCATCCGGATCGTCGACAAAGGTGCCCAGATACACCTCATAGCGCTGCGCAAGATACCGCAGCAGATTGAAGGAGGTGATTTTGTCGCCCTTGTTCGGTGGATAAGGAAGGCGATGAACCAGGAAGAGAAGCTTCTTGCGCATGCGCTCAAGATCGATGAAAAACCGGTTATAAGATCCGAGCAGCCAAGGTATCCATTACCTCGACTGCGCGCACGGCCATTGAGAAAAATCTCGACCTGTCAACTCCCCAAGCCTTACAACGCACTCTTGGAATTCCGCCGCCAGCAGCGCGTACTCACGATTCGTCACCGGCGGCACACCTTTAGTCATTCGCTTTGCACCCCATTCCAAAAAACGCCTCGGCAACAGATTTTTTGAAGCTCTAACCGCTGCATTGAGCCCTCCGATAGGGGCAAGCAAGCGATTCACAAAACCCCAAGGGCCGCTATAAACGAACGACTTGTTCTGCGCTCGATCTTGCTGGATCAACACATCGTCTTGCAGATCCAGGAACCTAAAGCAGCTGCGCGCCGTGTCGAGCAGGGCCGCGATGAAATCTTCGAAGGTGAGAAAAAGAAAATAATCTAGAGGAAAATATTCAAGAAACAGTTCAATCTTGCCGAAATAATGACTGGTGCGCAAGAAGTAGGTTGTCTCACGCACGGCAATCTCAAAAGCACGAGTCTCTCGACCGGCGCGCACTTCATGCCAGTAAGACGAAAAGGCCCTGGCCACTGGATCGCGCATGATGTAAATAAAACGCGCATCCGGCGAGACACGGTGGATACGTGGGGGAACCCCATTAAAGCCTGACTCGACCCCGATGTCCTGCGGGAAGTACATCGGCAAGCAGGCACAGCTATAGCTCGTCGAGGCATCCAAACAAATCCGACCCGGATGTGCAAACTCTGATTTACCTGCATCCAAGCCCTGGCGCCAACGGCCAGAGAAGATATCAGGCTCCTTGGACTTTGCCAGACAAATCGCGGGGTGCTGCCCTAGTACCACAGACCTGAAATTGCCGGGATAATGGCAGGCGACGATCCAACCCCAGCCAGAGGAGTCGCCCGCCATCGCCCGTCCAGCCCCTTTGATTGTTCTCTGCCCGGAGCAACGCGCAGAGCTCGAGCGCATCGCGCGCAGTCGCGAAACGCCCCACCGCTTGGTCCAACGTTCGCAGATGGTGCTGCGCGCCGCTGACGGCGAGACCAACAAGCACATTGCACGCGCCCTCGGCGTCAACGAAGACGGCGTCGGGCAGTGGCGGCGGCGTTGGTTCGACGCCCACGACCGACTCGCCGCCGTAGCGGGCCAGCCCAAGCGCCTGCGCGCTGTGATAGAAGAAGTGCTGGCCGATCGTCCGCGCTCGGGGGCTCCAGGCGATTTCACGCCCGAGCAGATCTGCCAGATCATCGCCCTAGCCTGCGAAACACCACCCCCTCCCTTGACCCACTGGACGCGCAAGGATTTGGTGCGCGAGACGATCCAGCGCGGCATTGTGCCAACCATTTCGGCCACGACAATCGGCCGTATTTTAAAATCAGGCCGACCTCAAGCCGCATCGGACCCGCTACTGGCTCAATCCCAAGATTCCTGACGAGGCGGCCTTTCGCGAGGAGGTCCGCACGGTGTGCACCCTCTATCATCAAGCACAGGAACTCCATGCGCAGGGCGTGCATGTCATCTCCACGGACGAGAAGACCGGCATTCAGGCCCTGGAGCCGATCCATCCGTCGCATCCGATGCGTCCAGGCCGGCCCCAAGCCGTCGAGTTCGAATACACGCGCCACGGCACCCAAGCGTTGATCGCCAACTTCGAGGTCGCCACTGGGAAGATCCTCGCGCCTTCCATCGGCGACACCCGCACCGAAGCCGACTTCCTCGCCCATCTCACCGCCACCGTCGACACCGATCCGAAAGGCGAATGGATCTTCATCTGCGATCAGCTCAACATCCACCAATCGGCCAGCCTGGTGGCGTTCGTCGCTCAGCGCTGTGAGATTACGACGGATCTCGGTCGCAAAGGCCAGGACGGCATCCTCAAAAGCATGGCCTCCCGGGCCGCTTTCCTCCAGGATCCCGACCACCGCATTCGCTTCGTCTATACCCCCAAGCACTGCTCCTGGCTCAACCAAGTCGAGATCTGGTTCGGCATTCTGACCCGACGTCTACTCAAGCGCGGACAGTTCTCATCTACCGAGGAGCTCAAAGCACGGATCCTCGAATTCGTTGATTTCTTCAACCAGACTCTCGCCAAACCCTTCCGCTGGACCTACAGTGGCAAGCCACTGATGGCGTAAATTAACCAGTGAATTTCAGGTGCGAAGTACTAGAAGACTGGCAAGGGTGCGGCCTCGACATGATGTGTCTCTGAGGCCTATGCTGTAACTCCTGGAGTTAATGTCAAATCTGGTGTATGGCCTCCATCAGGCGGCGATCCGATCTGACTGATCGTTCAGTTGTTCTCCATCGCGGAACGGGACGTTATTGACGACCAGTTCCAGTTTTCCAAATCCCTTGATGCGTCTCCAGTTCTTCTGCGCCGACTGGAGCAGCTTGAAGACCATCGCCAACGTGGTCTCGCGTGCCCCGCAGTTGCGGGTGCGGTTGGTGCGTAGGCGCACGGTGGCGAAGGTCGATTCGATCGGGTTGGTGGTGCGAATATGCACCCAATGCTCGGCCGGATAGTCGTAGAAAGCGAGCAAGGTCTCCCGATCCTTGGCCAGGCAAGCCATGGCCTTCGGATATTTGGCCTCGAAGCGCTTGAGGGCGCGCTCGAATGCCTGGTTGGCCGATGTGCGGGTCTCGGCCATCCATATCTCCTGCAGGTCGGCCTTGACCTTCGGCTGCACGGACTTGGGCAGCTTGGCGAGCACATTGGCTGTCTTGTGCACCCAGCAGCGCTGGTGGACGGTGTCCGGATAGGCCTTGGCGAGCGCCTTCCAGAACCCCAGCGCCCCGTCGCCCACGGCGAGCTTGGGGCCGGCCGTCAGTCCACGCTCGCGGAGGCTGGTAAGCACTTCGCCCCAACTGGCCTCGGACTCCCGATAGCCATCCTCGACGGCGACCAGTTCCTTGTGGCCATGCTCGGTGACGCCGACGATCACCAGCAGACAGACGCGATCATCTCGGCGCACGTTGCTGTAGACGCCGTCGGCCCACCAATAGACGTAACGCCGATCGCTGAGGTCGCGCTGGCTCCAGCGCCGATGCTCCTCGCTCCACTGCTGCTTGAGACGCACAATGGTGTTGGCCGACAGCCCCTTGGCTCGATCACCGAGCAACGCCGCGAGCGCTTCCTGATAGTCACCAGTCGAGATCCCCTTGAGATAGAGCCAGGGGATCAGTTCCTCGACACTGCGCGAGCGCTTCAGATACGGCGGCAGCAGGCTCGAGTGGAAGACCGCTCCACCACCACGGCGGTCACGGACCTTCGGCACCTTCACCGCCACGTCTCCCAGGCCCGTCTGCACCGTCCGTTCGGGCAGGTAGCCGTTGCGCACCACCGCTCGGCGCCCATCCTCAAGGCGTTGATCGGCATACCCGGCCAAAAAGCTCGCCAACTCCACCTCGACGGCCTGAGCGATGAGTTCGCGCGCCCCTTTCCTGAGCAACGCATGCAGCGGGTCGTGCTCCTCGATCTCTGGTTGTGAAAGACCTTCAAGCGTAGACTCGGTCATGGCGTATCCACCTCTGTCGTCTGTGATCTTGGTCGTGATCAGTCGGCAGGATACGCCATCCCTTCTCTGAGTCTGTACACCAGAAATCACAATAACTCATCCCGAATCGGAGGAGACCATTATCATCTTTATGTTACGCAGCAGCCGCCTTCAGGCGCCTGAGTTCGCTGAAGGTTGCTGAAGCGCCTCGACATAGAGCTTCGCGCGGAGCGCGAAATGGTTGAGCTTGTGGACTCGCTTGAGGCATTCGAGCTTGAAGGCAGCACAGATCGATAGGAATACATGATTGGACTGCGTGCGCAGCGTTCGGGTCGGCGATTTGGCCAAGGCTGCGTTGGACTTGAGCGATTTGTGATGCTTCTTGACCTTCCAGCGTTTTTTGTGGAGGCATGGCGACATGCTCGTCATCGCACGTCAGATCACTACAGACAAGACTCAACCGACCGGTGCTGCCATCTTTGTTCGTAAAGACTCGGCCAACGAGAAGCACTTCAACCAACCGCGCATGACCTGCTTGTTCGACTGCAGCGAATCCACCCGCACGAAGCGCCCTTGCTCTTTGTCAGCCTGGCTCAAGGCCACCAGCCAATTGTCCTTGAGAACCGCCACGAAATGTTTGTGCTTGCTGAGGATGAGCTCGAAGTTGTCCTTGGACGCAAACCAACTGTCCATGAGCACGTAACGAAACACCAACTGGTTCCTCAGCGCTTGGAGAATCATCTCCTGGAGCAGGGTGTTCTTTGTCACCTCGCTGGCCCGCTTGATCCGTCGGGTGGCGACATCGCAGAACTGCAATGGCTTGCGAATCAAGCGAGAATCAACGGGGACTTGACACCATAATCAAGGGGCCAATATGAGTATTACGCAGAATGGCTATAGCCATCTGGGGTTATATCCATACAGGCCCTTTCGGCTTTAGGAAGTGTCCATCAACTGTTTCCCGATTTCATCGTAGTCGGTATGCTTGGTCGATCATGAAGTGATCTCCGAGGGTGCGGGATGGCAGCGGTTGAGGTCGTGATTCCGGAAGCCGTAGAAGGGCATGTCAAGGTGGTCTTTGATCAGCTCAACGAGAAGCACCGCCGCTGGGTGGCGGCTCTGTTGTCGGAGGTCGTTGGTCACGGCGGGACGAAGTGGGTATCTGAGGTAACAGGGCTAGATCCGAAACCGTGCGCCAAGG
>NZ_AFWT01000074.1 GCF_000224065.1 Thiorhodococcus drewsii AZ1
TGTGGCGCAGCGTCAAGTACGAGGATATTTACCTCAAAGGCTACGCCAGCTTGCCCGAGCTGCTCCTGGGGGTTGACTGAGTATTTCGCCTTCTACAACGGAGAGCGCCCCCACCAATCCCTGGGGTACCTCACGCCTGATGCGGTCTACCGATCGGGAAACGGGGGTGGGGCCAAGATCGTCGATCGCTTCGGCGAGACAACACTGGGGCAGCGCCAAACCGCTGCGATTGAGGTGGCCAGTACAACTTAAATTCGGGGGAAAACTGTCCTGGACATGGGGTCCACTTTAACTGGGGGCGGCACTTTTGGGCGCGTGGATACTTTTGTGCCACCGTTGGCGAGCTGAGCGAGGAGATGATAAAACAGTACCTGGAGCATCATTTTGAGCCGGACCCAGCGGCTGAATTTCGAGTGGAGCCCTAGACGCGTCGTTCAGTCGACGCGTATCCGGACTTTCAGTCCGTTACTCAAACCCACCGGCTTTTAGCCGGTGGTTGTTTAGTTTGGTGAGTGCCCCTTTGGAAAAGCACCACTTCGCATACAGCGCGACCTGGTCGATTCGCATCGATCCGGGATCGCAAGACGATACGCCTTCCTCCCCAAATATGTCCTTGTGCAACCCACCTATCGCACGCTTGATGGCGGCAGCTACCGGATCTGAAATCCTATACGCGTCAGAGATTGCGGTATGTCTGCTTAGCCTAGGGATCCAGGGGCGAATAACCTCCTGAGCGACTTCGAGTACTTTGTCGGAAACGATACGGCGATACCGCCACTGCTCAAAATGTTCCCGACATTCCGCGAAAGCCGCTAAACCTCCCTGGTATTGGGCCTCCATCGCTTCTTCGACGCCTTCAAGCCAATCCCGCATTTCCAGGTCGAGTGTTTCACCGTGGAGATCTCTGCAAAGCCAAAGTGTGATGCGCAATCTGACTTCCCAGAAGGTGCGCTCGTCAATCAACTCCAACGGCTCCCAAATCCTACGACCCGGCAATCCGAGCTCATCAATACCGACCTCACTGCTGGAGCGCTCGAAAAAAACCCCTTCGTTTTTAGCAAACAATTGCATGGCAAGCGCTGCCACGTAACCAACCCCGCACAGGGCGACAGACATTGCGTCCGCCCATATTTCACCAGTGAGTTCAAGCCAAGTCGAACGGCGCTGCGGCAGTACTGTATCGTGCTGTGCGGACTCCCAGAGGTGATCGGTTAAAACTAAACGTGCACGGAAGAAGGCGGTTGCCTTATCACTCTCGCCGTCGAGATGCGCGTGCGCGCACTCGTGGTACAGGAGAGGAAACAATAGTGGCATCTCCAGATAGAAAAAGGCGCTTCGGATAGAGCGAAAAGGGCCAAAGTCCTTACCGAAGTGATCCCTCGTCAAACGGTGAGAACGCATTCGGCTTGCAGGTATGTGCGCCCAAGAGTGGATGAAATACTCCTTCCCACGCTGCCTCGCAAACTCGGGATCCGCTCCGCTGCCACTGCTGCTTTCATAGGATGCGAGGACTGCAGTTTCCCAATCCACATGTCGGCTGTATGCCGACAGAAAGTCTCCGTAGAGCGCCGAACTCCACCGTCGCAGAAGTGTAGGCTGCGGCAAGGTACCAGGAGCATTTTCAGCGATCTGTATCAGCTTGACGTGTGCGTGCTCCAACTGTGCTGTATAGGTTTCGAATTGATCATTTACGAAAGCGTCGCGCTGGGCACAAAACCAGAAGAACGAGCGGTGGTCACGTCGATGACATAAGTCGCGAAAGCGATCTCGACACCCCATCTGGTTTTGCTCGATCGCGATGGCGACGCTCCCTAGATAGTTATAAAGGCTCCGCAGCGCGCGCTGAAGCGTAGATAGAAGTGCCCAGTGCGTATCGTTGGGTCCGTCGCCAGGTTCCGCATCGCACTGGCGGAAATCAATCAATCGCTTATCTGGACTGCGCGTCTCGGGCGGGTTCTCAAGCAGACCCCAGACCGTATCCTGGAGATGACAACATTCTTCGTTAAGAATGTTGAATCGCGTATTGAGATCGGAGAATAGAAACCAGGCCTGCCGTATCGCTGAATCCGAACATATGTGCGAATACTCGTTTGACATTATGCGCCTGCACGTTTTTTAACCGAGAATATCGATAAACGTAAGGTAGACCGAGCAGCACGGTAACAGCGATCGATAGCCCTTTCTCAAAGCCCGAGCCGACCTCCCACTCCCCATCGCCAGAGAAAGCGCTTGGCCAAATGTAACACCATACGCGCTTCTGCTGGTCGAACTCGTAAGTAGGAGCTAAGGTAATCTCAGGATCGCTACGATCTAGCCAGTCCGCAACATCGCGCCGCTGGCTACGATACAATACGACCGACAAACCTAGCCAAACGAGGCTTAGTAGCACCGCGATAACTTTAACTTTCGTGCTGAGTTCGAAGAATAGAGCCCAACCGACGAAGAAAAGTACCAGGAACAGATATACTCTGAGTTGGACATAATGCATGTAAACGTTCACAAGTGTGCGTTGAACGTTCAAAGCCTCCCTCGAGATATGGATCTCCGGCTTCGGGTCGGATAAATGGCTCAGGCTCCATTCGTTTCTAGGTACAAGGGTCTCGATGTTCGGCAACGAGTTTTCTTCCACCTCTGACGACCTTTTCGAGAGCCGAGATAAGAATGCATAGCGCAACAGTCGGGTGCATTGCTGCAAGAGAACCGCGTCCGGTGCTAGCGGAGCCCCACCGTCAAAGCGAGTTGTCAGAGCAATCCACTTGCCGCTTTGCGGCAAGTCGCGCAGCAATGACCGGCGCATATGCGGGTGGACCATACGCAAGGCCAAATGGAGTTCGCGGGGGTTGGCGCGCGACCGATTCGGATACGGATTGGGCGCTTCTGGGTGAACTAAGTAAAGATTTAGCTTAAACAGACGCCGCCGAGGAAATGCGACTATTGGCACTACCATCGCTATAAAGAGAATGGAAAGTGATTTGAGAGTGGATTGTTGGGATTGACTGGAAATTGTTTCCTTAAGCTGTCTCCAGTAGTCGTCCGAGTTATTGTGATTTCTGGTGTACAGGAGCCCGAGGAGGGATGGCGTATCCTGCCGACTGGTCACGACCAAGATCACAGACGACAGAGGTGGATACGCCATGACCGAGTCTACGCTTGAAGTTCTTTCACAACCAGAAATCGAGGGGCACGACCCGCTGCATGCGTTGCTCAGGAAGGGGGCGCGCGAGCTCATCGCTCAGGCCGTCGAGGCGGAGTTGGCGAGCTTTCTGGCCGGGCATGCCGATCAGCGACTTGAGGATGGGCGCCGAGCGGTGGTCCGCAACGGCTACCTGCCCGAACGGACGGTGCAGACGGGCCTGGGAGACGTCGCGGTGAAGGTGCCGAAGGTCCGTGACCGCAGTGGTAGTGGAGCGATCTTCCACTCGAGCCTGCTGCCGCCGTATCTGAAGCGCTCGCGCAGTGTCGAGGAACTGATCCCCTGGCTCTACCTCAAGGGGATCTCGACCGGGGACTATCAGGAAGCGCTTGCGGCGTTGCTCGGCGATCGGGCCAAGGGGCTGTCGGCCAACACCATTGTGCGTCTCAAGCAGCAGTGGAGCGAAGAGCATCGGCGCTGGAGTCAGCGCGACCTCAGCGATCGGCGTTACGTCTATTGGTGGGCCGACGGCGTCTACAGCAATGTGCGCCAGGATGATCGGGTGTGCCTGCTGGTGATCGTCGGCGTCACCGAGCATGGATACAAGGAACTGGTCGCCGTCGAGGATGGCTATCGGGAGTCCGAGGCCAGTTGGGGCGAAGTGCTTACCAGCCTGCGCGCGCGTGGACTGACGGCCGGCCCCAAGCTCGCCGTGGGCGACGGGGCGCTGGGATTCTGGAAGGCGCTCGCCAAGGCCTATCCGGACACCGTCCACCAGCGCTGCTGGGTGCACAAGACAGCCAATGTGCTCGCCAAGCTGCCCAAGTCCGTGCAGCCGAAGGTCAAGGCGGACCTGCAGGAGATCTGGATGGCCGAGACCCGCACATCGGCCAACCAGGCATTCGAGCGCGCCCTCAAGCGCTTCGATGCCAAATATCCGAAGGCCATGGCTTGCCTGGCCAAGGATCGGGAGACCTTGCTCGCCTTCTACGACTATCCGGCCGAGCATTGGGTGCATATTCGCACCACCAACCCGATCGAATCGACCTTCGCCACCGTGCGCCTACGCACCAACCGCACCCGCAACTGCGGGGCACGCGAGACCACGTTGGCGATGGTCTTCAAGCTGCTCCAGTCAGCGCAGAAGAACTGGAGACGCATCAAGGGATTTGGAAAGTTGGAACTGGTCGTCAATAACGTCCCGTTCCGCGATGGAGAGCAAGTGAACGATCAGTCAGATCGGATCGCCGCCTGATGAGGGGCCATACACCAGATTTGACATTAACTCTAGCGGACGCCCCCAAAGGAGTCAAACCGATTGAATGGCGTCTGTTGACCAACCGCAGCGCCGAGACGCTCGAGGCCGCTGTCGAACTGATCGAATGGTATCGGGCGCGCTGGGAAATCGAGCTGCTGTTCTTGGTCCTCAAGGAAGCCTGTCGTGTCGAGGCCCTGCAACTGGGCACTGTCGAGCGCCTGCAGCGCGCCTTCGTGCTGTTTCTGGTGGTGGGATGGCGCATCGCCCGACTGATGCGACTGGGACGCACCGTGCCAGACCTGGATGCCTCGCTGCTGCTCGAACCTGAGGAGTGGCAAGCGGCCTACATTCTGGCCAAGAAGCCCGTGCCCAAGCAGTCTCCGCGACCTCAGTACAGTGCATTTCAAATTAAGCTTTTGATTATAATGACATCATCTTGATGATTCTGCCCCCAACGTTACGATGTCCGAAGCCCGCTCTGTCAAGCTGCTCCGAACCCTGCTTGCCACACACCTCGACTGGCATGGCTCTCGTCTCGATTTTCTCGCCCGTTTCATCCTGGCCGTCCTGCAAGTGCGCTCGGTCAACCTGGCCCGCCTGGCGCCGGTGCTCTCGAGCCGCGCGAAGCCCAGTTCGAACTACATCCGGTTACAGCGCTTCATGCGCTCCTTCACGATTGATCAGTCGGACATCGCCCGCACGGTTGGCGATCTCCTGCCCGCGCAGCAGCCATGGGTGCTGACGCTCGATCGCACCAACTGGAAACTCGGACGTGCCGAGATCAATCTGCTGGTGCTCGGTGTCGCCTACCGAGGATTGGCGATCCCCTTGCTGTGGACCGCTTTACCCAAGGCCGGCAACTCCAACACCAACGAGCGCATCGCGCTGATGGAGCGCTTTTTCGCGACCTTTCCGGGTCAGCCAGTGGCCTTCCTGTTGGCCGATCGTGAGTTCGTCGGGCGCGATTGGCTGGCGTATCTCCTGCGGCGCGAGCTGCCATTTCGCTTGCGCCTGAAGGCCAACGTCAACCTCACGTCCACCAAGGGGGCCTATCCGCTGCTGCGCGAATTCCAGACCCTGGCCGTCGGGGGCACACGGGTGCTGCGTCAGCCGCGCCGGCTCTGGGGGCAGAAAGTCTTTCTCAGTGCCAAACGCCTGGAAACCAATGAATGGCTGCTCATCGTCAGCGAGTCCTACAGCCGCCAGGCCATTGAGGAGTATGCCCAGCGCTGGACCATCGAAACCCTGTTTGCCGCCTTGAAATCGCACGGGTTCCACCTCGAAGAGACCCATCTCACCAAGCCCGAGCGCCTCGAGCGACTGTTCGCGCTGCTGACGCTCACCACCCTGTGGGCGGTTCATGCCGGTGTCTGGGCGCACGAGCAACAGCCGATTCGCCAAAAAACACTCGAGCGCCCTCAGTTCAGCTTCTTTCGCTACGGACTCGACCTCCTTCAGCGCCTCATCACCCTGCAGGCCAGTTTCGCTGCCGAACTGCTCTGCGTCCTCGGTTTCATGCTTGATGGGCGACCGTTCAACGTCCAGCATGACGTGAGTCGCGTGCTGTATTAGCTGGGGGAGCTATTCGTTTTGTACTGTACTGAGCTCCGCGACTCAACGATGTGTTGCGCTTGATCGCCCGCCAGGGCGGATTTCTCGGACGCAAGGGCGATGGCGAGCCTGGTGTGAAGAGCATTTGGCTCGGACTGCAGCGCATCAGAGACGTGGCAGCCGGGATCAAATACGCCAAAGAATCTCATAACTTATGAAGATGTGTTTAATGAGATGGCTCCAAAGGGAGTTGCTCTAGCGGCCAGAAGGTTCATTGCAACGTATAGTTAATTTTTGATTCGTTACTTATGAACATGTGTGCAATGAGATGGTTTGAACCCTAGATATCGAACTAAACAACCACCGGCTATACCGAGCTAATACCAATTTTTCGGTTTTTACTCGCCGACAATGGCGAAGTTTTCCGTCAGCAACGATCGTAGGTCACCACGATATTGGTTCGGGTGACGAAAGAAATTCTCGCAAGCCGCTTTGAAGTCGGCGAACGACTCAAAATAGCGGTTATAGAGCACTATCTTTTTAAAATACTTCCAGAATCGCTCGATCAGATTGAGGTTTAGCGCATAGGGCGGGAGAAAGA
>NZ_AFWT01000073.1 GCF_000224065.1 Thiorhodococcus drewsii AZ1
CGCGTGTCGCCCAGATCAATCGAGGCCAATTCTTCCGGCGCCCAGCCCATCGTGTGCTCCAACATGTCTCAGAAAAAATAGTTCGCTATCGTACACTCAGAGTTCTGTGTAATGGGATGCCTCCAAGGCCACTTTGGCTTTGAACGCGGCGGCGTAGGTCTTGCGCTTTGCTTCACCCATTTTGATCAACCCTTTCGTGCCGGCCTGACAACTTAAATGACTGTCCGATTTTCAGGGTCCACTTTACTTTCTTGACAACGACCGTTCTGGTTGCACCCGTCATTTCGCAGCAATTCTTATTGGCTCATTTTGACACCGACATCGGCCGTGTTCAGTCCCGCGACTTGGTCCGATGTTCATGATCCGACCAGACCATCTGCAACAGTTGCCATGCCGCGCCTGCGATGAACAATGTATTCGTCACCAGATACCGCTTCCACAAACGGCGGGGTTCCGACAACAACCGATGCAACCATTCCAGACCGTTATGACACATCCATGCTGGTGCACGCCGCACGGTTCCTGCATGAAAATCGAAAGCCGCTCCCACGCCGATCATCACCGCATTCACCCGTCCACGATGGGCTGCCATCCAGCGCTCCTGTTTCGGACATCCCAGGCCGACGAACAGGATGCCAGCGCCGCTTGCATTGATCCGGGCAACCGCTGCATCGTCCTCATCGGTCGACAAGGCGCGAAACGGCGGCGACTCGCGACCCGAGATCAGCAAGCCCGGAAAACGCTCCATCAGCCGCGTATCCAATGCCGCCAGTGTGGCCTCGGTGCTGCCATAGAAATACACCGCCACACCGTCTTCCAGGCAACGCTGGAGCAGCGCCAGCATTAAATCGGGGCCGGAAATCCGCGCTTGGCTAGTATAGCCGAGGCGCCGCAGCATCCAGGCGATCGGCGCTCCGTCCGGGGTGGCCACATCGGCCGTATCGATCACCTGACCGAACGAGGTATCCCTCGACGCGGTGACGGTGACATGCACGTTACAGATCGCCACGTATCGGGACTCACTCGCACGCGCCCAATCCATGATCCGCGCAACGGCCCGCTCCCACGACAAGGCGTCGATCGGAACGCCAAGCACACGCGCTACCACCCGATCAGTGTCCACGGCCTCGCACCTCGTCGATCGCGTCCTGGTAGATGTCCATCAGTTGCCGATAGCTTACACCTGGAGTGTACTTCGCTTCATACTCGCGTCGTGCCGACTCGCCCATGCGCCGCAACGCGTCCGGGTTGGCCATGGCCCCCCGTACCTTCGCAGCGAGATCGGCCGGATCGCCAGGTGTGAACAGGAGCCCGGTCTCGCCGTCGCGAACCAATTCAGCAAGCGCGCCCAGCCGGCTGGCGATCACCGGCAGACCAAGCGCAAATGCCTCAACCAGGGTGCGCGGGAAGTTCTCGTACCAAAGGCTCGGCATCACCAGACAGGCCGCGCCTGTCATCGTCTGCATCACCGCGTCGAGCGACAGTAGACCACGCCGTTCCACGTTGGCGACACCGGCGAGTTCGGCCGCCTCTGGCCCGTCGCCGACCACCTCGAACACAGCATCTGGCACCTGCGCCGCCGCAGCCACCAATGTCTTCACACCCTTTTCCGGTGACAGCCTTCCGACGAACAGAAAACGGCTCGTCACCGGCCGTCGGACCAATGGTGGAACATCCACGAAGTTGGGCTTCACCATCACCCGTTCCGCCGGCAATCCGCCAGCGATGAACTTGTCGCGACAGAAGTCATTCAGGGCGATATAGCGGGTAACCTTCTGGCGGTAGGTCCCCAGGGCACGATGCACACCCAACATCGCGACCAGCACCGCGCTCTGCGCCCGCGAGCTCCGGTAACAGCGGCGCGCCACCCCGAGCCATGGCAAGCGTCCGAGGCAATCCTCGCAGACCGCATCATTGCGAAGGAACATCGCCTGGGCGCAGAGTAGGCGAAAGTTGTGAAGAGTTTGCACCACCGGGACACCATGGCGGGCGGCAACCCAGTACAGGGAGGGGGAGATCAACGGGAAGGTGTTGTGGACGTGGATCACATCGGGTCGAAATCGCTCAATCAGGGTGACAAGGTCGCGGATCGTAACGTCAGACCACAAGACCTGCCGAGCCAGGGACAGCGAAGGCATACCCTCAACTTCGTCGTTGCTACGGGTGTAGGTTGCCACCTCGTGTCCATACGCGCGCAGTAAGGCGATCTCCGATTCGACCACCGTATCCTCGCCACCGCGATGTTGGTAAGCGTTGTGCGCGATCAGAACACGAAGGTTACGTACGTGCCGGAGGCTTGAATTAGACATCATGGTGTAAGTGATCGACTGCGTGCCGATCCACAAAAGCGTGAGATGGATATGTTGAAAAACCTAGTGCGACCATGTTCATTCATTAGTCCGCTGGCGATACCTTGGCGTATCAAGACAATTCACGATCCCATCGGCAAAGCGTTGCGCCATGTTCTCCACTGTATACTCCACCGCACAGGCGTCACAGCCACGACGAAGATGTTCAAGTACTTGTTCATCACTTAAAAGACGCACACAGATATCCACATAACTTTCGATTTCATTTGCGGTCATCCACCCATTCACACCATTCTCAAGATAAGCGATTTCAGGACCATGTAGTCTACAATCCGTTGTCAGCATCGGCGTTCGGCATACGAAAGAGTCGAGAATCCCCAATCCAACAGCCCCAGGATTCAACATGACCTGCGCCATAGAAAAATAAGCCACTTTCTCGCGCCCCTGACGAGCGCCAACCCATTGTGCCCAGCCGTTTGACGAGCACCAAGCACGGACCTTATCCCGTTCCGGACCATCTCCTATAATCAATAAATGAAAATCGGGTAAAGCCTGACGAATCAAACCAGCGGTTTCAAACAGGAAATCCAATCGCTTTTCCGTGTAAAGCGAGCCTAAATAAACTCCAACAGGACCAGTTCCGAAGCCAAGAGATTTACGTAGCGCCTGTGTATCATAAGGCGTAACCTCAAGCCGCAGAAGTTGCAGTGACTGAGTATCCACAGAGTTATGAAGGACTGTGATGCGGGAATCCGGAAACCCGGCCTGCTCCACGAGTTGCGCACTCATCCGAGTATAGGCAAACCACCAGTCCACCCGGTTCGTCGTCCAGCGCTTGAAACGCTCTTTCAATCCATCCGGACGATCGCTTTGAAGATTAGCGCCGTGCCCCCAAAAGGCGAGCTTGAACCGTCTTGGGGCGAGCAACAAGAGATGATTCACCAGGAGTTTATTCTCCTGCGTCATGACCAACAGATCGACATCATCCAGATAACGATACAAAGGTTGCCAGCAAAAACGGTCACTAGCATAATAATAAGTTGGAATAGATTCGACCCAAGCTAGATGGCCTGCATCTCGTTTATTTTTTTCCGTCAAAGTCCCTTCACCAGCAACAATACTTAGGTCGATATTCTCCTTAAGCAACAAGGAAAGAAGGTGGTCGAACAGGGGAACCCTATACTGTGCAAGTCTACGCTGACTGATAAATACTTTTCGCATTTCTCGATAAAATTCTTAATCGGTTGAGAAATCCCCGGCTTTGCCGGGGAGACCGTAGAAGTAAAGTGGACCCCATGTCCAGGACAGTTTTCCCCCGAATTTAAGTTGTACTGGCCACCTCAATCGCAGCGGTTTGGCGCTGCCCCAGTGTTGTCTCGCCGAAGCGATCGACGATCTTGGCCCCACCGCCGTTTCCCGATCGGTAGACTGCATCAGGCGTGAGATAGCCCAGCGATTGGTGGGGACGTTCGCCGTTGTAGAAGGCGAAATACTCAGTCAACCCTAGGAGCAGCTCGGGCAAGCTGGCGTAGCCTTTGAGGTCAATATCCTCGTACTTGACGCTGCGCCACAGGCGCTCGACGAAGATGTTGTTCAATGCCCGCCCGCGTCCATCCATGCTGATGGCGATCCCTTCGCGCAGGAGCACTCCCGTGAACACCGCGCTGGTGAACTGTGACCCTTGGTCGGTATTGAAGATCTCGGGGCGCCCGTGCGTGCGTAGCGCCTCTTGCAGACAGTCCACGCAGAACCCTGCCTCCAGGGTGTTGGACAGGCGCCAGGCCAGTACCCGGCGCGCGTACCAGTCAATGACGGCCACCAGGTACGCAAAGCCATGCGCCAGGCGGACGTAGGTGATGTCGGTGCTCCATACCTGGTTTGGGCGCGTGACCTCGCCCCCGCGCAGCAAGTAGGGATAGACCGGGTGCTCGGTGTGCGGTTGGCTGGTGTTCGGTCCCGGCGCCATGCCAGCCAAGCCCAAAATCCCCATCAATCGCTGCACGCGCTTGCGGAGTTAATGTCAAATCTGGTGTATGGCCTCCATCAGGCGGCGATCCGATCTGACTGATCGTTCACTTGCTCTCCATCGCGGAACGGGACGTTATTGACGACCAGTTCCAACTTTCCAAATCCCTTGATGCGTCTCCAGTTCTTCTGCGCTGACTGGAGCAGCTTGAAGACCATCGCCAACGTGGTCTCGCGTGCCCCGCAGTTGCGGGTGCGGTTGGTGCGTAGGCGCACGGTGGCGAAGGTCGATTCGATCGGGTTGGTGGTGCGAATATGCACCCAATGCTCGGCCGGATAGTCGTAGAAGGCGAGCAAGGTCTCCCGAGCCTTGGCCAGGCAAGCCATGGCCTTCGGATATTTGGCCTCGAAGCGCTTGAGGGCGCGCTCGAATGCCTGGTTGGCCGATGTGCGGGTCTCGGCCATCCAGATCTCCTGCAGGTCGGCCTTGACCTTCGGCTGCACGGACTTGGGCAGCTTGGCGAGCACATTGGCTGTCTTGTGCACCCAGCAGCGCTGGTGGACCGTGTCCGGATAGGCCTTGGCGAGCGCCTTCCAGAATCCCAGCGCCCGTCGCCCACGGCGAGCTTGGGGCCGGCCGTCAGCCCACGCTCGCGCAGGCTGGTGAGCACTTCGCCCCAACTGGCCTCGGACTCCCGATAGCCATCCTCGACGGCGACCCGTTCCTTGTGGCCATGCTCGGTGACGCCGACGATCACCAGCAGGCACACCCGATCATCCTGGCGCACATTGCTGTAGATGCCGTCGGCCCACCAATAGACGTAACGCCGATCGCTGAGGTCGCGCTGGCTCCAGCGCCGATGCTCCTCGCTCCACTGCTGCTTGAGACGCACGATCGTGTTGGCCGACAGCCCCTTGGCCCGATCGCCGAGCAACGCCGCGAGCGCCTCCTGATAGTCCCCGGTCGAGATCCCCTTGAGATAGAACCAGGGGATCAGTTCCTCGACGCTGCGCGAGCGCTTCAGATACGGCGGCAGCAGGCTCGAGTGGAAGATCGCTCCACTACCACTGCGGTCACGGACCTTCGGCACCTTCACCGCGACGTCTCCCAGGCCCGTCTGCACCGTCCGTTCGGGCAAGTAGCCGTTGCGGACCACCGCTCGGCGCCCATCCTCAAGGCGCTGATCGGCATACCCGGCCAGAAAGCTCGCCAACTCCGCCTCGACGGCCTGAGCGATGAGCTCGCGCGCCCCCTTCCTGAGCAACGCATGCAGCGGGTCGTGCCCCTCGATTTCTGGTTGTGAAAGACCTTCAAGCGTAGACTCGGTCATGGCGTATCCACCTCTGTCGTCTGTGATCTTGGTCGTGACCAGTCGACAGGATACGCCATCCCTCCTCGGGCGCCTGTACACCAGAAATCAGCACCTGCACAAATTGAATCTCACCTATCAGAAACCGGTGTTGATCCCTCGTGAGCAAGATCCCGCTGCTGTCGAGCATTTTGTCAACGAGGAATTCCCAAAAATTCAACGTTTTGCAAATAAGATCCAGGCCGATATCGGCTTTGAGGACGAGGCTGGCATTGATCTGCGTGAGCGCTCAGGCAAAACCTGGAGTGCGCGCAGTGTCCGACCTGAAGTATTTGTCACAGGCAAACGCGGTCGCTTAAATGTTCTTTCCGTTATCACGGCTCAAGGAGAGTTGAGATATCACGTAACAGAGAAGTCCATTGCCTCTAAAGAGCACGTTCATTTTCTTAGGCAACTGATGGAGAAGAGAACGCGCCCACTGATTTGGATTGTGGATCGTGCACCATTTCATCGTTCGCGAATGGTGCGTGAATTTGTGTGCAAGCATCGCCATCAAATCCGCCTGCATTATACCGAGCTAATACCAATTTTTCGGTTTTTACTCGCCGACAATGGCGAAGTTTTCCGTCAGCAACGATCGTAGGTCACCACGATATTGGTTCGGGTGACGAAAGAAATTCTCGCAAGCCGCTTTGAAGTCGGCGAACGACTCAAAATAGCGGTTATAGAGCACTATCTTTTTAAAATACTTCCAGAATCGCTCGATCAGATTGAGGTTTAGCGCATAGGGCGGGAGAAAGAGCAATTGCACGCGTGATGTCTCCAAGTGCTTACGAACCGCCTTGGAGCGATAGTAGCGAGCATTGTCGCAAATCACGTGAATCACCGCCGCGTCTGGATGCCGCTGCTCGATTTGCTGCAGCAGAGCGATGGTCGAGACGGCATTGATGCTGTCGTCGAAGCGGACAACGGGTTCGAGGCACTTGAGATCGATGGCACCGTTGATGTTGACGCGCCGCCGCCCGGTGTTGGAGCGGATCTCGCGATCCTCGCCGCGCTTGATCCAGCCCTGGGCGATGACCGGATTGTGCTGCGGGTGGACCGCATCCATGAAATAGATGGGATCCGCATCACCCTTGGTTTGCTTGAGTGTTTCGTACTCGGCGAGGAAGGCTTTCTGGGCCTCGGGATCGGCCTTGCCAGCGGTAATTGTCAAGGTAGTTGTCGCCTGCATCGTTGTCACACCGCGTGATCTAACGGGGTGTGTTCCAGATCGCGCTCCGGGTTGAGGGAGACGACCGTAATCGGCGTCCAGTTGCGCGTTGGCCCACTCCAGCGCTCGGGGTGTTGGTCGCGTGCGACCTGGTTG
>NZ_AFWT01000072.1 GCF_000224065.1 Thiorhodococcus drewsii AZ1
CGGAATAGCGATAGCGTATTCCGCCGAATGGAGACGGGAACGCCATGGACTCAATGCTCGCGATGACGGCAGTGACCGTGATCGCTGAGCACCTCCAGCACCCGACACTGATCGTCGCAGGCACGGCTGGCGCAGTCGGCGAGCATCTGACCGATCTCGTCACGCAACGCGCTGAGCCGCTCGATGCGCGCGTCGATTTGCTGCAGATGGGCGCGGGCGATGGCGTCGGCCTGGTGGCAGCTGGGTCCGCTGTCCGTCTTCAGGCTCAGCAGATCACGGATGGCGGAGATGTCGAAGCCGAGCTCGCGCGCGTGGCGGATGAAGCGCAGTCGCTGCACCGCCTCCGGCGGATAGCGCCGACGGTTGCTCGCGGTGCGCACCGGGGCGGGCAGCAGCCCGATCTCCTCGTAATAGCGGATGGTGGGGACCTTGACCTCGGTCGCCCGCGAGAGGTCGCCGATTCCAAACATGGGACTGATTCTCACTTGATGCTCTAGTGACTAGAGATTGTAGCCTCCTCGATCAGGACTCAAGCAATGTCGAGCGAGGTGAATCGAGTCATGCCAACTCAAGCGATCGAAACAGCGGTATCCGCACCCATGGAGACCCGGCTGCGGGTCGATGGGATGGACTGCGGAGCCTGCGCGAACAAGGTAGAGACGGCGCTTGGGCGCTTGCCTGGAGTGCATCGGGTCACCGTGTCGCTGGCGACCGACGAGGTACGGATCGGGCATGATCCGGACACCGATCTCGCGGCCATTCGCGAGACCCTCTCGCGTCTGGGCTTCAGCCCGCGCGAACCGGCACGCGACACGGCACCCGCTTGCGGTTGCGGCGCGACGTCCTGCGCCGCGCCCGAGAACAGCCGACCGGCACCCGAAATGCCCTGGTGGCGCAGCCGTCAGGGACTGCTCACACTGGGCACCGGTGCGCTCATGCTCTGCGCCTATGGCGCGGCGAGTCTGTTCCCCGCCTTCGAGCGGCCCATCTTTCTCGCGGCGGTGCTGCTCGGGTTGATCCCGGTCGCCCGGCGCGCCTGGACCTCGGCGCGGCTTGGCAGTCCGCTCTCGATCGAAACCCTGATGAGCCTGGCCGCGCTCGCGGCGGTGTCGGTCGGCGCCGAGGCCGAGGCGGCGGCGGTGCTGTTCCTGTTCCAGGTCGGTGAATCGCTCGAAGGCGTGGCGGCACGACGCTCGCGCGACGGGATCGGCGCCCTGATCGAACTCCTGCCGCGTAACGCCCAGCGCGAGACGGCGGACGGCTCGCTGGAGACGATCGCCGCCGAGCGACTGCTGGTCGACGACCGCATCCAGGTTCACGCGGGCGAGCGCATCCCAGCCGACGGCGAGGTGCTGGAGGGGATCGGCGGGGTCGACGAGTCCCCACTGAGCGGCGAGAGCCTACCCCAGGTCAAGCAGCCGGGCGAGACGGTCTTCGCCGGCAGCGTCAATCTCGAAAGTCGGCTGCGCATCCGCGTCACGGCCGACGCCACCGACAACACCATCGCCCGGATCGCCCGCCTGGTGCGCGAGGCGCAGGCGCGTAAGGCACCGAGCGCGCGCTTCATCGAGCGCTTCGCGCGGGTCTACACCCCGCTGGTGGTGGTCTTCGCCACCCTGGTCGCGGTGGTGCCGCCGCTGTTCCTCGGCGCGGTCTGGTCCGAGTGGATCTACCGAGGCGCGGCCATCCTATTGATCGGCTGCCCCTGCGCACTGGTGATCTCCACCCCGGCGGCGATCGCCGCCGGACTCGCCGCCGGTGCCCGTCACGGGCTGCTGATGAAGGGCGGCGCCGTGCTCGAAGGACTGGCGCGCATCAGTCGCGTCGCCTTCGACAAGACCGGCACCCTGACCCTCGGCCGGCCCCAGGTCACCGAGGTGATCGTCCTCGCCGGGACCCGCGAGCAGCTGCTCGAGCGCGCCGCAGCACTGAGCGCAGGCTCGGCCCATCCGCTCTCGCGGGCGATACTCACCCATACCGCCTCGGCCGGGATCGCGCCGGCCGCGCCCGATGAGATCCGAGCGCTGCCGGGACAGGGTGTGAGCGCCCAGATCGCGGGCCATGACTGTCTCCTCGGCTCGCTCGCAGCGGCACGCGAACGGCTCGACGACGACAGCGCGCTCATCGAGGCCGCCGAGCCCCAACTGGCCCTGGGTCGCAGCCTCTCGGTGCTGATCGAGGACGGACGCGCGCTCGGCCTGATCGCCATGCACGACGCCCCACGCGAGGACGCCCGCGCCGGAATCGCGGCACTCCAACGGCTGGGGATCTCCAGCCTGGTGCTCAGCGGCGATCAGCGCCCGGCGGTCGAGGCCCTGGCCGGCCCGCTGGGGATCGAGGCCCACGCCGGACTGCTGCCCGAGGACAAACAGCGGCTGGTGCGCGAGTTACAGCACGCCGGCGAGCGGGTGGCGAAGGTCGGGGACGGCATCAACGATGCCCCGGCGCTGGCCGCCGCCGAGATCGGCATCGCCATGGGCGGCGGCACCGAGGTGGCGCTGGAAACGGCCGACGCGGCCAGCCTGCACGGACGGGTCGGCGACGTTGCCGCCATGGTCCGGCTCGCGCGCCGCACCCTGCGGGTCATTCACCAAAACGTCGCCATCGCCGTCGGGCTCAAGCTGGGGCTGATGGTCACCACCCTGATCGGACTCACCGGACTCTGGCCAGCGGTGCTCGCCGACACCGGGGCGACCGTACTGGTGACGGCCAACGCCCTGCGGCTGCTGCGTGTGCGCGTCATCGAGTCTGAGCCTGCATCGACGCAACCGACGCCCCGACAGGATGCCCGAGCACACAGCTGCGCCTGCACCGATTGATGCGCACTGGGCCCAGGGAATGGCCTATCGTCATCCATAGTCCATGGCGGAACCGCAGACTTTTTGTGTTTGCCGAGGTCCAGGATATTGGCGAGAATCGCGAATACTCTGTGTATTTAGCGACGCTGGCTGGCGCACGATGAAGCACGAATCGACCTCTCAGGCGACAGGCATCCGGCTTCGAACCAAGATTGCCCTTGGCTTCGGGACCGTTCTTCTACTCATGACCCTGTCAGCCATCTGGGGCAGTCTCGGTCTCTCGCGTCTCATGGGGCTCAGCAAGGATGTGGTTCGGGACGATAACTTCAGGACCGAACTCGCAAGGCGCGAGATCGACCATCTGACCTGGGCCAGCCAGCTCAGCGCATTCGTCTTCGATAGCAACGTCCACCATTTGAGCGTTCAGCTCGACCCCAAGCAATGCGCCTTCGGTCGCTGGTATTTCAGTGCCGAGAAGGCTCGGGCCGAACAACGATTCCCCGCCATCGCCCCCGACCTGGAGGCGATCGATGAGCCGCACCGCCGCTTGCATGCCTCGGCGGCCAAGATCGCCGAGGTCTATCGCGAGGTCGACCCTCGGCTCGTCGAGCGCATCCAGGATCTCGAACTCGGGCACCTGAAATGGGCATCGAAAATCGAGACGGCACTGCTCAACCAGTCCAACAGACTCGATGTCGAAACCGATCACACCCAATGTCCGCTCGGACGATTCCTCTACGGCCCCGAGCGAGCCGCCTTCCGCGCCACCTACCCCGAGATCGACCGATCCCTCACCGCAATCGAGTCCGCTCACCAAGCACTGCATGCCAGCGCACGCGACCTAACGGCGATGTTGGAGCGCGGCGAACCGACCGGCGCGCGCGCCATCTTCGTCAGCCGGACACAGCCCGCCCTGACCGAGGTCCAACAAGGGCTGGAGCAAGTACAGGAGCAGGCACACAAGCGCATGCAGGGGGTTCGCGAGGCCGCCGCCATCTACAACGACGAGACGATTCCCCAGCTGCATCGCGTTCAGGAGAGATTGGGCAACATCGCCCAACTGGTGGCCGAGCACTCGGCCCAAACCCAGGGCGCGCTCAATCAGGATGGCCAGCAAACCCAATGGCTGCAACTGATCGTCGCCGCGATCTCGCTGGCCTTGGGCACCCTGCTCGCTTGGCTCATCATCCGCAGCACCCTACGCCAGCTCGGCGGAGAACCGGCCGATCTGGCCATGGCGACCCAACAGCTCTCGCACGGCGATCTGACACAAGAGATCGCGCTCCGAAAGGACGACCGCAGCAGTCTGGCGAGCCATATGGCAAAGATGATCGTGCAACTGCGACAAATCGTCACGGATGTCCGTACCGGCGCGGACAACCTCACCTCGGCGTCGGGCGAGGTCAGTGCAACCTCCCAATCATTGAGCCAGGGCGCAACCGAACAGGCCGCCAGCGTCGAGCAGACCTCCGCCAGTATCGCGCAGATGAAGGCATCGGTTCAGCAGAACAGCGATCATGCCCGATCGACGAGCCAAGTCGCGCGCCAGACCGCCGATGAGGCGCGTCAGGGTGGCGAGGCCGTCGCACGCACGGTCACGGCCATGAAGGACATCGCGGGCAAGGTGTCGCAGATCGAGGACATCGCCTACAAGACCAACCTGCTCGCGCTCAACGCCACCATCGAGGCGGCGAGCGCGGGCGAACACGGCAAGGGATTCACGGTCGTCGCGGCCGAGGTGCGCAAACTTGCCGAAACCAGCGGCGCGGTGGCGCGCGAGATCAGCGATCTGGCCAAGGGCAGCCTCGCCGTCGCCGAAGAGGCCGGGCAGAGACTCGAAGCAATGGTGCCGAGGATCATCGAGACCGCGAACCTGATCGGGGAGATCGCCGCCTCGTCGGCGGAGCAGACCGCCGGCATCCGTCAGATCAACGATGCCATGACCCAGCTCGACAGGACCACCCAGCAAAACGCCTCGGCCTCCGAGGAGCTGGCCGCGACGGCCGAGGAACTGAGCGCCCAAGCCGCGCTGCTCAGAGAGACGATAGCGTTCTTCCAGGTTGAGCGGACACGGCTGGAGACGGACCGGAGAGAAAACACATCCCGCTAAATTGCATCCACCCAAGGATCCCATACGCATCACGTTTGAACGGATCGTTCAGCCGTCCCAAGGTCCACTCGCGCCATGGGTCCCTTGCGCCGATTCCGAGCGCCCGTCACTGCAAACAGCACTTCTTGTATTTCTTTCCGCTCCCGCAGGGACAGGGATCGTTGCGGCCGACCTTGACCGACTGGATCGGCGTGTGCGGTACAAACGTCGGAGCGGGTTTGGCAACCTTGGGGGTATCCCGGATATAGGCCCACCAGTTCATTTCGGACACCGTATCCTCGATCGGCCCCTTTTCCTTGGCCGAGCGCGTCGCCTGATCCTTATCCTCGGCCATCGCCCGCTCGACACTATCCATCTGAATGAAGAAGGTATCGACCAAACCGTCGGCGAAGGCGCGCTCGATTTCGGGCAACAGTTCCTCCGGATACAGGTCACAACAGGCCGAGACAAGCGCGCCCCAAAGGAAATCCGAGTCGCGCTCCAGCTTGCCATTGAACAGCGACCGGAAATACTCGATGACAGGCTCGCGCTCCAGCTCACCCCATTCGACGAGAGCGACCAGCGTCCGCATGCAGGCGCTCCGCACATATTCGTTCACCTCGCGATCCTCGATCATCCCCTTGATCGGGTCTAGATCGCCGCCGCATACCGAGGCTAGCACTCGATACAGATCCTCGGTCACAAAATCCTCGGCCAGATCTAAACAGAGATCGCCAGGCGCGGAGAACAGCTTCACGACCAGCGGGTAGGCGGCCCGCTCACGAAACTGCGCCAGGAGATAAAGGGCATACATATGCAGCATAGCGCCTTGGGTATCGGCAACCTTCCGTGGGTCATCGGCCGCCGATCGAAGGCAGTCCAACAGGACCGGAGTGATCGCCTCCCTCTGCTCCACTGCGGCACGCACGGCAGCCTCCGGGAACGTGCGATCCATGGTTTCGAGTTGCTGTTTGATGTCTTCGATATTCATATTCACTTCGCTCTATGACCGTTGAATGACCGAGACCGACTCGGGCGCGCAAGCATAACGCCTCCCTTTCGTTCCGACAGCCGAGCCGAATCGGTCACTTCGCGCAAACAATAGACCGCGAGCAGGATAGGACATGAGATCGCTGTCCGCACACGCCGATTCAGCGTCACGGATACCGTTGACATAAAAATTAAACAGTCGTTTAATTTAATCATGACCAAGACGACCACAGGCCCCGGACGACCCAGACGCAAGGATCCGGACGCGGTGCGCCAGGCGCTGATCGCGGCGGCGCGCGATCACTTCGCCCAGGGCTCGTTCAAGACGGTCTCGGTGCGAGAGATCGCACGGGCGGCTGGGGTGAACCAAGCGATGGTGAACTACTACTTCGGCGACAAGCGGGGGCTCTACGAGGCGATGTTGGAGGAGACCATCGGCCCGCTGATCCGGGTCCTGGAGGAGGCCGAGGCACGTGGCGAGGTCGCCCGGCTGGAGGATCTGATCCCCAGACACGCGGCGATGCTCGCGGCCAACCCCTGGCTGCCCAACCTCATCATCCGCGAGGTGCTCTACGGCGAGTCCGACTTCCGCAACCTCTTCATCGAGAAGTTCGCCTCTCGGGTCGCCGGCGCGCTGCGGCGCGCCATCGATGGAGGACGGGACAAGGGCGAACTGAGGGACGACCTGGATCCCCGATTCGGCACGCTCATCCTCTTCAGCCTGACCATCTATCCCTTCGTCGCCCGGCCCATCGTCGAGCGCGCCATGGAAATCCCGATCGACGACGCCTTCGCCGGACGCTGGTCCGAGCAGATTCTGCAGCTCCTGGCCCCATCCAAGCCACCACCGGAGGACGACGACTGATGCGCACCGTTACGCTATTGATCGCACTCTTCGGCCTCGCCGGCTGCGTCCAAGATTCGAACACGGCCGTCGGCACGCTCGAATGGGATCGGGTCGAGCTGATCGCCGAGCTCTCCGAGCCGATCGTCGAGATCCGGCACCGCGAGGGCGACCAGCTCGCCGAGGGCGAGGTCATCCTGAGACTCGATCCGCGCCGGTCACAGGCGCGTCTGGACGCGGCACGGG
>NZ_AFWT01000071.1 GCF_000224065.1 Thiorhodococcus drewsii AZ1
CATTGGCGTGAAGCCTGGAAGTACGGGCTGCGTGCCTATCGCTATTGTCAGCACGATGTCGGGCACGCGCTGGCCGCCATCGCCTATGCGGCCGCGACACTCGGCTGGCGCGTCGAGCCGCTCGGATGGTCCGATCAGAGACTCGCAGCCCTGCTCGGCATCGACCGCGAGACGGACTTCGATCCGGATGAGCCGGAGGCGCCCGATCTCGCGGTCTGGGTGGGGCCGGAGCCGGCGCACGCCGAGATGATCGACGCTTGGCTGGACCGCCCCCGATCCTACTTGGGCAAGGCGAACCGTCTGAGCACCGGCCATGTGAGCTGGACCGGGATCGAGCAGGTGCATCGGGCCTGCTGGCGTGACACGGCACAGCAGACAGCGCCCGCAGACCCAGCGACGCTGCCACCGCTCACGCAACTGGACGGCGACCTGGGAGCCGGGGCACTGATTCGTCAGCGCCGCAGTGCCGTCGACTTCGATGGACAGACGCAGATGCCCCGCGAGGCCTGGATCTCTATGCTCGATGCGCTCTTACCCAGGCCAGGGACGCCTCCCTTCGACGCCTGGCGACGCACGCCGCGCGTAAGCCTCCTCCTCTTCGTGCATCGCGTCGAGGGAGTGGCACCCGGGCTTTATGTGCTGGTGAGAACGCCCGCGCATCGCGATCGGCTCCACCGGAGTCTTCGATCCGAGTGGGCCTGGGTACCGCTGGACGGCGCACCCGCGCACCTCGGGCTCTATCGGCTGGTCGAGGGCGATGCGCGCAACGCCGCTCGCGCCCTCTCCTGTCATCAGGACATCGCCAGTGACGGCTGCTTTGCGGTCGCCATGCTGGCCGACTTCGATGCGGCGCTCGAGCACGGCCCCTGGCGCTACCGGGAATTGTTCTGGGAGTGCGGACTCATCGGCCAGATCCTCTATCTCGAAGCGGAGGCGGCCGGGCTGCGCGGGACCGGGATCGGCTGCTTTTTCGACGATGCTGTTCACGACCTGCTCGGCATCCAGGACAGACGCTGGCAGTCGCTCTATCACTTCACCGTCGGTGGCCCCGTCGAAGATCCTCGACTGCGCACCGAGCCGCCCTATGCCCACTTGGACGAGCGCTCGGCTTGAGCCTGAGATCCGCAGCACTGCATCCCATGCTCGGCGGTTTCACTTCTGGCTGCGGTGCTCTGAGATGGTCTAATCGCATGTGCAGTCGGGCGCCGCCCCGAGCGGCCGAGGCGCATGGTGGGATCTCACTGCGTTAAAGAAAAAAGGATAGCTCCGTCGAGGAACATGATCACACGGGACGTAACATCTGGGGCGGTTGAGTCATTGCATGTGCCCGCTTGGAACTGCAATGCCGACATGAACTCTCTCATCAGCAACGACCAGAGACAGCCCCACTGATGCGAGGCTCTCAGGGTCGACGCGGCGCCTGAAGAGCCTTCGCCTCACCGCTTCTGCCGAAACGCACCCGTCTCGCCACCGGCAGCGGCACCGGCTCTTGATCCTGCGCCCCGCGCTCCCCGACTCACCCGATATCCGACCACGCCGCCCGCTGAGCGAGCACTGTGGAGAGAGGAAACCAGGAGCCGGACCGCATTCCCTCCCCTGACCTACGTCAACGCTCGCTGAAGCAGAATCCCCGTACACTCTTCAGAAAGACGCTCGGGCCCTCCCCCATCCTCACAACCCCTGGTCCCCGGCGCCGCTTCGTCATTCCCAAGCCGAGCAGTGGTCCAGCAGACGCCACTCCCCAGGGGCAACAGCCAACGAGCGAAAGACCGACCCTGACCAGCTGACCTCGATCAGTCTCAGCACAAGCACTCAAGGAAACGCTGAATGGATGGCATCCAGCACTTTTTAGACGCCCTGAATACTTGGGCGCGAGAACAAACCTTCATGATGGCGCTGCTCACATGCGCCTTCAGCGGATTTGCCCTTGTTGTTTTCGCATGGTTCAGACGCTCTCAGCGCACCGACAACCTCTCGCTCTGGCAACAGCGAGGCTGGCCCCAGGAGCGCACCCGTCACGATCTGCTGGAGCGGGTGCATGGGGAATTCAGCGTCCGCAGGGCGCAGGGGCTGCATGAGGAGGTCGCCGCCGAGCTCGATCTCAAGCTGCAATACTCCCAGGTCCAGCCAACCTTGGCCCTGGCGCATTCGGCGAACAAGCCGGACGATCCGCTACCGGAAGGGACGTCCATTATCGACGTCTACGATTCCGCCAAGGTCCGAAAGAAGCTGCTGATCCTCGGCCACCCTGGCGCGGGCAAGACGACGATTCTGCTGGAGTTGGCGACGCACTTGGCGGAGCAGGCCCAGGCCGACGACCTGCATCCAGTCCCGGTGATTTTCGAGTGCTCGACCTGGACCGGAAAGGCCCCCAAGGACTGGATGGCCGACGAATTGAAGCGGACCTATCGTCTCCCTCAGGATCAGGCCGCCAAACTGCTGGAACATGGCGAGATTCTCCTGCTGCTGGACGGTCTCGACGAGCTGGAGGCCGGCCGCCAGAAGGCCTTCATCGGCCAGCTGAATGCCCTCCTCGAAACCACCCATCAGTTCGTCATCTGCTCGCGGGTCGCGGAATACGAGCGCATGGCCGAGGACGCCAAGCTTCACCTCCACAACGCTGTCTTCATCCAGCCGCTGCAACCCCGCAGCATCGTCGAGTATCTGGACAAGGTGAAGGCGCCGCATGTCCGCGAGGTTCTGACTCATCACCCCAAGCTCATGGCCCTGGCCCGCTCCCCGCTGACCCTGAGCATGATCATCCTGTGCCGGCAGGATCTCCCACGTTCGCTGCCGGAATCGGCCTCCGAGGACGACTACCGCAACCGCATCCTGGAGACCTATCTCGACAGCCGTTTGGCGGGGAATGGCGCCGACCAGCCGCCTCGCCAGACCCGTCACTGGCTGAACTGGCTGGCGACCCAGTTGAAGGGGCGCTCGCGAACCGAGTTCGAGCTGGAAGACCTGCAACCGATCTGGCTCGCGAAGCCCGTCCATTATGGAATCGCGATGGTCGCGTTGTTCATGATCGTTGGAGCGATCATCAATGGAGCTGCTGCCAGTCTTGGGCTATGGGCGCCATACGGACTCTCGCCGGAATGGCGGGACAGCTTATCGGAACGCCTGACGGGAGGGCTGGCTGGCGGGCTGCTCCTCGGACTGGGTTTCGGGGTGCTCACCTATGGCGGCTCCTTTGTTGCCGGAAAGGCAGGCTTAAGCAAGACACGATCCAAAGTGATTCGGACGCTGGCTTTCGGGCTGGCTTTCGGGCTGGCTGGCTGGCGGGCTGGCTTTAGGGCTGGCTGGCGGGCTGGCTTTAGGGCTCATCTCTTGGTTCGACACACCTCCCCCCTCAGAGATTACACCCGTCGAATTGGTCCGAGCACCTCATTGGTATTCGTTGGAAGATTGGGTGAAGATCACTCTCGGGCTGGCTTTGGGGCTGGCTTTGGGGCTGGCTGGAGGGCTGGCTGGAGGGCTGGCTGGCGGGCTGGCTGGCTGGCGGGCTGGCTCTCGGGCTATCAAATTTGAGCATTCAGATCCCGAAAAAGTCGACCCCGAGCCAAGGCATCAAGCGGTCTGGCTTGAACGGACTCATTTTCATGATTTGCGTCAGCCCAGTGGTGGGCTGGATCCCACATTTCGCTTCCCCCAATATTCCTAATTTCACCCTGATATTCATGCTCCCCGCGTATGTCTTTCTCGGCGGCCTCCCCTACACCGAGCACTACGTTCTGCGCTTTGTCCTATCGCGTCAGGGACACCTCCCCTTCTTCTACGTGCGGTTCCTCGACCAGATGGTGAAGCGGAAGCTCCTGCAGCGCATCGGCGGGAGCTATCGCTTCCTGCACTTGTCACTGCGGGACTATTGCGCGGGGCTTGAACAGGAGCATCGGCGCTAATCCGTCCACCTGGATGAAGATCGGAATCGGGAACGCCTGTAGAGTCGAGCGAGGATCAGCGCCGCGCCCCGGACCTAGGCCGTAGCGGAAGGCCCGCGAACCCTGACGCCGCATTCCGACAACGGCGCGCCCATGAAAGGACCCACCATGCTGACCAGGCTCCAGCGCTTCGGAGTCGTGCCTCGCCACAGCGGAACATGCGGCGCGGATCGAGACTGGTGTGCGGCCAGTTGACACGATTCCGGCACGGCCGGAGGACAGACAAAAATAAAGGCGGTCAGACCGAAATCTGATCGCCTTTATGTTTACCGCTATTTGGTGCGCCCTGCAGGGTTCGAACCTGCGACCACCTGATTAAAAGTCAGATGCTCTACCAGCTGAGCTAAGGGCGCGATGAAGCGGGGCATTATAGAGGGATGACGGACAATTTCAACCCCGCTCTCACGCGCCACTCAAACATCCGTCACACCGTCGCGGACAAATGCGCATTCGGACTTAAGGCTTCGACTCCCCGATACGTTCGAGGCGCCCCTTGGCCAGCCGAGCCTCGGTGCTGTTCGGATAGGTCGCGATGACACGTTCAAGCGAAACCTTCGCCTGCTCGAAATCCTTCTGATCGTATTGGATAAAGCCGATCTTGAGCATGGCGCCCGGAACCTTCGGACTCTGGGGATTGAGCTGCAACAATCGCTCGAATTCGGAGAGCGCGGCCGTCAGGTTGCGTTGGACGTAGTAGGTCTCGGCCAGCCAATAACGGGCGTTGTCTGAGAACTGGCCCTGCGGATAGCGGCGTAACAGGTCGTTGAAGGCCGTGATCGCCTGGTCGTATTTGCGCTCCTTGAGCAGTTCGAACGCCTCGGTATAGGCGTCGCGCTCGTTGCCTCCGACGGTCTCTGGCGACGGTAATGACGGGATGCCCACGGGACCGTACGACTCGGCCAGACCCGCTGCGCCGGACTGGGGCTGGACCTGCGTATTGCCCGAAGCCGATTGCGAAAAACCGCCGCCACTGGCGTCGATCACACCCGAGGGCAGAGTCGGGGTGGCATTGCCAACCGTCGTGGAAAGACTCGGCTGATTGCTGCCGCCGCCATTGATCGAACCGAGCCGCGAATCGATGTCCAGATACTGATCGCGCTGCTGCCGCTTGAGTTTGTCGAGTTCGAGCTTCTGGGATTCGAGCATTCCGCGCAATTCCTGCATCTCGGTCTGTAGCTGCTGCATCTGCATCAGCAACTCCGAGCCGCTCTGGTTTTCGAGAATGCGCTCAAGCCGTCCGACACGCCCTTCGAGGTTGATGTAATCGGCAGCCCCGGCCCCAACCGAGAGACAGCTCAAGAGGACGGCCAAGAGAAGGCGTGAATGATGCGATGACTGATTCATGTCGCCAATCTCCTCAATACTGAATGATGACGCGCCGATTCTGGCGCCATGCCGTTTCGCTGTGCCCACCGTCGGCCGGACGCTCCTCGCCGTAACTCAGGGTCGTCATCTGGCTCGGAAGCACGCCCTCGGCCAGCATGAAGCGACGCACCGTCTCGGCGCGCTGGTCGCCGAGTGCGAGGTTGTATTCCCGTGTTCCGCGTTCGTCGGTATTCCCCTCCAGGGTCACCTTCACGCTGGTGTTGCTGCCCAGATAGCGCGCATGGGTCCGCATCAGGTCGAGGTACTGCGGCTTGATCTCGGCGCTGTCGTAATCGAAATAGATGGTGCGGTTATAGAGCGGACTGGAAGGATCCTCCCAAGGTCCGGCATAGACCGGCCGGGTCGATTCGACCGGCGTGGTGGTGGTCTCCCGAGGACGTGGGGCGGTCTGAGGAACGCTCCTGGACGCACTGGAGCCATCCGATTTCGGCGTGGTCGAACACCCGGACAGACCCAGCATGAGCGACAGAATCGTCGACACGAACAGTGCCTTGCTTGTGAGAGAGAGGACGCGCATGTTGCGGGCTCCTTACTTCATGAAGGGGGACCAGGCCGGCTCGCGAACCTGGCCGGAATCCTGGGAGAGACGCTGATTGCCGCCGCCGTCCACGGAGGCGGCGGCGAGAACGCCACGACCGCCGTAGATGGTCGCGTAGATGACCATGGAACCGTTCGGAGCGAAGCTCGGCGATTCGTCCAGATCACCTGAACTCACCAGACGCATAATGCCTCGATCGAGATCCAGGACCCCGATCCGAAAGCTGCCGTTGATGCGCGTCACCATAGCGATCGAGCGTCCGTCCGGCGAATAGGAGGCGCGGCCATTGTAGTCACCATCGATGCTGATGCGCTCGGCCGGACCGCCGGTCGCGGACATCCGATAGATCTGCGGACTCCCTCCGCGATCGGAGGTGAAGATGATGGAGCGCCCATCCGGGGACCATGCGGGCTCGGTGTCGATGGCATAGTGATCGGTCAGCCGTATCAGCTCGCGACTGAGCAGATTCAGGCTGTAGATCTCAGGATTGCCGTCCTTCGAAAGGGTCATGGCGAGCCGTAAACCGTCGGGCGAGAAGGCGGGCGAGCTGTTGATGCCCGGATAGCTGGCAACCAGGTCACGCCGTCCGCTGGAGAGTTCCTGCACATAGATGGCCGCGCGGCGGTTTTCGAACGAGACATAGGCAATCCGCCGTCCGTCCGGGGACCAGGCCGGAGACATGATGGGCTCGCCGGAGGAGACGATGGTCTGGGGGGCGTACCCGTCCGCGTCCGCGACCTTCAGGGTCACAGTCTGCGAATCGCCGCTGCCGCTCGATGTGACATAGGCGATACGCGTCGCCGCGACCCCTGCCTGTCCCGTGAGCTTCTCGTAGATGATGTCGGCGATCAGATGCGCCGTATGGCGCATCCCGGTCTTGGAGGAGATGAGGCTGGTGCTCGCCAGCTCATCGCCGCGAAAGACGTCGTAGAGACTGAAGCTGACACGGTATCCGGTACCCTCGGCCTCGACCCGACCGATGACCAGGTTGTTCATGCCGAGCAGGCTCCATTCGCGCAGATCGACCGCGTCGCGCGTACTGGGCATGTCCAGCATGTCGCGGGTCGGCATGGGCTTGAAGCGACCGGTGCGCGCCAGATCGGCGCTGATGATGGCGGCAACATCCGCCGAGGGAATCAGTCCCTCGGACACACCGAAGGGCACCACGGCGATCGGCTGTGCGGCCTCGACCCCGCCGGTGATCTGGATGTTGAGTCGGGGTGCCGCCAAGACAGCGCCGCTACCGGCCAGGTTCAGCGTACAGAGTGTCAGGATGAGCAGCAGATGCTGGAATCGGCTCATGATGCGAGATCCCCATTCAAGGGCTAAAGGTGAAATTGAACTCCCGAAAAGACTCGAAAGCGGGTCCGGAGGGCACCTGCAAGGGCGAAGCACTGTAGACGGCCGCAATCACGGACTGATCGTAGGCGACATTGCCGCTGCTACTGACCACATGCACGCTCCCCGGCACCACATCGCCGCCCGGGATCAGACGAACCGACACGGTCGTGGAGAGATCCTTGTCGACGGTCGACGGACGCACCCAGAAGGACCGGACACGGTCGCGAATCGCGGGCACATAACGATTGACCTCTTGCGACAGACGCTCCGACTCCAACGCGGACTGCAGCTCCTCTTCCAGGGCGCGCTGGGCCTCTGCTGCCGAGCGTTGAGATTCGGCCGCCTGCTGCGCACGTTGCTGGGCCTCTTCCTCAGCCAGGCGACGCTCTTCTTCCTCAGCCAGACGGGCGGCCTCCTCGGCGATCTGACGTTGGCGCGCCTCAGCGGCCGCCTTGCGCTGCGCCGCTTCCTCAGCCAGGCGACGCTCTTCTTCCTCGGCCAGACGGGCGGCCTCCTCGGCGATCTGACGTTGGCGCGCCTCAGCGGCCGCCTTGCGCTGCGCCGCTTCCTCCGCCGCGCGACGCTCCATCTCCCGACGGATTCGCTCACGCTCGGACGCCATGCGCTTGGCCTCTTCTTCCGCCCGGAGACGTTCCGCCTCCGCCTGACGACGGGCCTCCTCGGCGGCGCGCTGCTCTTCGGCCTGCTGGCGTGCGAGTTGCTCGGCCTGCCGGCGCGCAGCCTCCTCGGCCGCACGCTGGGCCTGCTCGGCACGCCG
>NZ_AFWT01000070.1 GCF_000224065.1 Thiorhodococcus drewsii AZ1
CGGCGACGCCGAGGTCGAGGGTCTCGCTCAGCGTGATGGCGCGGTCGTAGGCGGCGATGGTCTGCTGCAGGGCCTGGGGCGAGCCGAGGGTTTGGAGGACGTAGCCCTTGTGGGTGTAGGCGCTGGCGAGGTCGAGGGTCTCGCCGATCTGAATCGCCGTCTCCGATTCGGCCAGTAGCGTCTCGTTGGCCTTTTCTCCACCCTGTTTCAGCGTATGAGTCCCAGCTTTCGATGGGCTCGTGTCAGGATGTGGCGGTGGGCGTCGACGGTGGGATCGAGCCTCTCGCTGATCTCGATCGCGCGCTCGCACAGCCGCGCTGCATCCTCCAACGCGGCCGCATCGCCGCGCTCATAGAGCGAATCCGCTTCTTCCAACAGTGCTTCGATCTCCGCTGACATGGTCTTTGCGCTCCTGTCGTGACAGCATTTCGAGTCGGTGGTCGGGCCTTCCATTCGATCCGTCTCTTTCGAATCGGATGCGGGCCATCCTAACGGCGTGCTCGGCGGGTCGCCAAGCACCTGGATGCCGGCTCGGGGATCAGTTCAGCCGCATCCCCGGTCGCGGATGCGTCAGCCGATGTCCGATCAGCGTCTCGGTGGCCTTGCGCGCCTGGCGCGGGCTGCGGAAGAACTGTCCGAGCCAGCGCCAGTCGACCTCGTCCAGCGGGGGCAGGAGACGAGGGTCGAGCTGATGACGCTCGACATACGCCTGGATGGTGCGGTGCACGATCGCCGGGTAGTGCTCCGGCTCGGGTGGGTCGACGCGGAAGACGCGGAAGCGATCGAGCAGCGCGCCGGGCAGGAGGTCGACGCGGTTGGCGGTCGCGATATAGCTCAGGTGCGAGAGATCGACGCTGCCGCACAGGAAGTCGTCGTGGATCGCGCGGGCGCTCTGGGGCTCGAGCAGCGTCAGCAGGGCGTCGTGGACGTTGCCGTTGTCGCGCGAGCCGCCGGCCTTGTCGATCTCGTCGAGGACGATCAGCGGATTGGCCTGGCCCGACTCGGCGATCAGCCGGATGCCGAGCCCAGGGTGACGGTTGCCCCAGCCGCGCGCGGTGCCGATCAGGTCGCGGTTGTCAGTCTTGCCGGCCAGACTCAGCAGACGGCTGTGGACGCCGCCGATCTCGGCCAGGAACCGGGCATAGGCGGTCTTGCCGATGCCCGCGTCCCCGAGCAGCAGCAGCGGGGGCAGCCGGAATCCGCCCCGGCCTTGGGCGGCGACCGCCAGCTCCTGGAGGATGGCTCGAGTGACCCGCTCGAGCCAGGGGAAGGCGTCTCGGAGCTGCATGCTCAGCCACTCGAGATCCGGCACCGGGGCCAGAGGGCAGGGTGACTCCAGCAACGCCTGATAGGGCGCGAGCGCGGTCTCCAGATCCGTGCTCTCGGCGGGCGCGATCGTCTGCACGACCCGGACCCCGGTCCGCCGCTCCGCAGTTGCCGTACCCTCGACCAGCGGTATCGGCGGTTTCGCGAGATCGCCCTCCGGCCAGTCCCCTTGGTATCCCGCATCGGCAGCGGCGACGGTGCGCTGATGGGGCGACGCGGCCGCACAGAGTGCACGCACCTGCTCGGGCAGTGTCAGGAGGCAGCGATCCGGCTCGCGCGCCAGTGTCCGCACCTGTCCATCGCGCTCGACCAGATAGTGCACGAGCGTCAACTCCCGATCGACCAGTGCGGGCAGGCTGCGCAGCCAATGCTCGCTCTCATCGGTCTCCGGGATCGGCGCGCTGATCCTGTGTCGCGCGTCCATCCAGGACGGCTTGTTCGTACCAAGATCGAGCAAATGCCGGAAGTCCTCGCTACCGACCAGCACGGTGGGCGGGTTCCCATCCGGCTGGACGAAGCAGGCATGGAAACAGAGATAGTCTTCCAAGCTGTCCCGATCGATCCGGATTTCGATTCCGTCGCCTAAGAGGTCTTCCAGGCTGCGGCTGAGCCTGAGCGGGATGACGGCTCTGTCGTGTTCGAGGCCGAAGCGCAGCCGGATGCGGCCGGCTTCATCCGGGATTTGCAGCCGGATCAGACGGGCATCGACGAGGAAGCGCGGCCGGTGCAGCTCGACGACGATCTCCTCGTCCAGCGGCTCGGGCGCCAGCCGGTAGAGGCAGTGGAGTAGCTCGGCGGTTCGCCATTGCCGCCAGGCGCTTTCCCAGGCGGTCTCGTCGAGCAGGAAGTTGCGATCGAGCCCCATGCATGAATCTCCCATAGGTCGGACGGTCTGAGGGTGCGGCCCTGGTGTTGGGCGATCCGGATCGCCGGTCGGCGCGGGACAGGACCGCTTCTGCTGGGATAAACGCGGCTCGATGCGCGGTTTTATGACTGACGTCGAATTTTGTGTTTCGACGCAGGAGTGGACTGGGTGCCTGGACGGTGTCGACTCGGCATTCTCCGAATCGAGCAGAAGCGGATCTGAACCGGGCCCGGGCGTGTCGGCGTGTTGTGGTGGGGCGCGGACGCGAGGATCGCATTCATCGCGACAAGCGGAGACAATCGATCCTCCGAGCCATTTTGCACCCGCGAGACTAGTCTTCCGGTGCCGGGTGCCAAACGGAGTCTCGCCTTCGATCAAGGAAGCCACAGGAGCTGCCCCATGAGCGACCCGCGTTCGACCGATGCGCCAGAGCTTGCACCGTCTTCTCGATCCGCTGTCCTGCCGCCGATCCAGGCGCATTCCTGCTTTCTCTTCTATCCGCTCCAGGGGGCCGAGTTCTCGAAGGCGCCCGCCCAATGTCTCGGCGACCTGCGGTCCGCGCCCTCGGAGACATCGGACCACCCGAACGCGGGCGGCTGGCTCGCGGACGACATGCTCCAGACCATCGACGGGAAGCGCGTCGACTGGCCGGTATGGGAGCCCGCTACCCTGTCGCTGGGCAACGATCTGCATCCGCACGTGCAGCGTCTGGTCGGGGGGCGGGAGCCGACGGGCACCGCGACCTTGGATCCCTCGCTCGGGAATCATGCGCAGGTGTTTCGCCTGACGGAGGGTGCGCGCAAGCTGGTCGCCGGTAAGCGGCTGGCCTATGAGCCCGCGATGCCGAAGGAAATGCGCCGCCCTCACCGGCTGATGCTCGAGCTGTCCAGCACCGCGCATGAGCGCATTCAGCGGCAGGTGTCCGACTGGTCCGAACGGCCGGTCGAGGTGGCTGTGCTCGATCTGCATTACATCGTCTTTCGCACCGGCTTCGCCTTTCTGATCGCCGAGGTGCGTTTCGGTGGCGAGGAGGGCGTGTTGGCCCCCGAGGTGCTGAACGAGGCGCTATACAGCCTGGCGCGCATCAACCGGCTGACCTGGTGGCGGGCCGACGGCACCGCCCTGGACGCCTCGCCGGCCTTCTCGCTCGCCACCCTGGCGCGGGGGCTGATCGGAAAACCGGCCGGCGGGCGGGCCGAGCGCGTGTTCACCGCCACCTATCTGCAATTCGAGACCAGGCCGGACGCCGCCGAGCTGGAGCGGTTGCTGGTGCGCCTGAGCCGTCACTACACCGCCGACTACCATCTCCGCGACGCGCTGCCCGGCACCGAACGGGTGACCCATTTCGAGAACGTCACCCATGTCTTCACCCTGGAGGGCTGCGCCTCGGCCGTCGATCTGGGAGGCTATCCGTCGGGTGCGGCGCCCGAGTTCCTCCAGAATTATCTGAGCGTCACCTATCGCGGTCACTATCTGCCGATCGTCCTACTGGCGCACCACGAATTCTGTTTTCTGCTGCATCTCACCAACGACGCGAGCTTCTGGCCCGATCCGGCACGCTTCGCCGCCGACCGCGAACGGATGATCGCCATGCGCCAGGACATCGCCAACTTCCGTCTCTGCTTCAGCTTCTCCTACGTCAGCCGCATCAGCATGCACAACGCCGTGAACGCCGCCTTGCGGCGGGCACTGGGGCTGGACGCCATGCTTTCGGAACTTGGCCGCGATACCGCCGAGATCGATGCCCTGCTCGAGCGCACGGCGGCCAGGGAGGCCGCCACGCGCGCACACCGCAACGAGCGCCGCTTCCGCTGGGCCTCCGTCATCGGCGTCTTCGGCATCACCTGGCTGACGACCCACACCCTCTTCAAGGAGGCGCTCGAACTGCCGCTCATGCATGCGCTGCTGCATCTGGGGCACGACCAGGTGGGCCTGGTCGCGGGCGGGATCGCCCTGATCGTCAGCCTGGTTGCGGCCATCCTCACCGGCGTGCGCGGGAGCGCCGATCACGGTCACCTGGCCCAGCATGCGGTGCAGGACAACGTGATCCATCAGGCGGGGCATTGAGGCATGGGGTGCCTCGGCCATACGACACAATGGAGGCAGCAGGCGGTGCATCGCGTCGCCTGTAAACGCCGAGATCCTGCCGGTCCGTCAGGAGCAGCTCAAGGAGCGGCTCGGTGAGCGCTTTCCACGATCTTGGTGCCGGCCAACGGCGCTTGTTACGCACAGCGGATCCTGCTCAGGATCGTATCCGTAGTGTCCGCTGCGCGGACCTGCATGGCTGTATTCGGATCTTTGGCCATCGTTGCCGCCGAGATCGATTTCACGCATCGGATGGAGTATCGACATGCATGACCATGATTGGATGACGGAATGCCGAGATCTACAGCTGTATTGTGAGCGATTGCGCGGGCGAACGCCGGCGCTCGCGGAAGAGGTCGAGGCGACCGTCAAGCTGCTCGATCATGATTTGGGGGCCTCGCTGGTCCGTGCGCGGCGAGCCCTCGAGGTCATCGTCATCGAGCTGTGCGAGTGTCAGCTGGAGCGCGAACGCGGCACCGAGCCTTTAGATAAACTATTGACGGGATTTAAGAAGATCGTTCCTGACTCGCCGCTGGCGGCCATGGTCTATCTGAACAAGCTCGGAAACCTCGGCGCCCATCCCAAACCGATTCGCGACAAGGATGTGCGCCAGGCATTGGCCGCCCTGGCTCGCGTGCTCGATTGGTATCTGCATGACTACGGGCAAGATGCCGATCCGCAAGGCGAGGGCTCGCTTCCGGGTGTGCAGCCATCCGAGCCGGAGGATGCCGCGGTGCGCCAAGGGTCGTCAGACCGAGATGACCAGGGCCCCCCGGAGCCGCACGGCAAACGTCTTGCGATCTTGTACAAGCGCCGGGTGGAGCCGGACGGCCGCTTGCTGCAGATGCTCGAGTCCAGCCTGACGGCGGATGGCCATTGGGTTTTCGTCGACCGGCATCTGAGAATGGGCGTCGAGTGGGCCCGCGAGATCGAATCGGAGATTCGCGCGGCCGATGCCGTCATCGTGCTGCTCTCGCGCGACTCGGTGACCAGCGAGATGCTGATGTACGAGGTCGAGATCGCCGCCAAGGCCGCGCATGAGCATGAGGGCAAGCCGCGCCTGCTGCCGGTGCGGCTCGATTTCGAGGATCCGTTGCCGCCCGAGTTGGCCCCGCATCTGGAGCGTCTGCAATATGTCCTCTGGCGCGGGACGGATGACGATGGCGTGCTGCTCGACGGGGTCGGCAAGGCGCTGATCGATTCACCCGTGCGCCCGGTGCCCATGCATCCCCTGGAGCGGGATACGGGGGCCGTGCCGCTGGATTCCAATTTCTATGTCGTGCGGCGGGCCGATGGCGAACTGGAAACAGCGATCGCCCGCTGCGACAGCATCGTGCTCGTCAAAGGGGCACGACAGATGGGCAAGACCTCGTTGCTCGCCCGCGCCATTCAGGGGGCGCGCCAGCGGGGAACGCGGGTTCTGCTGACCGATCTGCAGAAGCTCGCCGCGGATCAGTTCGCGAGCCTGGACGTCTTTTTGCGCGCCATCGCCGAGATCATGGCCGATCAGCTCGATCTGGATGTCTTCCCGGAAGATGTCTGGCGCCCCGGCCGCAGCCCCAATACGAACTTCGAGCGCTATCTGCGACGCGAGGTCCTGGAGCCGTGTCCCGAGCCCCTGCTGTGGGCGCTGGACGAGGTCGACCGGCTCTTCAGCTGTCCCTTCGGCGGCGATGTCCTCGCGCTCTTTCGAACCTGGCACAACGAGTGTGCGCTCGACCCCGGCAAACCCTGGAGACGGATGACGCTGGCGATCGCCTACGCCACCGAGGCGCACCTCTTCATCACCGACCCCAACCAATCCCCCTTCAACGTCGGCACCAAACTGGAGCTGGCCGACTTCAGCCGCGAGCAGGTGGCCAATCTCAATCGCCGCTATGGCAGCCCGCTGCGCGAGCCGGCCGAATTCCTCCAGCTCTACAGCCTGCTCAACGGTCAGCCCTACCTGACCCGCCGGGCGCTCAACCTGCTGGTCTCGGATGGCCTGCGTCTGCCTGACCTGGAGGCCGTGTCGGACTGCGACGACGGCCCCTTCGCCGACCATCTGCGCCGGCTGCTGCTGATGCTCGGCCGCGAGCCGACGCTCATGGAGGCGGTGCAGCAGGTGCTGGCCGGTGGTGCCTGCCCGGACTACGAGCGTTTCTATCGGCTGCGTAGCGCGGGCATCCTGGCCGGGGACAGCAAGGACACGGCCCGCCCGCGCTGCGGCCTCTATGAGCGCTATCTACGGAGACAACTGGCATGAACGGAGACTTCTACCAGACCGGCGGCACTCTGGCCCTGGACGCCGTCAGCTACATCCCGCGTCAGGCCGACGAGGATCTGTTCGAGACCATCCAGGCCGGCGAGTTCTGCTATGTCCTCGACAGCCGCCAGGTCGGCAAGAGTTCGCTCATGGCGCATGCCAAGCGCCGGCTGGAGCAGGTCGGCATCGCCGTTGCCGCGGTCGAGTTGACGGCGCTCGGCATCACCAGCAACACCCCGGAGCAGTGGTACGACGCCCTGCTGGCCAAGCTGGGTACCCAGTTCGGGCTGGAAGACCCGCTCGACGACTTCTGGCTCGAGCAGACCCGCCTCGCCCCCTTGCCCCGCCTGATGGACGCCCTGCGGCAGGTGGTGCTGGAGCGGTTGGAGCGCCCGGTCGCGATCTTTCTGGACGAGATCGATGTGGTGCGCAGCCTCTCCTTCCGCACCGATGAGCTCTTCGCCGGCATCCGCGAGCTCTACAATCGCCGTACCCAGGACCCGGTGCTCGAGCGCCTGACCCTCTGCCTGATCGGCGTGGTCCAGCCGACCGATCTGATCCAGGACCCGCGCATCACCCCCTTCAACATCGGCCGACGCATCGAGCTGACCGACTTCACGCCGGCCGAGGCCACACCCCTGGCCCAAGGGCTCCCCGGCACGCCGGCCCAGGCCGGGCGTCTGCTCGCGCGCATCCTCTACTGGACCGGCGGCCACCCCTACCTGACCCAGCGGCTGTGCCGGGCAGTGGCGGAGGATGGGCAGGTCAGGAACCCACGCGGGGTCGACCGCGTCTGCGAGGCACTCTTCTTCAGCACCCGTGCCCGCGATCAGGAGCACAACCTCAAGTTCGTCAGCGGCCACCTGCTGCGTAGCGACGCCGACCGCGCTGCTCTGCTCGATCTCTACCGCCAGATCCGCGAGCGCCGACGGCTGCGCGACGACCCCACCAACCTGCTCATCGGCGTGCTGCGCCTCGCCGGCATCGTCCGCACGCTGGAGGGCCTGCTCTGGGTGCGCAACCGAATCTACTTCCGTGCCTTCGACCATGACTGGATCCAGGCCAATCTGCCGGACGCGGAGATCCGGCGTCAGCGGGCGGCATATCGGCGTGGTGCGCTGCGGATGGGCTTGGCGTCCGGGGCGGTCATCGCGATTCTGCTCGGGGCGATCGGGTGGGCGTACCGAGCCGAACGGGTCGCGACCCTAGCTCGTGGCCAGGCGGAAGAGCTTATCAACTACATGCTGTTCGACCTGCGCGACAAGCTCCTACCCATCGGCCGGCTCGACCTTCTGGATGGTGTCGCACGTCAAGCTGTGAAATATTTCGAGCAGTTGCCGACGAGTGAGGCATCGAATGAGACCGAGCGTAACCGCGGAGTCGCCTTCGACAACCTCGGCGGCGTGCGCGAAGCGCAGGGCGATCTTGCCGGGGCGCTTGTGGCCTACGAGGCGGCTCTGGCGATTCGCGAGCGACTGAGCGCCTTGGACCCGGATCATGCCGATTGGCAGCGCGGCATCGCGATCAGCCACAACAAGCTCGGCGACGTGCGCAAGGCGCAGGGGGATCTTGCCGGCGCGCTTGGTGCCTACAAGGTGGGTCTGGCGATCGCCGAGCGACTGAGCGTCTTGGACCCGGATCATGCCGATTGGCAACGCGATCTCTCGATCAGCCACAACAAGCTCGGCGACGTGCGCAAGGCGCAGGGGGATTTTGGCTGGGGCGCTTGTGGCCTACGAGTCGGGGCTGGCGATCACCGAGCGACTGAGCGCCTTGGACCCGGATCATGCCGATTGGCAGCGCGACCTCTCGATCAGCCACGACCGAATTGGCGACGTGCGCGAAGCGCAGGGCGATCTTGCCGGGGCGCTTGTGGCCTACGAGGCGGCTCTGGCGATTCGCGAG
>NZ_AFWT01000069.1 GCF_000224065.1 Thiorhodococcus drewsii AZ1
GTGGCTTCCTCAACCGAAAAAGTGATGGCTTCCCGGGACCGCAATCCCTGTGGATCGGGCTGCAACGCGCGGCTGATTTCGTGCTCGCTCTTGAGGCTCAGCGTTCCGCAGGGGCGAGTTATGGGTAAAGCTATGATCTCTAGTGCGACGTGTCAGGAGGCGTCTAGCGCGTCTAATAGCGCCATGACCAGATGAAGGGCCACTTCTCTGGCAATGAGGTCTTTTGGAATCTGAGTAAATGCTAGCTAGAAGACGTTGACTGCGAATCGATTCTTGTGCCTGCAAGTTCTTCCCGGCCGACATTTACTCTGGATTTTGCATGAAGGGATTCAGCTTGAGACTAAAATCGGCTCTTTAGCATTTTGGACCAGCTGGGTTCTCGTCTTTTGATAGAGATTTGTGAGATTTTCGATAGCGTCATCGGGAAGCTTGATCTCTGAGTAGTCTGTTTGGTAATCCATTAGCTTTCCGGTCAACAGGTTTGGGGAATGATCGCCGGAGTCCCCTTTCCCGGTCTTCGGTCTTAGCTGGTAGTCTGGGCTGAGCGGGTACTCTAACTCCAAATAGGAAGTCAATGAAGCTAGTGTGGCATTGGGATTCTGCTTCAACGCTTGCGCATCCATATAAAGATATTTGCCTTGTATCTGGCTTGATAGTTCCGACAAGTTGGTGAGTCTTGATTGATAATAATCGATAACTGCTTGCGTTTCGCACATTGAGTGACCTGGGCGCACTCTGCGAAACTGCGCGACGATACTCTTAATCGTTTCTTTGGGTTCGCGCATCGAAAATATATTAAAACACTCCTTTCGTTCAAGGATGTTGGACGCGACATGGTGCTCATTGTGCAATATCTTATCGAAGATGAATCGCGCGCCGCTTTTGGGTGTATGATCTTTGAAATATAGTAGTTGCTGACGTATTAGGCTCTTCCAGCTGAAGTAGCCTATATGCATTTCATAGTAGCCCTCGATCTCCGGGTTATCTCCCAGTATGTGGCCGAGAAGGCTAGTATAGGCTCGCATGTGACTCAATAGAAAAATATGCTTTAGAGGTCTTAGTGCTTGAGGGTGGTTGGCCAAAGTTCTGATGTGGCTAAGCATTTCCATGGTTAGATTGAAAAATCCCTCGAGTTAACAAAAATAGGCAGTAAAGTTGCCATCTGATCGTGAAGCGATGAGCCAAGGCTTTGTATGCGGCGGCAGAGGCATCGCGAAAGCGTCCTTCACTTTTGAGTTGCTGAGTGATGTGCTTATAGACGTAAGATAGGCCTAGATGACAGTGTCGTCTTAACGGCTCCTTCCGGGAGAAGAGTATGCACTTCTCATAAAGACGGATCTGATTGAGGCGTTTATTGTAGTTGTCGATGCATGTCGATACGTTATCTTTTCGAGCGTGATTCGGAATCTGATGTTTGCCGATGAATCGTGTGCAGAATAATATTTCTTCGGCTTTGTCGAGCGTTCGATAATACAGGTCGCGGTCTTCCTCGTAGCGTAATGCCTCATCGCAACCGCCGAGGCTCTTATAAATCTCTGCTCGAATGATCGAACAATTTAGGTGCGCAAAACCGCTGCTATTCAGTAACTGCTCGACCGTGACAGTATAGGTGTCCGGCAAGATCGCCTTTGAAGGTTCGAGATGCGGAATCAAGTCCTCGAGCCAAACGCTAGCCTGTTGCCGCCGGCCATCTTCGAAGTATGCCTCTTGATTGGAATAGTAGGCGTCTACGTTGCAGGAGCGGCTTGTAATGGCGCTATGAGCACGACGGAGATGCGCTGGATCGGTCCAGCAGTCATCGTCATCGAGAAAGCATAAATACTCGCCCCGACTCTTCCAAACGCCAGTATTCCTGGCGAATCCGGGGCCATGGCCGTTGGGTCTTTCAGGCAGATGGATAAAGGATACCTGATGGGGGGGCGATCTTTCGAGGCTTTCATACCACTCGAGATGCTGCGGCTCGGATCCGTCGTTGACGACGACGATTTCTTTGTCCAGGAAGTCCTGCGCGAGCACGGACTCGAGAGCCACGGCAAAGGCAGCGGGCTTGTTGCGGGTGGGGATGATGACACTGAAGAACGGGCGCGGTGCCGGTGTGAGCATGACCTTGATCAGGAGCCTTTTTTGTGTGAGGGATGTCGCATGTGGGTCGCTGTCGGCCGCGTAGCGCGTTGCTGGTTCTCAGGGTGTTGGGCTCGAAGCCGTGCGGAGGACAAACCGCGCGGTAGAGCGTTCGACCTGCCCACGCCATTCCGCGCTCGCGAATGTATGACTTGCGCCTTGCACCAACTCCCAAGTGATGTCCGCTCGCTGGGAGACCCTTCGCCATTCAGCCTCGTAGTCGACCAACGCCAGAAACTCGCGGCCGGTGAGGTCGTTAGCGGCCAAGATGAAGAGGATATCCCCGTTAAACGTCCCGAGCGCTCGCAGCATCCGATCACGGGCCTCGCCATGTTCATCGGGGTCGGAGCCTGCGACATCTAAGCGAGCTCGAGCGGACTCGCTTTCGTCATCCCCAAGGAGGCGGCTGCTTATGGCGGGCAGGTTGCAGGCGAGACGCAGCGCATGCAGTAACTCGCGCACGGACGGATGAAGCCTGAGCTTGCCCGCGAGCATCTTGGTCCACAGTGACCACTGCAGCAGCTTCGGGCCGTAGTAGTGCTTGAGGCGGGCGCGGGCGCGTGACTGTTCATGGGGTGCCCAGGGATTGAGCAGGACGAGTCCGCTCACGCGCGGGTCCGCCGGCGCATACATCAGGGCCGCCGAAGCCGCATCACAAAGGCCCCAGAGGACGACGGAGCGCAGTTTTGGTGCGCGCGCGAAGAGGCTATCCAAGGCGGCGGCGATGTCGGCGTCGACGGCGGTGAAATCGCGGGTTTCGCCCTCGCTATCGCCCATTCCCCGATAATCGAACCGCAGGCTGACGATGCCCTGCGTGGCGAGGGCGCGGGCGAGCAAGGTGAATTGGCGATGGCTTCCTGCTCGGTACTGGGAGCCGCCAACAAGAATGAGGAGACCAACCTCGGCGTGTCGTTCACCTTCGCAGGGCGTGGTGACGAGTCCCACGAGGCGCCGGCCGCGACAGACGAGCAGAATGGGCGATTCCTGATAGGTCATCCCTGACGGTCTGGCGTTGCGCGGATGCGTCGAGTTGGCAAGCTGAGAACGCGGGTGCACCAGACGGTCGAGCCATGATCGGGGCGATGGCGAGCCGCGCGGCGGGCGGTCAGTCTGGCCTGTGGCTCGCATGAGGCCAGAACCAAGGGCGATGGGTGCGATCTCATGGCGGCCCTCGCCGTGCGTGGAGAGTGACGCCATGGCGCCAATACAGGCCGCGATCATCGCGAAGCAGCCTTCATAGGTTGCGTGGGAGTGCCCGAAAGGGTCCGCGATATCGCGGCACGCCCGCTGCGGCTCCGCAGCGCCGGCGAGGAGAAAGGTCTTTGCGGACGCGGCGGGAAGCTCGCGACGGATGCGGCGCAAGTGCTCGACTTCCATGACGAAGATGAGGTCCGCGGCGGCCGCCATCGCTGGCGTCAAGCACTGCGAGCGACTTGCCGAGAGGTCGTAGCCCTGCTGCTGCGCGACGCTTGCCATCACGGGATCGGCCCGACGACCGGCTTGGGGGTGAAAGCCGGCGGAGCAGATGGTGAGGCGGGGTGGGAAGTGCGCGCGAGCCAGCACCTCGGCGATGGCGCTGCGATTGATGTTGCCATAGCAGAGGAAGAGGACATGGCTCGCCTTGCGCAGGCGGCGGCTGATCCGGCCCTTGCGCCATGCGGCTGCCTGGCGCCGGCGCAGATGCTGGGCTGAGAGGTAATCGCCCCCACGCCGCGCTTGCGTTTGGATCAGGCGGCCGATCTCGACGAGCCCAGGTAGCGGATCCCGCCAGGATTGCACGTCGAAGTGATGGCGGGGCGAAAATAGCAAAGCCGTGTCTGCGAGCACTTGGCGCCTGCTTGGGTATCTGACGAACGGCTCTGGCGCGTCGCGCCGCAGCACGCACTCGTACCATTTCAGATCACGGGTCAGGTTGCGGCAGATCACGCCGTTTCGCGCGGGCGGGCGGTCTTTGACTCGGCCCTCCACCAGCAGCTCATAGAGCATGCCGGGGAAGTCCGCACCGGCAGCGGTCGCCAAGGGTAATGAGCCCCAGAAACGCCCGTTGATCTCCATCAGCCGCAGTTCGCCCGTCGCCGGGCGGTGCTTGAACTCGACCATGGCCACACCATGCCAGTGCAAGGCGGCCATGAGCTGTGCGGCGACCTCGAGCAGATGCGGGTCGACCGCGGTGCTGCATCGCAGGCTGCTGCCGCCGCCGGTCAGCGGATACTCGTGCAGCCGCTGGTGCTGAAAGGCGTAGAGGATGCGCCCATGCTCGGCGATCAGCTCGATCCCGACCCCAACGCCGGCGAAATACTCCTGTATCAGCGCGCGACCGTGATGCAGGATATGGCGGACCCTGTGGTGCAGCTCGGCGCGGTCCGTTGCATACTGCACGGTCAAGGCGACTTGGCCGTGCTGGCCTACGCCGATTGAGCTTGCCGGCTTGATGACGACGGGAAACTCCAATCCAGCTGCCGCCGCATCGATGTCGTTCGGGGTGTGGACGGCGCGACTGAGCGGCACGGGGATGCCGAGCCGGGCGGCGAGGGCGACCGTCTCACCCTTGTTCAGAGCGATCCGCAGCGCATCTTCCGGTGCCATCGCGATCCGTGATGTGTCAAGGCATTGCCGGTTCGCGTGCAGCGGCGTCAAGGTCCGTTCGGTGACAGGGATGACGAGGATAAGCCGAGGGTCTTCGAGCTGCGCCGAAATCCAGCGGATGAAATCGGCGGACCTGACGAGAGGGTTCGGATAACGGTGCGTGGCGGCGACATAGCGAGAAAAGCCCCCCAGCGGGCGGGGCTCATTGCTCGCGATTTCTACCCGGAGCCCCCTCCGGGCGAGCGTGCGCGCGATGGCCAGAGCAGGGGGCAGATCCCCATCAAGGACCAGGATACGGTTTCTGGATGCGTCGTCCACGCCTTGCTCAATTGCGGTGATTGTGTTCGCCCGCTATGATACACCACCATTCGTGTCCATTGTGGTCAGTTTTTTCAGGAAGCAGCAATGATGTCTTTGGGCACACCCTTCAGATTGCGCGAGTGTTCGGTGCGATGAGACTAAAGCAGTTCGTCCGGCGCATTCCGCTCCGCGGCGCTATCGAAAAGCTCTATTTGCTCATTGAGCCCCAAGAGCGCAATCGCTTTCGGTGGCTTCTTGTTCTGATGGTGCTTTCGGCCTTCGCTCAGACCGCTGGCGTTGTGTCCATCATGCCGTTTCTCTCGCTGGTTGCTGCTCCGGAAACGGTGGAGAGCAATTCCTGGCTCGCCCTCGCTTATCATTGGTCCGGTGCCGGCTCGACCGAACGATTTCTCTATTACGTTGGATTCTTCGCCTTCTTTCTGTATCTAATTAGTCTCGCGCTGCAAGCAGGCACTTCTTGGATAACTGTGCGTTTTTCGTACTCCCAGCAGTATTATTTGTCCCGTCGACTCATGGCCGGCTTCCTGCGTCGCCCCTATGACTTTTTTTTGAATCGCAATTCGGGGGATCTCGCCAAGACGGTGCTGGAAGAAACGGCCCAGGGCATCAATAACGCCTTGCTTCCGGCGCTGCGTCTGATCAGTTCCTCAATTGTTGCTGCTGCGATGATTCTGGTGCTGCTCGTCGCCAACCCCTTGCTTGCGCTCACCGTGTCTGGGACACTCGCTCTATTCTATGGGATGACTTTCTTAGTTGCCCGTACCTGGCTGGAACGCATCGGCAGAGATCGAGTGGAGGCGAACCGAGAGCGGTTTACAGTGGTTGCCGAGGTTTTCGCTGGGATCAAGGAAATCCTGTTGCTCGGCCGCGAGAGCGCCTACCTGGATCGATACCGAAATCCCGCTATACGGTTTGCCAACCATCAAGCGAATTCCTTACTGTTGCAGGATCTTCCCCTCTATGTTCTGGAGGGTTTAGCGTTTGGCGGTATGCTGTTGGTTGTGCTCTATCTCCTTGGCGGCAACCAAGGTCTGGCCGGGATGCTGCCGATCATCGGTCTCTACGCCCTGGCTGGGAAACAACTGATCCCAGCCTTTCAGAAGATCTTTGCTGCGATCGCATCGATTCGATTCACGATGCCGGCTGTCGACAATGTTGTTGATCAAATGAACGATCTCCGACAAGTCGATCCACGACCCATGCTCGCAACGGAATTCCTTGCTCCTCAGCGTGAAATCCGTATCGAAAATCTCAGCTACCGTTATCCCGGTGCGGATCGTCTGGCCATCAGCAACTTGAGTCTGACGATTCCAGCGCGGACGACCGTTGGCTTTATCGGCTCCTCCGGCGCAGGCAAAAGCACAGTGGTCGACCTCCTCCTCGGGTTGTTGCAGCCCGAGCAAGGCGAGATCCTCGTCGATGGCGTTCCCTTGGGTGCCGACAATATCCGATGTTGGCAAGCCAGTATCGGTTATGTACCACAGCATATCTTTCTGGCCGACCAGAGCATCGCTGAGAACATTGCCCTCGGCGTTCCGCCAACTGAAATCGACCAGCAGGCGGTCGAGAAAGCAGCGCGTTTGGCAAATCTGTACGATTTCGTCGTCCAGCAATTGCCACAGGGCCTCGACACCGTCATCGGCGAGCGTGGGGTTAGACTTTCCGGGGGGCAGCGCCAGCGCATCGGGATCGCGCGCGCGCTCTATCGCAATCCAGCCGTCTTGCTGTTCGATGAAGCCACGAGCGCGCTCGATAATACTACCGAGAAAGTGGTCATGGAGGCGATCCATAATCTTGCCGGGGAAAAAACCATCATTCTGGTCGCCCATCGTTTGACCACTGTCGAGCCGTGCGCCAAGGTGTTCTTACTGGATAATGGTTGTCTCGTTGCGGAAGGGGCCTGGGAAACCATCTCTGAATCAGTTTTTTTTAGACGCTATATGACTGCGCCAGCACTAGCGGTGGACGCAGCTGAGTAATCGTGGACGTGCCTATTCAGGGAGTGACCTCCCGTTATTATAGCCATGTCAAGTCCCCGAAGATTGTATATACGCTTTTTGAATAGTTCGGGGCGCTTTTCGGCCCAATCCTTGAGGGCTTGAATCGGGGCGATGTGCCCGAGTGCTTTTTGCGGAATGTGTTGGTTGTAGACCTGGACGTAGCGGGTGATGGTTTGCTCCAGACTTTGCGACGAGTCGAAGCGTGTGGTGGCCAGCACCTCGGCGATGCGCCCATTGAAACGCTCGACCATGCCATTGGTCTGTGGAGTTCTGGGTTTGGTCAGGCGATGCTCGATGGTGTGCTGGGCGCAGACCTGATCGAAGCGATGCCGCCCCGTCGGCGAGCGCTCGCCCGTGGCGCAGAAACGGTCGGTGAACTCTTTGCCGTTATCGGTGAGGATCTTGGTGAGGGTGAATGGCGCCTTGGCGATCAGGCGCTCGAGAAACCCACTGGCCGAGGCCGCCGACTTGTCGTCGAGGATCTCGACATAGACCCAGCGGGTGGCACGGTCGATCGCCGCGAAGAGGTATTTTCGGCGGTCTTCATCGGGCATCTGGGGCAGGTACTTGACGTCGACATGGACGAACCCAGGCGCGTAGTCCTTGAAGGTCTTCACCGGACGCTTCGCGGTGTCCGCCTCCTGCGGGATCAGGGACTTGAGGTTGGAGATCCCGTGGCGCCGCAAGCACCGATCGAGTGCCGAACGCGAGGCCTCGGGGTGGATGAATTCGCGGGTAACCGCCAACAGATCGTCGAGCGGCAGCAACAGCGTTTCACGCAGGGCCACCACGAGGACTTCCTGCTCGGGCGAGAGCGTCGTTGAGAGCCGGTGTGGGCGGTGTGAGGCATCTTCGACCACCGTGCGTCGCCGCCACTTCCTCACCGTCTGGACCGAGAGGTTGTACTGGGCGGCGAGGACCTTGTTCGGCAACGTGGATGCTTGCAACTCGCGACGAATCGCTGGGGTCGTGCGCGCGTTCTTATGCAGGCGGATTTCCATCGGCAATCAGGCTCCCGGGCTGTGGGCTGTTCCGCGAGCGCTGGCTTTGTGGACCACGTGCTCTAGCACCTCGCGGGCTCGGAACAAAGGATAGCTCCGTCGAGGCAGATAATCACACGGGACGTAACAGGCATATAATCACACGGGACGTAACAGCTAGAGACTGAGCCCAGATAGCACTGCTCCTCATCGAGCAGACGCACCACGATCTGCTCCGGCGGCAGAGGGGCGAATTCCGGGCGATGACAGGCCTCCAGAATCGCCTGCTCTTCCTCGGGGCTGAGCGCATTGGCTGGTTTGGGACGAACAGCCGTCGGGCGTTGGTTTTCGCGTACCCCGCCCTCGCATGTCCAGCGTTGAACCGTGCGCACACTCAGGCCCAAGACCTCACAGGCCGGCGCCAAGCGTGCCCCCACCTGTTGGGCCTGTTCGATCAGCTCCACGGCTCGACGGCGATCTGAGGCACTAACCATCACGCCTCTACCCCCCCCCACGATCGCCTGCGCTTTTTTTTGACAGCACCAGCAGGGCCGCCGTCTCCGCCAGCGCCGACTCCTTGCGCTGTAACTCCCGCTCCAGCTGCCGAAT
>NZ_AFWT01000068.1 GCF_000224065.1 Thiorhodococcus drewsii AZ1
GGTCTTGGCCAGGCGGGCGAAGTCGGCCTCGAGTCGCAGATCCCAGCGGGTCTCGCTGTGCAGCCAGTCCCTGAGCCAGTCGATGTGACGCTTGACCAGCCGGTAGGCGGGGTGATCGGCATAGAGCAGCGGCTGCATCAGCAGGCCGCGCAGTTGGCTGGCGATGTCGGCCAAGGCTACGGACTGGGCGCGCCATGGTGCCCGAGCATGCGCTCGTGAGTCGCCAGGGCAGCCTGGGCGGCCTCGCTCTCGCGGGTGATTATGGTAGAGATAGCGGGCGCGGTAGAAGTCCTCGACCTTGGTCACCCGGCTGGTGTCGGGCTCGGCCTGGAGGTTGCCCCATTCGACCAGCTGGCCGAGCGCCGCCTGGACGGCGTCGAGATCGAGCTGCCGGCCGTCGCGCCTGACGCGATCGAGCACGTCTTCCGGGCGCAGATGGACCAGGAAATGCTCCTTGGCCTCGGAGAAGGCGCGCATCAGGGTCCGGTAGAGGTCCGTCTTGTCGGCGGTCAGATAGTTGAAGCTGGTGTCGGGCATCCGTGGCTGGGCTGTATCGCGGCCGGTTCTGTGCTGAGCGTGGACACTAGCATCGGGAGAAGACCGCGAACAATGAGTTTTAGCGCATGCCCGGGCATCGCCGCGTGAGATAACTCCTCGTGCGACGAGCATACGCAAAGGACAGCCCACCCACGGATATGAGAGCATCGGCCCCGCAGTCCCGAGCCACCCACACGGAGTGATCCGAGATGCTGACCAAGAAGATCGAAGCGATCCGCCCGGAAGATGCCGACGACCTGTTGGCACCCGCCTATGCGCGTCGAGGCATGCAGAACGCGGTGCCCAAGTACCGGCTCCCCGAGCACGAGATGGTCCCCGACACCGCCTACGACCTCATCCACGACGAGCTGATGCTCGACGGCAACGCCCGACTCAACATGGCGACCTTCGTCACCACCTGGATGGAGCCGCAGGCCGAGCGGCTGATGGCCGAGGCCTTCGACAAGAACATGATCGACAAGGACGAGTACCCGCGCACGGCCGAGATCGAGGCGCGCTGCGTCAACATCGTCTCCGATCTGTTCAACGCCCCGGACCAGGGTGTCGGCGCCTCCGCGATCGGCTCCAGCGAGGCGGTGATGCTGGCCGGCATGGCGCTCAAGTGGCGCTGGCGCGAGCGCCGCCGGGCGCAGGGCAAAGACACCCATCGTCCCAACCTGATCCTCGGCGCCAACGTCCAGGTGGTGTGGGAGAAGTTCTGCCGCTACTGGGACGTCGAACCGCGCTACATCCCGATGCAGAAGGGCCGCTACGTGATCACGCCCGAGGAGGTGATCGAGCGCACCGACGAGCGCACCATCGGCGTCGTGGCGATCCTCGGCACCACCTTCACCGGCGAGTACGAGCCGATCGAGGCCATCCACGATGCACTCGCCGCCCAGAACGCGACCAGCGGCTGGGAGATCCCGATGCACGTCGACGCCGCCAGCGGCGGCTTCGTCGCGCCCTTCCTGCAGCCGGAGCTGAAGTGGGACTTCCGGCTGCCACTGGTCAAATCGATCAACGTCTCGGGCCACAAGTACGGACTGGTCTACCCCGGAGTCGGCTGGGTGGTGTGGCGCAGCCACGCCGATCTGCCCGAGGATCTGGTGTTCCACGTCAACTATCTCGGCGGCGACATGCCGACCTTCACCCTGAACTTCTCGCGCCCCGGCAATCAGGTCGTCGGCCAGTACTACAACTTCCTGCGTCTCGGCCGGGCCGGCTACACCCAGATCATGGAGGCCCTGCGCGACACGGCCATGACCCTCGCCCAGGGAATCGAGGCGCTCGGTCCCTTCGAGCTGGTCAGCGACGCCAGCACCATCCCCGTCTTCGCCTTCAAGCTGAAAGACGCGATCCCGGGCTACAACGTCTTCGACGTCTCGCACAAGCTGCGCGAATCCGGCTGGCAGGTGCCCGCCTACACCATGCCCGAGCACGCCGAGGAGGTCGCGGTACTGCGCATCGTGGTGCGCGAGGGATTCAGCGCCGACATGTCCGAGATGCTGCTCGCCGATATCAGCAAGGTGGTCGATCACTTCGAGGGACTGAGCGGCCACGAATCCAGGGCACCTGCACCCCGGTTCGCGCACTGAGCGACAGACCCGAGCCAATGCGACACGCATCCGAAACGAGGACGCCATGATCATCAACAGCTATATCAAGACGACGCCTCCCGCGCACGGCCGGGGCATTCGCCTGGCCGTGCTCCAGGACACGGGGCCGGCGGGAACGACCGATGCCATTCGACACAATCTCGACCGGCTCGAATCCGCTGCGGGGATCGCGCTCGGCTTCGGCGCCCAGCTGATCAGCTTTCCCGAGCTCTACCTGAGCGGCTATGCGGTGCCGCCGGACCGACTCTATGCGCTCGCCATGAGCCCCGGTGACGAGACCCTAAGCGAGGTCGCGGCGATCGCCAGGGAGAAGGGAATCGGCATCGTCTGTCCCTATCCCGAGCGGGCCGAGGTCGCCGGCGAGACCCGCTACTACGATGCGATCGCCCTGTTCGGTCCCGACGGAAGCCTGCTCAAGAACTATCGCAAGACCCACCTGTGGGGACCCGACGAGAAGAAGATCTGGACGCCCGGATATCTCTACCCGGAGGAAGGACCGGCTCTCACCGTCCACGCGATCAACGGCTTCCCGGTCGGCCTGCTGAACTGCTACGAGGCCGAGTTCCCGGAGCTCACGCGACGGCTCGCGCTCGAGGGCGCCAAGCTGGTGATCATCCCCACTGCGGCCGACGAATCGACCCGACTCTCGACCGGGGAATGGACCTCGCCCGCCTACCCGGACATCGCCAAGACCCTGATCCCGGCGCACGCCTGGGAGAACGGGCTCTTCGTGTGCTACAGCAACCGCTGCCAGGGCGAGACGCTGGACTCGGAGCCCGTGGGGCGCTACCTGGGCAACAGCGTGATCGCCAACCCGCATGGCGAGCCGATGGTCGCTGCCAAGAACGAGCCGACCCTTCTGATCGCCGACTGCATCCCGTCCGACTATGGCCCGACGCATCCGGAGAACACCGACTATCTGAAGGATCGGCGCCCGGAACTGTATTGAGGATGCCGCATCGGCCCGCGTCGCCCCGCCTGTGGGGCGGCGATGGTCTCATCCGGCTTCGACCCGATTGCGCCCGGCCTCCTTGGCCCGATACAAGGCCGCGTCCGCCCGAGAGATCAGGCTCTCGATGCTGTCGCCCTCCTGGTACTCGCTGCCCCCGAAGCTCGCAGTGCAGCCGCCGACGATTGGAAAGTCGTGGGCCGCGATCGCGGCACGCTGTTTCTCGGCCAGACGCGAGGCCCCGGCAAGAGGGGTCTCGGCGCAAATAGTGAGGAATTCCTCTCCCCCCCAGCGTCCAACCCGGTCGGTGTCGCGAACGGAACGGCGCAGGATGTCGGCGAGCTTGACCAGGACACGATCGCCCATCTGATGGCCGTAGGTATCGTTGACCCGTTTGAAGCGGTCGATGTCCATCAGCAGGATGGAAAAGGGCGTGCCGTAGCGCTTGGCCAACGACAGCTCGCGTTTGAGCTCCTCGTTCAATTTCAGGCGATTGCAGAGACCGGTGAGACAGTCCGTGACCGAGAGGCGCTCGAGCTCCCGGTTCTTCTCCGCCAGCTCGCGGGTACGCTCGGCGACCTTGAGCTCCAGCTCATCGTTGAGCCGGCGCAGCTGATCGTTCTGACGCTCCAGCTCGCGCTCCTGGTCGTAGGCGGTGAGCGCACCCCTCAGCGTCAGCAGCAGGTCCTCGTTGTGCCAAGGTTTCTCGATGAAGCGATAGAGATCGGCCTCGTTGATCGCCCGCTTCACCCCGCCGATATCGCTCTGCCCGGTGAGAAGAATCGTCTTGATCTGCGGCAACCGCCGATGGATGCGCACCATCAGCTCGTCGCCACGCATCTGAGGCATGAGGTAGTCGGCGACGACCGCCTTCAGCTCGATCCCATCTTGGAGCAGCTCGTCCACCACCTCCAACGCCTCGGCGGCCAACTCGGCCACCTCGATCACCTGGACCTCCTTGAGGTGCTGCTCCAGCAGGGTGCGCAGCGCGCTGAGGACCATGGGCTCGTCATCGACACAGAGAATCGCGCTCTGGGTCATCCGCGCCGCCTCGGCCTGCCGGCAGCCTGCCCGCTCTGACTCCGCGTCGTCCCGGACATCGGCGAGCGCGCGACCATCATGCCCCCTCACGCCGCCAGAAGGCGTCGAGTCCGGCGTCGATCGAGGCGATCAGCACCTCCGCGCACCAGGGCTTGACGATGAACTCATGCAGATTGGCTTGGGCGCGCGCGCGCAGAACCGCCTCCTCGTCGGCCTGCCCCGAGAGCATGATCTTGATGACGTGAGGAAAGCGGCGATGCGCCTCGATCAGGAACTCGTCGCCCTTCATGCCGGGCATCAGCCAGTCCGAAATGATGACCAGCGGGATATAGCCCTCACCGGCCAATTCGTCGAGGATCTCCAGGCCCTCCTCCGCGCTCTCCGCGATCTCGATCAGGTGACGGTGGTCATAGACGCGCCTCAGCTGATCCCGCAGGGCGCTGAGCACCATCATCTCGTCGTCCACGCACAGCAGGATTCCCTGCTCCATCATCTCGGCTCCGGATAGGGTAGATAGACCTTGAAGGTCGTGCCAACACCCACCTCGCTATCCATCTCGAGATGGCCGCCATGCTTGGCGACGATCTTCCTGACGATGTCGAGCCCCAATCCGCTACCCTCACCCGCCCGCTTGGTGGTGAAGAAGGGCTCGAAGATGCGCTCGCGGATCTCGGGCGCTATCCCGCCGCCGGTATCGGCGACGGTCACCACGGCGACACCCTTCTCGGCCTCAAGAACGATTCTGAGCGTGCCACGAGAGTCCATCGCCTGCAAGGCATTGTGTACGAGGTTGGTCCACACCTGGCAGAGTTCGTCGGGATAACAGGACAGCGGAGGGACCTCGGCATAGCGGCACACCAGCTCGGTGCTCTGCTTGATCTGATTGTGATAGAGGGTGAGCACGGTCTCGATGTTCTGCCGCAGGTCGGTCTCGCTGCGCTTGCCGCCCGCGTCGAGCCGGGAAAAGGATTTGAGCGCCGTAATGATCTTGGCGGCGCGCTCGACGGCGTGGTTGATGTTGGCGGCGTTGGTCGCGATCGCCGCAATGCTGTAGGCGGTATCGAGGATGAAGTCGCTGCGGGGATGACGAATCAGGGGCAGATAGGAGGCCGGCGAGTCGCGGACCCCGAGCTGTACCAGGATGTCGGCGATGCGGCGCGCACCCGTCACCCCCTCTCCCTCGAGCTCTTCGGTCAGTCCGCGGGTGAGCCGACGTGCCTCGCGGCTGGGGAGGATGCCCGTCTGTGCCCGCGCGCGCGCCAGCAGGTCCAGGAACAGGGACACCTCCTCCTGCGTGAGCAGACCGAAGAGGCCAGGCAGGTTGCCCAGCGCCTGCTCCAAGGAGTGGGCGATGTTGGTACCGCTGGACTTGACCGCGCCCAGCGGGGTGTTGATCTCGTGGGCGACCCCGGCGATCAGGTGTCCGAGGGCCGCCATCTTCTCGGAGTGGATGAGCTGCGCCTGGGTCGACTGCAGCTCCGCCAAGGCGCGCTCCGCCCGCTGGGTCGCATCCAGGAGGCGCTGCTCGGTTTCCTTGATATGGGTGATGTCCATGTGGGTTCCCGCCACCCGGACCGGGCGTCCGTCGGGATCGCGGGCGACGATCTTGCCCCGCGCCAGGATCCACAGATGGCCGCCGTCCTTGGTGCGCACCCGGTACTGAGACTCGTAGTGCGGAACCTCGCCGGCCAGATAGCGCCCGAAGCGCTCGTTCACCGAAGCGAGGTCCTCGGGGTGAATCAGCGACTTCCAGGCCGCGAGCCCCGGGCCCATCTCACCGAGATCGCAGCCGAGCATGCCCGCCCAGCCCGCATCGATGCTGTAGCGATCGCGAGGGATGTCCCAGTCGAAGGAGCCCAGGCGCCCGCCCTCGAGGCTCAACTCCAGCTTTTCGTTAGCCAGACGCAGCTGGCAGGTGCGGGCCTCGACCTTCTGCTCGAGCGTCGCATTCAAGGCGTTGATCGATTGCAAAAGTTCGGCACTGACCTCGATGTTCTTGTTGAGCGAGCGGGCCATGTCGCCGAACTCGTCGCCGCCCCCCAGCGCGATCGGTTCGATCCGATCCTCCTGGCGCTGCAGGAAGGCGAAGAATCCGTCCAGCCCCAGGTGCAGCGCGCGCAGCGGCACCAGCACGAAGCGATAGACGAGCAGAAAGACACCGCCAGCGAGCAACAGGGCGGCGGCGGCGAAGATCAGGAGCTGGAAGGAGATCCGCTGCGCCAGCATGTGCTGGACGTCCGTCTTGATCTGCTCGATACGACCGAGCGAGACACGCTCCATGGCATCGATCTCCCCGAGCAAGGGGGCGTCGTCGTAGTAGATCGCGATATAGCCGTAATCGACATCGCGAGCGTCGAAGTGACCCGTCAACCGATGGCGAAACTGCTGGTAGTCCGCCAAGCCCTGTGGCAGCTCGGTACCGACCAGGGAACGCCCGCCCTCCCGGTAGGCGGCGACGAAGGTCTGATCCGTGGTGGCATCGAAGACCTGCACGGCCTTGACGCCATCGAGGGCGAGCAGCTCGGAGATCGGCTGCTCGATGCCCTCATAGTTCATATTGGAGACGAACTCGACCGCCACCTTGGCCGCCATGCTGGCGACGAACTCCAGATAGCCACGCTCGATCTCGAGCCGCCGCTGGCGATCCTGCATCAGCTGATCCAGGATGACCCGGCTCGACTTCTCCTCGAAGGCGTCGATCATCGCCCGCTCCGAGTGGATCCAAATGGCATAGAGCAGCCCGAAGCCGAGGATAAAGATCATCACCAGCGGGATCAGCAGCTTGTAGGCGATCTTCATGGCGCCTCGGCCTCGGGTGCGTCCGGCCGGTAGCGCGAGACCGGCTCGAAGCCGCGATCGCCGAACAGACGCTCGAACGGATATTCCCGGATGGTCTCCGTGGTCAGGATCGGGATCTGCGGGCCGGCGCGGAAGGGAAAATCCACCCCTGGGCGCTGCCCGTCCAAGATCCGAATCATCATATCCATGGCGATGCGCCCCTGATCGATGTTGAGATCGGCTGGCGCGGCCTCGACCCGTCCAGCCTGGATGTGGGCGTAGACCTGTGGAATCAGGTAGGTCGAGAGGATCCGCACCTCTCCGGATGAGCGCCCGAGCTCGGCCAGAACGCTCGGGGCGACCTCGGCCATCACCGCGTTCCCCACCAGATAGTCGATGTCCGGATAGAAATGAAAGGCCCGGCGAATCAGGCTGCTCTGGGTCCTCTCTTCGGTATCGCCCCAGAACGGCGTCAGCGTCCGGATCCCCGGGACGCCCTCGAACGCCTCGACGAACCCTGCCAGGCTCTCGGGCGCCCAGCCGCTGTCCCTGGGTCCGGGGAAGAAGGCGACATTCACCGGCCGCCCGTCCAACTCTTCGCGCAGATATTCACCCACCTTGGCGCCCATCCCGAAAAAGGACACCATCGACTTGGCCTGGATCTGCGGCGCCCGGATGTCGTTGATCACCGCCACCACAGGGATCCCAGCCGCCACCGTCGCCGCCACCTCCGTATCCAGCTTGTCGTAGGCGACCCCAGCCAGGATCACGCCATCCACACCCAGGTCCCGCAGTCGATGCAGCTGCTGGATCTGAACGGCCAAGTTAGGATACCCCCCCGCCTCCAGGAGTTCGAAGGCGACGCCGCCCGAGGCCGCCCGCTCGGCGATCCCGAAATCGACTGCACCCCAGTAGGAATCCTCGAGCTGGGGAAAGAGCACCCCGACCCGATAGGTGCCTCGGGCCCGCTCGACGAATCGCCAGGGCTCCAAGACCGGCCCCTTCAGCGAGGCCGCAGAGATGCCTGGCACCTTGGTGTCCGCCAGATACTCACCATAGTAGGCGTTGACCATCAGCTCCCGTGCCGACGCGGTTCCGGCGAGCGAGAGCGTGGCAAGCAAGAAGAAGGACCCCAACCAATTGAAATGAAACACCTCGTTCTCCCATCTCCGATTGGCACCACCCCGTCCCTCGCCGGCGCGACACGGATCGATACCGCACCCAGTCTATCCGAACCTCGCCGTCGTCGTGCTAGGGAGCGGTCTTGGCCAGGCGGGCGAAGTCGGCCTCGAGTCGCAGATCCCAGCGGGTCTCGCTGTGCAGCCAGTCCCTGAGCCAGTCGATGTGACGCTTGACCAGCCGGTAGGCGGGGTGATCGGCATAGAGCAGCGGCTGCATCAGCAGGCCGCGCAGTTGGCTGGCGATGTCGGCCAAGGCTACGGACTGGGCGCGCCATGGTGCCCGAGCATGCGCTCGTGAGTCGCCAGGGCAGCCTGGGCGGCCTCGCTCTCGCGGGTGATTATGGTAGAGATAGCGGGCGCGGTAGAAGTCCTCGACCTTGGTCACCCGGCTGGTGTCGGGCTCGGCCTGGAGGTTGCCCCATTCGACCAGCTGGCCGAGCGCCGCCTGGACGGCGTCGAGATCGAGCTGCCGGCCGTCGCGCCTGACGCGATCGAGCACGTCTTCCGGGCGCAGATGGACCAGGAAATGCTCCTTGGCCTCGGAGAAGGCGCGCATCAGGGTCCGGTAGAGGTCCGTCT
>NZ_AFWT01000067.1 GCF_000224065.1 Thiorhodococcus drewsii AZ1
CGCTCGGTCGTCTCGCGCAGCCGGTCGCCGAGACGGCTCCAGACCCCGTCCGCGCCCATGCCGACCAGCGCGCCCGGCGCGCCGGCCAGGATCAGCCGCGTCTGCTCCGCGCCCGGTGCCGTGGTCTCGCTGATGATGGAGGCGAGCAGGTCGGACAACTCGGCGGACGTCAGCCGCCACCCAGCGTCGGGCCGGATGCGTCTTTGTGTCTGCCGCGAATGTTTCTTCTCCGATCCTGCGAATGTGCGGTAAGTAGCCATGCTCGCGCACTTCAATCTCGACACGGGAGTAATCGTAGCCTTTGTCCAAGCAGAGATGCTGAGGAGTCGTGGGCGTTGGGACGGGGCGCGAAAAAAAACAGTGGCTAGGGTCGAAGACACCAAACGGCTATCATGGACATTCGCTCCAACCACCTCGACCCCGAGCGGAGTGCCCTGCTGATCGACCTGGATGTGGAGCTTGCTGCCGCTGCGCCCCCGATCAGTCGGATTACGCCCGAGCCTTTCGTCCTCCAAGCACACGGATTGCCCGCGCACTGGTGCTTGCACCAAGGCCCCGTCCATCGACTGCCATGCCCACTGAATCCCATGCTGGCGTTGATACTCGTGAGCGAAAACCCGCAAGATATCCGCCATCACGCCAGCACGAGCCCACTGCTGGAAGTGCTCGTGCACCGTACTCTTCGCACCGTAGGTTGTGGGCAAGCAGCCCCATTGGCAACCGGTCTTGAGGAGGTAGAGGATTTCATTCAAGATGAGGCGAAAATCCAATGGTGTACGACCGCCCGATTTTCTCCGCTTAAACGGTTCCAGCAAAGGTTCCACTTGGCGCCAAAAATTATCCGACATTTCCTCAAAGGCCATCGCGCCCTCAATACAGCGACCATATCTCAATAAGTCACTGTAGCGAAAAGCCTTTGCCTAATGTGAGCATTTTCTGTACCGGATCTCCTCTTAGCGAGCCCCTCGCATGCAGCCAATCGTCGATCTGACGCTCGCCGACATCATGAGCCGGGATGTGCGGCATCTGCCGCCGGACAGCCCCCTCGCCGAGGCCGCCCGGCAGATGGCCCAGGCTCGGATCTCATCGCTCCTGGTGCTGGAGGGCACCACGCCGGTCGGCATTCTCACCGAGCGCGATCTAATGCGTCTTCTGCACCTGCGAACGGATCCCGCCACTCCGATTTGCGAGGTGATGAGCACCCCCGTTCTCACGGCCATCCAGGAGACCGACTTCACGGCGGCCTACCGTCTGACACTCGCCCATCGGATCCGCCACCTGGTGGTCATCGATGGGAACGGTTGCACCGTCGGGATCGCTAGCGAAACCGACTTCCGCCAGCACCTGGGGCTGCGCTCACTGCAGCAACTCGGCGACCTCACGAGCCTGATCGATCAGGATCTCCCCTTCCTGTCCCCGGAAACCCCGCTGACGGAGGTACTGGCGCTCATGCTGCGCCAAGGCGCAGCCTATGCCCTCGCGGTGGACGGGCGGCGTCCCCTGGGCATCCTCACCGAGCGGGACATTCCGCACCTGTTGGCGCAGGCCGCCGACACGGGGATCGAGGGCATCCGCTTGCGCGATGTCATGCACACCCCGGTGCGCACCGTCGACCAGGACACCCCGGTGCCCGAGGCGGCCCAGTCGATGCGGGACCAGCAATTGCGCCAGCTCGCCGTGCTCGACGCGGACGGACAGGTCATGGGCATGGTGACGCTGCACCGACTGATGGAGCGCATCAGTCTCAATCTGCAGTCGGAAGCCGCTCAGCGCGAATCCGAGCGTATCGCCCAGGCGACGCTGGACTCCTTGACCGAGCACCTGGCCATTCTCGACGAGACCGGCAAGATTCTCGCCGTCAACCGCGCCTGGCGCACCTTCGCACAGGCCAACCCGCCGCTCAGCGCCAACGTCTGCGAGGGAGCCAACTATCTGGAGGTGTGCGAGCAGGCCTATGGCGCGGATTCGGAGGAGGCCCCCAGCGTCGCCGCCGCGATGCGCTCCATCCTGCGGGGCGAGCAAGATGACTTCACGATGGAATATCCCTGCCATTCCCCCAACGAGCAACGCTGGTTCGCCATGCGTGTCACGCGCTTCATCGGCACCGGTCCATCGCGCCTGGTGGTGGCGCATCTCGACATCACCGCACGCCGATGCGCCGAAGAGACCACCCGCAAAGCCAATCGGGAGCTGGATCTTCACCGTCACCATCTGGAAGAGCTGGTACGGGCACGCACCGCCGAGCTGGAAAGCACCAACCAACACCTGCGCAAGAGCCAAAGCGGCCTCAAGGCATTGCTCGATCTGAGTCAGTTGGCCGCCGACCTGAACGAGCCGGAGCTGTTGCTACGCGGCTTGGACATGATCGAAACCATCACGGACAGCGCCTGCGGCTATCTGCATATGATCGACCCGGACCAGGAGGCGATCCAGCTCACCACCTGGTCGACTCGCACCCGCGCTCAGTGCAAGGCCGCCTACGACAACCACTACCCCCTGTCTCAGGCCGGCGTTTGGTCCAATACCGTACGCACCGGCAAGCCGGTGGTCCACAACGACTTCCAGAGCCTATCGCAACGCCGTGGCTACCCCGAGGAGCATACCCATCTGATCCGTCACCTGAGCGTCCCCATTCGGGAAGACGGGAAGGTGCGGCTGCTGGTCGGGGTCGGCAACAAGGCAAGCGACTACGACGCGACCGACCTGCAGCAGATGGAGCTGATCGCCGACAATCTCTGGCGCATCGTCGCGCGCCGACGCACCGAGGTCGCCCTAGGCGAGGCGAAGGAGGCCGCAGAGGTGGCCAACCGCGCCAAGAGCGCCTTCCTGGCCAACATGAGCCACGAAATCCGCACCCCCATGAACGCGATCGTCGGACTCAGCCATCTGCTGGAGCAAGAGCTGACGAGCCCCAAGCCGCGCAACCAGATTGCCAAGATAGTCACCGCCTCAGGACATTTACTGCGCATCATCAACGACATCCTGGATCTTTCAAAGATCGAGGCCGGTCAGTTGACCCTGGAGAAAAACCCATTCTCGCTCGCTCAGGTCATCGACCACACCTTCACCCTGCTGGACGAGCGGGCGGCCGCCAAGGGGCTCACGCTCGGCTACAGCATCGATCCAGCCGTGCCCAGTCTCCTGAAAGGCGATTTCCTGCGACTGGGGCAAATCCTTCTGAACTATGTCTCCAACGCCATCAAGTTCTCCAACCAAGGACACATCCATGTCGATGCCCTGGTCGTCGCGGATGGAGACCGACCACCGAAACTGCGCCTGGATGTGCGGGACCAGGGCATCGGCCTAACGCCGAGTCAGCGCGCGCGGCTGTTCGAGCCCTTCGTCCAGGCCGACGAATCGACCACGCGCCGCTATGGAGGAACCGGGCTAGGACTGGCCATCTGTAAACGCCTGGCCAATCTCATGGGCGGCGAGGTCGGGGTGGAGAGCGAACTCGGCTATGGCAGCACCTTCTGGGTCAGAGTCCCCTTAAACACGATTTCGCAAACAACGTTGAGCGCCGAGCCAAGCGCGCCGCCGACGACAACCCCGGATGACACCCTGGAGCGCGGCTATCCTGGTGTTCGGCTACTGCTGGCGGAAGACGACCCGATCAACCAGGAAGTCGCCCGCGAGCTCTTGCGCCGCCTGGAGATCGAGGTGGAGGTGGTGAATGACGGACGGCAGGCGGTCAAGCGGATACGGACCGGAGAGTACGCGCTGGTGCTTATGGACGTGCAGATGCCGGTCATGGACGGACTGGCCGCCACCCGGGCCATTCGTCGACTGCACGGCAAGGCCGAATTGCCCATTCTGGCCATGACGGCCAGCGCCTTCGACGAGGATCGCCGGAAATGCCTCGCGGCGGGGATGAACGACCATATCACCAAACCGGTGACACCGGCCCAGCTCAACGCCGCCCTCTCGCGCTGGCTGCCGCGTCCTGCGGATCCGGGCGATGCCGAGAGCGGCAGCGCACGTTCGGAGCAGGACGGGGCCGCGAGCCCTCTGCCCGCCCAAACCCAACAGGACAGTCCCATCGACTGGTCCAAGGTGAACCAGCTCCTCGACGCGTTGGAGGCCCTGCTGGAGGAGGACGACACCCAAGCGGGGAATCTCTGGCTCACCTCGCGCGACCTCTTCCAGACCGCACTCGGTGCGAATGAAGCCGTCTTGCTGGAGGGCGCGATCCAAAGCTTCGACTACGATCAGGCGCTGCGGAGACTGCGTCTGACCAGGGCTGCACTGTCTGGACAAGTCTATAACGCCTAATTCTAGAGCATCCCCCTTGATGCCTAAATGGACTGGCGATCTGTCGCATCGACGGGAAAAGGTATACGAGCGACCGAACGTCTCAACCACATCAGCCATCTGGTTGGATTGGGGCATGCGGGTGCCGACCTGAAACCCGCCCCGAACGAACCGGATTTCACGCCATGACACTGCAAACAGCCAAGCTACGATAGGGTCAGAGATGTTTGAAATTGGCGCTACTTTTCTCGTCCTCACCGCCCTGCTGGCGTACCTGAACCAGCGCTTCATCGGTCTGCCGATCCCCATCGGGGTGATGGCGGCCGCGCTGCTGTTGTCCCTGGCCCTGATCGGGCTGGACGCGGCCGGTATTGACTTCGGAGTGCGGCAGTACGAGGAGTCGCTGCTACGCTCGATCGACTTCTCGACTGTCCTGATGGAGGGCATGTTGTCGCTGCTGTTGTTCGCCGGGGCCTTGCACGTCGATTTGAGCGAGCTGCGCGCCTACCGCTGGCCGGTGGGGCTGTTGGCGGTGCTGTCCACCCTCTTGTCGACCCTGGCGGTGGGCTTCGGGACCTGGTTCGCGTTTTCCTGGCTCGGTCTGGAACTGCCTTTGGTGTTCTGCCTGTTGTTCGGTGCCTTGATCTCGCCAACGGATCCCATCGCTGTGATGGGCATCCTCAAGACTGCGGACGCACCGAAACAGTTGGAGTTGGTGATCGCGGGCGAATCGCTGTTCAACGACGGCGTCGGCGTCGTGATCTTCTCGCTGCTGCTGGGCATGCTGGCGAGCGGCACCATCCCGTCCATGGGCGAGGGTCTGCTGATGCTGCTGCATGAAGCAGGCGGCGGCCTGCTGTTCGGCCTGGCACTTGGCTACCTCACTTTTCGGCTACTCAAAAGCGTGGACAGCTATCAGGTCGAGGTGTTGGTGACTCTGGCTGCAGTGACCGGCGGCTACGCGCTCGCCAATCGGCTGCAGGTGTCCGGGCCGCTGGCGATGGTGGTGGTCGGACTGATCATCGGCAACGGCGGGCGCCGGCTGGCCATGTCGGACACCACGCGACACTATATCGATCTGTTCTGGGAATTGATCGACGAGATTCTGAACGCCGTGCTGTTCGTGCTGATCGGCCTGGAGGTTCTGCTGGTGACCTTTACGGCGAGCACACTGACCGCCGCGATCTTGGCGATAGGCGTCACCCTGGCGGCCCGCGCACTCACGGTCGGCCTACCTGTAGCCATGCTGCCAGGCGTGTTCAGACTGCCCAAGGGCTCCGGGTGGGTGTTGACCTGGGGCGGCCTGCGCGGCGGCATCTCGGTCGCACTCGCCCTATCGCTACCTCTGGGGCCCGAACGTGACATCGTGCTCGCACTGACCTATTGCATCGTCGTGTTTTCCATACTCGGCCAGGGACTGACGATCGGGCGGGTGGTGCGGAAGGCTGTATCCAAGCAGGACTGATCGAGGGCATTGGCACGCACCGCTCTGCCACCTAGTACGCTGACGCCAAAATGCAACAAACGAACGGCAACCGGATCGGGATCGATCGCGATCCCGGCCCCGATATGTCTGCAGCCACCGGCACCACAACTTTCGCGCAGACGTACCAGGGCATGCCGATACTGTCGTCCTACTCACCCGCTATACCGCGCACTGCACGATTAGGACGACGGCCGGAGCATGGCTTACCGCAGCCACTTTGCCGACTGTCTTCCCGACGCCATGTTGACCGCGATCCAAGACGCCACCAATGGCGGGGGTGTTTTGGGTAGCAGTCGGTTCGAAAAACAGATTGCTGTCATGCTAGGTCGCCGCACCTGACCCGGCCAATTGGGAACGCCGAAGATACCTCTCCCCGATAACAATCAACTCGACTTACCGATCCAGGTCGGAAACTTTAGTCCCTCCCCTATTGCCGAGAGGTATCCAGAAATGAGCCGTTAGTCCTCGTCATACCCGTCTATATCTTTGATAGGCTCCATCGGCTCCCATTTGACCCTAGAAGGCAGTACCTTTATCCACTGGAGGACAGTTTCTACCCAGACTCGTGCTTCTGAATTCCGCAGAGAGCGCTGAAGCTCCCGCCGAATCGCACGCACCACCGAAATGTCTCGTCGCAAAGGGATGCCCCTATGGCGCAATGCCTGCTTCCAGGCCTCCAGCAAAAACCCGCCATCCGCGAGTCCGAAGCGCGTGCGATCGTCGAAAATCACCGCCTGCTCCGTGAGACGCGCTTCGACTGCAGTGGCATCAAACCGTCTTGTGGGCGCCACTGCAAAGAGCAGGATCAGCAGTGGGCGCCTCAGTGCGGTTAGATCAGTGAACCCGTGGGAAAAATCCGGATACTCCAGATCTCGGCCAGCCCCCCGAATGAAGACGTATTTGCAAACTCTGTCCAGTCGCGCCCGGTACTCGAGTCGGGCGTGGCACAACCGCATCAATCGCCGCAGAAGCCGATCGGGGTACGACCAATCCATGCCTGCATCGATACCGTTCCAATCCTCGGTCGGACCGCGTAGCAGGGCAAGCGCGATCTCTAAAACGGGCTCCGTTGAATCGCATGACCGCACCTGTCGGATCATCAGCAAGACCAAGACATACCGAAGGTCAAACCAGTAGCGGAGAAGCAACTCCCCGCACAGATCTTCGATGCTCTCGGGTGACTGGTCTGCCTCCGCTCCATCAATGGCGCCCCAAACGGACGCCCAGGTCTTGTCCAGCGTTGCCGCAGTCATGGTAAAAGGCACCCGGTGCCGCACCCCAGAATACTCACCAAGTCGATAGTCGGAACGCTGAGGCCAGGACAGGAAGCCGTTGGCCAAGCCCTTGGCCGTCTGGGTGTCGCCAGCAGACAGCGCGTCGAAGATCATCTCCACCGTGAGATCGAAATGCTTGCGGACGAAGCGCGCTTTGAGCGAGGCGACGACCCATGGACCTTCGGCATCCCCGGACCAGGTTTCGGATTGATGCAATCGGTCGCACTCGAGCCAGGTGTCGATAGCCTCACCCATAGCGCGCTCGAACAGCCACTGATGCCGCTCCGACAACCACGCGGATTGTCCAGCCGGTGCTTCGGAGGTGTCCTGCTGCCAGGTCCGCTTACGCTTCCAACTATGAAGGTAATGGATCAGGCTAAGATGCAGCCTCAGCAGCTCGACTGGAACGCGGAGCGGATCTGGACTGACCTCCCTGATCATCGCCGACGTCAAGAAGCAGGCTTGCTGAAAGCCGTAGGTGTTTTCCTCCATCCTTTCCACCGCTTCCTGCAGCCATTCGTCGTATTCTTTGATCCAATCGGAGCTCGGTCGTCGCCCAGGCCATCCGTTTGGGTTTGCGACCAAGGCTGCATTGCTGCGCTTGCCGTCGTCATCCAGGAAGGCACCTGCATCGAGCAAGGCCAGATGCACCTGCGTCACCATCAACAACCGTTCCCTGATCACCGCGTCGCTGCCTTTCGGGGTAACCTCGATCAGGTCCTGGATCAATTCTCGCAGCAAGGCGGCCGGTGGGTAGTAAGTACCCGGCTGAGGAGGCTCGCCGAGAACAAAGGCGTAAGCAATAAGACGGCGCGAAAACCAACCCGGTTCAGGGGCATTCTGCACCGTGCAGAGCATGCGGACTCCCGTGATGGGAGATCCCGGACCGACCCGCAATCGAAGCACCGCCTGCGGAGACGCTTCGACAAACTCCCGACTGGCCCCCTCCATTCCCGGAAACAGAATTGGCCATTTCTCGGCCCCCCACCTCCACACCTTCTTTTTCCAGCGCTCCCGAATAACTTGCCAAATCCACAGCCGCATGCCCCAACGCAACGGACGCAACCGCAGATCGCGCACCTCGCGGCGGCGGCGCGAGTATAGCGGAACACAAGGCGACCCTTCCGAGCCCCAGCCCAGGACGTCGATTCTCGGATCGGATTTCAGCTGCATTTCGGCCGAGGCCAACAAGTCGTCCCAACTCGGCCGGCCCGGCAAAAGACTAAGCCGTTGGGATGCTTTTAGGATGTGCGTATTCAGGTATTGGCGAATCTCGCGCGGCAGCGAAACATAGACGGCGTAGCGCTCGAACGCCTGCAAGCGAGTGTCTTCGTTAAGGTAGCGCAGCGTGTGAAACAAGAAGTGCGCGGTTAAGAACGCATTCAGAAAGAACCAGGGTGCGCAGAGGGTCAGGACGGGCTCAACCCAGCCGTCTCCGGCAGCGAGGATGACAAGGTAGCCAGCCGCAATTGCGAGAACCAGGATCACGGCGCTCATTGCAGCGACCATTGCTCCCGTCTCGACCATATACACCTGAAGGCTCGCCTTCACTGATGCCCTACGCTGCAGCAGCAAGGTGACGAAGGCCAGGACGATTGGGTAGACAACCGCAACCATGGTGGCTTGAATCGCCCACAGGTTTTCCAGGCGGGCGAGCTGTTTCTCGGGACCTCCCGCTAAAGTGGACCCCATGTCCAGGACAGTTTTCCCCCGAATTTAAGTTGTACTGGCCACCTCAATCGCAGCGGTTTGGCGCTGCCCCAGTGTTGTCTCGCCGAAGCGATCGACGATCTTGGCCCCACCCCCGTTTCCCGATCGGTAGACCGCATCAGGCGTGAGGTACCCCAGGGATTGGTGGGGGCGCTCTCCGTTGTAGAAGGCGAAATACTCAGTCAACCCCAGGAGCAGCTCGGGCAAGCTGGCGT
>NZ_AFWT01000066.1 GCF_000224065.1 Thiorhodococcus drewsii AZ1
CCTGATCGAGCGATTCTGGAAATTCTTCAAGAAGCAAGTGCTTTACAATCGTTATTACGAGCGGTTTGCCGAGTTCCGAATAGCCTGCTAAAGAGTTTTTTGCGGAGCTGGATCTCTATGCGCCCCAACTGCGCACGCTGCTTGCTGAGAACTTCCAGATTATCGGTAATTGAGAACCGAAATCCTGCATTCGCTAGGTATAACTGTGCTCGTGCGGCATCACTCAAAAACCCGAGTCATCCCAGTCGGCATCTCACTGCAGCGGCGACAGAGGCAATCCCATAAATGCGGCAACCCCTGATCGCGCAAGACTTGAGCGATCAGGGGTTGCAGGATGAATCGAGACATAAGCGGCGGACGATGATCCCGTGCCCGCCCCGCTCTGAATACCGCTCGGCAGACCGAGGCTATCCCTTAGCCGACGTGATCCTGTAAAGATCTCTCTTGGGGCCGCCATCCTCGCCATAGCTGACCCACTTGCGATGCAGATCCAGCTGAAGCTGGACATTGCGGGAGGGGTCATTCAGATAGACGGACCAGGCATCCCGGTTCGTTTCACGGAATTTGTAGGTGGGCTTCCCACTCGCGTCATACTCGGACCAGACATTGGCCCCGGTCTTGACGTACTTGCCGTTCGGCACCTGCACCTGGGACACGTTGAGGGGAAAAGGGGACGGATTTATTTCTTGCTGCGGCGACAACCGCATCCTGAGCTTCGGCATCGAGAAGGCATTGGTAAAGGCGACGATGCGGGGCAACGTCAATCCCTATTTCGGCGTCTACAAGGAACCGCAGTACAAGACCCAGATCCGCCTGACACCCATCCCGGACCAGGACTGGGACAAGGCCATCGCCAAGATCGGCGCCAATGCCGCCCTGGTCTCACAGCTGCTCATGGGCCAGATGCCCGACCGCATCGACCAGGTGTTCGCCGGCATGCGCCTGCACCTGCTGCCCCGCAGCCGCGACGACTTCGCCCTGACCCAATGCTCCTGCCCCGACTATGCCAATCCCTGCAAGCACATCGCCGGGGTCTACTACCGTCTGGCCGGCATGCTGGACGACGATCCATTCCTGCTGTTCGAGCTGAGAGGGTTGTCGCGCGAGCGGCTGCACCAGTCCCTGAGCGAGACCCCGCTGGGCCGGGCGCTGGTTTCGGTCATGGACGAACGCGAGGAGGCGATCGAACCCGCCGACTCCTTCTTCACCCGACCGCGGACCGCCGAGTCGGCGCCGGACTATCGGGACTTCTGGAACGGCCGAAAATGTCTGCCGACCGAGATCGAGCCGGCAACGCCGCCGGTCGTGCCGGGAATCCTGGTGCGGAAGGCCGGGGATTTTCCGGGGTTTTGGGAGCGGGATAATTCGTTTGTGGAGGTGATGGAGGAGTTGTATGGGAGGGTGCGAGGAAAGAGCAAAGGGGTTTTGTAGAGATACCACACATGGGTCGAATCGGATCCCTCGCCCGATTCTGGCCCGAAAATCCCCGGCAATATCAACTTATCCTGTCACGCACGCCCTGATATGTGCTTTTCGGCGCAGTTATTAGGCGCATTCGCCCCGATTAGCCGGAAATAGCCGGTTATCAGGGCGTGGGCGCCTTGACAAGTGACCGAGACGCAAAAATCCGAGCGAAAACGCCCGAAAACTGGGGTAATATCAGGTTGTCAGGGCCGGATGGCTCAGATACTCAATCATGCGCTTACGTCGCGTTGGAAAATGCACCAAATTAATTAAGGATAAACCTATGAATAAAATTCCTTTCTTCCTTTCGCTTCTAGTAGCTGGTGCACCATTAACGCTGAGCGCAGCAGTTATAGATCTTTCGTCTTGGAAAACAAACGGGCCAGGCACTTGGAAACTGCAAAGCGGTAACAATGCCGTCCTACAATCAGCTAATAGCCCCCCAACCGTTTATCATAACAACATAAACAGCCAAGGTCAGACCTTTTCATTTCAAATGGCTGTTCAGACAACTCAAGATGACGATTACATAGGTTTTGTTCTCGGCTACCAAGACGGCGATCTAGAAAGTTCGAGCGCCGACTACTTGCTTATTGACTGGAAGCAAAACACTCAGAACTGGTCTGGTGGGGGGACCGCTTCGGCGGGCCTTTCTATCTCTCATGTAACTGACGCACTACCAGAAGGACCGGGCGCATGGGCGCATAGTTTTCCAAAGGGGGTGGAAGAACTTCAAAGGGCTACGAATTTAGGAAACGTAGGTTGGAATGACAACACAATTTATAGTTTCGATGTCACTTTCACGAATGCCCTAGCAGAAGTATTTGTGAATGACAAAAAGGAGTTAAGCGTTTCAGGTTCTTTCTCGGATGGCGCGTTTGGCTTCTATAATTACAGCCAACCGAATGTGCTTTATTCTGGGGTCGAGCAAACCCCAGCAGTAGTCCCTATTCCTGCAGCTTTTTGGTTGTTTGGGTCCGGACTCCTAGGGATCTTAGGATGGAGAGCCAATGTAAATAGACCACGTAGCTGGAAGTGAGCAGAAGTAACCTTGAGAAATACTGCAATAATTTTCTAATCGGGCAAGGGCGGGTATTAACCCGCCGCCCCCCGTACAGATCCACGCGAGGAGAAAATTCGAGCCTGCCCTCTTTCTCTCGCCCTTCCCGTTCGTTTAATTCCCCAACAAGATGCCATTGTTGGCACTGCCACTCTGCAAAATATCCTCCGAATAAGTGTAGTCGAGCTTGAAGATGATCGCCGGGGAATAGCCGGTCGCCTTGTCCAGCGTCAAGGTTCCCCAACCGCCGGTTTCTTCGACATTTTGCAGGGTCGCAGCGCTCATGACGTCAGCAAAATCGATCGCCCCCGTGCAGGTAATGTCGGATGCCATGTTCGCGCTGTTCTGGTTGTTAATCGTGAATTTCAGATGGCTTGAGTATTGACTGGAAGCCCCTGTCATGTCGGAGCCGACCGGTGTGACGAAGAACTTCGTCGTCCATTGGTTCGAGGCTGAGGGCTGAAATGTAAAAGGCACCGATTTATCCGTACTGATGACACCGCCGGACTTACTGAAATCCGGCTTTTCATCCGCCTTGGTATCGTTGAACGCCTGGTAACCCCAGGCCGATCCACTTTGAATCTCTATCACAGTAGCCTGACCCATCAGGGTAGTGGCCCCTTCCTTGGTCGCGGTCTTTGTATCCTTATCGTAATGATTGACCAGCAAATAGCCTCGGACGGCTCGTGTCATCGATGGCAGACTGAACCGACCTTCGTAACTATCGGGGTCGTTATTCACAGGGGCGCCATCCCCTAGCGTTCCAGAGACGTCGAAGGTCACGATATCACCTGGGTAGGTGCTTCTGATGAACTCGTATTCCTGACATTCGTCGTTGTTGGTAGCGGACTTGTAAAAATACCGGTACCTCAGGTAGCCGTACGTGCTGGCCATATTGGTGATGCTGATCAGGGTGACGACGTTGTCCGGATTCGAAACAACAAATGGAAAAAGAAGATGATCCGCTTGGCCGAGCGGGCTAACGATCATTCCGGTCGTCAACGCCAGAATCTGGATTGTTTTCATCAAGCTAAAGTCCTCTCAATCAAATCGTCGAGCCCCGACCATCGCTTGATCCCAGACCGAGCGCTGTAGACGGTGATCGTCCTGGGCAAGGCGTGGCAGGATCCTGTGGTGGCAAGACTGGAGGTTAGCGGGGGCGCGATATGAGGTCAACGCACACAGGCCAACCGCTGGTCGCTCGGAAAAAGCAGCCCGCCACTCTGGCCCTTTTCAATGTCCCTGATCAACCTGAGGATGGCGTCGCGAACAGGTCGCGGTAACGTCGAGGCTGGGAGCGCAGATACTGTACGGGGGCCGAAACCGTTGCGCCGAGATGGGCTGCTGCGTGCCAAGGCCAGCGCGGGTCGTAGAGGATGGTCCGTCCCAAGGCGATCATGTCGGCATCGCCCGTGCCGATAATCCCCTCGGCCTGATCGTAGTCGGTAATCAGGCCGACAGCGACGACGGGGATGCCGACGTTCGCCTTGACCGCGCGGGCGAGCGGAACCTGATAGCTGGGGCCGACCGGAATAACCTGGTTCGGATGCAGACCGCCACTGGAGACATGAATGACGCTGCATCCGCATGCCTCCAACGCCTGCGCAAAGGCGATCGTCTGCTCGCTGTCCCAGCCGCCCTCGACCCAATCGGTGCCGGATACCCGCACGGAGACCGGCCGATCGGCGGGGAAGGCATTCCGCACGGCCTCGAACACCTCAAGCGGGAAACGCATGCGGTTTTCGAGACAACCACCGAATTCATCCTCGCGCCGATTGGACAGCGGCGAGAGGAACTGATGCAGCAGATAGCCGTGGGCGGCATGGACCTGAATGGCATCGATCCCGAGTCGTGCGGCGCGGCGGGCCGCCGATGCAAAGGCGTCACGCAGCTCGATCATCGCCTGGCGATCGAGCGCGATCGGCGCCCTATCGGTGGCACCGAAAGGCACTGCGGAGGGGGCGACGGTTTGCCAGCCATTGGCGTGATCGGGCGGAAGCTGCGCCCCACCCTGCCAAGGTAGATCGGTCGATGCCTTGCGCCCAGCGTGTGCGAGCTGGATGGCGATGGGCATGTCCGACCACTTGCGAACGGCCGACACGGTCGCGGCCATCGCGGCCTCGGCGGCATCGTCCCAGAGCCCGACATCCCCGTAAGAGATCCGACCCTCCGGTACCACGGCGGTCGCCTCGATCGTCAGCAAGGCCGCACCCGAGAGCGCGAGCTGGCCGAGATGGATCAGGTGCCAGTCGCTCATGCAGCCATCGGTGGCTGAATACTGGCACATGGGCGCGATCACGATGCGATTGGCGAGCTTGAGCGAGCCGATCGTCAAAGGTTCGAAGAGTTTCGGTGTCTGCATTTCGATCAACCTGTGAGTCGATGAAGGATCGGGGCCGTTCCCAGCCTTATAGCACCCAAATCAGAGCCTCAAAAATCCTGTATCTCCAGCGAACCGCCGATTCTGCAACGATGACCTCGTCGTAGCCCGAGGGCAGCCCGAACCTCGATTGGCATTCGGAATAAGCGATCCAGCTCACAACCCAGGGAAAAAACCGCACGGAATGGGTGACAACAGTGGGGTCGCGTTCGAGAATCAGGTCAAGAAAGCGCATAGCGAAACAGGCGGAGTCGCGATCCGATCGCAGTGTCTCCGTCCCATCGAGCCAGGCGCATCCGATTTCGCGCCCGCCTAAGCTGGGCAGGGTGCCAGGAGCGTGCCGGCACCGGTTTGGATTCCATGAGGGACGTAAGGCATGTCGACAATAACCCTAGACGCAGACGACCAGGAAATCATCGAGATCTTCGTCGAAGAGGCCGAAGAGGTCCTGCAGGAGATCGATCAGAACCTAAAAGCCCTGAAGGGCAACCCGAAGGACCGGAATGCACTCGGAGAAGTCCGTCGTGGCTTCCATACCCTCAAGGGTAGCGGTCGTATGGCCAAGGCCATGGATCTGGGCGAACTCGCCTGGAAGATGGAGAACATGTTGAACCGCGCGTTGGAGGGCAAAATCGCGATTGGCGAGCCCATGGTGACCTTGCTGGCACACTGCCATGGCGCCATGCCAAAGCTTGTCGATGACTTTAAGCGCCATCGCCCGTCCGACATGAACGCGGATATCCAAACCATGATGGCGCAAGCCGACGCGATCGCCAACGGTGAGCCTCAAGCCGCAGCCGCCAAACGACCGTCCGCCGCTCCATCGGGCGGGGGTAACGACATTCAGGCCAAGCTCGACGAGCTGCAACGCATAGTCGAGCAATCGGCCCGGCGATCCGACGAGGCACTCCATCGCGCCGAGATGGGCCTGCAGCAATCGCGCAAGCTCGCCAATCAGCTGGATACGATTGGCGCGGAGCTTCAAGGGCAGCCTGCTGGCGGCATCGACCTCAAACCGCTCTTTGAGCGCGTCAACACGCTGACACGGGATGTGCGCGAGCTGCGTGAGCTGTCGCGAGGCGCCCAACCGCCCGCAGGGACGCCCGATACGCGAGAACTGCAGCACCTCATCGACCAGCGCATTCGCGAGCGGACACACGGCAAAGACCGATCGCGCCAGGAACTGGAGGAGCGATTGGATGCCGTTCTTCAAGCCGCGCTGTCGGCGCGTCGCCTCGGCGTCTGGGCGCTGACGATCGGCATTCTATTGATGCTCGCGGCCGGCGGAACAGCGGCCTACTTCTTTCTCTGACGCCTTCCAAGACGACCTCAAACCACCCATGCGTCACACTGGCCAGCAAGGGTGGCCCCTGATGCAACAGCAAGCCCCCAGGCGCAGCCTCAGCCGCGCTTGGGGGCCTCGATCACGCGCGATTCGCAGACCCTGACCCTGGATTGACACAAGCCAATGCGGTCTCATGTCAAAGACGGCAGGTCTGGAATCATGGCCGAGGCGTCCCAATCCAGCATTGTAGGCGGATCAGTCTTGCCCAACCCGTGCGGGCGGGCTCGATTCATTCACGCTCGATGTACAGGGGAGACACACTATGAGCCAACTGACCCAAGAGACGTGCGAGGCATGCCGTGCCGACGCGCCGAAGGTATCGGATGAGGAGCTGGCGACGCTCATCAAGGACATTCCGGATTGGTCCACTGAAGTTCGCGACGGGGTCATGCAGCTCGAGAAGCGGTTCGAGTTTCCGGACTTCGCGCAGGCCCTGGCCTTTACCAACAGAGTCGGCGAGATCGCGGAAGCCGAAGGCCATCACCCCAAGCTAGTGACGGAATGGGGACAGGTCATCGTCACCTGGTGGTCGCATAAGATTCGCGGTCTACACCGCAACGATTTCATCATGGCCGCCAAGACGGACCAGCTCTGAGCATAACCGCCGCTCGGTGAGTCGCTCGAGCGTCGCATGGAATACTTGCCAAGGCTGTGCGGAGGCAGTCAGATGAGGCACGTCAGCTTCAGCTTCTTTCGCTATCGCACCACCCATGTCCCCAGCGCCTTCGTGCTGATGGGCTTTCAGGGACTGTTCAAGGGCGAAGAGGCCGCGTCCGGAAACCTGAAGCTGATGGGCTGCGGCGGTGACGGCGGCTTCTCGCTCCTTCCCGACCTCAAGACCTATTGTCTGGTGTGCTTATTGGACGATCCGACTCGAATGGATGCGATTCGAGACACCCGCCTGTATCGGTGGGTCAGCAGACCGGCGGTGGAGCAGCTGCATTTTCAGCTCACCCCACTGAGTGGACATGGCACCTGGGACGGTCGCGAGGTCTTCGACTATGCGGGCAACCAGGATCCAGAGCGCCCCTTCGTCGTTCTGACCCGGGCACGGGTGAAAGCGTCGCGTGTCCTGGACTTCTGGCGCGCCGTGCCGCGCGTACGAACGGATCTGCGGGACCACCCGGGGTGCGGCTATGCGCAGGGTATCGGCGAATACCCGTTGCTATCCCTGGCGACCTTCAGCGTCTGGGGAAGCCTCGATCAGATGCGCACGTTCGCCTACCGCGACTCGCCCCACCATGAGACCGTCCGATCCGCGAGGCGTGATCAGTGGCTGTCGGAATCGCTCTTCACGCGCCTGGCACTGGAGCGGATCGACGGCGATGTCGAGCGCTATCCAAAGCTGGAGCGACTGCTCCAGGAGCGGGGTCGTCGTCTGAGGTTTGCGGAGCCCGCCTTGGATGATGACATCATGCAATCTGGCTTGGCCGAGCAAGCCAGCATTGGAGAACGGCCATCAGACGCCCTGGCTCGATCGGCTTGACCAGGAAATCGCTCATACCCGCCTCCAGACATTGCTCCCGGTCTTCCGCGAAGACGTTCGCCGTCAGGGCGACGACGGGCACCTCTGCGGCCTGTGGCAATTTGCGAATCTGTCGAGTGGCTTCCAGTCCATCCATGACGGGCATCTGCACATCCATCAAGATCAAGTCATAGCGATTCAGCCGCACGAACTCCAGCGCCTCGGCCCCGTTCTCGGCTGCGTCAACGCTCAAATTCAAACCGGCGATGAGTCCCAGCGTGACCTCGCGATTGATCGGATCGTCCTCGACGAGCAAGAGGCGACGTCCTGCACAGCTTCGCTTCGCATCGGCTTGGATCGCCTGGTCGGGAGGCGTCTCGGTGTCGATTGGCGCGGGCTCGCCCCGCCGCAAACGCGCCGTCAACCAAAAGGTGCTGCCGACGCCAAGGGTACTGTCGACCCCCGCCTCCCCTCCCATCAAGCGCGCCAGTCGCTTCGTCAGGGCGAGACCGAGCCCGGTGCCACCGTAGCGTCGAGTGATCGACTGATCCGCCTGTTCAAAGTCGCTGAACAGCCGAGACTGTTGTTCGGCGGCAATGCCGATCCCGGTGTCCTCGACTTCGAAGCGCAGCGTGACGCTGTCGCCCAAGTCGGCTTCCAGACGCACCCGCAGCGTGATGGAACCGCTCTCGGTGAACTTGATGGCATTCGCCGCATAGTTGAGCAGCGCCTGTTGGATGCGCACGGGATCTCCGAGGAGATGTGTCGGTAGGGGCGGAATCTGAACGCGGAGCATCAGCTGCTTGGCCTCAACCCGATCCGACAGAATCGACACGATATTGCGCATGATCGCCTTGATCTGAACCTCGGACTCATCCAGGATCAGTTTGCCGGACTCGATCTTGGCTAGATCGAGGATCGCATTGATGATGCCCAGTAAATGGCGTCCGGCGACCTCGATCTTGTCGAGCTGCTCGCACTGCCGCTCGGTCAAACCTGTCTGACGCAGCAGATGACCGAGCCCCAGAATGGCGTTCATCGGGGTGCGGATCTCGTGACTCATGTTAGCGAGAAACGCGGATTTGGCCCGAGTGGCCGCCTCGGCCCGGTCGCGGGCCTCTTCGAGTTCGTGCGTCCGGGCCTTGACCAACTCTTCGAGGTGGCTGCGATGACGCTCCAGCTCATCGGTCAGGCGCCGCTTCTCGGTGATATCCTCCTTGACCCCCACATAGTGCGTCACCTCCCCAGTCACCGCGTGGAGAGGCGCGATCGCGGCGATCTCGTAATAGATCTCGCCGTTCTTGCGCCGATTGACGAACTCGCCGCGCCACGTCCGACCTTGGCCCAATGCCTCCCACAGATCTTGATAGGTCTCACGGGGTGTAAGACCGGATTGCAGCAGACGCGAATCCTGCTCTAGGACGTCGCTCTGTGTATAACCGGTCGTCTGCTCGAAGGCGGCATTCACATAGGCGATACGAGCCTCCACATCGGTAATCACGACCGCCGCTGGACTTTGCTCCACGGCAAGAGCAAGCATCCGCAGGCGTTCCTCCGCGCGGCGACGCTGGACCGTGCTCCAGATCAGATTGGAGATCAGTTGGACGGTCTCGATATCCGTCTCTGTATAGTCGCTCGGCTTGTTGCCGACCCCGGTGATCATGACCACGGAGCCCTGCTCGATCACCGGAACGGAGATCATTCTCGTGAGCTCCGCGTGCCCGGACGGCAGACCGCGCTTGCCTGGGGCGGTCGCATACTCGTTGAATATGACAGGGGCACGCGTGCGCACTGCATCCGCCCAGATGCCTGCTTGGGGCAAGGGATAATGGCTCTCATAGACCGCAGTGCAGTAGTCCTCCAAGGTCCGGCGTGACCAGGTGACCAGTTCGATAGTGGCGCCATCGTCGTTGACGAAGTGAATGAAGGCGATGCGGCTTTCGGTCAAATCCTCCGCCATCTCCTGCCCCGCCTGCATGAAGTCCTTCTCATCCAGCGTGTCGGCGAGGATGGGCAGGGCACGCAACGCCTCGGCGCGGCGGGCCAGAAACGCGAGCTGCTCGACGGACCGCTTACGCTCGGTGATATCGAGGTTGACGCCCGAAAGTCGAATCGGCTGACCGGCAGCGTCGTACTGCGCCTGTCCACGGCTGATCAGCCAGCGGATCTGGCCGTCAGGCCGGCGCACCCGGTATTCGACCTCGAACGGCTCCTGCCGCGCGATGGGGCCTTCCTCCAATTGGTCGAAGAGGTAGGCCAAATCCTCCGGGTCGACCATGGCACGCCAATCGGCGCCGCATCGCGGCCCACCGGATGGCGGCACGCCGTAAAGCGCTTCGCACATCGGCGACCAATAAACCTGATCGGTGCCCAAATCCCAGTCCCAGACCCCGATGTGCGCCGCCTCCTGGGCCAGCCGGAGAGATTGCTCACTGGCATGAAAGGCGTCTTCGGCTGCCTTACGCTCGGTAATGTCCTGAAGCGATCCGATCAGACGTCTGATGCGCCCATCCGAACCCCGCTCGACCTCCCCATGGACCAGACAGATCCGCATCGCACCATCCTCGCGAATCAATCGCAACTCCAGATCGTAGGCGGTGCCCAGCTGTAGCGCCTCTTCGACTGCGGCATTCAACCGCTGCCCATCCTCCGGTACATAGAGCGTCGACTGCTCCGCATAGGAAGGTGCCCCTTCGGTGGGATCGCGCTGAACAATGCGGAACAGTTCCTCGGACCAGGTCACGGTGTCCGTCGCAACCTCCCATTCCCAGCTACCGAGATGCGCAATCCGCTCAGTCCGCGCCAACATGGTGCGCTGCCGTTGCAGCGTAGCTTCCGAGCGCTTGCGCTCGGTGATGTCCTCGAAGACAGTCCCGAAGTGTTCCGGCTCCGGCGAGAAGATGCTGATTCGGAAGTGCCGGCCCAACGGCTTGAAGTACTGCTCAAAGATCTGTCCCTGGCCCGTCCGCGCAACCTGCGCGTAGCGTTCGAGAAAGGGCGCCAAACCTGTACCGTAAGCGACCGAGGCCAACCGGCCGACGACCGCCTCCCGCGTGAGGCCGGTCTGACGTTCAAAGGAAGGATTGACGTCGAGAATGAGGTAGTCCTGCGGAAAACCGGTTGCGTCATAGACCAGCCGATGCAAGGCCATGCCTTCCGACATCGCCGTAAAGGCCGCCTGAAAGCGCGCTTCCGTGGCCGCTTCCTGCTGCTGCGCCTCCATTTGGGCGGAAATGTCTTCGAAGAAGACGCCGACGCATTCAAGCGTGCCATTCGCCGGATCGCGCACCGGAACCACGCTGACGTTGACCCAGATGTGTGCCGCGCACTGGGGATTGAACACCCCCATGACGACAGGCCCCACCAGCTCGCCAGTGCGCAATCCGACCATGACCGGATGCTGCTCAGCAGGCAAGGACGAACCGTCCTCGCGGATGGCTTGCCAGAGCGAATCGACCGCGTGGACACCGCACATCTGATCAAGTGACAGACCGAGAATCCGCTCGGCCGCTGGATTGGCGGCCGTGATTTCTCCAAGGACATTCAGAAAGACGACACCCAACGGCAAGCTATCGAGCACCAGCTCGGTGCGTGGATAACACGGCCGTGTGCCTTGACCGTCAAATAAACCAGTGCTCATGAAGACTCATCCACAGTTTGGAGCAAGCACCAACTCCGGTGCGGCGTGGTAAAGTGGACCCTAAAAATCGGACAGTCATTTAAGTTGTCAGGCCGGCACGAAAGGGTTGATCACAATGGGTGAAGCAAAGCGCAAAACCTACGCCGCCGCGTTCAAAGCCAAAGTGGCCTTGGAGGCCATCCGTGGGGTGAAAACCGTCAACGAGATTGGCCAGGAGCACGGTGTGCACCCGGTTCAAGTTGGGCAATGGAAGAAGGAGATCTTGGAGCACGCCGGCACGCTGTTCGAGACCAAACGGGGGCGCAAACCT
>NZ_AFWT01000065.1 GCF_000224065.1 Thiorhodococcus drewsii AZ1
GGCCATCGCCGACTGCCGGGCCTTGGGGCGCGAGCCGCCGGCGCCCTGGGTCGCGGCCGTCGCCGACGACTGGCCCGGCCCCATCGCCCACGAGTACAAGCGTCTGCGCGACCTGCTGGAGGAGGGCGCCATCATCGCCGCCACCTTCCAGCTCAAGGATCTGGCCGAGGTGCTCATCAAGTTCCCGGCCCTGGTCATGGCCCGCGACCTGATCGCGCACGGCGACGACGAGGCGGCCCTGGCCGTGCGCAGGCTGCTGTTCACCGACCTCCTGCTCCTGGGCACCTGGGTCGGCGGTCTGCGCGAGACCCTGGCGCCCCAGGTGCGGCGCCTGGCCGCGACCCCCGACCTGCTCGTCCCCGAGCTGGGAGACCTCTTCGTCGCCCCCAGTCCCAGGGGCCCGCTCAAGCCAACTCCCTGGCTCGACACCCTCGGCGACCTGGTGCGCTGGCGCAAAGACACCATCGGCCACGGCGCCTTCGCGCTCGACCCCAAGGACTATCTGGATGACCTGGAAGGGCTGATCGGGCGGATCAACCGCGCCCTGGCCGAGCAGGCGGCGCTCGGTCTCTGGAGTGCGCTGGAGCTGCGCCACGCCGACCCGGACGTCGCGCCGCTGCGCGGCTGGCGGGCGATCCGCCATTGGCACCAGGGCGGTGCCGCGGCACCGCACCGCGAGCTGGAGCACCCACTCTTCCTCTGGCGCGGCGCGCGCTGCCTGCCCCTGGCGCCGCTGGTGGCCTTGCGCCGCTGCAGCCTCTGCGACAAGCTCGACGTCTTCCTCTACGACTCGCCCGCCGGGCGCAAGCTCCAGCAGGGGTTCCTGCTGCTCGACTACCTCACCGGGCATCGGCTGGCCCTGCCGGGGCACCGCTCGGGTGCGCTCGGCCAGGAGACCCAGGCCCTGCCGCCGCCCGACGCCCAGGACCAGGCGCCGCCGTCCGACGCCGTGCTCGACGACGACTGGGGCGACACCCAGCTCAACGCCCTGCTGGAAGCCAAGCTGCTGGAGGCCCGCTATCTGCAGCCGGAGTATCTGCGCGCGCCCCTGCGCGACTTCATCGCGGGTCATGAGCGTGGTCTCTTCTGGCTGATCGCCTCCGGACACATCGGCAAGAGCGTCTTCGTCCACGGCCTGGCGGCGCCGGATGAGGTCGGCGACAAGCCGCTGCTGCCGGACACCGCCGTGGTCGCCCTGCACATCCGCCGCGAATACCGCACCTGGCCGGAGCAATTGCGCTGGTTCCTGCTGGATCAGGTGCTGCACCGCACCTTCGGCCGCGAGCCGGGCGTGCAGCGTCTGCCGGAGCTGGACGTCCAGAGTCCCGACCCCGCCGCGGCCCTCGCCGATCTTTTGCATGAGGTGATGCGCTTCAGGCCGCCGACCGTCCAGCGCCTGCTCATCTGTCTCGACGGGCTCGACGAGCTGCCGCCCAGCCCGGAGGGCGAGGCCGGCATCGCCGATTTCATCCCCCGCCCGGAGGCGCTGCCGGAGGGCTGCTATCTGCTGCTGACCTCGCGCCCGCCGAGCGACTGTCCGCCCCACGTGCGCCGGGCATTGGACGGACGCTTCGCCGACGCGCCCGACTATGCCGAATACCGCCTCGACCTCCTCGACTCCGATGCCACGGACCCGGAGGCGATCCTGGCCTATCGGCGCCTGCTGCGCGCCTATGTCGACCGCGAGCTGGCCGATCGGCTCAAGGCCGACCTCGTCCTGGCCCTGTCCGATCTGGCCGCCGGCCGCACCGAGCTGACCGCCGTCAACGACCTGGGCCGAGGTCTGTCCGAGGCGGGCCTGCCCGGCCTGGCCGACTTCGCCAAGCGCGAATGGACGGCGCTCTCCAAGGGCCTGACCCTGCGCTCGCCGGCCGGCGCGCCAGGCCTCTTCGACCTGGCGGCGCGCCCGGTGCTCGAGCGCTACGACCGCGCCTTCGCCGCCGTTTGCGAGCGTGCCACCGAGCGCTTCCTCTATGTCGCCCACCTCACCGGACTGCTACGCGCCGGCCAGCTCGGCCTGGAGGAGATCGAGGCGCTGCCGAGCGGCGCCGGACTCTATGCCCACTATCTGCGGCAACTGGAGCGGGTCCTGGCGCCGACCGCGGACGCCCCGGCCAGCGGTCCCGCCAAGACATGGGACTTCACCCACCGGCTCATCCTCACCCTGGCCGCCGCCGAGCAGGCCCATGCCGCCGTCGAGGCCGAGATGCCGCCCAGCGTGCGCGAGGACACCTTCCGCGGCGTCCCGCTCGGGGTGCTCGCCGCTCTGCTGGGCGAGCCGGCGGGGTCGGTGCGGCTGGTCTTCGGCCTCTTCAGCCTCAAGGAGATCCTCGCCGCCTGGAAGGGGGAGGACGCCCGCCATACCCGCTATGCCCTGGGTCTCAAGGACTTCGTCGCCACCGTCGCGGCGCTCTGGCCCGAGGCGCTGAGTGCCCGGCATCGCCAGCTCGCGAACGAGGCGCTCGGGGCCTTGGACGCGCGCTGGGAGACTGTCACCGAGGCGGACCCGCTGGACCGCTGGCGGCTGTGGCATCTGCTCGGGCATGTGCGGCAGGCGGGGGAGGCCGAGCTGGTGGAGCGGATGCTGGATGAGGTTGCCATCAGGAACAGCATGTACCGACTCGGGATGCGGGCGCATGAAGACGCGCGCTATTCGGGCACGACGCGCTGGTGGTCCATCAAGCTGGCCTTGGCGGCCGAGCGGGTGGAGCGGGAGGGGACGGATACGGCCCGCAACGACCTGGCCGCGGCCCACACTAACCGGGGCGTCACCCGCCGCGACGGCAACGACCTGCAGGGCGCGCTCGGCGACTATGACGCCGCCATCGCGCTGAGGGAGGCGCTGCGCGCGCGCCTGGAGCCGGCCGGCGAGTGGCCGTCGAGCTGGGCCAACGACCTGGCCAAGGCCCACATGAACCGGGGCAACGCCCGCCGCGCCGGCAACGACCTCCAGGGCGCGCTCGGCGACTATGAGGCCGCCATCGCGCTGATGGAGGCGCTGCGCGCGCGCCTGGAGCCGGCCGGGGAGTGGCCGCCGAGCAGGGCCAACGACCTGGCGATGGCTTACGGCAACCAGGGGATCGCGCTCGAGGATTCCGCGCGTCTGGGTGATGCCATCCAGGCATGGTCGCTGGCAGCCGAGATTCGTGCATCGCTGGTCGCGAATGGGCATCTCGGCTTCGGGGGCGTCTGTCTGCGGGTGATGATTTGGGTGCTCCAGGGGGACCGCGATCTGGGGGGTTGGGTGGCATTCGCCCAGACATTGCTCGCCTTCTTCGGCGTCTATCAAGGGATGCAGCAGGCTTGGTCCGAAACGGGCGCGGAGGCCGAGCCGCCGTGGCGCGAGGAGATCGAGGGCTTCGTCGAGCTCATAAATGACTTGACTGCCGAGCAGCGCGACTCGCTCCTGGAGGCGCTGGGTGATGAGGCGGAGGCGGTGAAACGGGCGTTCGGCTGGGACTGATCGCCGATCCCCGTGCCAGCGGGTCGGCGTTGCGGTGGATGCTGGACGGGCCTGTTCCGACTCGCCGCTCGCGGAGGCGGCTCCGCTCGGCAGAGCATGTCCCCGCTCGACTGAAAATCCCCGCCGCGGCGGCGTTGACTGGATCGAGAGGACCGCATCGGGTGGGAGTTCTGCATGGGTGTGCCAGTCGCGACCATTCGAGCCCCGACCGGATCGCAGTCGGCATGTCGGTGAGGCCGCTATTGATCGGATCCCGATCGCCATAGTGGATGTGCCTGCAAGGGGTTTTGGACGGCGGCCGGATACGGGGCCGAAGACGCACGAGGAGCGAGACGATGGTCGGATACGAGATGTCTGTCGGGACTGTTGGGGATCGCCCATCGCCCGCGATGGTTTCTGACCCTGGGGCCGTGGAGGAGGGGCGTCATGGCTGAGAGCGGCGCGAGCCCTGGACCCGGGGGCGAGGAGGTATTGCGGGATCTGTGGCGGAGACGGGCGACGTTCGAGGAGGCGGAGGAATGGGAGCGGCTTTACCGTTTGATCTACGGCCTGCTGGCCGGCGCGGCCAAGCGGAAGGTGCCTGAATTCGGCCTCTTGGGGACGCCGATCGAATACGTGCAGGGATTCTTCGCCGAGAAGGTCTTCATGACCGCCGGCAACGGGGGCGAGCTCGATCACGCCAAGGTGCTGTTCGGCTACTTCGAGCGGTATCTCATCGACTGCCAGCGCCGGGACCGCGCCCAGCGCGGCGGCGACCGGGTCGGTCGCGGCGGTGGGGCGTCCGAGGTGCTGGATCTCTTCGACAAGGCCCAGTCCGACACGGCCGTCGAAGCCTATCGGGCCGGCCTCTCCAGTGCCGTGCCACCCACGCGTTTCACGCAGAGCCTCGCCCATGTGACCGACGCCTTGCGGCTGAGGGTCGTGGATCGAATCACGGACCAGGAGGTGTCCGATCTGAACGAGCTCATCTCGAGGCATCTGGGGCTGGATGCGCAGGCGCTCGTGGCATCGGCCCGCCGATTCTACGAGGCGCGGGACGAATGGGGTCATCTGGCCCCCAAGCGTGGCTGGATTCAGCCCTATCTGCGCGAGCATTTCTGCTGCGATTCGGACGCGCGGATTTCCCTGAGTACCTTGGCCCGGAGGCATCGGATCCCCGCGTATCACGACAAGGCGGTGCAGCTGGGCATCAGCGTTCCGCGCAAGGGCGGTGCGCAACTGGACGCCTTTCGCCGGAGCTATCGCGGGCAATGGGTCGCGAGTCTGGGGATCCCGCTGGATACCGAGCATCTGGCCGAGATTGCGATCGCACTCGAAGTGCTGTGTCTCGTCGCCTTGACGAGCTGAGGGCTACTACACCATGTCGACATCCACCACCACCGAGGCTGCTCGCGGCTTCATCATCGAAGGGCAGGAGGCCATCTTCGCATGATCCGGCTCACTCCACCCCTGGCGGTCATCGAATCGAACCTCTTCGGCGACGCGCCCACCGACACCCCCGAGCCGGCCAGTGCGGCCGAGGACTGGAACAGCGACCCGCCGGAGGCCGAGATCGAATTGCCCCCGCATCTCGCCGAGATGATTCGGGCGCGCGCTCAGGTCGCGGCCGGCGATCAGTCGTTGGAGCCGGCCCCGGGCAAGCTGCTGCGGATCGACCGGCTCTTTGGGCCGGATGGACCCTGCGCGCCGCAACTGGGTCAGCCGCTGGCGGTGCTGCTGTCCGGGCCGGGCCGGCATCCGTCGCTCTGGTCCGGGTGGCTGGCCTCCTGGGAGACGGACTACGCCACGGATGCGGACCTGCTGCTGGAGTCCGGCGACCGGCCTTACGATCCGCTGGCGACCATGATCCAGCTCTGGAATCCGGTCGAGGTCTATCTGCCCTGCGCCAGCGCGGTCCTGGGACAGCTCGGCCCCGAGCGTCTGGCCGCGGTGCGCGAGCGCGCGGCCGATCTGGCGGCCGGCGTGGCGGAGACGGACGTGCAGGAGGCCGCCCCCGGAACCCTGCGTCAGGCGGTGACCAGCGGCGGGAGGCTGATCCTCACCGGCAGTCCGCTGGGTGACGCGCAGGATCCGCGACAGGGCTACCGTCAGCTCTATGGGGCGGTCGCCGAGCGACTCCATGCCCTGGCGCGCGAGGTCGCGGTCGGGAGTCGAGCGGACTGGATCAGCGGGGTGCTGGATGCGTTCCGTGCCGCCGGCCGACGCTGGAGTCTCGATCTGACCCCGGTCGTCCAGCCTGCGCTGGGCGATGCCTCGACGCAGAGGACGAGCGCCGACACCTATCGGCTGGGCGATCTGCTCGACATCCGCTTCGTCCCCGCCGAGGACGGCGAGGCCGTGCAGATGCACGTCCAGCTACGGAGCCAGACGCCCTTGATCGTCGCCATCGAGCGGGCCGGCAAGGTGCGGCAGAGCCGGCGGCTGGATGCCTCCAGCCCGGCGGCCGACTTCTTCGCCGGCGGCGGACGGTCGCTGTCGCTGACCCTGCGCGACGCCGCGCGGAATCTGCTGTTGGAGGTTCCCTTCCCCGATGGGCGCGCTTGAGACATTGCAGGAGCTGGCCCAGGTCTGGATCTGGGGCGAGACGGACGGGGTGCGCTGGTGCTCGCCGCAGGGGATCCATCGGCTGGCGCAGTCGAGCCCGACGCGCTCGGCCCGGCCGGCCATGCCGGAGGCGCTCGAAGCCGGTCGGCCGCACATCGCCTTCGAGCAGGCCCTGGCGCCGGATCTGGCCGCGCGGCTGGCGGCGCTCCTGGACCGTCATCCGGGTGTGCGGCTGCATGTGTCCGAGGATCTGCCAGCCCCTTGGCACGCCTGTCCCTTCGAATGGCTGATGCGCGATGGCGTCTCGCTGCATGGACGCCTGTCCGTCCTGCGCTATCAGCGCCTGCCGTCGGCACCGCGCGCACCCCTGTCCCCGCGAAGGGAGATCGCGGTGCTGAATCTGCTCCCCGGCAGCGAGCCGGTCCAGCCCGCGGATGCGGCGGCCGGTGACCGGGTCCAGGTCTACGATGGCTTCGGGGCCGTCGACTGCTTTCTCCGGCGGGCCGATCTGGTCGATCTGGCCGCCCTGGTCCTGGTCGCTCACGGCAGCGAGCGCGCCTCGGATCATCCCTTCCGGCTCGCCGACGGGCGTCCCTGGCGGCTGCCGCTGGAGTTTGGTCTGCCGCCGCTGGTCCTGCTGCTGGCCTGCGGCAGCCCGGACGGCAACCTCATCGCCTACGGCCGGGAGCTGCTGGGCGCCGGTGCCGAGGCGGTGATCGCGCCCCATGGCCGCCCCAGCCAGGCGGGCGCCCGGGACTTCCTCGCCGAATTCCTGCCGCGCTGGCGTGCCGGGGCGCCGCTGGAGGCCATTCTGCTCGACCTTCAGCGTCCGGCCCATGACAGCGATGGGGCCAGGCTGATGCAGATCCTGGGGCGCGGCGATCTGCGTGTCGCCGAGCGCCCCCGGCCCGAAGAGATGGATGACGAGGCCCTGGCCGAGGCCGCGCGCGAGGGCGATGGGAGCGCCCTGGGGCAGCTGAGCAATCGCCTGACCCTGCGCTGTTTCCAGACCCAGGTGCCGCTGGACGAGGCGGAGCAGGCGCTGCGCACAGGGCTCGAGGTGCCCGGGTCCGACGAGTCGGCCGAGGCCGCGCTGCTCCGATCCCTGGGGGACATCGAGCTGCGGCTCTGGCCCCTGACCCGGGCCTGGGTCGTCCCGCTGCTCGCCCTGCTCGCGGATGCCTACGATCAGCGACAGAGTCCGCGCTTCGAGGCCGAGCGCCGGGCGATGGACCGGCCCGGCATCCCGCAGCCGGCCCCGGTCTTTCACTACTGGTCGCGGCTCTACTACCGCCAGGGCCGCTATCCGCTGGCGGTGCAGGACGTCGCGCGGGGCCTGGCGCAGCTCGAGGCCGGCGATCTCTGCGGCCGCGGGGCGGGTCTGGTCGGCCAGCTCATCGGTCTGCTGATCGACCTGAATCTGCCCGACCCCGCGCGCCGGCTCTCCAGGGACCTGGACGATTGTCTGTCGCGCCACCGTGGCCAGCGCTCGGATTGGGAGGCGCACAAGCTCAAGGACCGGACCGCGCGCATCGCCCTGCGCCGTGGTCGCGCTGAGCGCGCCCTGGGCATCTACCGTCTCAAGCGTCGAGAGGCGGCCAATTTCGGTGGTGACGGTCGGCGCGAGCTGGCCTGGCTGCTCTATATCGGCGCCTGGAGCGGACATCCGGATAGTGCCGGGTGGGCAGGGGAGGTGGCCGAGATCCTGGACGGTCTGATCCCGACGCTGGACCAGGTCGGCTTCGGCAATGGCGACGAGATCTATCTCCTGCGCGCCTATGCCGCCTGGGCCTGGCTCGGCGCCGATGCGGCCGCCCGAGCCAGACTGCTGCGCTTCGGTGCCTTCCTGCGTGAGCGTCTCGTCGTCGGCGATCCGGGTCCGCCCGGATTCGCGCTGGCCTTCATGCATCTGGCCGGCGGCGAGGGTGGCGACCCCGATCACAGGCTACCGAGCTGGGACGAGGTCTGCGCGGTGTTGGATCAAAAGCGCTATTACCTGGAGTTGGCCGCCCTGAGCGCGCTGGCCGGATATCCCCAGGATGCCGAGGATGGGCTCGAGCGGTTCCAGGCACAGCGCCGTCTGCCCACGGCGCTGGACCTGCCCGACTGGCTGGGCGATGGGGTGCTGGCGGAGTGGGATACATCGAGCGCCGAGCGCGCCCGCTTCGAGCGGGAGCGGATCCTGGGCCCGCAACGCTGCTCCGCGCGGGATCTGGTGCAGGCCGGGCTGCTTCCACTCTGACCCCGAGGTCCGGGTGCCTTTCTGTAATTGATGGATCCGCGGGCTTCGACGCCGCGGGGGAGATTCGAATGGATTGGACCGACTTTCTGGCCGCGCTCGACACCGGCCTGAGCGTCCTGGAGCGACGGCTTCAGGACCTGAGTGTTGATGCGCCCGAGGCATCCCGTCCCATTGCGCCCGTGTGCTTCGAGACCCGTCAAGGGAGCGCGGGTGCCGATCGGTGCTACATCGGCTGCGGTGAGCCGGCAGCGGCGGAAGACAGGAGCCTCTATCTCAACAACAAGCTGTTCGACCGCGATGCGGTGACCCGGCTGGTGCTGGATCCCGAGCGACAGGCTCAGTGGCGCAGCCTGCTGGGCGCGGATGCGCTGCCGGAGCGCTTCTTCGGTCGCTTCACCCTGGTGGTCGAGGATGCCTCGCCGGACAGCTGCCTGGGCTTGATCCTCTTTCTGGCCACTCAGAATGGGGTGGCGGCCGGCGACCTGCCCGGCGACTGGATCCGCTACACATTGCAATGGGAGCGTGGCGCCTCGCGCGTCTCCGATCCCTTGCGCGCCTGGGGTCCGCTGCTCTCGGCGCTCGCCCACGGTCATTGGTCGGTGGAATCGCTCCAGGCAGCGGCGCTCGAGGGGCGGCCCCAGAGCGTGCCGGAGGCTCTGGCCCCAGGGCAGGCGTGGCTCTCCTGTCTCCGCTTCACCCTGGCGCTCTTGCTCGCCAATCAGCCCCCGGACGCCATCGAGGAGCTGCCCAACGGCGAGGAGAGCGAGCGTGCCTATGCCTTCCTGCGCTACGAGTGGCAGGTGTATCTGCAGGCCCTGGAGCAGGCGGAGCGGCTCCAGCTGCTGCTGCCCATGCAGGGCGACGGCCGGCGCTACAAGGTCGTGGATGCCTGTCTGCTCGACGAGATGGCCTTGTGCGGCGCCAAGAAGATCTTTCTGCGCAACGATCGCACCCACAGCTATCTGGGCGACGGCTTCGGTCTGATGGCGCTCTACCGACCCGCCGAGACGGGGACGGGCGACGACATGACGATCTCGGTCGATCCGATCGCGGGTGTGCATCTGCGCGATCTCTGGGAGCGGCTGGAGCACCTGGAAGACGAGCGGTGGGAGGGCCGGCGGCCCAACGATGCCCCCAGGGCGCTCAAGAGCTATCCCGGTGGCCGCAGACCCGATGGCACGCCGAGTCCGAATCAGCCCTGGTGGGACGATCATGGTCGCCATACCCTCATCGGTGCCCCCCGTCGCTTGGCCGACGGGCGTCTTGGGTCGCGTCTGGAGTGGTATCCGCATGTTCTGGAGGCGCTCTGGGACTGCTACGAGCCGACCCGAAACCAGCGCTTCATCGATGGGTCCGGTCGGCTCAAGGCGCTGGCGGACTGCGCGGCCGAGCCGGTCGCCGATACCGGCAAGCGCAAGCTGAGCCTCAAATGGCCCCGCGGCGGACAGGTCGGCCCCGAGACGGGACTCCCGCCCCAGGGATACGAGCCCGCGCTCATCACCCCGACCTTCCAGCGCTGTCTCGCCGCCTGTCTCCAGCCGGGTGGGCGGGAGGCTCGGCGCCTGGCGAATCTGCCCTCCATCGACAGCTTCGACTTTCTCCAGGTCCCCGGAGGCTATGTGCTCATCCATGCCGAGGGTGTCCTGGTGCTGGACGATTGGCGCTCCATGCCCCTGTGCGAGGAGGCCGTCGATCGGGAGATCGCCAAGGTCGCCGAGCGGCTGCACCTGCTGCGCGAGACTGGCGAGAGCGCGCAGGGTCTGTTCGAGCAGATCAGCATGCATCTGGCCAAGCGGCGCTGGCGCAGGCTCGGGAGCATGACCACACTGGACCGGCTCGCCGAGATCAAGCTGCGGATGCGCGCGGGGCTGAATCGCACCGCCCCGGTCACCGACGATGCCCACATCGCCGCCTTTCGTCGGGCGCTCGAATGCCGCTGGGCGATCGCGAGCGAGATCGAGACCATCGACCGCACCATCGACGACCTGGAGCAGAGCCTGCGCAGCTACACCGAGCTGCGCTCGGGCCGGCTGATCAACTTCCTGACCTTCATCGGCTTCCCGCTCGCCTTGTTCGCCGGCTTCTTCCAGTTCATCTTCGAGGGCATGCCGCGCGACTGGTCGGCTGTGCTGAGCTGGATCGGGGTCGAGACCCAGCCGCCCGGCACCGAGTCCGCCAGCCCGCACTGGGTCGGGCTCTGGATCTATCTGGGGGTATCGATCGGCTCCATGCTGGTCATCGGCGCCGGCTGGAAGCTGTGGCGCTGGTGGGAGCATCGCCTGGCCGATCGGCGCGGGTCCACGCCGACATGAGCCCCCGAGTCTATGTCGTCTATTGGCCGCTCCTCATCGAGCTGGCCGCACGCCCGACGTCTTCGGCGGGAGGCGTCTCCCGGGGCAGCAGGGCGCGGCCGAAGTACTGGTAGAAGGCCTCGTCCGGGTCCTCGACGATCTCCTTCCAGTGGGTCGCGAGCCGCTCCCGGGTCGGTGGCTCCTTGGGATGGGCGCAGTCGTTGCGCAGCGTCCGCAGCGACTCGAGCGCTTGGGCGCGGCGCCTGCGCGACGCTGGCGCGAGCAGCGCATCCGGGTTTGGCAGCGCCTGCCTGAGGACGGTCCCCAGCAGCCGGTCGAGCGGATCGGCGCTCTCCTCGCCGTGCTTCAGTGTCCGCTGCAACGCGGCCACCATGGGGCCCAGCTCGAGGTCCGCTTTCTTGCCGTCGAGGAAGCGGGCGACCTGGGCGGCGATCGCCTCCTCCCCGAAGAGCGACTCGGCCTCGCCGCGAGACTCGGCACGCCAGTGCTCGCGCACCGGATGGAAGAGCCGACGGGCCAGGCTCCACTCGACCGCCAGTCCCAGCTCGAGCCCGGCGTAACGGGCGAGATTCTCCTGACCCAGACAGCGCCGCCCGCAGGCCAGGAAGCAGCGCTCGGTGTCCTGCAGGATCTGGTCCCAGATCGGCCCGAGCCGCTGCGCCAGCTCGGACCGCGCCTCGGCCAGCTCGCTTTCGGAAAGTGACCGGTTCGCCTCGGCGACGGCCCGCGCGAGCCCCTCGTCGAGCTTGCGCTCGATCTCCGCCTGGGTCTGCGCGTCACCGGCCAGCCATTCATGCTGATAGTGGGCGGCCAGCTCGGTCCAGGCGTGCTGGATGGCCTCGGCGAAGCCGTCCCAGCGCGTCGTGAGTCCCCGGATCAGGACCTCGGTCATGGCCCGATGCATGGCCAGATACTCGTCCCGGATCGTCTCCTGTGCCTCGGCCGTGCTCGCCTCGACGCACCGCTGGATCAGCGCCTCGTTCCGGATGATGAAACTCGGCCACACCTCCGTTTTGAGGCTCGGCTTGATGGCGTCCCGCCAATCCTCGGTCGAGCCGCTGAATCGTCCCCGAGCACCGTCCAATGGTATGAAGAGTTGACTCATAAACTCGTCCGTCAGCCAGAGCACCCTCTTGAGGCTGCGTTTCAATACCTCCTTGGGGTCCGTTGTCGGCGGTAGATGAATTGTCTCGCCGATCTCCTTCAGCTCCAGCATCAGACTGGCAACCTGGCCGACCCGGCGGGCGACGTCCTGGCGGTCTGCATCCGCCGGAGCCTGCTGGACCAGCACCGCCGCCGCGCGCTGATAGCTTGCCTCGGCCGACTCGAAAGACCAATGGCGTGCCAGGAAGCCGGCCAGGACGAGATGTCCCTCGGGATCCGATGGCCGCGCGCGGACGTAGTTGCGCAGCACCTGCTCGGCCTGCTGCGGATCGCCGCGCCGCTTGAAATCCTCGGCCTGGAGCAGGGCGCTGGTGGCGGTGCCGCCGAAATAGAGCACGCGTAGCTCGGCCAGTCGCTGGGCGGTGGGCACCAATGCCTGCGCGCGCTCGGCGCCCCCCGGCTCGCGCAGCAATTGCGCCATGGCGCGCTCCAGTGCCGCGAGCGCCGCCCGCTGCATGGCGGCGGAGGCCGGCGCGCTGCCGTGGCTGTCGGGATCCAGGTGCTCGAGGATGATCTCGGGCAGGAAGTGCGCCTGGCCGGCGGCGAGATAGGCATCGAGCGTGAGGCTGAACAGCCCCTCACGGGTCGGACGCAGATGGTAGATGCCGCCGAGCTCGACGTCGCGCAGAAGTGCGAGCCCGGTCTCTGCCGCGTCTTCCGCCGGCATTGGATCCGGGACAGCCAGCAGGGTGAATGCCTTGTTCCCGTAGGCGAGTGCGAGGGCGTTGGCATACTCGGCGACGCCGAGGTCGAGGGACTCGCCCAGCGCAATGGCGCGCTCGTAGGCGGCGATGGCCTGCTGCAGGGCCTGGGGCGAGCCGAGGGCTTTAAGGGCGAGGCCCTTGTTGGAGTAGGTGCCGGCGAGGTCGTTGGCATACTCGGCGACGCCGAGGTCGAGGGTCTCGCGCAGCGTGATGGCGCGGTCGTAGGCGGCGATGGCCTGGTTCAGGGCCTGGGGCGAGCCGAGGGCTTTAAGGGCGAGGCCCTTGTTGGAGTACGTGCGGG
>NZ_AFWT01000064.1 GCF_000224065.1 Thiorhodococcus drewsii AZ1
CATCGGCGCATGCCTCGGCGTGAAGCACATCGGAAAGCCGTGTACGGGAAAACCGTATGCACGGATTGATGAGGGAGGGCTGGTCTCCTGTGCCTATGATTCGGCTAGTGAGGCACCGCCAAACGAAAGGGGCGGCAACAGATAGGCCGGGTCTACGGGTGCGGGATGCCTGCTCTCTACTCTACCCCTTTACTGAGTGACCCTTTTCCCTTTAGCAGCGCCCAACCGGAGCTGTAGCGAAGGGAGCAAGCGGTCAGTCATCCGCGTTAATTTCACGGGTAGAAATTGCTTTTCGATGCGCGCATCGAATTTCATAGCGCTCCCCCGCCAACTCTTCCACCCAACACCTCGCCGGCTTCTCCAAGATCCAAAATGCGACCACATCGAGAAGACCTACATGCGAGATGGCCGTCCGGGCGCTTAACAGCAAACCTTTAAGTGCCAACACTAGCCGCTGAATCCTATTTCTTCCATCTCCATGCCGCCATGCCTTCGCCCTAGCCGCTACTTGCAAAAGCTCACAGCATAGAAAAGCTCGCTTTTTGCTCAATGGTATCGCTAGATATCCGTACTTCCTGAATTCTTTTCGAAGTCGCTCAGAAGTAATGTCTTCATACTCAATTCGAATGATTTCGTCCATGTACAGTTTCTCCGGCGTAGGGACTCCGGTTACCAGGAGCCCCCGCCACAGACCCGGACGTGCGGTTTTCTAGCATCCGGTTCCTGGTTGTACTCGCATTCGCGCGAGCGATGAGTTTCATGCAAACACCTGCGGTGCGTGGGGCTGTTCCGCGAGCGATGGACCATGTGCTCTAGCACCTCGCGGGCTCGGAACAAAGGATAGCTCCGTCGAGGCAGACAATCACACGGGACGTAACAGCTGTTGCTTTTACTTTGCTCTTACTTTGCGACCCTTACTTTTGCTTACTTTTGCTAGGTTCACTCTTTGAAGTGAAACAGCTAAGCCAGTGAGGCCTGACTCTTTTAACCCTTTTTCACGAAAGTGAAAAACAAAAGAGAAAATAGCAGACCGTGTTAGCTGAAGCATTTGCTCCACCATTTCTTCGAAGACACCCAAGCCTACTATTTCTACATCATCAGAAAACTCATAAGCACCGAATTTGTCATTGATGTTGCCCGAATGAGCAATGACGAGAAAACCATGCTCCATGGCATTCCTAAGCCGCTTAAAATCTTGCCATTCCCCATGTTTGTGTTCATTTAGATCGGTAGCAATGCTGTAAAGTGCCAGCAGGGCGGGAGTTTTGATTATCTCGAATTTTTCTCTGCGATTATCACGATCGAGCTGCCAGAAGTTCTGAAAGTAAACCATGCCATTTTTGGGTTTCAATGAATGGTATTCACAAATAGCCAGCCCGATTTTATCCAAAATCCCGAAGCACAATCTGAAAGCGGTTCTTAGCTTTTCAAAATCAAGACCTAGGCATTCATTGTTTTCTAAATTTGTAAAGCACTCCTCATGAATTAGACCAGCGCCTACCTCTGCCCTTACGTATTCAAAATAACAGTGCCGAGCCATAGAGAATTCTGACTTTAGGCGATTTAAAACCGCTTCCATTTGAGGAACAAAAGCCCCGCCAATTGCAATAGAGGTCAAAGGAATGGTCAGATTATCTCTAGCTGCCCCCGCGCATGAACAATATAACCCGTGCTCAGAAAGAGTTAAGTTGCTACGGCAGCAATATTTGCGATATTCACTTAACTCTTGGAATTCTTTTTGTGTTTCTTCATGATCGCTTTCGTCAATTCTTTGCTTAAACCTTTCAGCCTGCTCCACGTAGTAAGTGGCGTAATCTGGCGGAATAGATTTCGACCGTGATGCCCGATTGTAGCCACACGAAATTTCGTGAAGCATTTTTGCCGAACAAGAAGTCGAAACAGTATTCAACATTAACAATGCTTCGGAGCGATTTATCCATGATTGAGCTATATCTGGAGCAGACTCGCAAATATTGTCGTAATACCACATGGCTTCTGAAAACCGAAATTGACGTTTTAGGCAATTTGCAAGATTAACGTATTGCTCTGAAAACTCTTCATTGGCCTTTCTAGCCTCCTTGACAGATTTCCAATAGTCATTCTTGGCTTCAACAAGAGTTTCAATCGAAGAGAAAGACAGATCGAAAGCTGAAGTCTGCTCAACAATGTTGCATTTGGCGTTTCCCAAATTATAAAAATATTTTTGCGAATCAATTACCCCATCAATTTTCGATTCTAAGCTCTCAAAGAGTTCTAAGGCTTTTAGGGCATGCTCCCTGTTACTTAAGGCATGAGCGATATCAACTAGAAAGCCCGCAACATTGAATTTGAAGATGACAAAGGTATCAGAGTCATTGTCTTTTTTCGCAATCTGCTCTAGTAACTCGATTGTTGCACTCTCAGCCTGGATAAATGCACCTGAATCGATTAGAGCGCTTATAGTGTCAAATATGGCCTGGCTCACGACTATAGATCTAACAATTGATTATACCGTTCCCCTGTAAATTACCACGTTTCGTGAGATGTTGACGTACATGCCCCTCTCATGGCCCCACATCTTCCGTTTATCCTGCTTCCGACAATATGATAAACAGAAGGGTGGATATCTGCCTGGCCCCTTCCGCCCTTGCTTTTTTTGAGGCTCAAAGAAATCCTATTGCGAAAGATTACCCGCGCAGTCTATGCAGGTAGTGATCATATGCGCCGTCAGCGGTCCAGACGACTGCGGACGCCAACGGACAATACTCCACCACTATCAGCAACTGGAACGAAGCCGTCAGCGAAGAAGCGGATGCCGCACCCATGGACCCGGCCTTGATCCATCACAGGCCCGGTCCAATGCCAGCCTAGAACAGCAAGCGCTTCTGCATCCCCTTCCCCGCTTCCTGGAGGCCGGGAAACTGAGCCAAAACCCCTCGGCGTGAGGCCGGTGTCTTGTAGCCGAGGTTGGTGAGCGCCTAGCCCACCTCCGTTGGGCTGTACCCTCCTCCCGGTTGCTGAGCACAGGTCTCGCGCACGTGCTTGATGGCCTGCGCGACCTCCTTCGGAACGGCGCTCGCGGGTTGGGACATCGGCCGGACCAGGTGGATCCGCGACTCGCTATCCGGCTCGACGGTCCTCTCGGCCGCATGAGGCGGCTCGGCCAAATTCGGGAGCAGAAAGGTGGTCAGATTGGCGCGTCGAGCCGTCGGAATCTGACTGTCGGCATAGGCGACATAGAGCCGAACGCCCGCGTCCTTGACCTGCTCGGCGGCATCGAGCAACAGCGTATCGCGTGAGACGACCACCACGCGCATCCGGGTTCGCAGATGCTCGGCGAGATCCTTCCCCAGGGCGAGGATGAGCGCGATATCGGCGGCATTGGGGCGACAGGGCACGGACAGATTCTCGATCGCCAGGCCGGGAATCAGTTCCCGCAACGCCTTGATCCAGGAGTCGTTCTTGTTTCCTTTGTCGTTCCCGGCCAAGGTCACGCGATGGATCGAGCCGCCGACGTCATGCTGAAGGACGTCGATCAGGGCCGCGGCGCTCTGGGCCGACTGATTGTCGGCGTCGATGTAGAGGGCGAAGGCCGGACGCTCGAGGCGCATCGGCTCGATCTCCGCGCATGTCGACTGTGGAAAATCCTGCGCCTGGATATCATCCATGCGATCTCTCCCGGTGATAACTCTCATTCCAAGGATGCCCACCCGTTCGGCCAGATGGCAACATCCGGGGCATCGGTCGACGGCCCTTTCCGTCCCAGCCATCGGAAACAGGATGTCACATGAGCACGGCGAGCCGATCGCGTGCATCGGCGCAGTAAGGACTGCGGGATAATCGGCAACGGGGAACGCCCCCAACCCTTGATGGACCAAGCTTCGAACCGAGCCAACACTCAACTGGATCCCGATGCCGTGACACGCCCCAGCCGCAAGACCCTGCTCTTCACCTTGATTCTGATCGGCGGCTTGGGCTGGATGGCATGGGCCGTCCAGCAACAACTGCGGGAGACCTCGCCATCGCGCGGAGATGACGCCACCACGCGACCGATTCCGGTCGAGGTCGCCGCCATCACCCATGGCCCCATCGAAAAACAGCGTACCTTCACCGGCACGCTGGAAGCCCATGCCGAGTTCGTCGTGGCCCCCAAGGTCAGCGGTCGGGTCGAGGTCCTGAACGTCGATCTGGCCGACGAGGTGAGTCGCCGCCAGGTGGTCGCCATTCTGGATGATGCCGAATACGTCCAGGAGGCAGCCCGCGCCGAGGCGGATCTGGCCGTCGCCCAGGCAAGCCACCTGGAGGCCGAAAGCCTGCTGAAGATCACCGAGCGCGAGTTGGAACGGATCGAGAAGCTCCAGTCGCGCGGCCTCAGCTCCGAGTCTCAGCTCGACACCACCCGCGCCGAGCAGCTGGCCAAGCGGGCGCTGGTCTCGGTCACCGAGGCGCGGGTCGCGAGCGCACAGGCCAACCTGGAGACGGCCCGGATTCGGCTCGGCTACACCCAGGTCACGGCCGATTGGCGCGGCGGCAGCGAGCGGCGCATGGTGGCCGAGCGCTTCGTCGACGAGGGCGAGACGGTCACCGCCAACACGGCACTGCTGCGCATCGTCGAGCTCGATCCCATCACCGCCGTCTTCTCCGTCACCGAACGCGACTATGCCGACCTCAAAAGCGGCACTCAGGCCCTGATCGCGACCGACGCCTACCCCAACGAGACCTTCGAGGGACAGATCCAGCGCATCGCCCCCGTGTTCCGCGAGTCCACCCGTCAGGCCCGGGTCGAGATCGGCGTCGCGAATCCCGACCGCCGTCTCAAGCCTGGCATGTTCGCGCGCGCCACACTGATTCTGGATCGACACCAAGACGCAATCATCGTCCCGGAGCAGGCGCTCACCAGACGCGATGGACTCGATGGCCTCTTCGTCATCGACGCGGATGCGGACAAGGCCGTCTGGCGCCCCGTCAAACCGGGCATCCGACAGGGTGATCAGGTCGAGGTGATCGGAGAAGGGCTGGAGGGTCGCGTGGTGGTACTGGGACAGCAGCAACTGCGCGACGGCGCGTCGGTGCGCATCGTCGAGCGGGGAACGGCGCCATGAACCTGGCCAGCGCCAGCGTCCGCCGGCCTATCTTCACCGTCATGGTGACCCTCATGGTGATGGTGCTCGGCGGGCTCTCGCTCAGCCGGCTGCAGGTCGACCTGCTCCCCAGCATCGAGCTGCCCACCCTCACCGTCCGCACCGAGTACGAGGGCGCCGACCCCATCGTCATCGAGCGTCTGGTCACCCAGATCGTCGAGGAGATCGTCGCCACCGTGCCCGGCATCGTGGAGATGACCTCCAGCTCCTACGAGGGCCACAGCAGCGTGCGCGTCAGCTTCGCCTGGGGCACCAGCATCGACAACCTGGCGGTCGACGTGCAGGCGACGCTCGAAGACGAGATCAGCGAGCTGCCGGACGACATCGTGGGGCCGCGCATCAGCAAGTTCGACGTGGACTCCTTCCCGGTGGTACTGCTCGGCATCTCCAGCCATCTGGATCCGGTCGAGCTGACGCAGCTGGTGGAGAACCAGATCCGCTACCGCTTCGCCCGCATCCCCGGCGTGGCCCAGGTCGACCCATGGGGCGGCTTCACCCGCGAGGTGCGGGTCAAGCTGGATCCGGGCAAGATCAACGCCCTGGGGCTCGCGCTCAACGACATCCTCGACGCCATCGAGGACGCCAACCTCGACCTGCCGGCCGGCAAGCTCGAACGCGGACGCTACGAGGTGACCCTGCGCGCCCCGGCCGAATTCACCAACCTCGACGAGATCCGCGAGACCGTGATCGGCCGGCGCGAAGGCACCCTGGTGACCCTGGGCCAGGTCGCCAAGGTGACCGACACCTACGAAAAGCTGACCCGTCTCATCCGGGTCAATGGCGAGCGCGGTCTGCGCCTGGCCATCCGCAAGCAGGCCGAGTCCAACACGGTCGAGGTCGCGCGCGCGGTGCTCAAACAGGTCGAGTCGATCAACCGCGACTTCCCCCAGCTGCACATCGTTCCCGTCATCGACCAGGGCAACTTCATCCAGCGCTCCATCACCAACGTCGCCAACTCGGTGCTCTACGGCGGCGCGCTGGCGGTCCTGGTGCTGCTCTTCTTCCTGCGCAACCTGCGCAGCACCCTGGTCATCTCGCTGGCCATTCCCATCTCGGTGCTCGCCACCTTCGCCCTGCTCTATTTCGGCGGATTCACCCTCAACCTCATGACCCTGGGCGGACTGGCGCTAGGTGTCGGCATGATGGTCGACAGCTCGGTCGTGGTGCTGGAGAACGTCTATCGGCGCCACCAGAGCGGCGGCGAGCCGCCGCGCTCCGCCGCCGTCGCCGGCACCCGCGAGGTCGCCTCGGCGGTCGTCGCCGGGACCATCACCACACTGACCATCTTCCTGCCCCTGATCTTCGTGCGCGGCGTGCCGGGCGTGCTCTTCCAGGAGCTGGCCTACGTCATCATGTTCTCCCTGCTGTGCTCGCTGCTGGTCGCGCTCGGGCTGGTGCCCATGCTCGCCTCGCGGCTGATCGACGACCGACCGCCGGGATCGGACGGCGGCTGGACGGCCCGTCTGGCCGAGCGTGTCGGGCGCTGGCTGACCGCCATGGAAGACAGCTACGGCGTCCTGCTGGGCTGGGCGCTGCGCCACCCCTGGCTGACCACGACCGCAGCAGCCGCCACCTTCGCCGTCATCCTGCTGCTGGCCCCCTTCATCGGCACCGAGTTCCTCCCGCCCAGCGACGAGGGCGAGGTGCGGGTCACGGGCGAGATGGAGGTCGGCACCCGTCTGGATCTCATCGACCGCCAGACCCGTCAGATGGAAGCGATCGTCTATGCCGCCGTACCCGAGGCGACCTCCTCGGTCGTCTCGGTCGTCACCTCGGGCACCCGGGGCAGCGCCAAGGCCAAGGGCGAGATCCGGCTCTCGCTCACACCGGCGGCCCAGCGCGCGCGCTCCAACAAAGAGATCGCTGAGGACCTGCGCCAACGGCTTGAGGGACGCATCCCCGGCATGAAGATCCGCACCCGCGCCCCCCAGGGACAGTTCCTGCTCGAACGTCTGCTGGCTGGCACCGAGGGCGTCACGGTGGAGGTCCGCGGATTCGACCTGGACACCCTGGGACTGCTGGCCGGACAGGCGGCGGACGCCATCGGCGACGTCGCTGGCGTAACCGACGTGGAGGTCAGCCGCGAGGCCGGCATCCCCCAACTGCAGATCCATATGCTGCGCGACAAGATCGCCGACCTGGGGCTCACGGTACGCGACGTCACCGAGGTGGTCGAGACCGCCGTGGCCGGCTCCAAGGCCGGCGAGCTGCGCACCCAGGGCGATTCCTACCGCATCCTGGTCCAGCTCGAGAACGCCGAGAAGCGCTCGATCGACGAGATCCTGGACCTGACCCTGCGCACCCCGGACGGCGAGCAGGTGGCGCTGCGCAATCTGGTCACGACCGAGGACGGACGCGGCCCGGTGATCGTCGAGCGCAAGGACCAGCAGCGCGTGGTGAGCGTCACCGCCAACGTCTCCGGGCGCGACCTTGGCTCGGTCGCCGCCGACGTGCGCGAGCGTCTCGGCGACATCCCGCGCCCGGTCGGCTACGACCTCACCATCGCCGGCAATTACGAGGAACAGCAAAAGGCCTTCGACGAACTACTGGTCTCGCTGCTGCTCGCCCTGGTGCTGGTGTATATGGTACTGGCCTCCCAGTACGAATCCCTGCTCGACCCGCTGGTGGTCATGCTCTCGGTCCCGGTCGCCTCGGTCGGCGTGGTGCTGACCCTGCTGCTCACCGACACCACGCTCAACCTGCAGTCGGCGATCGGCTGCATCATGCTCTGCGGCATCGCGGTCAACAACGCCATCCTGCTGGTCGACCAGACCGGACGTCTGCGCGCGGAGGGGCTCCAGGTCCGCGAGGCACTGGCCGAGGCCGGCCGGCGCCGACTGCGCCCCATCCTCATGACCACCTCCACCACCCTGCTCGCCCTGCTGCCGCTCGCCCTCGGCATCGGCGAGGGCGCCGACGCCCAAGCCCCCCTCGCCCGCGCCGTGCTCGGCGGGCTAGCGGCCTCGACGCTCATCACCCTGGTGCTGATACCGGCGGTCTATTCGCTATTTCATCGGGATGCCGTGCAACCGAAAACCCGGAGCTGACGCCTATATCGGCGAGTTTCGTGGACGACGTGGAGGTGATCGCCGCCCCCTTCGCGGCGCGCTGCCCTTTGCGCTCGATGCGCTTTGAGAGGCTTGACACGGCCTTTCAGTGGACCGATATCGATCAGCTCACGAGGCAATCCGCGCGAACTCAGTGGTCAATCGCCCGAACGTTTCGTGGACAATCATCTTCAGGCTCCATCGACCGGGTGACACCATGAATCGACACGCCAATACTCGCGGATTTCGAGGACTTTGGATGCTTTGTGCCATCGGGCTCTATCTGTTCTTGGGATCGGCCAGGGGCGCGGAGCTGAACGGGCAGCTGAATCTCGCGACGACGGATCATCCGGATCTGATCCAGGACGTTGCCATCACGCTGTACGAGGCCACCGAGTTCGCCCCAGTCGCCCTGGCGACGACGAGAACCGGAAGCGATGGCCTGTTCCACCTCGAGACTGGCCGGGCGACATCGGCTAGCATCCTCTTCCTCTCCGCCACCGTCACCGACCAGGTTCGGTTGTTGACCGTTCTCGGCGAGACGCTGCCTCAGGTTGCGACCATCAACGAAATGACCAGCGTCGCCGCCTCCTACGCGATGGCACAGTTTCTTCGCTCGGGCCAGATCGCCGGCAACGCCTTCCGCCTGCGCATCGCGGCGATGATGAGCGCGAATATCGCCAATCCGGTCACGGGCGAGGTCTCGGCGGTGTTGAGCTCGCCGCCGAACGCGGATCAGACCAATTCGTTCCGACTCACGCGCTCATTGGCCAATCTGCTCAATCTGTGTGCCGTAGCGCCGTCTTACGCCAAGGCGCTCCTGCCACTGCTCACCGACGAGCGCGGCCAGGTGCCGGCGGATACGGCTATTGGCTTGGCCAATCTCGCTCGAAACCCGGCCGTAGACCCCGACCTCCTCTATTTGTTGTCCTCTCTCCGTCAGGGCTATGCCCCGGCGCTGAGCCAAGCGCCCGACCAATGGTCCATCACGGTCAAGCTGAACAACACGGGCCAATCCGATATCCCGTTCGGAGGCGTGGCCAACGTCGACTGGGATTCCTATGGTTACGCCTGGGTCGCCAATAACGTCACACAGGGAACGCCGAATTCCACCAAGTACAACGTCGTCCTGAGGCCGGACGGCAAACCGGCGGATGGAACCGGAGGCGAGCCCGTTTCGCCCTTCGCGTCGGGCGGGCTGCTCGGTGTGGGCTGGGGCGTGTCGGTCGACCAGAAGGATCGGGTCTGGTTCGGCAATTTCGGTTGGGGCAGTCCCAAGGACCTCTATTATCCGAGTCAGACCGCCGGCAGTCCCAGCGGGGCCGGAACCGGGAGCGTCTCCACGTTCGACGCCGCCGACGGTTCCCCGCTCTCCGATGTCGGTTACTTCGGCCCTTACCGTGTTCAGGCCATCGAGCCCGATGACTGGGGGAACATCTGGATGGCAAGCCTCGGCGACACCAATGTCGCCGGCGGCAGCGGGGTTTGGGTATTTCGCAACGGCAATCCCGACGACAGCGTCTCCGCCGTAGTGGACTGGGAGGACGCGCCGTTCGGGGTCGCCCCGATCCCTGGTCAGGCGGCGGCCTGGGTCACCTTCTCCGGCGGACTCGCGGGCGAGCACCAGAGCAGCATCGCCAAGTACGCGCTCACCGACACGGGCGAACTCGAACAGAGGTTCATCGCGCCGGTCGGAGACACCCTCAAGGTGGTGGCCACGGATTTTGCGGGTAACGCCTGGTTCGCCTCGCAGGGCACCGATTCGGTATTCGCCTACAGCCCGGACGGAGAACAGCTCGGAGAGTTCAGCGGCGGCGGAATCGATGGCCCCTGGGGCATCACGGTGGACGGTGAGGGCAACGTCTGGGTCGCCAACTTCGGCGACCTCGCGATCGGCAACGTCTTCGACCGGGGACGCCTGTCGAAGCTGTGCGGGGCCAACCCGGCCGCCTGCCCGCCTGGGCTGGCACTCGGCGATCCGATCTCGCCCGAGACGGGTTACACCCTGCCATCCGAGGGGGCTCCGGTCCTGCTCTCCAATGGCGATCCACTCTACGGACCTGGTGCGCCACCGAGCTTCGCTCCCATGATGCGGCAGACGAGCGTACAGATCGATGCCGCCGGAAACGTCTGGACCATCAACAATTGGAAGCCCCGCTTCGATGTCGACATCCTGTCGAACCCCGGCGGCGACGGGATCGTCATCTTCGTCGGACTCGCCACTCCCCCGCCGCGATCACAACGAATTTAGGCGACCTTGCTGGGATACTTGAGCGCGAGACGCAGCATGTCGAAGAGTTGTATCCCGTCCTCGAAAATCGGCTCAGGGTAGTTGTTGACGAAGAAGTCATGGTCGATGCTCGTCACCCGAAAGCCATGCCGCTGGTAGAAGGCAAGTTGATAGCCAAACGTGCCGGTGCCTACCTCTAATTGGCTTGCACCAGATTTTCGAAAAAATTCAACAATCCATTTCAGTAGCGCCGTGCCATAGCCGGATTTCTGATGGGCTGGCTGTACGGCGATGCTCATGAGCTCATGCGCGCCTGAGCCGCGCGGCTGGACAACACATGCGCCGACCACGGTCCCATTACTTGAAGCAATGAAGCACGTTGAACCGGAAAGATAAGAGCGAATCTTGTCTTCAGAGGGATCAGCAAGCAGCAACAGCTCTATTGGAGCATCTCTTGCCGGAATTTCTTGAATCACTAGTGACATGTTTATACTGCCGCTTAACGATATAGGGACTTCGCTCAAGCCCCTTCTCTCTTCTGTTCTCTCTCACGTCGATCGGTCGGTTCGGGGTTGAGCCTTTGCCGGTCACACGAGTCACGTATCGCTCGGTTGGGCCTTGATCATCGATTGATCCATTCGGTACATAACTCCCTGGCCATGACGCTCCACGGTGTGGAGCGTCACATCAGTCTTATTTCAGCGGTCGGCGGAAAAGGCCACCGACCTGGATTCGCGTCAAGGAACGCTCGGTCTCCGAGCGCGACAACAAGAGTCGGCGAGCCTCTGCGCGATGCCGACTTTGCGTCAATGTAACAGGACCAAGACGATTCGATGACAAGAACCGTCGCACTATCTGCACCTGGCCAGGAGATGATGTCAGGTATTGACTTTTGCCTCTTTGGCAGCGCGCACGATCCGGCTGATCCGCGCGTAATGCAGACCACAATGGTCGCCGATGTCTTTAGACCTGCTGGCGCAGCCCTTCCCAAACGATTTCGACTCAGAGGGGCCTGGTCACGAGGGCAATCCAGGGCATCAGGTTTGCGCTCAAGACGAGCCCGCCCCACGGGCTATTGCAACACCCCGTCCAGCCAATCGAGGATCAGGGCCATGCCAGCGGCCATGCCCCCGACCTGGCAGTGTTGGTTGGCCTGGTGGCTACCGAGGAATGTGAGGAACGTCTTGGGGCTCCGGAGCTTGTCGTAGAGGGCGCGGGAGTCGGCCAGAGTCAGGAAATGATCGCCGTTGGAGCCGATAACCAGGGTCGGGCACCGGATGTCCTGGACCACGTCCTTCAGGGTGAATTCCCCCCAGAACTTCATAAAATCCAGTGGAGTCGCCGCGCCGGTAGTGAACAGGCCATTCTCGATCCACCAGCGAAGGCCCACATTGTTCTTCATTTGGGCGCGAAGCTCTTGGTTGGCCGCGTCCGGGTCAGCGAGCATCTGTTTCCATGCATCAGGCGAAGGGCGCTTCGTGCCGTAGAGGTCGAACTGGCCGGGATTGGCCACGCAGGCGGCTAGACGGTGTTCGAAGGCGGCGGCACGGGGGCTCAGAAAACCTCCCATGCTGAGGCCCATGAGCGCCACCTTGCCGGAGTCGACCTCCGGGCGGCCCAGGGCATAGTCCACCACTGGAGTGACCACGTTTTCCCAGTCATGGCGGAAGTGCAGCCCCTGCTCCAAGAGCGCAGCCCCCTGTCCCGGGCCCTCGAAGATAAGCACGTTGTATCCGCGGTCCAGGGCGAAGACGGCGGTGAAGTAGAGTTCCTCGCCCGTACCGTCGAAGCCGGTCTGAAGGATCAGCGTCTTTTTGGGCGCGGCGCTGCGGTCGGGTTGGAGGAAGTAACCGGGCAAGGTCGTATCCTCGTACGGGATGCGGATCGTCTCCACGGGCCTCGGCATGAGCGTTGCGGCCTTCCGAAAGGTCTCGCGGCTGAGGTCCGCAGTTTCTGCGATGCGGGGATCGGACGGGTTACCGTGCAGGAAAAAGGCGGCGGTACGGTAGTAGTTGCTGGCACGCAGCAGGGCCTCGCGCGCCGAAACCTTCTGTCCCTTGCCCAGTGCCCCGGTTGCGTCGGCGTGGATGCGTCGGGCGAGTCCGTTCCAGGCATTGAACCAGGAGTCGCCGTCACCCGGCACAATGGTATGGGCGGTGAAGAGGCATTCGTTGATGTCCGCGCCGCCAGAGACCGCATAGCCGATGTTGCGCTGCAACTCATAATCGAAGGTGATGTCCTCGAATACGAACACGGGTCTGGCTGCAGCCGCCGGGGCCGGACCGCCCAAGGCACAGGATTCGGTCCCAAGGGTGGCGAGGGCGAGAACGGCAACCAGGGACAGGATGGCGTTGCGGTGCATCAGCATGGACTCCTTTTCTGTCTAATGTCAGATCTTGCTTTTTGCTTCGTCAGCTGCGCAAACAATACAGCTGATCCACGCGTAATGCAGACCAACATGCTCCCCAATGTCTTTCAGAGTGTGCCCGCCGCTGGCGTAGGCTGCTGCAATGGCTTGATCTCGATCGGAGTACAGGCTGACGTACTCGGCCAGCGGCTTGGCGGGTGGGCGACGCTGAGCGAGGGGGACTTCGCTCAAGTCCCGGTCCTTCGGCACTCGATGGCTGAGTTCGCCAACGAACGCGTCCGATCCGAGAAAGACTTGTTGCTTCAACTGCTCACAAGGGCTGGACAGGACGATGCCCTATGGTGACACCTGTGATGTGCGGGGCGAGCCCTTTGTTATGTAAAGTGGACCCCATGTCCAGGACAGTTTTCCCCCGAATTTAAGTTGTACTGGCCACCTCAATCGCAGCGGTTTGGCGCTGCCCCAGTGTTGTCTCGCCGAAGCGATCGACGATCTTGGCCCCACCCCCGTTTCCCGATCGGTAGACCGCATCAGGCGTGAGGTACCCCAGGGATTGGTGGGGGCGCTCTCCGTTGTAGAAGGCGAAATACTCAGTCAACCCCAGGAGCAGCTCGGGCAAGCTGGCGTAGC
>NZ_AFWT01000063.1 GCF_000224065.1 Thiorhodococcus drewsii AZ1
CAATCCCTGGGGTACCTCACGCCTGATGCGGTCTACCGATCGGGAAACGGGGGTGGGGCCAAGATCGTCGATCGCTTCGGCGAGACAACACTGGGGCAGCGCCAAACCGCTGCGATTGAGGTGGCCAGTACAACTTAAATTCGGGGGAAAACTGTCCTGGACATGGGGTCCACTTTAGTGGAACGAGAAGTTTACGCGAATAGACTGAGGCATGACGGAGGCCCCATGATCGAGTCGGCGAAAACGACCGCGGACTCACATCCACCTATCGGATACAGGGCACCGACGAAAATCGAGGCTCTATCGATGGATGATCCCCTGATCGCGTCCCACGCATATCATTGAGTCAATAATCATTACACGATTCATTCATGTGAAGCACTGCTGTCGACGCGGACATCCAAGTCGGTCAGAAGGGTTTGGAGCACCCGCTCCTCCTCGATGACCTGTCCGCGCTCCTGCATCGCCCGGCCGAGCTCCGGATCCCAGTCGGCGACGACCGTATCCTCGGTCAAGGATTTGCCCGAATCCGCAGCCTCCAGATAATCCGCCGCCCCCATGCGCCAGGGGATCGCGCCATGACGGCCGATGATGCCGTTGGCGATGCGGATGCCGGGCCAATCGAAATCGCCGTGGTATCTGAGCCGGATCCCGGCGGCGGCGAGTTGGTTCAGCAGCGTGACGACCGCCGCGCTGGGCTGTCCTCGGGTGCAGATCAATGGCGCGCAATCCGAACCAAGGGCATTCGCGGCCTCGGCGACGACGGCCGGATTCTCGCAGATGGAGACAGGCATCGCGCACGGCGCCCAGGCTGGCGGATCTCTCAGCAGCTGTCTCAGGGTGAGATAGATGGGCTCGCCGCTGCCGGCGGCGGCATCGACGATGGACGCGGTCGCACCACCGGTCTCGACGCGCAGATTCAGGGCCAAGACGCTGCTCGTAATACCGCCCCCGACCAGGACGCCGGCGGACGCCCAGAGCGCGTCGCTGGAGTCCGGCTGTGCGTCGTCATTCAGCGCACGTCGAACCAGGGTCGCTACGGGCCGACCCTCGTCGAGACCATGGGCGTCGCCGAGACACTCGGCCGCCAGAGCACTCAAGGTCTTGCCCCGCTGAGGGAGACACCGAAGAACGCCCAGCGCATGGCTCAGTAGCGTCTCGGCCCGCGCGTGATCCTGCCCCGCGAGCCGCTTCAACAGGCCCTCACGCTCCAAGGCCGCCAGCCATGCGCCCGCCCCCAGCCGCTCCGCTTTCGCGCCCTGGCTATCGAAGACCCGCCGCCAGGCCCGCTCTCGCTCATCACGCTCCCAACTCGGATTGCGCAAAGGGCCGCCGAGCGCCTCGACGGATGAGCGCAGATCCGGGGCCAGACCGGCGCGTCTCAGGGTGTCTTCCAGCTGTCCCAATGACAGACCGAGGCGCGCGCCCGTGCTGGGCTTGCGCCCCAGCAGCTCGTCCAGCGCTCGGCGCTCCTGCTCCGTGGGATCGGCGATGGAGACCCGCTCCGCCCCGCCGCGCTCCAGCCCGGTCCGGACGGCCCGCAGGATGCGCGCGAGCTCAGGGCGATCCAGCAGGGACCGGAGCCGCGGCAGATCGACCCCGGAAGGCTCAGAACAGGCTTTGCTGCGGGTCATGCACGTCGCCTTCCGCGATGGCCGCCTCCTCGGCGACCGGCGCCTCCATCGGCGGCGGCTCGTCGGGACGACGCTGGGCCCCGTCCCAGGTCCAGCGCGAGAGATAGACGGCGTCGATGCCCTCGTGGCGCACCAGCTGGGCGATGGCCAGGCCCGGCACCTCGGCATAACAGCCCCATTCGCGCTCGCTGGTGAGCATAAAGTCCAGGTCGAACTGGGCCATGAGCCCGAGACACTTGGCGCGCGAGTCGTCGTCGATGCCTGCGAAGGCCTCGTCGAGCATGACCAGACGCGGGGCCTCGGGGGCAGCGCTGCCGTAGTGGCTGGAGGCGGCGGCGAACAGCGGCAAGGTGACCACCAGGGCGCGCTCGCCGCCGGAGGCGGGTCCGTAGGCGGGACGCCAGCGCCCGCCCTGCCAGCGCTCGACGGTGAATCGGTGCCAGCGGCGATAGTCCAGGGCATGGGCCAGATGCTGGATCAGGGTGCCGCCGTCGTCGGACTGGCGGACCTCGTCGATGCGCCGCTGCAGGAACTCGCCCACCGCGCTGCGATCATCGTTGGACCAGGCGGCGACGGTCTGGCGCAGCAGCCGCTTGCGGGCCTCGGCGAGACCAGCCGGGGCCGCGCCGGATTCCTCGTCCAGGGGCACCCAGGCCAGACGCAGCTTCATGCCGGTGCTGGTGGGACGGTGCTCCAGCTCCTGATTGATGCGCTCCACCATGCGCTCGCCGTCGCCGATGAGCTGCTGCAGATGGGTGGCCACGTCGCTCATCAGATGGGCCTCGAGCAGCTCGCGCTCCTTGGCGTCGAGCAGGGCCTTGCGCTCGGCGACCTCGGCGTCCAGGTTCTCGGCCAGCGCGTCCGGTCCGCAGGGACGGGACTGGAAGATGACCCGCACCAGCAGCAGCTCGCCGTCCTGCTCGATATGGGCCGAATGGTTGTAGCGCGAGAGGGTCTGCTGCAGGGGCTGGAAGCGGTCGTAGAGCCCCTGCTGCTGGCGACGCCAGGCGATGTCGTCGTGGTCCACCGCGCTCAGGCTCTGCTCCATCTGCCGGGCCAGACGCACCGCCGGATCCACCGGCCAGGGGGTGTCGCGCTCCGGGGCCTCCAGGTCCGGGGTGGCGATGCGCAGCAGACCGACCCGGGTGAAGCCGGCCAGGACGTCGATGGCCTCGCGGCGCTCCCGGTCGCGCTCCTGAAGACTGACGGTGAGCGCGGTGTGACGCTCGACGAGTCGGCTGGCCTCCGAGATGGCCTCGGCATGCCGATTGCGATTGTCTTTATGCTGTCGCTCGAGGTCTTGGATGTGCTCCTCGGTCTCGCGGATGCGCCGCTGCAGCTGCTCGACGCTGTCCCCGAGGGTCTCGCGCAATGTGTGCCAGATCTCCTCGGCCTCGCGCTGCTCGCGCTTGGCCCGACCCAGCTCGTCCTGCTGTTCGGCGCGGCGCTCGGCCAGCTCGGCGACCTGCTCCGCCAGCTCGCGGACCCGCTGCAGCCGGTCCCAATGGTGACGCAGACTGGGCCAGAAGCCAGCCGCCAGATGCTCGTACCGGGTCAGGGCCTCGCCGATCCCGTCGAGACCCGCCGCATCCGCAGGCAGATCCAGGTCGAGCGCGTTCGTGTCCCGGGCCTCGCGGCAACGCTCGGCGGCGGCCCGGCTCCGCTCCAGGATGCCGCTCAGATGCTCGACCTCCTCACGGCTCCTGGCCAGACGCTCACGCAGGTCGTCGTGACGCTGATGGGCTGACCGCACCCCCTGGTCGCTCGGAAGGCCATGCCATTCGTGCTCCAGGGTCGTCAGCCGCTCGGCCAGGCGCTCGATCTCCTCGTCCAGCGACTGGATCTGCTCCTGCAGCTCTTCCAGAGTCTCGGCGATCTCCTGCAGACGCCGCCGCCGGGCCGCCTCACGCGCCGCATGACCGATATAGGTCGGTTCAGGCTTGCCCCAGGTACCCGATGCGGGACCGAGACACCAGCGTCCCGCGCCGTCGACCCAGGCCGGATGCCCCTGCTCGCCCCAGCCGATGCCGGCCAGGATACCGGCCAGCGTCTCCGGCGCAACCCGGCTCGCGGCGTCGTCGTTGGGATCGATGGCGATCGCGAGGACCTCGCCCAGACTCCGGGGCGCGGGCGCGATGGGTCCGAGCCGCCGGTCCCAGGTCGTGGCGTCCCAAAGGGTTCCGTCGGGCATGACCCAGGCGTCCAGCAGACCGCTCGACTCCAAGGCGGCCTCGAGCCCCGCACGCTCGCCGGCCGGCAGGGCGTCGGCGAAATCCACCAGCTGCCACAGCGGGGCGCCCTCCCGATCCCGGCGCGCCTCCGAATCCCGGGTGTAGGGGATCGGCGGCTCGGCCAGCTCGCCCTGCTCGATCCGGCCCCGCTCCTCTTCGAGCGCGGCAACGGCGGCCCGGGCCTCGGTGCGGGCACGCAGGGCCGCCTCCCTGGTGCTGCGCAGGGCGTCCCGCGCGGCGTCGTAGCTTCTCAGCAGGGCGCGCCCCGCCGGATTGTCGCCGGACAGGGACGCGCACCAGTCCCCGAGCTCGGCGAGCAGTGACTCCGGGTCGTCCAGCCGCAGCTCGCGATGGGTCTCCAGGGCGTGACGCAGCGCGGAGACCAGCGCCGCGCCCTCTTGCTCGACGCCCTCGGCCGCCTGGGCACGGTCCTGATCCAAACGCTCCATGGCCTCGACGGCCCGCTCGCGACGCTCACGGTCGCGGGTCTCCTGCCGCTCGGCCTCCTCCAGCGCCCGAATCAGACCACGGAGCCGGGCGATGGCCTCCTTACGGCGCCGGACCTCGGCCTGGACGGCCTCAGCGGCCCTGCCGATGGCGGGGTCCGAGCCGGATCGCGGATCCGGACCGCCGTCGGGCAGTCCCAATGGATCGAGCGCGGTCTCATGGGCACGGGCGATGCCGGCGATACGCGCCGGTTCGAGCCAGGCGTCCAGCGCGCGCACCCGCTGCTCGCTCTCCTGGACGCAGGCCTGCCGATCCTCGGCCAGGCGCGCCTCCTGACGATTGGCGTCGGTGACCAGGCGCTCGAGCTTGTCCTGCAGGGTCTGGCAAAACCTACGGCGCTCGGCGGCACGGGACGCGGCCTCCTCGAGCCGGTTGGCGTCGCGCATCTCGGGGCTGTCGCGCAAGGTCTGCAGCTGGGTGCGGCCCTGTCCGAGCTTGAGGTCGAGGAATCCCTGGCGATTCTCCTCGTGGACCCTGGCCGCCTCGGCCTCGGTCAGGGCCTGGGCGGTCTCGCGCAGCTCGCCGCCGATCCGTTCCCAGACGCTCTGCGCCTGACGCACGGCCTGCGCCCGGCGCCGAGCCGCCACGGCACAGTAGCCTCGGTAATGCTGGAGGAACTCGCCCACCGAGGCGCGGGCCTCGTTGAGTCCGTCCAGGGTGTTGCGCTCCTCCTCGAGGTTGCGGAAGGCGTCGGCCACGTCGTTGAGCACGGCCTGATCCAGGGGCGGCAGCGCCTCGGTCAGGGCCGAGGACAGGGCCCGCTCGTCCGGACGCTTGGAGAGCTGGGGCTGGCGCAGCTGGATCAGCAGATTGAGCAGGGCCTCGAAGCGCTGCGGACCAAGCCGGAAGAGCCGCTCGTCGACCCGGGCGCGGTACTGGGCCGAGCTGGTGTGCAGCTCGCCCCAATCGCCCAGCGCCTCGAGCAGACGGTCCCTGGACAGTGCACGGCCGTTGCCGTCCACCAGCCTCAGGTCGCGGCGCACGCGCTGGGGGGTGATGAAGAACCAGCGCTCCGGCGCGCCGCGCCCGGCGACGGCACGCATGCCGCAGCCCAGGGTGCAGAATTCGGGCGTGCCCTCATTGTCCCGGCCGAATTCCATCCAGACGTAGCCCAGACGCTCCTGATACTGACCCCCGAGCAGCAGGTTCCACTCCATGCGCTTACCGGGATCGCCGTCCGGCTCGACGCGCGAGGGGATCAGCTGCCCGTCCAGCAGGAAGGGCAGCGTCATGGCCAGGATCTTGGACTTGCCGGTCCCGTTGTTGCCGCGCAGCAGCAGATTGCCGTCCCGAAGCCAGATCTCCTCGTCGTCGTAGTAGAAGAGGTCGACTAGACCTAAGCGTAGGGGCTGCCAGCGGGGTCTCAGGGGCAATGGGGCGTCGTGGATCTCGGTCATCGATTGGTAGGGATGTTGAACCGCAAAGATGGGAAGGATGGCAATCGGAAATCCTGGATGATTCGTACCGCTGACGATCACGCAAATCGTGACAATGGGTTGCCGATTTCGAGCAAGACCACGCCCGTGATGGTCACTTGGGAGTGGAGGTTGGCGACGGGCTCGACATCGCCGAGCACATCGAGCGCTGATCCCTGTGAGCACCCAGACACAGGATGGACGCACAGTAGCCCTTTGAGCTTGGACGGATCCTCATATCGGCTCCTCAAGCACCTCTTCCAGCGTGTCGCGGTCCAAGACGCGATCGGCCCAAATCTCTAGCTCGGACTCGCCAGCTTGCTCGAGGCGCGCCTCGGCCCAGGCAGGCAGGACACCGAAGCGTCGGATCAACAACCGACGCAGCAGCCTAGCCTCACCGCGGTAGACGCCCTGCTCGAGTCCCTGCTCAAGTCCCTGCTTCAGCCCTTCCTCAAGGCCTTGTTGCTTCCACTCCTCGGTCCAGGTCTTAACCCGTTCGGCCAACATGGCACGCATCTCCTGAAGATCGTTGACGTTCGGTAGCTCGGCGCCTGGAACCCGTGCCGGTAACAGCACACGCTTGAGCCAGACCACGAAGGCGCGGCGCAGGCTGTCTTGCTCGGGGGCGGCCAGCCAATCAATCAGACTCGCCAGCACCCGCTCGATATCCTCAGGGCGGCGACTGTTCTCGAGCCGGAACAGGGCGGCGGCGATATTGCGTTGACCCGCCATCGGGGTGTCCGCGAGGCGCTGCTCGTCCAGCAGCAGATAGCGGACCTGCGGCTGCCAGCGGCGTAGCTGATCGGGCAGGTCCGGCTCGATCAGTTCATCGAGACTGGTCTTGGCCCACCAGGACTTCTCGCCATTGTAGAGGACGATGGGCAGCACCGGCGGCAGCGGACTCCCAGCCGGAATCTCGCCGGCCGCGGCCAGATCCTGATAGAGCAGTCCGACATAGGTCAAGAGCCGCACCGTCATGAAGCGATCGACCGTCGACTGGAACTCCAGCAGCAGATAGACGTAGACCCAGCGCTCGCCCCAGCGCAGCCGCCAGATCATGTCGTCCTCGCGCTCGCGCAGGTCGTGGCTGATGCCGATCTCGCTGACGCGCTGTAGCGTAGTGAAGTCCAGCTGCTGGACCCAGTCCTCCCGCACGAAGCCACGGATCAGATCCGCCACCAGATCGCGGTGTGAGAACAGGAGCTTGTATGAAGGATCGTGGTCGGCCATCGAGGATGAGTGGGCTGTCGTCGGCGTGACGAAACCATACCGGAATCACACCCAGATGACAGCGATCGCGCGGCGCAAAGATCCTGAATTGTGCTCGGCAACGGTCGTTCGGGGAAAGTGGACCGCGTTCGTTCAATCAGGTGACTCAAAGCTCTGGCATCGACTGGCAGTCTGCAGTAGCTGACCTATCAGCGACCTCCACTTCGAGCGAGAGTACCTTGACAGGCGACATCATGCTGGATTGCATGACCCGACCCCGAAACGCAAAGCGGACATGATAGAGAGACTCACCGGTCTCGAACAGCAGGTCGAGCGGTCGGGGCCGGCGGTTGCCATCCCAGTCCGATCTCCGCCGCGATCACCGCCAAACGCTTGTCCCGCGTCCATAGAACCGCGTCGCCCGCCAGAGCGGTCGATCGTGTATCGGCCTTGCCGTGCAAGGCCACGAAACGCAAGCAGCCTGGCCCGATATCAGGTGCTCCACTGGAGTACAATCACCTACGATTCATCGGTGATTTCTGGTGTGCGGCACCGTTCGGGCGAGGTTGCGTATCCTGCGGACTGATCACAGCCAAGATCACAGTCAACAGAGATCGATACACCATGTCCGAGTCGACGCTGAGCGTTCTTTCACAACCAGGGACCAAAACTGGCTGCCGCTGATGACGCCTTGGGCTTCTGGTCTACGCCCGCCAAGCGCCACCCGCACACCGCGTACCAACGCGGCTGGGTCCGGCAAGACCGCCAGCGTACTCGACAAACCAGGCAGTTCGCACTGGCACCAACCGAGTCCATCGGACTGTCCACCGTGACGATCTCGTCTCCCGCCCTCCCCCTGCCGAATCGATCATCGGCGCACATCCTCGCCGACAGCATAACGAGGGAAGCGCCAATTGATCGCGTTTCCCGTCCAGGCCAAGGATGACCCGGCGTTTTCAGGCGCCTCAGCGCTTGAACATGGAGCGAGTCGGAACCCCTGTTTTCGACTCGCGAGCCGATCGAATGCCCGGATGGCATTCGATCGGCATCTCCTTAGCAGTAGAAGGAAATCCAGATGCTCCGCGCACTATCCCTCAAACGACGCCTGATGCTGATCGTCACACTGTCAGGCGGCTTCTTCATCCTACTCGGCCTTTTCTCCCTGCAATGGGTGAAATCGCGACTGACCGAGGACATCATCGCCGACTGCGCTCAAACGCTGCGGCTGACCCTCGAGGAACGACTCTTGGCCAAGCAGGACGTCGGCATCGCCAGCTCGGTCGCCCTGGCCCAAAGCCCGAAGATCATCGAACTCTTCGGCCAGACGTCACGCGAACAAGGTATCGAAGAACTTCGACGCATCACCCGCTTGTATCGCGAATCGACCAAATACCACAATCTGCGCTTCCATCTGCACACCGCCGACGGGCACTCGCTGCTACGCAGCTGGGCACCCGAATCCTTCGGCGACGACCTGCGTGGGCGCGCCACGATGCGCCGCATGCTGGAGAAAAAGCAGCCGTTCGCGCTGCTCGACCTCAGCCCGCTGGGCGTCAACATCCATGGCTTCGCGCCGGTGTTCGACGGCGATCGCTATCTGGGCAGCCTGGAGGTCATCCAGGGCGTCAGCAGCGTCAGCCGTGATTTCCAAGCAGACGGACTCAACTACGTGATGCTGCTCGACGCGCGGCTCAGGACAGCGAATCCCGCGCTCGCGAAGAACACGCGGATCGGCGACTACATCCTCGCCAAGGACAAATGGTTCAACGACAAGGCGCTCGCATTCGTGCGTGGAATCGATCTCGCGCTCCTGGATCAGAGCGCGACCTTTGTCACATCCGGCTGGCTGGTGGTTTCGGCGCCCGTGGTCGACGCCGAGGGCAAGCGGATCGGAACCCATCTGATTGGCGAGCCCCTGGAATTCGTCGAGAAGCGGACCGCCGCCGCGACCCAGATCGCCTGGGTGCTGATCGCCATCCTGATCCTGCTGATGCTCGGACTCTCCGTGGTGATCGGCTGGACGGTGAATCGCTACGTGGCGCGTCCGATCAAGCGGGCAGTGGCCCGTCTCGGACACATGGAGAACGACCTCAGGCTCCGCATCGAGATCGAGCGCGACGACGAGATCGGCGCCTTGTTCAAGGCATTGAACCACCACACCGAGACCCTGCACAGCATCATCCAGGAGGTCAGGCTCACGGCGAACGAGCTCGACGACTCGGCGGTTCAGCTCCTAAATGCGAGCGAGCAGACCGTCGACATGGCGCGCTCGCAGCAGCAGGAAACCGACCAGATCGCCTCGGCAAGCACCGAGATGGCCGCGTCCGCGCACAAGGTGGCGCAGCACGCGGAGTCCACCCGAAACCTCCTTCAGGAGACCGAAACCCATACCTCAGAGGGAATCCGAGAGGTGGCCGAGACCTCCGAGTCGATCGATCGCCTCAGCGCGCAGATGCGCGACATGGAGCCCGTCATCAAGCGTCTGGAGGAAGGCAGCGCCAACATCGGGCAGGTGATCGAGACCATCGCCGGAATCGCCGAACAGACCAACCTGCTGGCGCTCAACGCCGCGATCGAGGCCGCCCGCGCCGGCGAGGCAGGTCGTGGATTCGCGGTCGTGGCCGACGAGGTGCGCAACCTCTCGAACCGCACCCAGGAGTCGACGCGCGAGATCGCGGCCATCGTCAGCGGACTGCAGAAGGCCACGCACCAGGTCGCGGAGGCCATCGACGAGAGCAGCGCCCAGGCCCATGCGTGCGTGAGCCAGGCCGCAGAGGCCGGGAAGGCCCTGGAGGCCATCCGCGCGAGCGTCGGAGGCGTCAACGACATGGGCGAGCAGATCGCGACCGCCGCGCACGAACAGAGCGCCGTCGCCGTCGAGATCAGCCGCAGCATGAATCGGATCAACCAACTGGCGGAGCAAAGCAGCCAAGCGATGGAGCAAGGAGGACAGATCAATCGCACCCTGGTCGAACGCTCCAAGGCGCTGGAGACGCTGGTGCAGCGATTCAATCTCTGAGGAGCGCGCGGAGGCCAAGCGAACGCTCGCGCAACGCATCAAGACCTGACGCATCCGGCGTTACGCTTGGCCCGCGCAAGATCTCAAGCCGCCTCATGGGGAATCACTTCGCGCTCGATCGCCGCGCGCGAGTCCAACTCCGCGCAGCGTAGATCGAAGCTCGACTGCATCGAAGGCGATTCCAGCCATGTTCACGGCGGCATCAATGCAGGCACCGGGGGCGTCTTGAGCGCCACGCAGGAGCACGGCAATGTCGGGCATCACTATCGCCGCCAGCCGTCTGTCTCGTTTGACTGCTGAAGAGCCAAGCATCGCTCGGATCGCAGTGTTCTGCGGACCCGTTGCAGAAAGATACGTGCGGCCTGCTCTATGGCCGGATGCATTGAGGCCTCCTGCTCACTATCATTTTGTGTCACACGAACGCGGCCAGTCAGAATCCTGCCAACACCTCAAATCACCGGCAACAAAAAGAAAAGCTAGGAACGAGCGGCGCTTGTTACTCTCCGAATACATATGATTGTTATGCCAATATTTCTTTGAGTTTTTCCGCAAGAATCTCTGAGCGCTTTGTAATAAACACATCGAAACCAGACAACTTTAAGCTCACATCAGGGATATGGTGGCTCTCAAAGAATGAATTTCTTTGTTTTGATATCAATTCTTTAGCAACCCATGATTCTAGATCTTCATCCTTCTTGGACATATTTTCATTGGCATCCAGCATCTGTAAATTCTTTAGTGAATTATATGTAAGCCAACCAAATTTCTCTTTATCACCATCACTAAGCTCTTCATACTTTGACTCCGGATGCATGTGATCTTTATGGAAATCGTTGTTCTTATAGTCTAGTTGAGGAAACAGCAGTGCCAACAAAGAAAATGCGTATCTATCATCCTTTTGAGTTAGCAGTAACTCTTCAATAAATTCGTCGCTAATGCCTGTATCCTTACGAATCTCCTTATTTATATCTCTTGCAGGGAACACAGATATACCGACTGAAATAGGAGACTTAGTCACATCATCCGTAAACGCCCTGCGAATTTGGTTTAAAACGTTATCCGAAGTACCACCAAAAAGCCTTTTAACAAGCGAGACATGAAGCCATTTACTCATGATCTCTCTATCTGATGCATATTCAACCCTGGTGTGAAAGTTTTTATATATCCTGCGATGATATATGTAATAAATTATTGGGATCAAAGCGTTTTTTGATGTTAACGTTGAGTCTGTAAAACCAAGCGACTTCGCGAAATCGAATGAAGCCAAAATCGCATCCCGAATTCTATCCCATTCTTTTTCGAAATCCTCCGCGTTTGACTTAGAGAAATTCGTCACCTTAAATTTTATATCCTTGCTATGGAGATAGAGAAACACTTTAAGGATAAAGTCCTTCGATATTGAAAAACCTTGATCGCGCACACTATCGACCAACCCATGAATTTCTCTGCGCGCATCTTTCTTCTGCCAGTTTGCAACGGCAATTGACATTATCAAATCAGAGAAATCCAAAGGCTCACCACCGCTATTAATTCTTATGAAAATATTTAGCGCTTTATCTATCTCCTGCTCTGTCTCTAAGAAAAAGTTCACAATAGGCTTTGAGTGAATTACGTTTTTAAGAGTGGATAGGCATCTATATGAAAACTCACGCTCCTTGAGGCCGTGCTCATCCAGATATCTATTGAAGTCAAAATCATCTGAAAGCCCGTATATTTCTGACACACGAAACCACTTAACCTCATTAGCGGAGTACTCTAAATCAGTAAGAAATTTAAATTCATATATCCGACCATCTTCTTCGTTTTCCAAGGGGTTATTTAGATTTAAATATAGCCTACGAGTCGGATACACTCTTTCTGAATTCTCTTCTCTTAATCTTGGCGTCCGGTAAGCATAACTACCTCTCAAGCCAATGTATAGAGAAGTCAAACGCTGCTGCCCATCCAACACAGCCGTGAAATCATTATGACCTGCAGTATTGAATTCCTCATTATGCGTTTTGTAGCGCTGCCTATATTCCTTAAGGAATTGGTAAAATTTGAAATCTTGTTTTGTCTCTCCTTCAACCCTCCAAAATAAAAATGAGCTGATAGGGTAATTTCTCATAATCGAATCAAAAAGCCATTCGATTTTTTCATGTTTCCATTCAAACTCTCTTTGAATCGAAGGCAGCAAGTAGCGATTTTGTTCAATGTTGCGAATCGCTTCTGAAATCGTAATTGGCGTTTGAAAGGACATTTTTACTCCATCTCAGATATGTCGGGCATAACGATGCACAGCAACCGCTGCACGCCTTTAGCGCGTCGGTTGAATTTATATTCCCTGATTCTCTCGGAACTAAAGGATAACTCCTTCGAGGCACATAATCACGCGGGACGTAACATCGAGCGATACATAATGGGACTCAACAGGCACTGAAACCTCCCTCACCTGACGAACAACGACCACGGTAGTATCCGTCACCCACTCTTGCCCACTCGACTAATCCGCGGCGCCTCCACCGCATACCGCGCAATCGCTGGCAGCGGACGAACCCCATCAGCCTCGATCCTGGCCAAACCCAGCGACGCCAACCGCTCGGCGGCCTCGCGGCAGAAGGACGGCCCGGCGTCGGGATCCTTAGCGGCCTTTTTCCAGTAGCGGCCATAGCGCTCGACCCAGGTCCGATAGGCGTCATGGAGATCGGGCCAGGACACGGCCCGGTCCTGGGACAGACGCTCGGCGAGATGGCCGGCCAGCAGCAGGGTGATGTGTCCCTCGGTGCCTTCGGAGGGCATGCGCTGGTCGGCGAGGTCGCCCTCGGGGTCGACCATGGCGATGCCCTCGGCGCGCATCTCGGGGACCAGTCCGGTGGCCTCCTGGATGCGCTGGACGATGGCGTGACGCTGGTTGAGCAGATAGGCACGCTCGTCCTCGTCCAGTTCGTCGTAATAGAGCACCGGGTCGTCGAGCAGACGTTCGGTGAGGCGCTGGCGCAGCTCGCGATTGCGGGCCTCGGGGGTGTCGGCGACGAACCGGGCGGTGATGGCACCGATGCGCCGGTCGAGTGAGTCCGCCGGCTGCTCCAGGGTGTCGACCAGGGATGGTCCGCGCCGGGTCACCAGGAGCGCGGAGAGCACGTGACGGTCGATATCGTAGAGGACGTCCTTGGTCTCGTTCTGGATGTAGGCGTCCTCGCTGCCGGCCACCCGGACCAGCACGCCGAGGTTCAGCAGCAGGCGGACGACGGCTACCAGGTCGCGGCGATCCTCCTGGGAGCGCAGCTCGAACACCAGTCCGCTGGCCTGGATAGCGGGCTCGGCGGACTGGTCCATGGCGGCCTTGCCCAGGCGGCCCAGGGTGCTCTGCATCTCGCCGCGCTCCAGGCCCGCCAGCACCAGGCACAGGAGGGCATACCGGCGGCGCGTGAAGTCCAGGTCCACCGGGCGTCTGCCGGGGCGGGCGGCGCGGCTGCCGTCGTCGTGCTCGGGGGCGGTCTTGGCCAGGCGGGCGAAGTCGGCCTCGAGTCGCAGGTCCCAGCGGGTCTCGCTGTGCAGCCACTCCCTGAGCCAGTCGATATGGCGTTTGACCAGCCGGTAGGCGGGGTGATCGGCATAGAGCAGCGGCTGCATCAGCAGGGCGCGCAGGGCCCGACGCCGCTCGTCCTCTCTGAGTTGGGAGAGTCGGTCGCCCAGTTCCAGGCTGGTCTGGCTCATGCGGCGGCCTCGTCGCCCGGCGCCGGATTCCGCTCCGGCGTCCGCTCGGTCTGCGGACTCGGGATGGCCCCGGCCTCCAGATCGGTGATGCGCACCCGATAGTCGCGGCCGCCGAAGGCCCCGTCCGGGGTCTCGATGACCGCGCGGGTCTCGGGTCCGAGGGGCTCCAGATGGATGTCGATGGTGCCGTCGCCGGTGACCGTCCGCACGGCCCGCTCCGGATCCCGGGTCGCCGCCAGGGCCTCGCCGAGCAGACGCAGGAAGAGATCGAAGCTCGCCGGATCTAGACGTCCGATCGCGCTGAGCCGGGTCGTCCTCGCCGGTACGGCCGAGACGGCGGCGGGCATCGCGCGCCTGCAGGCTCTCCCGGTCCAGCCGCGCGCGGAGCTTTTGCTTGTCGGCGCTGCGGTCCCGGACCTTGGGCGGGACGCCGCGCTTGGCGTGGCTGCCGGTCTCGCGCAGACGCGGGCTGATCCGCAG
>NZ_AFWT01000062.1 GCF_000224065.1 Thiorhodococcus drewsii AZ1
CCGTTACTGGATCACGGAGGATCTGAGGACCTTGCCCAATGCCGCGCGCTGGGCGGGCTTGCGCAGCATTGGAATGGTCGAACGCACCTGCTGGCAGGACGGTGTTCAGAGCGTCGAGCAACGCGACTTCATCGCCTCCATTGGCGCCGATGCCCAGCGCTTCGCCACGGCCGTGCGGGGCACTGGGGCGTAGAAAATCGTCTCCATTGGCGCTTGGATGTGATCTTTAACGAGGATGCCAGCCGGATTCGCAAAGGCCAGGCTCCGGCCATCATGAGCGCGATTCGTCATTGCTGCGTCAACCTGCTCGAGAAGGAGGACCCCCTCTGTCAGGATAGGTGCCGCCTCCCACCCGGGAGATGATGTGCAACCTTGGGGGTATTTGGATGCTGCCGGATTCGCGCTGGCGGCATCCCTGACAGAGTGACAGACCATGAGTACAAGCTATTCGCCTGAGCTGCAAGCCAACCTGATTGCCAAGATGCTGCCGCCGCAGAGCTTGCCGGTGCGCGATCTGGCGCGCGAGACGCAGATTCCCAAGGACACCCTCTACAGCTGGCGCTCACGCGCCCTGAAGGCACGCCAAGGTGCCCAAGAACATCTCAGCGGCGGACAGGCCGAACGCAGCAGTAGCGAGAAGTTCGCCATCGTGCTGGAGACGGCCACTCTTGATGAGGCGCAGCTGAGCGCCTATTGCCGCCGCCAGGGGCTTTATGCCCATGAGATTACCGCTTGGCGCAACGCCTGCGAGCAGTCCAATGCCGCCGGATCCGCGCCCGTGGATCGCACCAAGACCCGTGCCGACCAGCAGCGTCTCAAGGAGCTCGAGCAGGAGCTCTTGCACAAGGAGAAGGCGCTCGCCGAGGCGGCGGCCCTGCTGGTGCTCCAAAAAAGTCCGCCACTTGCTGGGCGACGCGGACGCCTGATCGACGTGGAGCAGCGACGCGCCGTGAGCACCTGGATCGAGGAGGCCTGCGCCGCAGGAGCACGGCTGAAGCCCGCCTGCGAGGTCGTGGGGCTGTCGGTCCGCACCCTGCAGCGCTGGCGCGGCGAGGACGGCATCCAGGCCGATGCCCGCTCGGCGGCGGCCCAGGGGAGCACCCTGGCCAATCGCCTCAGCGACGCCGAGCGTTCCACGATCCTTGGGGTCTGCAACGGCCCCGAATTCGCCGATCGTCCGCCCAGTCAGATCGTTCCGACGTTGGCCGATCAGGGGCGCTACATCGCCTCGGAGGCGAGCTTCTATCGCGTGCTGCGCGCGCATGACCAACTTGCCCACCGTGGCAATACCCGCGCGCCCAGCCACCGCCGTCCCGAGCCCCTGGCGGCGACGGCGCCCAATCAGCTGTGGAGCTGGGATATCACCTATCTGGCCACGACCCTCAAGGGGAGCTTCTTCTATCTCTATCTGATCCTGGATGTCTTCAGCCGCAAGATCGTCGGCTGAGAGATCTTTGCCGAAGAGAGTAGCGCGCAAGCCGCCACGCTCTTCGAGTAGACCCACCGGCGCGAAGGCGTCGACCCTCGAACCCTGACGCTGCATTCCGACAACGGCGCGCCCATGAAGGGCGCCACCATGCTGGCCACGCTCCAGCGCCTCGGGGTCGCGCCCTCCTTCAGCCGACCCGGCGTCAGTAACGACAATCCCTACTCGGAGGCGATCTTCAAGACGCTCAAATATCAGCCAACCTTTCCCATCAAGGCGGTTGGCTAAAAGGGGACCGCAACATCATGTCAGATCTAGCGTTAATACGCGCTCGCCCTGGGTGACTGAGAAGCCGTCTCCTCAAGTAGGCCGCTGATCGTATAATCTGCGGTTGATCCACATGGACGCCCTTCCAGCCTGAGCCGAGGGTGTCCCACCGCACATCGACGACACCATGAACCCAGACCTCGGGCGACTCCAAGCCTATCCGTTCGAAAAACTCGCCACGCTCAAGCAGGGGATCGAGCCACCGCGCAACCTGGATCCGATCGGGCTGCAGATCGGCGAGCCCAAACATCCGACGCCGAGCCTCATCTCCGATGCGCTCATCGCCCACCTGCATCGGCTCTCGTCCTATCCGACAACGCGCGGCACGGCCGAGCTGCGCGAGACGATCGCCGGTTGGCTCAAACGTCGCTTCCAGGGAGTCGATCTCTCGATCGACCCAGAGCGCCAGGTGCTCCCTGTCAACGGCACCCGCGAGGCGCTGTTCGCCTTCGCCCAGGCGGTCGTCGACCGCTCTCGCGATCCGCTGGTGCTGATGCCGAACCCCTGCTATCAGATCTACGAGGGTGCCGCCTTGCTGGCCGGAGCCGAACCACGCTATCTGGCGTGCGAGGCGGCCAACGGCTTCATCCCGGATTTCGAGGCCATCGATTCGGCCACCTGGGATCGCTGTCAGCTGCTCTACGTCTGCTCTCCAGGCAACCCCACCGGTGCGGTCTTCGACCGGAACACCCTGACCCGGCTGATCGAGCTGGCCCATCGGCACGATTTCGTCATCGCCTCGGACGAGTGCTATGGCGACATCTATCTGGACGAATCAGCCCCACCGACTGGACTGCTCCAGGCCGCAGCCGCGATGGGCAACGACAGCTTCAGCCGCTGCATCATCTTCAACAGTCTCTCCAAGCGCTCGAACGCACCCGGATTGCGCTCGGGATTCGTCGCGGGCGACGCGGCGCTCGTTCAGGGCTTCCTCTCCTATCGCACCTATCACGGATGCGCCATGTCGCTGCCGGTTCAGAGCGCGAGCGTGGCAGCCTGGAGTGACGAAGCGCACGTGGTGGAGAATCGCCGTCTCTATCGCGAGAAGATCACTGCCGTGACTAAGATCCTGAGCGAGGTCATGTCGCTGACGCCGCCCGAGGCCAGCTTCTTCCTCTGGCCCCAGACCCCGATCCCGGACACCGAGTTCGCCCGCCGCCTCTTCGCAGAGGAGAACGTCACCGTACTGCCCGGCAGCTTCCTGTCGCGCCGCGTCGACGACCGGGATCCAGGCGAGAACCGGATCCGAATGGCTCTGGTGCCCGAGCTCGACGAGTGCGTCGACGCCGCCCGACGTATCCGAGGTTTCATCGAGCGTCTATAGCCCTACAATAGGGCCCCGAAAAATTCAGAAGATCGCCAGACAGGACAGACCCCAACATGACAGACCAGCAATCCATCATCCTCGATGCCTTCGAGCGTCGCGCCGAGATCACCCCCCGCAGTGTCGAGACCCGCGTGCGCGACGCCGTTCAGGACACCATCGAGCGTCTCGACAACGGCGAGCTGCGCGTCGCCGAGAAACGCGACGGCGACTGGGTCGTCAACGAATGGCTGAAAAAGGCGGTGCTGCTCTCCTTCCGAATCGAGGACAACTGGTTCATGAAGGGCGGCTTCACCAACTATTACGACAAGGTGCCCTCCAAGTACGCCGATACCAACTCGCGCGAGTTCCGCGACAGCGGCGTGCGCGTTGTGCCGCCGGCAACCGCGCGCAAGGGCTCCTACATCGCCCCGAGCTGCGTGCTCATGCCCTCCTACGTCAACATCGGCGCCTATGTCGATTCGGGCACCATGGTCGACACCTGGGCCACCGTCGGCTCCTGCGCCCAAATCGGCAAGAACGTCCATCTCTCCGGCGGCGTCGGCATCGGCGGCGTGCTGGAACCGGTCCAGGCCGCGCCGACGATCATTGAGGACAACTGCTTCATCGGCGCGCGCTCGGAGATCGTCGAGGGCGTGATCGTCGGCGAGGGCGCGGTCATCTCGATGGGCGTCTACATCGGCCAGAGCACCAAGATCTACAACCGCGAGACCGGCGAGATCCTCTTCGGCAAGGTTCCGCCCGGCGCCGTGGTCGTGCCCGGCAACCTGCCGGCGAAGGATGGAACCCACAGCCTTTACTGCGCGGTCATCATCAAGCAGGTCGACGCCAAGACGCTCGGCAAGGTCGGCATCAACGAGCTGCTGCGCGACATCTAATGCTCACCCTCTACGGCATCCCCAACTGCGACACGGTCAAAAAGGCGCGTGCCTGGCTCAACGCCCGAGGCATCGCTTACCAGTTCCACGACTACAAGAAGCAGGGACTGGATGAGTCGCGCCTGCGCGCCTGGGTCGATGAACTGGGTTGGGATGCCTTGCTGAACCGGCGCGGCACCACTTGGCGCCGGTTGCCGGATGCGGTGCGCGAAGGAATCGACGAGACGACGGCGATCCAGCTGATGCTGGAGCAGCCATCGATCATCCGCCGCCCGCTGCTCGACACCGGAGAATCCCGCCACCTGGGATTCTCCGAGACCCAATACGAGGAACTGCTGCGCTGATGTCCCCCACCCTCTCGCTGGCCTGCGATCTGATCTCGCGCGATTCGGTCACACCCGCCGACGCTGGCTGCCAAGACCTGATGGCCGAGCGCCTCGCAGCGATCGGCTTTCGCATCGAGCCCATGCCCTTCGGCGAGGTCAGCAATCTCTGGGCGCGGCGCGGCGACTCAGGTCCGCTGTTCTGCTTCGCCGGACACACGGACGTCGTCCCATCAGGTCCCCTGGACCAGTGGACCTCCCCCCCCTTCGCCCCGACCATGCGTGATGGCCGTCTCTACGGCCGTGGCGCGGCGGACATGAAGGGATCGCTGGCCGCCATGATCACGGCGACCGAGGATTTCGTCGCCGCGCATCCGGATCACTTGGGCTCGATCGCCTTCCTCATCACCAGCGACGAGGAGGGACCGGCCACCGATGGCACGGTCAAGGTAGTGGAACGCCTGGAACAGCGTGGAGAGAAGATCGACTACGCCCTGGTGGGCGAGCCCTCATGTCGCGAGCGTCTGGGCGACACGATCAAGAACGGTCGGCGCGGCAGCCTGTCGGGCTTTCTCAGGGTGTATGGCAAGCAGGGCCACGTAGCCTACCCACAATTGGCCGAAAACCCGTTTCATGCCTGCGCCGACGCGCTGCGGGCACTGTGCGTCGAAACCTGGGACACCGGCAACGACCACTTCCCGCCGACCAGCTTCCAGATCGCCAATCTGAACATGGGAACCGGAGCGGAGAACGTCATTCCTGGTGTGCTGGAGGCACAGTTCAACCTGCGCTTCTCCACCGAACTGACCCCGTCCACCATCAAAACACGCATCCATAACATTCTCGATGCGGGTGGATTCCGCTATGAGCTGCAATGGCGACTGTCCGGGCATCCCTTCCTGACGCCGGCCGGCGAGTTAGTCGAAGCCAGCCGAGCGGCAATCACCGAGACGTGCGGCATCGAGACGCAGCTCTCAACCAGCGGTGGGACCTCCGACGGCCGCTTCATCGCCCCCACGGGGGCTCAGGTGCTCGAACTCGGGCCACTCAACGCCAGCATCCATCAGATCGACGAATGGGTCGGAGTAGAGGAGCTCGATCAGCTCTCAGCCATCTACCGAGGAATCCTGGAACGACTTCTGGTCGGACCCTAAATCGGGTGGAACCTGCTGCGGAGGCCGATCCACACCGTCGCGTCTGGATCGCATCAGCCCCCGCCTAAGGTGCGTGAGACGCGTGAGGTGCGTCGGGAATCACGATGTTGAGCTCCAGCACCTCGCGCTCGTCCTCTTGCTCGTAGTTCACCGATACCGCATCCAAGTCCACATCCACATACTTGCGAATGACCTCAAGGATCTCCTGCTGAAGTTGGGGTAAATAGGAGGGACGACCGCGTACCGCACGATCATGCGCCACCAGGATCTGCAGGCGCTCCTTGGCAACACCGGCGGAATTCTTCGCCTGCGAGGAGCGGAAGTAGTCGAGCAAGCCCATAGATCACCCTCTGAATATGCGGCTCAGGAAGCCCTTCTTCTCAGTGTGAATGAAGCGGTGCGGGACCTCTTCCCCCAGATAGCGCGAGACTACATCGCCATAGGCCTGTCCGGCATCGCTCTCCCGATCCAGGATCACGGGAATGCCCGAATTGGAGGCGTTCAAAACGGCCTTCGACTCAGGAATCACCCCGAGCAGATTCAGCGAAAGAATCTCCTGAACGTCCTCGACGCTCAGCATCTCGCCGATCTCGACACGCTCGGCGTTATAGCGCGTCAAAAGCAAGAACTCGCGAACCGGCTCATCGCTGTTCTCGGCACGACGCGAACGACTCGATAGGATACCCAGCATCCGATCCGAATCGCGCACCGAAGAGACCTCTGGATTGGTGACGACGATGGCATCGTCGGCGTAATACATGGCCATGGTCGCGCCATGCTCAATACCAGCAGGCGAATCGCAGACGATGAAATCATAGCTCTGCGCGAGTTCTTCGAGCACGCGCCCGACACCCTCCTTCGTCAGCGCATCCTTATCACGCGTCTGCGAGGCCGGAAGCACGTAGAGATGATCGCAGCGCTTGTCACGAATCAGCGCCTGATTCAGGTTCGCTTCCTGATTGATGACATTGATGAAATCGTAGACGACTCGCCGCTCGCAACCCATGATCAAATCCAGGTTGCGGAGACCCACGTCGAAGTCGATGACCACCGTACGTTTGCCTCGTTGAGCCAACCCCATGGCCAAGGCGGCGGATGTAGTCGTCTTGCCGACCCCACCCTTACCCGAGGTAATCACGATAATTCTCGCCAAAGTCACACCCTCCTTAAAGGGATCTGTTCCGTTGCCCGGCAGTGGAGATCGTTAGAGTTTTTCGATGCGCAGCAGCTTCTGATCCAGAAAGATCTGAACCGGCACGCCACGCAGCTCAATCGGAATGTTTTCGCTGACGCGGTAGTGCCCGGCGATCGAGACCAGTTCCGCCTGCAGGTCCTGGCAGAAGATGCGCGCCTCGGTGTTCCCGTTCATCCCGGCCAGGGCACGTCCACGCAGTGGACCATAGACGTGAATGTTGCCGTCCGCCATCAATTCGGCGCCAGAGCTGACCGCCGCCGAGACGGTGAGATCACCCCCGGCGGCATAGACCCGCTGTCCAGAGCGCACCGGACGTGTCACCAGCATGAACCCCTGATTGGGACGGCGAACCGGTGCAAGCGTCTTGATTGGCACCGAGGATGCCGGAACCTCGACCTCGACCGCCGTCTCGGTCGCGTCCGAGCCCTTTGGGTCCTCGGGCGATCTGTCGCGCCGCACGTAGGACTCACGCAGCACGGCCAACTCCAACGCCTCGGCCGTCGCGTGCTGCTCCTTGTCGCCGCCGCGCACACCGAAGGGAATCATGCCGTAGCCGCGCAAAAGTCCAACCAGCAAGGGAAGCTCCACGGCTCCCGAATTTGAAGGAAGCGCGGTGAGGTCGATGACGACCGGCGTATTGCGAAAAAAATCCGGAGCCTTTTCGACCTTGGCGCCCAATCTGGCCGCGACTGCCTCGACGTTCTCATCAAGTAAACGAATGATCGGCAAGGTAAAGCTCGCCGCCTTTAGCTCGAAGGACCTAAGAGCGTCTGATCCAGGTTTTTGTGGGTTCACTGCCATGTTCGTGGACTCGGGCGAGTATCGCCACTGATCTCCTGATGAATCGATTCGGCTGCACCCCATGTCGACTCAGGGCAACGAGAGGCGCGCGGAACGCAGGCGTAAGCCCACGCGACGACCGCGCCAATCCTAACCGTTGTGCGCACATCATCATAGTGTTCGGACGTGCAAAATGAACGCACAAGCCTCTCGTCTTACAGAAGTGACTGGATCAGCCGGGAGGCCACTGCATCGGACGGCCGCCGAGCACATGCAAGTGCAGATGAAATACCGTCTGACCGGCCGCCGCATTGCAGTTGATGACGGTGCGATAGCCAACCTCGGCGATTCCCGCCTGCTCGGCTACCTTGGCTGCGGCCAGCAGCAATTTACCAAGGAGTTCCGCATCCTCGGGCCCCGCATCGTTGAGGGTCGGAATCGGCTTGCGCGGGATCACCAGAATGTGTGTCGGCGCCTGAGGACTGATATCGCGAAAGGCGACGAGATCCTCGTCCTCGTAAAGGATATCGGCAGGGATCTCGCCCGAGGCGATCTTCGCAAAAAGGGTATCTGCCATCGATCTACTCCCAAATGAATCGACCTGAATTGGGCAATTGGAACCGCAAAGGCGCAAAGGTCACGATGAAAGGCTACGACGTGCTCCGCGAGTAGCCTGCCCTTTCGGGCGCGCATCAACTCACACAGAACAAAAATGAAATTCTTCTTTTTATTCAAACATACACGACGCTTCTTTGGATCAACACCCATCATTGCGAAGGCTCGACCAGAGAAGTGCCCCCTCAGAAATCGCGACGCCCCGCAAACGCCAGCGCTAGAGTGCCGCCATCCACGGATTCCAGCTCGCCGCCGAGCGGCACGCCCTGAGCAATCCGGGTAACCCTCACCCCATGGCTCGCAGCGCGATCGGCAATGAATTGCCCGGTCACCGTCCCTTCGACGGTAGGGCTGACCGCGAGGATAAGCTCGGCAACCGACTCGTCCCTGAGCCGGGACTCCAGCAGATCCAGCCCGAGCTCGTCGGGCCCGACCCCATCCAGAGGGGACAGACGTCCGCCCAGAACGAAATAGAGCCCACGATACTCGGCGGCCTGCTCGATCGCCACCACCTGCGAGGGCTGTTCGACCACGCAGACCAAGGACGCATCGCGCTGCACATTGGCGCAGATTGCGCAGACCTCGTGCTCGGTCAAGGTTCGGCAGCGTCGGCAGCGACCGATCCGCTCCATGGCCTCGGCCATGACACGCGCAAGCCTGAGTCCACCCTCGCGATCGCGCTCCAACAAATGGAAGGCGATTCGCTGGGCGGATTTCGGACCGACACCGGGCAGACAACGCAAGGCGCCAGTCAATTGATTGAGAAGCGAGCGCTCGGCCACGGCGATCCGATGACGCGGATGATTCAGCGTATCGGAGTACGTCGACGCATCAGAACGGGAGCTTCATTCCAGGAGGCAGTGGCAGCCCGGAGGTCACCTCGGACATGCTCTCCTTAGCCTTCTCGGCGACACGCTGGGCGGCCGCGTTGCTCGCCGCTACGATCAGGTCTTCCAGCATCTCCTTGTCGTCGCCCATCAGCGAAGGATCGATTTCGACCCGTTTCATCTGATGCTGACCATTCATGGTCACCTTAACCATGCCGCCGCCAGCCTCGCCTACGACCTCTTCCTGCGCCAGACGTGCCTGCGCCTGCTGCATCTCTTCCTGCATCTTCTGGGCTTGCTTCAACAAACCACCAAGTCCTGCCTTCATAGCGACCTACCTCTGAGTGAGAAATCCGGGCAATCAAGCCCGCAATACCTCGGCCGTTCCGGCCAAGGCAAAAAGAAAATCGGCTCACCAAATACGCCATCGAGAATAACGGTGACGCGCATCGGAAGGAAACCGAGCGGCTCAGGCATTCGGAACGATACTACCTGGAACCCACTCCGCCTCGAATATCTCGCGCAACTGCTCGGCATGGCAATCGCCTTCCATGGACTGGACCGCCGCGCGCTGGCGCTCACCCGTCTCGCGTACCCGGCGCTGGGCCAGCGTCTCCTGCTGAGGTCGCACAACCTGGATGTCCAGCTTGAGCGGATCACCGAGAAGACGCGCAAGCGCCTCGCGCAGCCGCGACTCGGCGCTGGCGACCCGCAGATGCTCGGCTGCCGGATCCAGGCTCAGCACCAGGCGTCCCTGCTCCCACTCGACGAATCCGCAATTATGCGCAAGCTGACCCGCGATACCGCCCAAGGAGAGACGGCCCACGAGTTGCTGCCACTCGGCCGGCGACGCCAGACTGGGCGAGCCGGAGCCGTTGCTGGCCGAAACCTCGCTCGGCTTGGCAACCGCCCCAGGCGTCTCGCGAACCCCCATCTGAGGCGAAATCAGGTCCGCGCCGCGCCGCGCCGCCCCTGAATCCTTGCCGGAAACCGCCGATTGAGCGCCGACCAATGGCGAAGGACCCGGCCGACGCGCCGACGAACGCGCCGAAACGAGCGGTGCCAGCTCGGCACCCTGCCCCTGAACGGCATCCGAAGGACGAAAGGCCAGAGCACGCAGCAGCACCATCTCGAAACCGGTTCGCGGGTCGGGCGCCAAGGGAAGATCGGCCTGCCCGGTCAAGGCGACCTGATAATAGAGCTGAAGATCCTCCGGCGACACACGCCCAGCCAGCCCCGCGAGCCGATCCCGATCCGGGTCGTCGGGCTGCAGCAGATCCGGCACCTGCTGGACCAGGGCCAGACGATGCAGCAGGGTGAGCAGCTCGCGCAGCAGCTCGACGAAATCCGGGGTCAGGGCCGCGACCCGCTCGACCTCGGTCAACAGACGCGCCGCATCTGCATCGACCAAGGCATCGACCAGATCCAGGGCCAGATCGCCGCTGACGGTGCCGAGCATCGTCCGAACCTCGTTCTCCACCACGCGACCACCGCCGAAGGCAATCGCCTGATCGAGCAGACTGAGTGCATCGCGCATGCTGCCGTCGGCGGCACGGGCGACCAGGGGCAACGCGGCGGCCTCGAACTCCAATCCCTCGGTCTGCAGCACGAAGCTCAGACGCTCGCGAATCTCGTCGGAGAGTAGGCGGCGCAGATTGAACTGAAGGCAACGCGACAGGACCGTGACCGGGATTTTCTGGGGATCGGTCGTGGCCAGCAGGAACTTCACGTGCGGCGGCGGCTCCTCCAGCGTTTTGAGGAGTGCATTGAAGCTGTGCGAGGAGAACATGTGCACCTCGTCGATCAGGTACACCTTGAAGCGTCCGCGCGCTGGCGCGTAGGGGACGTTGTCGAGCAGATCGCGAGTCTGATCCACCTTGGTGCGCGAGGCCGCGTCCACCTCTAGCAGATCGACGAAGCGCCCGCTATCGATCTCGCGGCAGGCCGAGCAGACGCCGCAGGGATGTGAGCTGACGCCTTGCTCGCAATTGAGCGCCTTGGACAGAATACGGGCGAGCGTGGTCTTACCGACACCACGGGTACCGGTGAAGAGATAGGCGTGATGGAGCTGATCGCGATCGAGCGCATTGGAGAGGGCTCGCACGACGTGCTGCTGCCCGACCATGTCGTCGAACGATCTGGGGCGCCATTTGCGGGCCAGCACCTGATAGGACATGCGCGAGGTCGATTCGGCCGTATCTAATGAGAAGAGTAAGCGCGAGAACCGAGTCTAGGTCGGCGAAAAACGCCCAACCCGCCGCGCCCGGCTCGGATCATCCGCCACACGGCCGCACCAAAAGTTAGAATTTGGGGCGGCGGCCCGCACCAGCCACACCCCGGCACACGATTCAACCGCTGCGGCTGCTCCCTTCCGGGCCTGACCGGGTTCACGGCGTCACGTTGCGAGGGGACCGGCGCAAGCCACCATAACGCATTGGCAGCGGCAAAGCCGGAGAACAGCGCGAGAGGTTAACAAAGAGCGCCGAGGAAAACAAACGACTTGTCATCCCGGCAGCAATTCCCGCTGGCCGCTAAAGTGTCCCCCATGTCCAGGACAGTTTTCCCTCGAATTTAGTAAGCGTCCGGAGAACTACAGGATTGCCCCCCTCAGTGTCAGGATAAGTGTCACCTGCCCCTGCTATCTTTCTTAACACATCTGGGGGCGAGAGGAACTGAGCGATGAGTGGGTATTCCGAAGAACGCCGAGCGGCAATCGTAGCGAAGTTGCTGCCGCCGCAGAATCTGAGTCCGCGTGCGGTGGCCGAGCAGGAAGGGATCTCGTTGCCGACGGTGTATAAGTGGCGCAAAGAGGCGCGAGCCGCAGGTCGATGCCTGCCGGATGCCGATGCCACCGGGTCGAAGTTCTGGTCGTCGAAGGACCGCTTTGGGGCGGTGGTGGAGACGGCGGGGATGAACAGCGAGGAAGTGGCCGAGTACTGTCGGCGTCGCGGGTTGTATCCGGAGCAGTTGGCCCGCTGGCGTCAGGACTGCGAGCAGGCGGGGAACCTGAGTGTGCAGGAGCGACGGCGCGAAGGCGAGGAGCTGAAAGTGCAGCGTCAGCGCATTCGGCAGCTGGAGCGGGAGTTACAGCGCAAGGAGTCGGCGCTGGCGGAGACGGCGGCCCTGCTGGTGCTGTCAAAAAAAGCGCAGGCGATCTGGGGGGTAGAGGCGTGATGGTCAGTGCCTCAGATCGCCGTCGAGCCGTGGAGCTGATCGAACAGGCCCAACAGGTGGGGGCACGCTTGGCGCCGGCCTGTGAGGTCTTGGGCCTGAGTGTGCGCACGGTTCAACGCTGGACATGCGAGGGCGGGGTACGCGAAGACCAACGCCCGACGGTTGTTCGTCCCAAACCAGCCAATGCGCTCAGCCCCGAGGAAGAGCAGGCGATTCTGGAGGCCTGTCATCGCCCGGAATTCGCCCCTCTGCCGCCGGAGCAGATCGTGGTGCGTCTGCTCGATGAGGAGCAGTGCTATCTGGGCTCAGTCTCCAGCTTTTACCGTGTGCTGCGCCGTCACGGGGAACTGACCCATCGCGGGCGTGCCAAGGCCCCGCGTCGTGCGCTACGGCCCACGACCTACCAGAGCACCGGCCCCAATCAGGTCTGGTCCTGGGATTGCACCTGGTTGCCCGGACCGGTCAAGGGACTGTTTTTCTACCTGGTCATGATCGTCGATATCTACAGCCGCAAGGTTGTCGGCTGGGAGGTCTTTCACAGTGAATCGGCCCACCACGCGCGCCTGGTCATCGAACGGGCGGTGCTCGCCGAGCGCCTCATCGATCAGCCCCTGGTGCTGCACGCCGATAACGGCAGCGCCTTCAAAGGGGCCGCACTGCTGGAGAAGCTCCATGAACTCAACATCACCCCCTCCTATAGCCGCCCGCGCGTCTCTAACGACAATGCCTACTCCGAGGCGCTGTTTCGCACCTGCAAGTACGTCCCGGACTATCCCGTCGACGGCTTCGCGAGCTTGGAGGATGCCCAGCGATGGGTTCATCGCTTTGTCGGCGGCTACAACACCGAGCATCGACACAGTGCCATCCGCTTCGTCACCCCTGAGCAACGCCATCGTGGGGAGGATCCCCAGATCCTCGCTCAGCGCCACGCCCTCAACCAGGTCGCACGCGACCAACACCCCGAACGCTGGAGTGGGCCAACGCGCAACTGGACGCCGATTACGGTCGTCTCCCTCAACCCGGAGCGCGATCTGGAACACACCCCGTTAGATCACGCGGTGTGACAACGATGCAGGCGACAACTACCTTGACAATTACCGCCCTTGAGGTCGCGAATGTTTTAACGCTTGGAGCAGGCACAAAAAAAGCCGGCGTTAGCCGGCTGATTTGTATCTTGATTTTGGTGGGCGCACGTGGGATCGAACCACGGACCCCTGCCGTGTGAAGGCAGTGCTCTCCCGCTGAGCTATGCGCCCCAAGAGGTCGGGTAATGTACCCGAATGGCCTGAATCGGTCAACATCGCGATTCACGGCAATTATCGGTCCAATGCTGGTGCGCTCAGCTCGGGGATGGGTGGCTTGTTGCTGGTCCTTGGAGTCGTCGCAGATCGCTAAAGCGATGCGCATAAGATCCCGCCGGCCAGAGCAACGCCGAACGCAACGTGGCGTCGCCCTAGCCTAGGGCCTGTCATCAATTAAGCAGGACGCATGCTGAGGCCAAGTGCACACCGGCGAGAAAGTTGCGAGACAACTTGTCATATCGGGTGGCAATCGCTCTGAACTGCTTGATCTTCGAGAAAAAGTTTTCACTAAACAACCACCGGCTAAAAGCCGGTGGGTTTGAGTAACGGACTGAAAGTCCGGATACGCGTCGACTGAACGACGCGTCTAGGGCTCCACTCGAAATTCAGCCGCTGGGTCCGGCTCAAAATGATGCTCCAGGTACTGCTTTATCATCTCCTCGCTCAGCTCGCCAACGGTGGCACAAAAGTATCCACGCGCCCAAAAGTGCCGCCCCCAGTAGCGCTTCTTCAGCGCCGGAAATTCCTCGAAGAGCTTGCTGGCCGTTCGCCCCTTGATCCTGCGCATGATCTCGCTCGGCGCCATCTCCGGCGGAGCGGAGACGAGTATGTGGATATGGTCCGCACTCACGACACCCTTGAGGATTCGGATCTCGAATGCATCGCAGGTCTGTCGCACCAATTCGCGAACCCTCTCCTCTACGTCCCCTCTCAGCACTTTGTAGCGATACTTGGTAACCCAGACAAAGTGGTACTCAATCCGGAAAACCGTGTGGCTACCGTAGCGATAATCCATCCTCTCTCCGCTCGTTGCTCCAGGGGCCAGGATCAACCGTAGCAGCGAGAGGGCTGAAGATGAAATCTGCCCGCCTGAAAGGCGGGGGTTTGAACCCTAGATATCGAAATCAACGAATTCGAGGATCCGCTGCTTGAGCGCCTCGGTGGATGAAAACCGTCCGCGCTTGAGCAGTCGTCGGGTCAGAATGCCGAACCAGATCTCGACTTGGTTGAGCCAGGAGCAGTGCTTGGGGGTATAGACGAAGCGGATGCGGTGGTCGGGATCCTGGAGAAAAGCGGCACGGGAGGCCATGCTTTTGAGGATGCCGTCCTGGCCT
>NZ_AFWT01000061.1 GCF_000224065.1 Thiorhodococcus drewsii AZ1
AATTCCTAATCAGCGAGCCGAAAATTCTAGCACATCCTGCGCCTAACGTGCCAAGCCTCAGTTCAGAGCGTTTGTTCCGCTCCCGAACCTCGGCGCTATCCACGCCCGCAGTACCTCCTGTACCGCTCGAGTCCCTTCCAACTTCCCGCCGCTCCCTCAGCAGAGCGGCGCATTTTAGCGACTTCAGAGCCGCTGTCAAGACCTCTGCCGCATTTTTCGATTCAGCCCAACAGCACCCGGGCGAATCTGCGTTTCCCAACCTGAAACACATGCGCTGATCCAGCGGGGCAGCAAAGATGCGCATCCTCGACTCGCTCACCGTCGATCCGCACCGCTCCTTGGCCAACCATCCGAATGGCCTCGGACGTACTCTTCACGAATCCAGCGTCCTTCAATAGATTTGCAATCGGCAACTGGCCCGATTCGGGGCACGTCAACCGAACCTCGGGGATGTCGTCAGGCAGGGCGCCCTTCTGGAAACGCGCGACGAACGCATCCCGCGCCTTCTTCGCCTGATCGGCGCTATGGAAGCGGCCGACCAACTCCATTCCCAGCTCGAACTTGATGTCACGCGGATTCGCCCCTTCCGCGACCGCCGCTCTCCAGGCGTCAATCTCCGACATCTCGCGAAAGCTGAGCAGCTCGAAATAGCGCCACATGAGGTCGTCCGACACCGACATGATCTTGCCGAACATCTCGTCCGGCGCGTCCGTGATGCCGATGTAATTGCCGAGCGACTTCGACATCTTCTGGACCCCGTCCAGCCCCTCAAGGATCGGCAGAGTGATGACGACTTGAGGATCCTGACCGTAGGCCTCCTGCAACTGACGACCGACCAGCAGGTTGAATTTCTGATCGGTGCCGCCGAGCTCCACGTCGGCCTTCAAGGCGACGGAGTCGTACCCCTGTATCAGTGGATAAAGGAACTCATGGACCGCGATCGGCTGACCCGATTTGTAGCGCTTCGAGAAATCGTCCCGCTCAAGCATGCGCGCTACCGTATGCTGCGCAGCAAGCTGGATCAGACCGGCTGCCCCAAGCTCGTTGAGCCATGAGGAATTGAAGACGACCCGAGTCTTCTCTGGGTCAAGGATGCGGAACACCTGATCCTGATAGGTCAACGCATTCTGCTGCACCTGCTCAGGCGTCAGCGGTTTACGGGTCGCGCTCTTGCCGGTTGGATCGCCAATCATCCCGGTGAAGTCACCGATCAGAAACTGGATCTCGTGCCCCAACTCTTGGAACTGGCGAAGCTTGTTGATCAGGACCGTGTGTCCCAGATGCAGATCGGGGGCTGTGGGGTCGAAGCCTGCCTTGACACAAAGAGGCCGCCCCAACGCAAGCTTTTTGCGCAGGGCATCTTCCACGAGGATTTCTTGGGTACCACGCTTGATCAGCGTGAGCGCGCGTTCAAGTGACTCCATCTTCTAGACTGCCGTAATCGAAAGGTTGACCTAAAGGGCAACACAAAGTGATGCAGACTACGATGCCGCTCGATGAGACACAAGAGCCATGCCGGATTACGCCTGACGCCCCCGGCAAACGCCTCGGGCGCCTTGTTCCTCTGCCGGGTTTGCGACTACACTAGTCGACGCTAGAAAAACCCCGTATTTATTTGAAATTGCAATTATTTAATGATGCGCGACTATAAAATCAAACAAACCGAATGGCCGATTCACAAGAAACGTAAGGGTGCTCGGAAGATGTTTCTCAGGACCCTACTGGCTCTCATCGTAATCGCCGCAGGCTACACGGCCTATGAGTGGATTCCAGCAGCCAGCACGGAACAACTTGCCGAAGCCCCGACAGACCCGAACATCATCCAACTCCAACTCCCGCCCAAACCGGCAATCGCTGAAGGCATACCCGCAAGCGGAGACGCCTCGAATCCCTAACCGCTCATCGACGATGTCGCCGGAAGCTCACCCAAGAATCGACGCGATTTGTCCCGGATCCTAATCTGATAGAGTCGCGCATGCGCCCCCGAATCAGGAGGAAAACGACGACCCGCAACCACAGGTTGTCGTCGCGTTCGGATTCCTGATGACGAACTGGGCACCGTGAAGCCCTTCCGTATAGTCGATTTCCGCACCGGTCAGATACTGCATGCTCATGGGGTCGACGAGCAGGGTTACACCGTCGGTCACGACCTCTGTGTCGCCCTCCTGAACCTCTTCGTCGAAGGTGAAGCCGTACTGAAAACCGGAGCAGCCACCGCCCTGAATATAGACGCGCAGCATCAAAGCGGGATTCCCCTCTGCCTTGATCAAGTCAGCAACCTTGGAGGCTGCGGAAGAGGAGAACTGAATCGGGGCATCGAGAACAGCTTCAACAGACATGACTAACTCATCCTCATGATTGGGTGGACGCAATGGAGATGCGTCTGATTCGCCCTTAGTTCAAGCGCACCCCGCAACCCTCAAGGCGAATGCACCGACCAGGGAAACGCCGCCGAGGTCGAAATCAGCTGTTTGGTTGAAGGCTCGACATCGACGACGATCGACTCAGGCTCGAAACCCTCCGGCAGTTCAAACTCACCGGTCAGATTCTGCATATGGTCGAAGTCCATCTTCAGCTCGGTGGGATCCGCGAACGGCAGGTCCTTTAAGCTCAACGAAGCCGTCTCCCCTCCCTGCCGTCCGTCCAGTCGCAGTCGGATGACGCCTTGCGATCGGCCAAATTCCGAAACGATCTGAGCGGCCGAAAAGGAATAACGAAAGAGGCGCTCCTTAGAGCCAGGGACAAGACGAAACCCGGATACCTGAACGGCCCCCTTACCACCCTTTTGAATCAGGCGCTTGAGGTAAGACACCTCCCTGGAGAGCGATAGGTTCTCACCCAACGCCTGCCTCAACTGCTCCTTGAGGACCCGACTCGACTCCACGTCGATCTGCTGGGTGCGCTCGAGAACGAGGCGCTGACGTTCGGAATCCTCCAGGCGCGCCTCAACAGCATCCAATTCACGGCTCAGATCGCGCCGCTGTAGACTCAGATTCGCGACTTGCATACCGACTGCGGAGATGCCTCCACGCCGCCCGAGATCGTATCCGAGCCCGAAAAGAAGAGCGAGCAACAGGCTGAACGTGCCGAAAAGCAGCAGCCGTCGCGAGAAACAGCGTGCGGAATTGGGCATTGTCCGTAATCAGGGCAGCAGCGCCACCGACTCCAACCCCATCGACTCAGGCAACCCAAACATGAGATTCATGTTCTGAACGGCCTGCCCGGCAGCACCCTTCACCAGGTTGTCGATCACCGACTGCACGACGACGACGTCGCCCGCCCCCGGCCGGGCAACCGCGATCCGGCAATGATTCGCACCACGCACCGAACGCGTATCCGGGTGACCGCCCGGCATCAGATCGATGAAATGCTCATGCGCATACCGCGCGGCATAGAGTTGGTCGAGATCGACGTCCGGATCGGTCAACCGGGCATAGAGCGTCGCCTCGATGCCACGAATCATCGGCAGCAGGTGGGGAACGAACGTCAGGTTCACCTCGGCCCCAGCGAAATGCGCCAGGTTCTGGGTAATCTCCGGCGAATGCCGATGCCCCATGACGGAATAGGCCTTGAAGCTCTCGCCCATCTCAGCCATCAGCAGCCCGGTGCTCGCCTTACGCCCGGCTCCACTGACACCCGACTTGGCATCCGCAATCACCCAGGACGGGTCCACCACACCCGCCTCGAGCAGAGGCAACAGGCCGAGGGTTACGGCAGTGGGATAACAGCCCGGATTGGCGATCAAACGCGCATCGCAAATGGCCGCGCGATTCAGCTCAGGCAATCCGTAGACCGCCTCGGCCAGGAGTTCGGGGCATTGATGCGGCATGCCATACCAACGCTCCCAAAGGGAGGGATCCTTCAGCCGAAAGTCCGCAGCCAAGTCGATGACCCGCGTTCCCAGATTCAGCAGATCCGGCACCGCCTGCATCGCGGTCCCATTCGGCGTGGCGAAGAAGACCAGATCGCAATCGCCGAGCACAGACGGATCCGGCGCGGTGAAACACAGATCAACCTGTCCCCGCAGATGCGGAAAAAGATCGTCGACACGCTGGCCGGCCTCGCTTCGCGAGGTGATCGCATGCAAGGAAACCTCAGGGTGACGAACCAGGATGCGCAGCAATTCCGCCCCAGTGTACCCCGTTCCTCCAACGATCCCGACCCTAAGCATTTCGCCCCCTCACCCAAGTTGACGGACCCCTAAGGCCCATCGAAATAAAGAATAGATCGCCGAGACAGCACTTCGCCTCAACGCACAAAAAACAACAGCAACGAAAAAAACGAAAGCGGCCTAAGCCGCTTTTGGATGATTCATCGACCGAGCCGCGTTTGAGCCTACCGACAATCGGCCGTCACTCGGTCAAAAATCGCTGGTCGAACGCCAGGCCCGACCAAGAATCCACGTTACGCCCAACGCCAGATCAGGAGCAACCGCCGCCCGACGAGGAGCCGGAGGAACCGCAGCTGCTGCATCCTCCGCCCATCTGAGGCAGGTTATTGAACACGAAGGTGGCATTGCCGTCTTCGTTGTCGACGAAGTCGATCTCGACGCCACGCAGGTGCTCCAGCGTCGCATCGTCGACGACAACCTTAAATCCCTCGAACGGAAGCACGCCATCGTCATCATTGATCACATCGGTAAAGGTCATACCGAAACTGATCCCGCTGCATCCGCCAGCCGTCGCGAAAACGCGGACACCCTGAACACTGTCATCGACCTGCTTGAACAGATCCTGCATTTTCACCTGAGCCGGCGAAGTCAGCGTCAGATCCATCTCATTCAGCACTGCGGACATGTCGAAAACCTCTGAAAAACGTAAAATCTGCCTTCAAGCGCACAAGGCTAGCAGAAACCCATCGAGCCATTCTAGCGCAAAGAACGGGGTTAAGAGCCGAGCTGAAACTGGGCGCTCAGAGACGCAAGGTGGCGTTCGGCGTCGATCAGATGCCGCCCCCAATGCCGGTCATAACCGATCGACCAAGCGGCGATGGCGTGCTCCGGATCTTGGTCAAATAGGCTAAGCCCTTGTTGCAGCTCGTAATAGATATCCGTCAAATCGTCGGCGAGACTACCCGTCATCGCCTCGGCACCCTCGCCGAAGCCATCGAACTCGAGCCAATAGCTGTCGCGATCGGCCAAAAGGCTGCGAAGCCGGACGAAGAGATCGAAGCGGACGTCGAGATCCACGAACTCAGGCCGTTCGAAAGAGCGCCCCAGCGTACTGATGGAGGCGATGGCCGCGTGCAAGCGTGGCAGGAGTTCGGCGACCTCCAGCAACCAGGCATCGCGGTCACCGGAACAGGCATCGATCAGGTCACAATAGCGGCGTGCGAGCACTGCCACTTCGCGATGTTCGCGGTGAACACCGAAATCGAGGAGCCGAGCGGTCTGAGTCATTGCGTTCATGCATGAGAGTGTAGCCGAGAACAAACGACTTGAGCGACAGCATGGCGTTCACTGCGTCACAAGATCGACTAGATCTCGACCATATCGAACTCTTCCTTACCGACACCACACTCCGGGCACTTCCAGTCGGCTGGAACGTCTTCCCAGCGCGTTCCGGGAGGGATGCCGTCCTCGGCGCACCCTTTGGCCTCGTCGTAGATCCAACCGCAAACGATGCATTGATAGGTCTTCATACTGCCACTGCTCCAAGCCGGGGAACGGAGACGCGCAGACTCGTCTAATACCGTGATCGACAAGCGCGACGACGCCGGGTTTAAATTGGCCTCAACAATCGGGGATCGGCAATCAGATTTCAACACAGCGGCCAGCCGCTGAACCGCCCCCATCGGACCATCGCGTCCGTCCCCAGGAACTGCGCCCCTCAGCTCGCCCAGCAGAAGCTGACCCGCCCAACCTAAGCCTCCCGCGAGGATTGAAGCAGTATGAAAGACAGCGTCGAGCGCCCAGTGGTGCTCTGCATCGGTGGTCACGACCCAAGCGGCGGAGCCGGCATTCTGGCCGACGCCGAAGCGATCCAGGCCGCCAAGGCATTCGCCGTTACGGTCGTCACCGCATTGACGGATCAGGACACCTGCGGACTGCGGCGAATCTTTCCGCAACGACCCGAGCAGATCGCCGACCAATGCCGCCACCTCATCGCCGACAGCTCGCCTCGCGCCATCAAGATCGGTCTGATCGGCAACTCGAATATCATTCGAATACTCAACGAGGTGATCGACAAAAAACCCAAGCTCCCGGTGGTACTCGACCCCGTGCTGGCCAGCGGCACCGGCCAGACTCTCGTCGACGCGGCCCTGCTCAACCAGCTACGCTATCACCTCATCCATCGCTGCCGCCTGATCACACCCAACCTGCCGGAAGCGCGGACACTCACCGACGCTCATACACCGGAAGACTGCGCCAAGCGCCTGCAGACCTATGGGGCGCCCTGGGTGCTGATCACGGGAACGCACGACGATACTCAAGAGGTCGTCAACCGTCTCTACGGACCCGATGGATTCCAGCAGGAATGGAGCTGGCCCCGGCTGCCGGATACCTATCACGGCTCCGGCTGCACGCTGGCGAGCGCGATCGCCGCACGACTCGCCTGGGGCATGGAGATGGTCGAGGCGGTCGCGTCGGGACAGTTCTACACCTGGCAGAGCCTCAAGCACGCCTTCCGCTCCGGACGCTGCCAACTGACACCGAACCGGTTCCACGACTTACATCCATCCGACACGGCCCAATGAACCAGATACTCGACGGTCTCTATGCCATCACGCCGGATGCCTCACCCAGCGCCGAGGCCCTGACCAAGCAGGTTGCCCAAGCGATCGAGGGCGGGGCCAGAGTCATCCAGTATCGCGACAAGCATTCAGACCACACGGGGAGGGAGGCCCGCGCCAGCGCACTCCTGGCGCTGTGCCGGGCGTCAGGCGTTGCGCTGATCGTCAACGACGACCTGGAACTGGCGCGGAAGCTGGGCGCGGACGGCGTGCATCTCGGTCGCGACGATCCCGATCCACGGCAGGCGCGCGCACTGCTTGGCCGCCAAGCCATCATCGGGGTCTCCTGCTACGACGACTTCTCCCGAGCCGAGGCAGCGGCGGAGGCCGGCGCCAGCTATGTCGCCTTCGGCAGCTTCTTCCCCTCGACGACCAAACCGAACGCCGTGGCAGCCGATCCCGGCCTACTCACACTGGCCCGAGAGCATCTGCCGATACCACCAGTTGCGATCGGCGGGATCACGCCACAAAATGGCGGGCTATTGATTTCGGCGGGTGCCCGGATGCTCGCGGTCGTCAGCGGCGTCTTCGCGCAGCCCGACATCGCCTCCGCCGCCCGTGCCTACACCACCCTGTTTCCGAAGGAGACCCACTGATGAGCCGATCCCACGACCTCTTCGAAGCCGCCCAGCGCCATATCCCTGGCGGCGTCAATTCGCCAGTGCGCGCGTTTCGCGGGGTCGGGGGCGACCCGGTCTTCTTCGAAAGCGCATCCGGCCCCTTCGCCTTCGACGCCGACGGCAAACGCTACATCGACTATGTCGGCTCCTGGGGTCCGATGATCCTGGGTCACGCCCACCCCGAGGTCTTGACCGCCGTGCGCGAGCGTCTCGACAAAGGCCTCTCGTTCGGCGCCCCGACCGAACTCGAAACCGTCATCGCCGACAAGGTGTGCGATCTGCTGCCCAGCGTGGACATGGTCCGCATGGTCAGCTCCGGCACCGAAGCGACCATGAGCGCACTGCGTCTGGCGCGCGGCTATACCGGGCGCGACAAGATCGTGAAATTCGAGGGCTGCTACCACGGTCACGCCGACTCGTTGCTGGTCAAGGCCGGCTCGGGCGCGCTCACCTTCGGCGAGCCCAACTCCCCCGGCGTCCCGGCAGCCCTGGCCGAGCTGACCATCACCCTGCGCTATAACGACATCAAGCAGGTACGCGAGACCTTCGCCCAGATCGGCTCCGAGATCGCCTGCATCATCGTCGAGCCGGTTGCCGGCAACATGAACTGCATCCCGCCGGTCCCCGGTTTCCTCGAAGGACTGCGCGAGGTCTGCGACCAGTACGGCTCGGTCCTCATCTTCGACGAGGTCATGACCGGCTTCCGCGTCGCGCTCGGCTGCGCCCAGGGCAAGTTCGGCATCACGCCCGACCTGACCGCGCTCGGCAAGGTCATCGGCGGCGGCATGCCGGTCGGCGCATTCGGCGGCAAGAAAGAGATCATGTCGCACCTGTCGCCGATCGGCCCCGTCTATCAGGCCGGCACCCTCTCAGGCAACCCGATCGCCATGGCCGCGGGACTCAAGACCCTGGAACTCATCTCCGAGCCCGGTTTCTACGACCGGCTCACGGCCAAGGTCGAGACCCTGCTGAAGGGGCTTCAGGAGCGCGCCGACGCCGCTGGCGTGCCCTTCAGCACCAACCAGGCTGGCGGCATGTTCGGACTCTTCTTCACCGCCGACAAGGTGACGAACTACGAGCAGGCCACCCAGTGCAACCAAGAGCACTTCAAGGCCTTCTTCCACGGCATGCTGGAGCGCGGTGTCTATCTGGCCCCATCGGCATTCGAGGCCGGCTTCGTCTCCATCATGCACGAAGACGCACACATCCAGGAGACGCTGGACGCGGCTGCCGAGACCTTCAAAGCGATCGCGGGCTGACGGATTCGACTCCACACGGAAGAGGCGGACGGCACGGATGGACGACCGTCTCGCTGAACGTGGTTGATTGAAGGCAAGGGTTGATTGAAGACAGGCCGGTCGCCGCCTCGTTTCGGGACGCTCCCGCAGGCGGCGGCCGACCTGTCCTTACGTTGTAGAACTCGCACTATCAAACGATCGCCCTCTCAGGGCGACGATCAAGGAACCTTCGGGTTATACCGAAGGCTAGGGTCCTATCTTCGGAGGAGCAAGCCATGGGCTACCAAACCGTTTACGATCGCTCGATGAGCGATCCGGCCACTTTCTGGGCCGAAGCGGCGCAATTGATCGACTGGGAAACACCCTGGGAACAGGTGCTCGATAGCAGCAACCCACCCTTCTACCGCTGGTTCAGCGGAGCCACGCTCAACACCTGCTACAACGCCGTCGATCGGCACGTCACTGCGGGACGCGGCGCTCAGGCGGCGATCATCCACGACAGCCCGGTCTCCAACTCCAAAACGGTCATCACCTACGCCGAGCTCCAGGACCAGGTCGCGCGCTGCGCCGGTGCGCTGAAGGCGCTCGGCGTCACCAAAGGCGACCGCGTCATCGTCTACATGCCCATGGTGCCCGAAGCGCTCGTGGCCATGCTCGGCTGCGCCCGAATCGGGGCCATCCACTCGGTCGTTTTCGGCGGTTTTTCGGCGCGCGAACTCGCAACCCGTATCGACGACGCCAAGCCCAAGGTCATCATCGGCGGCTCCTGCGGCATCGAGCCCAACCGGGTCGTCCACTACAAACCGCTGCTGGACTCGGCGATCGAACTGTCCGAGCACAAGCCGACCAACTGCCTCATCCTGCAACGCCCTCAGGAGCCAGGTGAGCTCATCCCGGGGCGCGATCTAGGCTGGGCCGAGGCACTGGCGAGCGCCAAACCCGCCGATTGCGTGCCCGTCGCCGCCACCGACCCGCTCTACATCCTCTACACCTCAGGCACCACAGGTCAGCCCAAGGGCGTGGTTCGGGACAACGGCGGTCACGCCGTCGCCATGGCCTGGAGCATGAAGAACATCTACAACATCGATCCGGGCGAGGTGTTCTGGGCCGCCTCCGATGTCGGCTGGGTCGTCGGACACTCCTACATCGTCTACGCCCCGCTCCTCATCGGCGGCACGACCATCGTCTACGAAGGCAAACCGGTCGGCACCCCCGATCCCGGCGCCTTCTGGCGAGTCATCGAGGAACACAAGGTCTCGACGCTCTTCACCGCACCAACCGCCTTTCGCGCCATCAAGCGCGAAGACGCCAATGCCGAACACCTCGCACGCTACGATCTGAGCGGACTGCGCGCCCTCTTCCTCGCCGGCGAACGCTGCGATCCGGACACACTCAACTGGGCCGAGAAGATCCTCGACGTCCCCGTGATCGACCATTGGTGGCAGACCGAAACCGGTTGGGCGATCGCGGCCAACTGTCTCGGCATCGAGCAACTCCCGGTCAAGGCCGGCTCCCCGACCTGCGCCGTCCCCGGCTACAACGTTCAGGTACTGGACGACGAGGGCGACCCGGTCAAACCCGGGGACATCGGCCGCATCATGATCAAGCTGCCCATGCCGCCCGGCTGCCTCACCACGCTCTGGGGCAACGACGCCCGCTTCGTTCAGTCCTACATGTCGACACAGCCCGGCTACTACCTGACCGGTGACGCCGGCTATATCGACGAAGACGGCTACATCTACGTCATGAGCCGGATCGACGACATCATCAACGTCGCCGGACACCGCCTCTCCACCGGCGGCATGGAAGCGGTCCTGGCCTCGCACCCCGACGTTGCCGAGGGCGCCGTGATCGGCGCCGCCGATCAGCTCAAGGGCGAACTGCCGGTCGGACTGGTCGTACTCAAATCCAAGGTCGAACGGGACAAGACGCTCATCATCAAGGAGCTGGTGAATCTCGTGCGCGAGCAAATCGGCCCGGTCGCCGCCTTCAAGACCGTGGTCATCGTGGATCGTCTGCCCAAAACCCGCTCCGGAAAGATCCTGCGCGGCACCATGAAGGCGATCGCCGACGGCAAGGACTACCGCCCACCGGCCACCATCGACGATCCGGCCATCCTGGACGAGATCACCTCCGCGCTAAGCGCCATCGGCTACGCCAAGCACGACTGATCCGCCAACCCGAATGTCGCCGTAAGGAGTGCGGCGGCATTTCCCCTCATAAGTCCAACGGAAGGGCTTGGCCAGGGTCTGATTGCAGAAATCGAAGATAAGAGCAAATCCGATTTGTGAGATTGACCACCGATGTGAAGTTGCCACGCCGCAAGATTTACGGACCAGCCTCGAAAGCCAGTAAAGAAAGTGAGCGAACGACCCCTTCGCCTCAATCTGATGTGGCTTCGTGCGTCGCGAGCAACCCTAGCATCAAACGTATGCGCAGAATGTCGGCCTCTAACTCATAACGCCAATGAGCGCCCACCTCGGTCGAGAACGACGAAAGTCGTTGTTGTAGTCGCTTCGCGACCTCGCCAATAGGTTTTTTGCCACCGTCGCTCGAGCCAGCGGAACTCGCCTCCATAAACCGCTCGGCAAGGCTGCGTTGTTCTGCCCAAAACATATCCTCTGGAGGAGGTTGACACGTAGCACCAGCCTCGATCAAGGCGATCCAGCGGCCAAACTGGTATCCCAAAGAATCAGGATCGTCGACTTGAGGTTCTTGAGCCAAATTGGCAAGCAACGAACGCGCAGTTTTATAACCAAGCTGTATTTCCGCTGTCGAGTGATCCACTTCGGATCCACCGGCGAACCCATAATGAATACCTGACAGTGATTGAGGCGCATAGCGGCTGTGATGCAGAGCGGCCAACCCGACATCGATACGCGCATCCAGCCCATGTTGAGAGCCAGGCTCCAACACCAAGAACACACCCAGAACCCCCGCCGCGAGCGTTGCCGAGAGCCAGCCCATCCGACGCACCCGGGCAGCCCGCCGAACTTGCTGCTCACCGTGTTCCTGCTCTCTCTGGGCTGCCCCCGCAAGCCAGACGAGATAGGCATCCGTATTCTGGTCAAGCACGGCGAGCACTCGATCCCGCTCTTGCCCCTTCAAACGCCCATCCATCAGCGCAGCCAACGTTTCATCATAAATCGTTTCCATATCAGCAGCTTGACGCGCGCCGGTGAGACGAAGCACGAGCCTGGCCACAAGACGATCCTGAGGACTGGGAAGGGATGGCTGTTCTGGCACTGAAACAAGGCCTCGGCCTATCAAGTGATGAAAAGTTGGAATCCGGCGGACACATGGCATCCGCACAGACCAGTTATCTCAATTAGACGGACAATGGCAAATAATTTGTCACCCCAACAACTTGAGGTTCCCCCGAAATCGATTCCCAACCGCCCCCTCCAATGCATTTTGGAACGCATTCAGTTTGCGATCTTCCGACGGTTCGTGACAGCGGGTGGGCGCTGGACGATTGTCGATACGACCCCAAGCGGGGTGGCGTTGGCCGGACAGCAGCGGGGAGCGGGAGGCGGGAGACAGGCACTGGTCGTGTGCGGCGCCGATGCCTACCTGAGCGAACGGACACATGAAGGGCTGGTTCGGGGCTGCGACCGCTCGAGCCAGTGTGAGATCGCCGTTCCCTGTCTCGATGAGGATCCGGATGCCTATCGAGCGCGGATGGCGCGGGCGGTCGACTCCAGATCCGCCCCAGCGGTCGACCCATCAATGCATTCGAATCTGGCGGACTTGGAGAACGGGCATCTCTCAGTGCATATCCACTCGGAGGGAGATTATCAACCGGTCCCGACAGGGCGGGGACCCGAGGGACAAACTCGCGTCACCCTGAGCTATCGCGATGACCCGCCCTTCCAGGGGAAACCAGGCATCTCGCGATGCAAGAGGATCGGCGAAACTATCAGATGGTGGAAGACGCCAAGGAGCGTGCTCATCGGATGGAAACCGATATCCACGCGGGACACCAACTGATGGAGAAGGGCGAGGAATTCGTCCTATCGCTGGAGTCGTGCGAGGAGCATGGCCAACACCATGAGCAGTATCAGGAGACTCGCGTGCCAGATTCGCCTGGGAAGGAACCCCAGACGAATCTGGCTGGTGTGGAGGCAGGGGCTCTGACCTTGGCATTGGCGGTCAACTCGCTCAGGCAGCGTGCGATGGCACATTCCGATCACCAGGACACTGAGCACCGGGATCGCGAGCAGTCTCAGGATGATTACCTAGAGCGTTAGACCCTCGATACCGTGGGAAATGGGGTGCATTGCCTCCCTTGCCGCCGCCCCCTTGCATTAGTGCTGGATCGGGAGAAGGACTCCACTGCTCTCAACCAAAATCCTCGGAACCGAAATTGACACCATACTCCTGCAGAATGCTACGAATGCGCTGCAGAAGCCGGCGAAGGCGCCCATGTGTTTCGTTCGCGTTATATCCTAGTAGACGGCCTGCTGCACTGACGGTTAGCCCCTCGACGAAAACGAGCTTGAGTAAAAGGCGCTCTTCAGAGGTGACGTGTAGGCGCGCTTTCAAATCGGCCAGATAGTCCGTCGCAGGCAGAGTCCCTGAGGAATCGTCTGCATCCGCCTCGAGTAGTTGGCGACCCAGGACACGCAATACAGCATCCTGCTCGCGCTCCAAGATGTCCACGCCGGGCAGTCCAGCTGACACCTTGCCGAGTGTTTCCGGATCCGAAGGCAGGCTATCGAGCTCCTCGATGCCAACCATGGTCGGCCCCTGCTCACCGCACTTCGGATAACGCGCCCTTATCGCACGAACGATATCATCCAGTAACGCCCTATCCCGACCGCCAGGTGCCGAATCGGCAGCGATTTCCAATGCCTCATGCATGGGTCGACGTTCCATACACAGCAACCGAAAAAGAAGTTCCGAGAGAGCACCCTGGGCACGCACCCAGTCCGGCATTCTCAATCTCCCGAAACGCTGCCGCGAGAAGTCTTCCAGCAAGCGTGCCGACACGGTATCTAGAAAAGTCGAGAGTTTCGACCGATTTCGATACTGGCGAACGCGTTGCCAGTCATCGGCCTGCAGACCCTCCAGAACGAAATTCACGGCCTCTTCAGCCAATGTCGGCTCGCGGAACCGACGCCGTGATTGAGCTTCGATACGTGACAAGTGTGCGAATGTTGCCTGCTTCAGGTACTCCGTTGGATCACACCCCATCGATTACGAATCCTTTTTAAACAGACTTCTCACATGACGTGAAGTCTCTGCTCGAATATCGGATTCGGTCAAGCCCCCACTATCGCAACGGTTAAAGATTCATAATACTCGATCTTCGAGTTTTTAGATCTTGACTTATGGGTCAGCCATGCCCTCAGTGTCAGGATAAGTGTCACCTGCCCCTGCTATCTTTCTTAACACATCTGGGGGCGAGAGGAACTGAGTGATGAGTGCGTATTCCGAAGAACGCCGAGCGGCAATCGTAGCGAAGTTGCTGCCGCCGCAGAATCTGAGTCCGCGTGCGGTGGCCGAGCAGGAAGGGATCTCGTTGCCGACGGTGTATAAGTGGCGCAAAGAGGCGCGAGCCGCAGGTCGATGCCTGCCGGATGCCGATGCCACCGGGTCGAAGTTCTGGTCGTCGAAGGACCGCTTTGGGGCGGTGGTGGAGACGGCGGGGATGAACAGCGAGGAAGTGGCCGAGTACTGTCGGCGTCGCGGGTTGTATCCGGAGCAGTTGGCCCGCTGGCGTCAGGACTGCGAGCAGGCGGGGAACCTGAGTGTGCAGGAGCGACGGCGCGAGGGCGAGGAGCTGAAAGTGCAGCGTCAGCGCATTCGGCAGCTGGAGCGGGAGTTACAGCGCAAGGAGTCGGCGCTGGCGGAGACGGCGGCCCTGCTGGTGCTGTCAAAAAAAGCGCAGGCGATCTGGGGGGTAGAGGCGTGATGATCAGTGCCTCAGATCGCCGTCGAGCCGTGGAGCTGATCGAACAGGCCCAACAGGTGGGGGCACGCTTGGCGCCGGCCTGTGAGGTCTTGGGCCTGAGTGTGCGCACGGTTCAACGCTGGACATGCGAGGGCGGGGTACGCGAAGACCAACGCCCGACGGCTGTTCGTCCCAAACCAGCCAATGCGCTCAGCCCCGAGGAAGAGCAGGCGATTCTGGAGGCCTGTCATCGCCCGGAATTCGCCCCTCTGCCGCCGGAGCAGATCGTGGTGCGTCTGCTCGATGAGGAGCAGTGCTATCTGGGCTCAGTCTCCAGCTTTTACCGTGTGCTGCGCCGTCACGGGGAACTGACCCATCGCGGGCGCGCCAAGGCCCCGCGTCGTGCGCTACGGCCCACGACCTACCAGACCACCGGCCCCAATCAGGTCTGGTCCTGGGATTGCACCTGGTTGCCCGGACCGGTCAAGGGACTGTTTTTCTACCTGGTCATGATCGTCGATATCTACAGCCGCAAGGTTGTCGGCTGGGAGGTCTTTCACAGTGAATCGGCCCACCACGCGCGCCTGGTCATCGAACGGGCGGTGCTCGCCGAGCGCCTCATCGATCAGCCCCTGGTGCTGCACGCCGATAACGGCAGCGCCTTCAAAGGGGCTACACTGTT
>NZ_AFWT01000060.1 GCF_000224065.1 Thiorhodococcus drewsii AZ1
GCGTGCAATTGCTCTTTCTTCCGCCCTATGCGCCAAACCTCAATCTGATCGAGCGATTCTGGAAGTATTTTAAAAAGATAGTGCTCTATAACCGCTATTTTGAGTCGTTCGCCGACTTCAAAGCGGCTTGCGAGAATTTCTTTCGTCACCCGAACCAATATCGTGGTGACCTACGATCGTTGCTGACGGAAAACTTCGCCATTGTCGGCGAGTAAAAACCGAAAAATTGGTATTAGCTCGGTATACTAACAATAGAATACTGGATACGAATCGGTCACGCGATTTTGAGCGTTCATGGTCCAATTCGGTTGCCATCTTTTCATGTTTCAAAAGAAGGTCATCATACATATTAACGAGCATGATGGTAGCCGCAGGGGACTGCCTGACTTCGTCTATAGAGAAACGCGGTATGCTCGATCCGTCTAGACCAGGAACCCCCGAATGATTATTTTGACTCAGTTGCGGTGTACTCAGAGGCGCGCCGCCAGCATCTGTGTTCGGAATCACCCTAAGAATAGAGTTCTTTTCTATTGAGCGCGATGCGAACGAGTCAACAGGGCCAAGAAGTGCGCCGCCCTTGATGGCGAGGGAATATCCAGCTGGCGTCGATGGGATAAAGTCGGCAGCGATCAGTTCCGCAATTGCCTCTTGCGCCGTTATTTCATCGTCGAGTTCGACCGTCAGAAGTCGTCCATCCGTTGGATGCATAAATTTTACATTTAAATCCATGGGAAGCTACGCTTTTTAGATTTTTGATTGGCTAACAGTTGATTAGACCGAATCGCTAATTACTGTGCTAGACAAATTCTGTCTAACTTCTCTACCGAGTTGACCCCCGTACATCCGAGCGGTTCCGATACATCCCGAAGACGTTGCGCCAATACTGCTGCTGAGCGCCTCATCCCGTCTATGTGCGATACCCAGAGAGAATCTAATAACCCTCCGTGCTAGACGGAAACGAAGTTGCCAACAAGGCTTCTCCAGATGTCGAGCTGGCGTAGTATTTATACACATATCGATCTTAAGCCCAGCCTTGGTGTAGGGGCAATAAAATACCGTGATCGTTAAGCGTTCCGGTGAAAGGAAATGCAACTGATGACGCGGGCCGGCGTCGGCCGCCCAGCCGATCACGGACACCGACCGACAACGCAGCAGTGTCCGGAACGGGATGCCAGCACGACTGGCACGGATCAGCCCACTGACCCGGCCGGGTCAGTTCCGCCAGTAGTCCGGGAGGAAGAGGATGAAGAGTGTGAAGATTTCGAGGCGTCCGGCGAGCATGCCGAAGACGCCTAGCCATTTGACGACCGGATCGACCGTCGCGAAGTTGGTGGCGACCTTGCCGAGTCCGGGGCCGAGCAGGTTGACTGTGGCGACCACCGCGCCGAATGCGGATTCCAGATCGAGTCCGGCCGCCATCATGGCGACGGTTAGGAGTACGCAGGTCACCACGTAAAGGACGGAGAAGCCCCAGACCGAGAACAGGATGTTCTCGGTCACCGAGCGGTTGCCGACCTTGACCACCGCGAGCGCCTGCGGATGGGCGAGCTGGAAGAGCTGGCGGAAGCCCAGTTTGACCAGCAGCATCACCCGCAGCACCTTGATTCCGCCGGCCGTCGATCCGCCGCAGCCGCCGGTGAATGAAAGGATCACGAGCACCAGCGGGACGTGCAGTGGCCAGAGTGCGAAGGTGGCGGTGCTGAAGCCGGTGCTGGTGAGGATGGAGGCGACCTGGAAAGAGGCGTAGCGCAGACAGGTCAAGCCTTCGGGATAGGCGCTTGCCCAGTAGAGGCTGGCCGCTACGAACAGGGACCCACCGAGGAAGATGAGTCCGAAAGCGCGGACCTCGGGATCGATCAGATAGGCGCCGGGGTCGCGTTTGCGCCAGGCGAGAAAATGGATCGTGAAGTTGATCCCGCCGGCGAGCATGAAGAAGGTGGCGATGGCTTCGATGAGCGGGCTGTCGAAATAACCGATGCTGGCGTCGTGGGTGGAGAAGCCGCCGGTTGAGACGGTCGCGAAGGCGTGGCCGATGGCGTCGAAGGTATTCATCCCGGCGAGCCAGAAGGCGAGCGCGCAGGCGGCGGTGAGGGCGAAATAGATGGCCCAGAGGACGCGCGCGGTCTCGGCGATGCGCGGGGTGGGTTTTTCGTGCTTGGCGACCCCGGAGGTCTCGGCGCGGTAGAGCTGCATACCGCCGACGCCGAGCAGCGGCAGGATGGCGACCGCGAGCACGATGACGCCCATTCCGCCGAGCCAGTGGATCTGCTGGCGATGGTAGAGAACGGAGGGGGGTAGCCGATCCAGTCCCTCGATGACGGTGGCCCCGGTGGTGGTGAATCCGGAGATGGACTCGAACACCGCGTCGGTGACGTTCAGGTGCAGCCCCAGGATGAAGGGCAGGGCGCCGACCATGCCGAGCAGCGCCCAGAACAGGGTGACGATGAGGAAGCCGTCGCGCACCGAGAGCTCGGTCTGCTCCTGAATATTGGGCAGCCAGAGGAAGATGCCGATACTGGCGGTGATGACCAGGGAGACCCCGAATACCAGCCATTCGCCGTCGCTGTAGATGAGCGCGACGACGATCGAGGGCAGAAAGCTCAGGCTGTAGAGCATCAGCAGGATGCCGAACAGTCGAATGATGGCGCGCCAATGCATTCGGTCTTGACTCCCCTCGGTGGCGTGTCTGTGGCACGGCTGGGGCCTGGTGTGGCCGGAGTGGGCGAATCTTGGTTTCCTTGGGCCGAGCGTGCAACCTTTGAAGCGGATTGTTCGTCGGGTGACAGGTGCTCAATCCCCGCCGCATCCCCCGCCGTCGCCTCCGTCTCCGCCGTCGCATCCGAACCAGGAACCGCCGCATCCATCGCTTGAGCCGTCGAAGCCGCCGCTGGCGAGATCGGCGATGCAATGGACCGGCTCGTCCTCGACGATTCCCCGCTGCGGATGGCAATCGAGCGCGTAGCGGAATCCGTCCTCGATCCCGAGCTGTGCGTCCAGCGCGAAGAGGAGCGGCAGTCGGGCCGGTTTTTTCGGATCCAGGCGTTCCTCACGGCAGGCGAACCACCAGGCGCGTCGCAGACCGGCGTTGCCGAGTCGGTCCGATCCCATGACCACGGCCGGGGTGTGGTGCAGGAAACGTCCGAAGGCGCGTCGGCAGAAGGCGTCGTAGTGGCGGGTATAGAGGATGAATTCGTGCCAGAGATCGTCCGTCACCCGCGACGGCATGGAGACGAATCGGCGTCCGCTCGCCAGATAGACGAGAAAAAACTGACGTAGCGCACGCGAGACCAGGTGACGATCGTGCGTCGAGAGTGACGGGTATCTGGCCGCGAGTCGGTCGAGCAGGCCGTTCGGGAAGGGGTAGGAGCGAATGAAGTTCGCCCGTTTCTTCCGTCGTCGGCTCGACCAGACCTTCGAGAGCAGAAACAGCACAATCGAGCCGATGAGGATCGCGAGCCCTGTCATGATCGAGACCTCGGTCAATGCGGCCGCCGCGTCCTGACTCTCTGCCTTGATCCGGGGCGGATTCGATGCGCGCCGTGGGCTGCCGCCCACGGCGCCGGGTCGGTTAGAACTGACGCATCTTGATGTTGAGCGTCTGGATCCGATAGGCGATCTGGCGCGGCGTCATGTTGAGCAGTCGAGCGGCCTTGGCCTGGACCCAGCCAGCCTCTTCCAGTGCGGCGATGACGCGTTCGCGCTCATCCAGGTTGGGATCGTTGAGGTCGACCGGTTGGGCGCCGTTGCCGCCGGTGGCCGGCGGCGACAGATCGGTGCTGGACGCGCTCAGATCCAGTCCGGTTAGGTTGATGACATCGCGGTCGATCAGGCCGTTTTCGCACATGACGGCGGCGCGTTCCATGCAGTTTTCTAGTTCACGCACGTTGCCTGGCCAGTCGTAGCGCATCAGGACGCGTAACGCGCTGTCGGTGATCTGCAGATCGCGTCCCTGGGTGCGGGAAAGTTTGTTCACCAGGAAGCGGGCCAGATCGGGGATGTCCTCCATACGCTCGCGCAGTGCCGGCATGCGGATCGGCATGACGTTCAGCCGGTAATAGAGGTCCTCGCGGAACTCTCCGCTCTGTACCTCGGCTTCCAGATCGCGATTGGTGGCGGCGATGACGCGCACGTCTACCTTGTGCGTGCGTCCGCCGCCGACACGCTCGAACTCGCCCTCCTGCAGAACCCGTAGGAGCTTGGCCTGAAAGGCCGGCGTGATTTCGCCGATCTCGTCGAGGAAGAGGGTGCCGCCATCGGCTTGCTCGAAACGTCCCTTGCGCTGGCTGATGGCTCCGGTGAAGGCACCCTTCTCATGACCGAACAGCTCGGATTCGAGCAGGTTGTCCGGGAGCGCCGCGCAGTTGAGCTTGACGAAGGGCGCACGCGCACGCGGCGAGTTGTAGTGGATGGCGTTGGCGATCAGCTCCTTGCCGGTCCCGGACTCGCCGCGAATCAGTACCGTCGTGTTCCATTTGGCGACTTGGCGGACCTGTTCGAACACCAGTCGCATGGAACTGGCACGGCCGATGATGCTGTCGAAACCATGCGTGCCCTTGACCTCGCGGCGCAGCTTGTCGCGCTCCTCGCGCAGCGCCTGTTGCTCGGCCTCGACCGTGCGCGCGAGCCGAACCGCCTGCCCCGTGAGGTTGGCGACCATCTCCAGGAAGCGTGCCTGGTGACCGAGCAGTGCGTCGCCCGGTGGCGGCTGGGCGGCGAGCACGCCGATCGGGTGTTCCTCGCCGACGCGGATCGGGACCCCGATGAAGGGTAGCTCGGAATTGTAGAGATTCAGCCGGTCGAGGAAGCGCGGCTCGTCGCCGATCCGGGGTAGGATCCAGGGTTCGTTCGACGAGAGGATGTGTCCGATGACGCCTTCGCCGGGCTGGTAGGTAACCTTCTCGAATGGCTCGGCATCCTTGTCGTGCAGCGCGCTGATCATCAGCTCCCCGCGATCCTCGTCGAGCAGGCATACCAGCCCGTGGTGCATGCGTCCGCGTTCGCTTAGAACGCTGAGCACCTCGCGCAAGGTCTGGCGCAGGTTCAATGACCGGCTGAGGACGCTGCTTACCTCGAATAGTGCCGCCAGTTGGGATTCGAGAAGTGCAAGGCGGCTCGCCTCTTCGGCGGTGGCGACGTCGGAAGAATGTGGACTCATTGATCGATCTGGCAAGGTCAGTCGTCCGGTAGTACGGCGTTCAAAGACAGGCGGATCAGACAGCCGCCGCTGCAGTCGGGATCGATCTCGATCGATCCGCCATGGGCATTGACGATTTCTTGCGACAGGGCGAGCCCCATGCCGGCGCGCCCTTGGCGGTTGCGCCAGCCGATATAGAAGGGCTCAAAGACCCGGTAGCGGTCTTCCGGGGCGATGCCGGATCCGTTGTCCTGGATTTCGACCTCGACCCCTTTGTCCAGACTGCGTGTCGTGATGCGGAGCTCGGGCTGTGGGGTTTTGCATTCGCGCAGCGCCAGAATGGCGTTGTCGATCAGATGCTTGAACATGGATCGCAGCTGGTTTTTGTGGCCGTTCAGCTCGGGCAGAACGGTTGCCGGTCGCCAGTCGACCACGATGCCGGTTGCGAGCAGTCGCGCGGTCTCCAGCTCCAGAACTTGGCGCAGCAGGGCGTTGACGTTGACCCGCACCCCGGATTCGCGCGGCCCCTCGGGCAGGGCGGCGTTGAGCGTGGCCAGCGCCTTGGCGCCCGAGTCGCTGATCTGGTCGAGCATGCCGATCAGTGTGTCGACGTTGCCAGCACCGCTGCGCAGCATGCCCGAGGCGGCGTTGATGACATTGAGCGGCACCTGGATCTGATAGATGGCGGCGGCGAGCGCCTCGCGCATGCCGTGCATCATCTGCTGCTCGGCGAGCCGGGCGCGCAGATGCTCCAGGTGGGCGCGTTCGATCTCGCGTCGGCGTCCGGTGATGTCGTTTGCGAGCAGCAACAGTCGGCGGTCGTTCGGGGCCTGCTGACCGAAAAAGCCTGCGTGCCGTTGGGTCGGCCTCGTCGACCGGGGTTCCGGAGCAGGAGAACCAGCGCGGTCCCTGGTTGCCTCGGATGTCGATGCTCACCTCGACGTTCTTGAATCCATGTCCGTCCAGACAGGCGGCGAAGGCATCGAGCCCGAGCTGTTCGCCGATCGCCTTGCGCAAAACATCGACCGGCTCCTTGCCCTGAAGATCGTCGAGCAGCTTTTTGTATTCCTGGTTGTCGAGGATGACCCGTCCCTCACTGTCGAGCAGCACCACGATCACCGGTGCGGCATCGAGCACCGTCTCGATGCGGGTCTTCTGCTGGCGCAACGCCCCTTCGAGCTCGTGCATCTTGGTGACGTCGCGATGCATGCCGAGGAAGTATTTGAGGTCGCCGTCGCTGTCCAGCACCGGCGAGATGGTCAGCTCGGCCAGGTAGTCGCCGCCCTGCTTGGTGCGGTTCACCAGGGTGCCGGTCCAGGTCTGCTTATGCTGGATGGTGCGCCACAGGTGCTGATAGACGCTGTCCGGGGTGGCGTTGTTGGACAGAATCGCCTCGTTCTGTCCCCGTACCTCTTCGCGGCTGTAGCCGGTGAGCGTCTCGAAGGCATGGTTGGCGTAGAGGATGGTCGCCTTGGCGTCGGTGATCGAGATGGCGATGGGCGATTGCTCAACGGCCTCGAAGAAGAGTCGCGGTGGCAGGGGATCGCTCGGGTCGCCCCCCATCAGGGCCAGCGCCTCCACCACTTCCGGTGGTGTTCCGACCGGAGGCGAGGCGAGAAATTCGCCCAGCGCATTGATCACGGCTTGCTGGGCGGGTTCCGGGGCTTGTCGAACCGGCACGGCTTTCTCCTGAGAAGTTCAGCGGACTTGACGCGAACGTCAAGCACAAAATAGACCAGATTTCTTCCGTTTCGGTAGCGTCGGGCAGCTGGCCCGAGCGAAATCCCTTGTCAGTTTTCCAACATTTCTAGGCACACCGCAACAAGAATTCTGTTGTCAGCACGACAGTTGCCGTTTTTGTCGGGTATTGCGAGTGGCGCTCGGGTGCGTCGTCCAGCTGGATGACGCATCCGCCAAGTGGCTGTTTCGGCGCTCCGACCTGGCCGGAAGTTCGCCTGTAAGGCTCAAACAGATGGCGACAGCGGGAGGTCGGTTCAAGATGGCACTACGTTTGCATGTGTCAACATCATCCTGGCCGACGCGAAAGGTTTCGTTACCGATGGGCGAGTATCTCATGCTGATCCTCGGCACCGCACTGGTTAACAATGTGGTGCTGGTCAAATTTCTCGGTCTTTGCCCCTTCATGGGGGTGTCGAACAAACTCGATTCGGCGCTCGGCATGGGGCTTGCGACCACCTTTGTGTTGACCCTGGCCGCAGTCGCCGGCTGGCTGCTGGAGCACTTCGTGCTGCTGCCGCTGGACATCGGCTTTCTGCGCATCCTGTCCTTCATCCTGGTGATCGCGGCCGTCGTGCAGTTCACCGAGATGGCGGTGCGCAAGATCTCGCCCTCTCTCTATCAGGTGCTGGGTATCTATCTGCCGCTCATCACCACTAACTGCGCCGTACTCGGCGTCGCCCTCCTGAATGTGCAGGAGGGGCATGGCTTCCTCGAAAGCGTGCTGTACGGTTTCGGGTCGGCGCTCGGCTTCACCCTGGTGATGGTGCTGTTCGCTGGAATGCGCGAGCGGCTTGCACTCGCCCAGGTGCCCGCCGCCTTCGCCGGCGCCCCCATCGCCTTCGTTGCGGCGGGATTGCTCTCGCTCGCCTTCATGGGCTTCGCCGGGTTGACCTAGTGTCTGTCCGGACACGCCCACGTGGGCGTGTCCGGCTCGACCCGTGAAACCATGGAACTCCACGTCATCCAACCGGAGATCTGTCAGACATGCTTGCCGCGATCGCCAGTCTCACCACGCTAGGTCTCGCCTTGGGTTTGCTCCTCGGTATCGCCTCGCGCTATCTCAAGGTGGAGTCCAGCGCCGCGACCGAGCAGGTAGCGGCCCTCCTGCCCGGCTCACAGTGCGGACAGTGCGGCTATCCCGGCTGCGCACCGGCCGCCGAAGCCATCGCCTCGGGCGCCGCGCCCGTCACCATCTGTCCGCCCGGCGGACGGGCACTGGCCGAGGAACTGGCCAGTCTGCTCGGCGTGACCGCCGATCTGTCCGGCGTCGAGGACAAGCCGCCGATGATCGCGCACGTTCACGAAAATCTTTGCATCGGCTGTACCAAGTGCTTCAAGCGTTGTCCGACGGACGCCATCATGGGGGCCAACAACATGATCCACAGCGTCTTCGCCGATGCCTGTATCGGCTGCGAGCTGTGCTTCGACGTCTGTCCCACCGAATGCATCGAGATGCGTCCATTGACGCCGACCCTGCAGACCTGGCATTGGCCCAAGCCAGCGGCGGTGGCGGCATGAGCGGCATCTGGGCTTTTATTCGGACCACAGGGGGCGCACGGTCATGAAACTCTTCAAGATTCGCGGCGGTGTCCACCCGGACGACCGCAAGCAGTTGGCCGCCGGGCAGTCGATCGAGTCGCTGCCGATGCCGGCCCTGCTGCATATCCCGTTGCAGCAGCACATCGGCGCGCCTGCCAGTCCGGCGGTGCGACGCGGTCAGATGGTTGCCAAAGGCGATCTGCTGGCCCAGGGGCAGGGTGTGATCTCGGCCCCGGTGCATGCGCCGACCTCCGGACGCATCATGGGCGTGGGCAGCTATCCGGCCCACCATGCCTCCGGTCTTTCGGTGCCGACCATCACCCTGAAGCCGGACGGCGAGGATCGTTGGGCGGACCATGTCGAGGGCGTCGAGGATCCCTTCGCGCTCGAACCCGAGGCGGTGGCCGAACGCGTGGCCAAGGCCGGGATCGTGGGCCTGGGCGGGGCGACCTTCCCGGCGGCGGTCAAGCTGAACCTGCGCAAGCGCTTCCAGGTCCACACCCTGGTCATCAACGGCGCCGAGTGCGAGCCCTATCTGACCTGCGACGACCGTCTGATGCGCGAGTGCTCGAACGAGGTGATCGACGGCATCCGCATCATGGCTCACGCCCTGGGCGTGAAACAGATCATCATCGCAATCGAAAACAACAAGCCCGAGGCCCAGGCCGCTATGGCCGTTGTCGCCTCGGCCCATTCCGATATCCGCATCGCCCGTCTGCCGACCCGCTATCCGATGGGGTCGGAGAAGCATCTGGTGCAGACCCTAACCGGACGCGAGACCCCGGCCCGCGCCCTGACCGCGGAGATCGGTGTCGTGGTGCACAACCCGGCCACCGCCTTCGCGGTGCATGAGGCGCTACGCTTCGGTTATCCGCTGGTCTCGCGCGTGGTCACCGTCACCGGCGGCGCCATCGCCCAGCCGCGCAATCTGCGTGTCCTGCTTGGGACCAAGGTCCAGGATCTGCTGGACCACTGTGGCGGATTCAGGGTCGATCCGGAGCGTCTCATCAGCGGCGGACCCATGATGGGCCAGCCCCTGCCGAGCACCCGCGTTCCCATGGTCAAGGGCAGCAACGGCGTCCTGGCGCTCACGGTCGAGGAGACCAACGAACGCGAACCCATGCCCTGCATCCGCTGCGGGAACTGCGTCCAGGCCTGTCCCTGCGGTCTGGTTCCGCTGGAGATGGCGGCCCATACCCGGGTCGGCGACCTGGAGGGCGCGGTCGGTCTGGGGCTGATGGATTGCATCAGCTGCGGCTCCTGCGCCTACGCCTGTCCGGCCCACATCCCGCTGGTCCAGTTCTTCAACTACGCCAAGGGCGAGATGGCGGCGCGCGGCCGGGCCAAGCAGAAGCAGGCCGAGACCAAGCGTCTCGCCGAGCAGCGCACGGCGCGCATGGAGGCGATCAAGCAGGCCAAGCGCGAGGCGATGGCGAAGCGCAAGCGCGAGATGGCGGCGAAAAAGAAGGCCGAGGCGGAGAAGAAGGCCGCTGAGACCCAAGCGGCTCAACCGGCTCAATCTGCGGCCGAGACGGAGGCATGAGATGAGTATCGAGACGCCGGCCGCCAAGGCCGGTCCATTCGCCCACGAGCCGGTCAGCATCCCCCGCACCATGGGGCTGGTGATGCTGGCCCTGCTGCCGGCGACCCTATTCGGCATCGTCCAGTTCGGCTGGCCGGCGCTCTATCTGTTCGTTGCCACCATTCTGGCGGCGATTCTGGCCGAGGCCGTCTCGCTGGGCGTGGCGGGCAAGCCGGTGCGACCCTATCTGATGGACGGCTCGGCGATCCTGACCGGCTGGCTGCTCGCCATGACCCTGCCGCCCTGGGCGCCCTGGTGGATCGGGGCCGTCGGCAGTCTGCTGGCGATCGTCGTCGCCAAGCAGGTGTTCGGCGGGATCGGACAGAATCTCTTCAATCCCGCCATGGTGGCGCGGGTGGCGCTGCTCATCACCTTCCCGCTGGAGATGACCAGCTTCACGGTGCCGACGCCGCTGTTCTCGGCGCATGCCCCAGGGCTGCTTGAGAGTCTGGCGATTACCTTCGGCGGTCAGGGCTTTGATGCCTTCAGTGGCGCCACGGTGCTCGGGCACGTCCGCACCGAATTGGGGCAGGGGCACGGTCTCTCGACGATTCTGCCCGAGGTTTTCGGTCCATTCTCGGGCGCCATCGGCACGGTGGCCGGCAGCATGGGCGAGACTTCGGGTCTGCTGCTGCTCGGCGGCGGCATCTTCCTCATCTACAAGCGGATCATCAGTTGGCACATCCCGGTGACCATGCTGGCTACCATCGCCATCCTGGCGACCGGCATGCATCTCGTCGATCCCGAGCACTACGCGGGCCCTTACTACCATCTGGTGTCCGGCGCGACCCTGCTCGGCGCCTTCTTCATCGCGACCGATCTGGTGACCTCGCCGGTTACGCGGCGCGGTCAGATCATCTTCGCCGCCGGCTGCGGTCTGCTGATCTATGTCATTCGCACCTGGGCTGGCTATCCGGAGGGCGTGGCCTTCGCGGTGCTGCTGATGAACGCCTGCACACCTTTGATCGACCACTATGTCAAACCGCGTGTCTACGGCCGCGATCGTCGCGGTCAGCCGATCGAGTACGCCAACGACGTTGAGGTGAAGCCATGAACTTTGCCGCAAAGTCTTTCGATCGTCAGAGCGTCGGCTATCAGGCCGGATTGCTCGGTGGATTCACACTCCTGGCCGCCGCGCTCCTGGTGATCGGCGATCTCGCGACCGAAGGGGCCATCGAGCAGCGTCATGCCGAGGATCTCAAGGCGTCGCTGACCCAGGTCATTCCACCCGAGATTCACGACAACGACCTGCTTGCGAACCCCTTGGTCATCAAGGGCGACGACGGGCAGGACGTGGTGGTCTATCGCGCGCTCAAGGGACTCGATGTCACCGGTGTCGCCTACCGCATCGTCGGGTTCGGCTATGCCGGCGAGATCGACTCTATCCTGGGGCTCGACGCCCAGGGTCGAATCATCGGCGTGCGCGTCCTCGCCCATGCCGAGACGCCTGGGTTGGGCGATAAGATCGAGGTTGCCAAGGACGACTGGATCCTGGGCTTCAATGGACGATCGCTCGGCGATCCGCCGCTGGAGCGCTGGGGCGTCAAGAAGGACGGCGGCGATTTCGATCAGTTCAGCGGGGCCACCATCACGCCGCGCGGGGTGGTCCGCTCCATCCGCGAGGGGCTGCAGTTCTTCGCCGAGCATCGCGATGCCCTGACGGCCCCGGCTGAGATCGGCACCGCCGACGCGGATCAACCGACTCGGAGCCAGCCATGAGCACAGACACGGATACCAAGCCGAAGACCAACTGGGGCCAGATCGCCGCCGACGGTTTCTGGGGCAACAATGTCGTCTTCGCCCAACTGCTGGCGCTCTGCCCGCTGCTGGCGGTCACGGGAACCGCGACCAACGGTCTCGGAATGGGGCTGGCGACCACCGCGGTCATGGTGGCCTCGGGTCTGCTGATCGCCCTGATCCGGAATCTGGTGACGCCCGAGGTGCGCATCCCCATCTTCATCCTGGTGATCGCGGTGCTGGTGACCCTGGTCGATCTGGCTATGAACGCCTGGCTTCACGATCTGCACAAGATCCTGGGTCTCTTCATTCCCCTGATCGTCACCAACTGCGCCATCCTGGGACGCGCCGAGTCGTTCGCCTCGCGCAATCCGGTCGGCGCATCGGCCTTCGACGGTCTCATGATGGGCGTGGGCTTCACCTTCACCCTGGTGGTCCTCGGCGGATTCCGCGAGATCATCGGCAGCGGCACCCTGTTCGCGAACGCCTCGCTGCTGCTGGGGCAGGGCATGTCCTTCCTGGAGATGACGCTGATCCCGGACTATCGCGGATTCCTGCTGGCGATCCTGCCGCCGGGCGGATTCATCGCGCTGGGTTTCATCCTGGCCGGAAAGCGTCTGATCGATACCCGCATCGCCGAGGCCAAGAAACGTCAGGACGCAGGCGCTCAGGCACTGGCGTCATGATCGGCAGGGGCGTCGCTGACACGCCCCGGCTACATTTTCGACTCGATACGGAGTAGACCCCGATGCTCGTTGGCGTCGCCTACGCAGACAAATTCAAGCAGACCTGGTTGAAGCTGGATGTGCCCGAGGGCAGCACCATCCGCGAGGCCATCGAACGCTCCGGGCTGCTGAACCAATTCCCCGAGATCGACCTTGAGGCGAACAAGGTCGGCATCTTCGGCAAGATCTCCAAGCTCGACGCCAAGCTCGTCGACGGAAACCGGGTGGAAATCTACCGTCCCATCGTCGCCGACCCCGAGACGGTGGAGCGCCGCGATCGGGGCGGTGAACTTGATGACGACTGATGCGTTGACTAGGATGCATGTGAGGCCGTTTGGCGTCCCGCGAACGCCTTAATTACAACACGCATCTTGAGGACTGAGCGATGAAGGCAAGAATGATCCTGGTCGCCGCGAGTGGCTTGCTGGCATCGTCGGCTGTCTTGGCTGACAGCTTCGACGTTTACAACCGCAGCGCCCGTAACGAAGTCCTGCGCAGTCAGGCCGATGTCAACTACGCGACTGCTGGCGCCATCGACCGAGAGTCCCGCGCCAATGCGCGCCTGACCAACAGCCGCGCCGACTACATGGATAATCGCGTGCGGGTCAAGAACCGGACCGAGAATACCGAGGTCTTCGGTACCAACACCTCCAATGTGGCCAACGGCTTCAACTCGATCGGCCAAGCGGCCCAGAGCATCGGGCATGGTGCCGCGGCGTTGCGTTGGGGCTTCCGTTAGGTTTCAGGCTGCCGTCATTAAGCATGCTCTCGCGACCGCCCTTCGGGGCGGTTTTTCGTTTGGTTTCGGTCTCCGTGCTCCTCGGGCATCCGCGCCGCGTTCGTCACATTTCGCTTCTGTGTAGGAGGTGCCTTTCGGCGACCTTCGACTCCTCCCTCTGTTCGACGGCCTACCGAGACACCATCTATGCTGGGTCGCCGTTTTCGCGTGGTCTCAGGGTGCGGTGGAGACGCAATTCATGCGTTTGCCTTCAGAGAAGACTAAGATGTCGCCCCCGTGTTGCGCCTTGCTCCGCGCGGCCCATTGAGCGAGTCAGACAGAATAATCGACGAGGATGCAGTGATGACCGATAACCTGAATCTTGTGCAGAAGAGGCGCCAGCATTTGCAGTCTGCGGTAGGGGAGCTGGGTGCCCTGGTTATTGCGGCCCTGAACCAATCGGTCGATTGCATCAAGCGCCAGGATCTCGAACTCGCCGAGCGCATCGTCGCCGAGGATGCCGTTATCAATCGGCACCGTCGCATGCTGGAGCAGGACTGTCTGGTGACGCTCGCCGCCTATAAACCAGCCGGCGAAGATCTCCGCGCCGTCGGCGCCTGCATGGAGCTGGTTTCGGAGCTGGAGCGTATCGGCGACTATGCGGCGGATGTGGCAAGCATCATTCTGAAGAACGGAGAGACCCCGCTTCCACCTGAGCCCGTTGCAGCCATTGTGCAGCTCGCAGGCGATGCGATCGGTATGCTGGCCGGCACCCTCTCCGCCTTTACATCCAACGAGAACGAGGCGGCCATTCGCGAGGCCGTCACCATGGAGGAGCAGGTCGACCGGGAGGAAGACGCCTTCATCGATCAGGTGCTGAGCCGAATGCGCTCCGATGCCTCGTTTGCAATCACCGGTACCTATCTGTTGTGGATCGTGCATAACTACGAACGGGTCGCGGACCGCGCGACCAACGTGGCCGAGCGCGCTATCTACGTCGTCTCGGGGTATACGCCGGATTTGGATTGACGCACGCCCCTTCTTCTAAGCCGATCCATGCCAGTGCGTCGATCGGCGAGGGAGACCAGGGTCAGTTCTCGCATCATTACAATCCCTTCCGCACGACGCGTCCGACGGTCGCCAGATGAACCCCAAAGTGCTGCGCGATCTCTCGATAGCTGTAAGCTTCGGTCGCATAGGCCGCGCGGATGGCCGCGTTGCGATCCGCATGCTGCGCGGCGATCACAGCCAACGCGGGCGCCGGGGCGCGACGTTGCACCTTGGGGATGGTGAGCACGTCGCCTCGAATCCGGGCCTTGGTCTGCATCCGCTCCACAAACGTGGAATCCCCCAGATAGACCTGCTGGCGAAGGCCGCTCCAGAAATCCCGCTTTCCGACGCCTTCGCTGACGAAGCGTTGATACTGAAGACGGGCCTCCTCGGGACGGTCACCGAACTGGCTCAAGAGTCCGTCGACCGCCAGCCAGGCAGGGGCAGGCACCATCCCGATCATGGCCCGGTAGCTGCTCCAAGGCCAAGCATCCGGACTCGCGACAAGCCCTGCGCGCACCGGATTGAGGACGACGTAGCGGGTCAACTCCAGCAGATAGGCGTCTTTGTCGACCAGAATGCCCTTGAAACGACCCTGGAAGAGGTGGCCGACGCGGCCATGACGTCGGTTCGAGGTTTGCGTGTAAACGCCATTCAACTGGCGCATTCCCTTGGAGAGATTGCCCTCGACCGTCTCGATGATGAGGTGATAGTGGTTTGTCATCAGGCAGTAGGCGTGGCACAGCCAGTTGAAACGCTCCACCACCTCCGCGAGCACCCGCAAGAACGCCTCGCGATCATCATCGTCTTCGTTGATCGGCTCGCGCCGATCACCACGCGAGGTGATGTGGTACAGCGCACCGGCGAACTCGATTCGGAGAGGTCTAGCCATCACTCACTCAACGATAGCGTATCGGGGAAGATGATACTATTCGAGACCTGACCGTATGCCGTAACATGCTGATTAACTTGCGGATTCAAGTTCCGCCGATGGAGTTGCTCGTACACCATTGTAGTGCCCCGGAGCGGCGTTTGGGTAACCAA
>NZ_AFWT01000059.1 GCF_000224065.1 Thiorhodococcus drewsii AZ1
GCGGGTGCTGCAGCCTGGGCGTCAGCGAGCAGGCGCCGAGGCAGCCGATCAGAGGCAGGGTCAGTAACCGGCGCATCATGCGTTCTCCAGGGGGTGTGCTGCGGCGTCACGTCGTGCGCCCCAGGCGGCGAGGCGCTCCTGGGTGCCGATGACGAAGACGAAGAAGGCCGGCACGAAGAACACCGCCAGCAGGGTGCCGCTGAGCATGCCGCCGAACACCCCGGTGCCGATGGCATGCTGGGTTTCCGCGCTGGCGCCGCTGGCGAGCATCAGCGGCACCACGCCGAGGGTGAAGGCCAGCGAGGTCATCAGGATCGGCCGCAGACGCAGGCGCGCGGCGCTCGCCGCGGCGTCGATAAGCGTGCGCCCCTCGGCATGCAGCTGGCGGGCGAACTCGACGATGAGGATGGCGTTCTTCGCCGACAGGCCGATGATGGTGATCATCCCCACCTTGAAGAAGAGGTCGTTGGGCATGCCGCGCAGCATGACCGCCGCCACCGCGCCGAGCAGACCCAGCGGCACCACCAGCATCACCGACAGCGGGATCGACCAGCTCTCGTACAGCGCCGCCAGCACCAGGAACACCACCAGTGCCGACAGCAGCATCAGTAGCGGTGCCTGTGCCGCCGACTGGCGCTCCTGCAGCGACTGTCCCGTCCAGGCCACGGCAAAGCCTTGCGGCAACTGCGCCACCAGGCGTTCCATCTCGGCCATCGCCACGCCGCTGGAAACGCCCGGCGCGGGGCCTCCGGCGAGTCGCACGGCCGGAAAGCCCTGGAAGCGCATCATTTGCTGCGGCGACTCGCTCCACACCGGCGTCACCACCTCGCGCAGCGGTAGCATGCCGCCGCTGGCATTGCGCACGCGCAGGCCGAGCACATCGTCCAGCTGCATGCGCGCCGGGGCGTCGGCCTGCAGGATGACCTGCTGCATGCGCCCGGCATTGGGGAAGTCATTGACGTACAGCGAGCCCATGGCCGCCGACAGGGTGCTGCTCACGGCGGTGAAGGACAGACCCATGGCCTCGGCCTTCTGCCGGTCGATCTCCAGGCGGATGCTCTCGCCAGGCGGCAGACCATCCGGATAGACATCGCTGACCAGCTTGCTCTGCGCCGCCAGTTCCAGCAGTTGCGCCTGCGCGGCGAGCAGCGCGGCCTCGCCCCGGTTGGCCCGGTCTTGCAGGAACAGGCTGAAGCCGGAGGAGGTGCCCAGCTCGTCGATGGCCGGCGGCATCAGGCTCATCACCGTGCCCTCGACGTTGTCGGCCATGGCCTGCTGCGCCAGCTCTGCCTCTTCGGCGGCGGTGGCGCCATGACGCTGATCCCAGTCCTTGAGCATGGTGAAGGCGATGGCCGCGTTGGGGCCGGAGCCGGCGAAGCTGAAGCCCAGCACCACCATGTTTGCGTCCAGCCCCGGGCGCGAGGCCACGTGCGCCTCGTAGGCCTTGACCACGTCCAGCGTGCGCTCGGTGGTGGCGCCGGTGGGCAACTGGATGGAGGTCATGAAGTAGCCCTGATCCTCCTCGGGCAGGAAGGACGACGGCAACTCCCGGGCGGCGATCACCAGCACCGCGCAGAGCACCGCGAACGCCGCCATCATCCGTCCGCTGCGCCCGACCAGTCGCGTCACCCGGTTGCCGTAGCGCGCCGTGAGGCGCTCGAAGGCGCGATTGAAGGCGCCGAAGAATCCGCGTTTGTGGTGGTGATCCGGGCTGACCGGGCGCAGCAGCGTGGCGCACAGCGCCGGGGTCAGGCTCAGGGCGAGCAGGGCCGAGAACAGGATCGATACCGCCATCGACAGGGTGAACTGCTGGTAGATCACCCCCACCGAGCCGCTGCCGAAGGCCATGGGGATGAACACGGCGGTGAGCACCAGGGTGATGCCGATCACCGCGCCGGTGATTTCGCGCATCGCCCGCGAGGTTGCCTCCCGTGGCGAGAGTCCCTGGGTGGCCATCAGCCGCTCGACGTTCTCTACCACCACGATGGCGTCGTCGACGATGATGCCGATGGCCAGCACCATGCCGAACATGGTCAGCGAGTTGATCGAGAAGCCGGCCACCAGCATCACCGCGAAGGTGCCGAGCAGCGCGATGGGCGCGACGATGGCCGGGATCAGGGTGTAGCGCAGGTTCTGCAGGAACAGGAACATCACCAGGAATACCAGCGCCATGGCCTCCAACAGGGTGTAGATCACCTTCTCGATGGACACCTTGACGAAGGGCGCGGTATCGAACGGCACCGAGTAGGCCATGCCCGCCGGCAGGGTCGGCGCCAGCTCGGCCAGGCGCGTGCGCACGGCGGCGGCGGTGCGCACCGCGTTGGCGCCGGGCGAGAGCTGGATCGCGGCGCTGGTCGCCGCCACGCCGTTCTCGCGGTTGGAAAAGGCGTAGGACTCTGCGCCCAGCTCGACCCGCGCCACATCACCAAGCACCACCTTCGCCCCATCGGCGTCGGCACGCAGGACGACGGCGGCGAATTCCGCCGGCGTGGTCAGTTGTCCCTGCACGGTCAGCGGCACGGTGAGGCGCTGGCCCGGCAGCGCCGGTTCGTCGCCGATCCGCCCGGGGGCGATCTGCGCGTTCTGCTGCTCGATCGCCTGGGCCAGTTCGTCCATCGTCAGGCCATAGGCGGTGAGCTTGTTCGGGTCGACCCAGATGCGCATGGCCTGCTCGGCGCCGAACATTTGCACACGGCCCACGCCGTCGATGCGGCGCAGGTCCTGAACGATATTGCGCGCGAAGTAGTCGTTCAGCGCGACCTCGTCGAACTGTCCGTTGGGCGAGGTCATGCCGACCATCATCAGGAAGCCGGAGGCGGCGGACTCCACCTGCAGGCCGTTCTGGCGCACCGCCCGGGGCAGCCGCGGCTCGACCGCCTTGATGCGGTTCTGAACGTCCACCTGGGCCATCTCGGCGTCGGTGCCCGGCTTGAAGGTGGCGGTGATCTGCGCGCTGCCCGAGGTGTCGACCGAGGATTCGAAGTACAGCAGGTTCTTCACCCCCGAGAGTTCGCGCTCGATCTGGCTCACCACTGAGTCGTCGAGGGTCTGTGGGGTGGCCCCCGGATAGGTGGCGTAAAGGCTCACCGTCGGCGGCGCCACCGAGGGGTAGCGGGCGATGGGCAACTGCGGGATGGCGATGACGCCGGCCAGCACGATGAACAGGGCGATCACCCAGGCGAACACCGGGCGGTCGATGAAAAACTGCGGCATGAGGGTTTCTCCGAACTCAGCGCGCGACGGCGCTGAGCTGTTCGCGGGCGGCAGCGGGCTGCCAGGGACGTGCGGCGACCTGTGCATCCGGGCTCAGACGCTCGATGCCTTCGATCACCACCTGCTGCCCGGCGCTGAGCCCGGATACGACGCGGTAGCGGCGCGCCACCAGCTCGCCGAGCTCGATGGCCACCGGCTGCGCCTGGCCGTGAGCATCCAGCACCCACACCCTGGCCTGGCCCGCCGTGCGGGTCACCGCCTGCTGGGGCACGCTCAGGGCATCGGCGTAATGCGCACGGGGAATCCGCGCCTGCACGTAGAGGCCGGGCAGCAGGCGACGCTGCGGGTTGTCGACCAGAACGCGCAGCAGCACGTCGCCGGTACCGGCGTCCACCTCGATGCCGGAGAACAGGATGCGCCCCTGCATGCCCATTGGCTTGCCGTTGCTGCCGAGGATCTCAACGGTCAGCTCCGGCCTGTCCGAGCGGACCTGCTGGCGCAGTGTCTCCAGCACGGAGGCGGACTGGCGCACATCGACGTACACCTGGTCGATCTGCTGGATCCTGGCCATGGGCGTGGCATCGGTCGGCGAGACCAGCGCGCCCTCGCTGACCAGGGCCTGGTCGATCCGCCCGGCGATCGGCGCCTCGACGCTGGCAAACTCCAGGTCCAGCCGGCGCCGCGCCAGCGTCGCCTTGGCCTGGGCCACGTCGGCGGCGGCCTGGTCGCGCAACGCCACGGCATCGTCATACACCTGGCGGCTGACCGCCTCGGCCCGCATCAGCGGGGTGAGCCGATCGGCCTGCACGCGCGCCCGCGCCAAGACCGCCTCGGCGCGCTGCAAGGCCGCCGCGGCGCTGTCCACCTCGGCCTCGAACGGCGCCGGGTTGATCTGGAACAGCAGGTCACCTGCCTCGATCTCGGCGCCCTGCTCGAACAGGCGGTGCTGCACGATGCCACCGATCTGCGCACGAATCTCGGCGCTGCGCACGGCCGCCACGCGACCGGGCAGATCCTCGCTGACCGACAGTTCGCTCGCCTCGAGTATCATCACCGACACCCGAACCGGCGCGGGCGCTTCTTCAGCCTGCTGCGCTGAATCGCAACCTGCCAGTACCAATACGGCAAGCCCCGCGAGCAGAATGCCCGGATGCCGTTGTTTGATGCACATCGCCTACTCACCTCGCTGAACGGATCTCCCGGACGCGCTGTTTTCGGTCGGGAGGACATCGAGGCAGTAGTCTGGCGCACGGCTGTTGCGAATGATTCGAGGCTTTGTGGAGAAAGCATGGAGGGCGCGATAAACTTCTGATCCATTGCCAGCGAGCCCGCCCATGTCCGATCCCAACGTGCGCCTCAGCCCCGCCGCCTCGGCCTCGCCATTGGTACTGATCGCCGAGGACGAGGCCGAGATCGCCGACATCCTCATCGCCTACCTGCAGCGCAGCGGGCTGCGCACCCAGCACGCCACCGACGGCCGCCAGGCATTGGCCCTGCACCAGGCGCTCAAGCCGGATCTGCTGCTGCTCGACGTGCTGATGCCGCAACTCGACGGCTGGAAGGTGCTCAGCGAAATCCGTTCGCGCAGCGACACGCCGGTGATCATGCTCACCGCGCTCGATCAGGACATCGACAAGCTGATGGGGCTGCGCCTGGGTGCCGACGACTACGTGGTCAAACCCTTCAACCCGGCCGAGGTGGTGGCGCGGGTGCAGGCGGTGCTGCGGCGCACGCGGGCGAGCGTGCCCGCCGCCGCGCAGGTGCTGCGCGTCGGCGCGTTCCAGATCGACCTCGACAGCCATGAAGCCAGCGTCCTTCGTCATGGCCAGCCGCAGACGCTGGAGCTGACGCTGACCGAGTTCAAACTGCTCGCCTGTCTGATGCGTGCGCCGAAACGGGCGTTCAGCCGCGCGGAGCTGCTGGTCGACTGCCTGCCCGAAGGCGATACCCAGGAGCGCACCGTCGACAGCCACATCAGCAAGCTGCGCAAGAAACTCGAGGCCCTGGACATCCAGGGCGTACCGAGCAGCGTCTGGGGCGTGGGCTATCGCTTCGGCGGCGATCCATGAAGCGCGCGCCGGGCCTGCGCCGTCAGATCATCCAGTCTCTGGCTGTGATGGCGCTGGGCATCATCCTGATCTCGGTATTCGGCTCCTACGTGTTCTATGCCATCGCCGTGACCTACCTGCCGGGCTCCATTTCCGAAACCTGGATGCCCTCGCGGGTCGAGATGGTCTGGATCGTCGGTACCATCGCCGCCGCGCTTGGCATGGCGGTGTTCGTCGCCATCCGCCTGTCGCGGCGGCTCATCAGGCCGCTCAATTCGGTGGCGCACAGCCTGCGGGAAGTGGCCCAGGGCAGGCTCGACGCCCGGGCGCGGATGGACGAACAGGCGATGGGCGAAACGGCGCAGCTGGTGCGCGACTTCAACGCCATGGCCGAGCGCCTGCAGGGCATGACCCGCGAGCGCGAGTTCTGGAATGCCGCCATCGCCCATGAACTGCGCACGCCGGTCACCATTCTGCGCGGACGTCTGCAGGGTCTGGCGGAAGGCGTCTTCAGCCCCAGCAGCGAGATCTTCGAGGCTCTGCTGCGCCAGGTGGAAGGTCTGAGCCGACTGATCGAGGATCTGCGCGTACTCAGCCTCAAGGATAGCGGTCATCTGGAGTTGCAGCGAGACAAGGTCAGGCTGGCCGAGGAGCTGGGTACCGTGATCCATGCCTTCGCGACGGCGCTGTCCGCGCGAGGGTTCGTCTTGCAACAGGAGCTCGATACCGGGCTGCAGCCGGACTGCGATCCGGTCCGTATGCGCCAGGCCCTGATGGCACTGCTGGAAAACGCGCTGCAGCATGCCGATCCGGGCATCCTGACCGTGCGCCTCGAGGCGTCGGAGGGGCTGTGCTGCCTGAGCGTGGAAGATGAAGGCCCGGGTATCGCCATCAAGGCCGCAGCCGACATATTCGAGGCATTTCGCCGAGGCGATCCGTCGCGCTCGCGCAAACATGGCGGCAGCGGCCTGGGTCTGGCCGTGGTCAAGGCCATTGCAGAGGCGCATGGCGGTCATGCGGTTTGCCGATCCTCCGCTCGCGGGGGGAGTCTGTTCCTTATCTACTGGCCGACCTTGGATTCTTATCGTTCAAGCAGAGGTTCAGCTGACTGAGTCCCAGTTTCGGGAAAGGTCGAGGTGGTTCTGGAGCACGGCCGCTCCATCGATATCGTCCGCGCGATTCGCAGCGGAAGTCTCGACGCCGGCTTCTATGCCGAGGCTGGTACGCTGAACTGGAGACCATTCGCGCCGGAGGATGGGCCGTCTTCCTGGTCCAGCTGATCGGTGAACCGCTGCACCATGTCGATCTCCTCTTCGCGTTTTTGCGAGGACGCGGCCAAGATCCGCTCGTCGGCGCCGCAGCGACTGTGGTTCGCGGGATCATGGCCGGCCGACGCCTCGATCCGCCTGCAGAGCCGTGAGCGCGGGTCAGTCCATCAGGTCGTGGTAGGGACAGATCGCCATGCAACGTCCGCAGCCGATACAGCCGAAGAGCGGATGTCCGCTGAACGCGACACGTCCCTGCGTGAGGAAGAAGTTCGGTGCCTTGCGAAACCGCGAGAGAGCGCTCTGTCGGTCCGGCCGAGACGATCAACATCAGAATCCCGAGGCGTCTCTTTTTTCAAGCAAGAACCATCATCCTTGATGGGGAAATCCGGAAGAGAGTGCTGAATAACGGGCTAAATGCCCGATCGTTGCCGGAACCTGTATCGATCAGGCATCGACCATCTGAATGACGACAAGCCGCCCCCCGTCTCCCTTGGCGAGCAGGATCTGCTGACCGTCCTTGAGTTCCAACTGACCGCCGATAGGGATGGGCGTCTTGGTCGAGACGTCCATGAGGTCCGGAAGGTTCTCGTTGACCAGCCACCAGGCGTTCCGGTGGAAAACGAAATAGCCCACTCGCTTCTTCTGCGCCTCGGTCAGCTTCTCGTTCGGTGCGATCAGGGTGTTGGCGTGCCAGGGAAAGAGCGACTGGCCGGTCCAGACCATGAGCCGGTGGTTGTCCGGCCGGTACTGACCCTCCTTGCGCGATGAATAGAGGTTGAGTACCGGCAGCTTGCCCCTGAAGGGCGTCCCGCAGAAGGGACAGCAGGGTCGGGTCGAGTTGTCGAAGACGTACCACTTCTGCTCGCAGTCGGGATTGAGACAGGGCTGGACGAGGTCCGCCGTCTTGACCAGCGCCGTCTCCCAGTCGTTCGCCGAGGGACGTTGGGCAGGATCGTGCAGGCCGGCGACGAAGGCCTGCAGGAAGAGCTTGGAGAGATAGGGCCCGGTGAGGGTGAAGGGCAGACGCTCGGTATCGACCCAGGGGAGCTCGCTCGGCTTGCTGTTGGCCACCTTGATACGGTTGCTGTCGTCGCTCGGGTGCTCGACGAAGAGTGCGCGTTCACCCATGGAGAGGGTCTCGTCGCGCTGCTCGTCGTCGAGGTCGTGGACCTTGCCGCCGCGCAGTGGATGGCGGTAGAGCAGATACATGTAGATGAGGACGGCGAGCGCATGCAGATCGGTCTCGCGTCGCGGGAGCCGGCGCTCGGGGTCGTCCTTGGGCAGATGGCTGGTGCGCACCACCTCGGGGGCGATGAAATCGGGCGTCCCAACCACGTCGGGCGGATACTTTCCGGGGACCACCAGGCCGTCGACGTCGATGACGCAGGCGAGCCCCTGGGAGGGATCGACCAGGACGTTCTTGTAGGAGAGGTCCGAATGGGCGAGACCAGCCATGTGCATGCGACGCACGGCCCGCGCGAGCGTTAGACAGATCTTGAGATGGTTGAGCCAGTTGCCAAGCTCGCGCGGGTCGACGAAGCGGTTGCGCAGGCCGGCCGCAGCGAACCACTTGCCCTCCTTCTCCTTGCCCTTGATGCTCAGCATGTCGTCGTTCTTCGAGCCGTGCTCGAAGAAGAAGTGACTGGGATAGGTCGGCGCCACCAGCCCCAGGCGCCCCTCGTGCTCCAGCAGCGCGGTCGGCCAGCAATAGAGATTCCGCCAATAGTCCCCGCCGACCTGATTGAAGATGCTCTCGCGGTATTTGCCGGCGATCATCTCCAGACGCTCGCGCGCCTGAAGATCCTGCGGCGTCTTGTAGAAGGCGACGACATAGGATCGGTCGGGGGCGAAATAGACGTCCTTCATCGCGCCCGAGCCGATGATCTCATCGACGAACTCGACCCTTTGCCCGTCGAAGGTGTTACAGGTGACGACTCGCGTCATCGGCAGCTCCAGGACCGACGCGGGGTCGGTGGATTGGTGGTGACAGTAGCGATCAGCTTCCAGCCTCCAGCGGCCAGCTCATGGGAGTCTGTCAGCGAACACGGCGACAACCCAACCGCTGGAGGCTGGTCGCTGGCGGCTGAGCGCTTTCCCGGTTTACCACAGCAGCGCGATCGTCCGGTCGTCGTGATGGCCCGGCGAGAAGAATCCCAGCCAGTCGGCGATGCGCTGCTCGGGATCCGGCAACTCCAACAGGGGGACGAGATCGTCCCAGAGCGCGTCCCACCGGGTCGGGTCGCTCAGCCCGTTGTCGGTCTCGAAGCGCGGATCGGAGACGCCGTCGGTCATCAACAGCACGGCATTGAGGTCGGCGAAGCGTCCGATGCCGATGCGCTTGGCGAATCCCTGATCCGAGATCGAGGCGCGGTCGAGAAAGCGCGTCTGGCCCGCGAACTCGCCGCCGTCGGGCGTGCCCATCAGACGGACTCGACCGCGCGGGCCGTAGGCGGCGATCGCCCCGTCGCCCATCCAGAAGGTCGCCAGGAAGGTCTCGCTCCCCTGACGTCGGATGGCGGCAGCGAGCAGGGTCGTCGCATAATCCCGGGCCGCTGCGCCCCGTGTCCCGGCCTCGTGCTCGATCGACTGCACGGCGAGCTGGGCCGCCTTGTGGAACAGATAGTGGAACTCGGTACCGATGGCCCGGGCGGTTTCCTGCGGATCCTCCGCCCAGCCGGCCAGGGCCTCGTCCACCCGGGTCCCCATCTCTCCGGCGAGGCTCGCGGAGAGATGGTCGCCTGCAGCCGAGACGGCGAGACGCGAGCCCTCGCGCGAGAATGGCGCGCTTCCGGCGCCGTCCGCCACCAGGATGAGATCCCAGCCGCTGTCCGGATCCCGGGCGATATGGAAGTCGTCGTCGCGGAAACTTCCCGCATGCTCGTGCGAGCGGCCGCGACGGCTGGCGGCGAGGATCCGATAGTCGTCGCCCTGGATCAGACGGGAGTCGATATGGTCCTTCCGATAGGGCGCGTCCGCCGGCGGTTCCAGCACCTTCCAGAGGCTCTGGGGATCCGGATTGACGATCAGCAGACAGTCGCCCGAGTAGGTCTCTTTGCCGTCGAGCGTCCAGCGCAGCGGGATGCGGTAGTCGCCTTCGTGCGCGGGGGTTCCCGACACCTCTCCGCGATCGGGATCGAAGCCGAGCCCAAGCCCTTCGGGCAGCCGGACATCCACCAGGCGCACCTGGATCCCCTCAGGAGTCCGTCCTTGCGGCGTCTCGGCATAGGCGACGCCGACCTTGGCATTCGGCAGACTGAAGCTCGCCCTCGGATCGGGCGGCCGAGGATCGGGCGTCCCAGTGGATGGAATGTCGCCGGGCCGGGATTCCGGTTTGGTGTCGGGGGAGGGGCCGGGTGCCGAGTCCGATTGCGAGCTCGCGCTGGAATCGGCTGTTGCCGGGACGGGCGAATGCCCCTGATCTGTCGTCGGCATCTCTGATTTTCCCTCGGCGTCGGCATTCGGGACCGGCTTCGCGTCCTGCCCCTTGTTAGGGCGCTCGGGCGCGCTCTTGTCCGAGAAGTCGGGCAGCACGTGACGTTCGACGGTATCGCTTAAATTACCGCGAGGCCGAAGCCTCAGTGATTTTCCCGGATAACGAAGCCTCCACAGCTGCAGCAACTGAGTAGCAAACTGCTCAGCCGCCTCCAACGCCTCCTCGCTGCGAACGAATTCTTCCACCAGGGTCGGTGAAAAACTCGACTTGTCGAAAAATGGGACATTGTTCTGCCCGAACAATCCCCAAATCAGATCCTCAAGGCTAGCGTCGCGCTGTCGGCGCTGCTCAGCCGTTAAGGGTCGGTCTTTAGCACCCATCCGAGCTAGCCTCGACCTCTGCCGACCTCGAACCCGCCCTCGTCGGTCGAAGGGTTCGGGGCGAACCCAACCGCGTTTCCGCACCATGGACAAACCACCTCTCCCGGACCATTGATGCACATCAGCTTACCGCAGCCGCAGAGGGCAAAGGCGGTCGCATTGCCGCAATGCGGACAGCCGGGCGCTCCGATCAGCTCGGATGTGCTCACCTTGAGGTCGGTCGCATCGGCATCCGACCAGTCGAAATAGGATTCGTCGAGCGGATAGCAGCCGGACAGCCTGAAGAGCGAGACTTGGAGCTGGAAGTCGCTGCCCGTCAGATCCTGGCGCTCGCGCTCGTACTTGATGAGATAGGGCCGCCGGGTCTGCTGACAGCGTCCGACCAGCGTCACGCAGGTTTCGTCGGCCAGCGTCCTCGGGGCCTCGTCGACGATCTTGATGACATCCTTGTCGAGCGATACGGGCACCGGGGCGGTGCCGCCTTCCCCTAGGCTCTTGCTTTGGGCGACCACCGAGGCGCTGATCCAGTCGATCAGGGTCTTGAAGTCCTCCGGCCTGGTCTCCTCGTAGAGCAGGACCCGATCGGTCAGACGCTTGAGGACGGCGAAATCGACGTCCCGTCCCATGCCGATCGCCGTCAGGGTCGCCCGTTTGGCGTACTGGGCGTTCCAGCGTGCGATCGCGGGGCCGGGATCGTCGGTCGGACGACCGTCGGTCAGGAGATAGACGATCGGTTTCCAGTCGCCCTTGCGCTCGGGCGTGGTCCTTACCACGGCGGTATCCAGCTCGACCATGAGCGCATCGAGCGCCTCGCCCAGACTGGTGCCGCCGCCCAGAGGGAGCTTGGGCGGATAGAATGAGACCACTTCGACCAAGGGGACGATGGTCCGGGCGACGCCGGCGAAGGCGATGACCGAGATATGCACGGTCTCGAGCGCATGCGGATCGCCGCGCAGAACCCGCACGATGGTCTGGAGCGTCTCCTCCATCCGCCGGAGGTTCTCGCCGACCATCGACTCCGAACAGTCCAGCAGGAAGAAGACCGGAAGTCTGCGCATCATCGCACCCCTCGATTGAAGTCCCTGAACTCAGAGCACCAGCTGGATCTCGGGCGGTGGCGGCGGCAAGGAGACCGACCCGGCGATGCCGGCGCTGCTCGAACCGACCGCGACGCTGGCCGAGACCCATTTGAAGAAGCCGGAGAAGGCCGCCGCGTCCAGGGTGTCGAGCGTCACCACCCGGTCCGTGAGCTCGCGCAGGAATTCCTGCTTGGCCTTGGGACCGGCGGCACAGGCGACGATCGCCCCGAAGCCGAGCTGTTGGACCTTGGGAATCGCCTGGCGAAAGTCGTGCAGATCCGATGGGCTGCCGTCGGTCATGACGAACAGCAGCGGACGCCAGTCGCCCTTGGCGTCGGGCGTGCTCTTCTTGACGTCGCGGGCGACGCACTGGGTCAGCAGCTCCAACGCCGCACCGAGAAAGGTCGCGCCCGACTGGGGCACCTGGATCTCGTCCAGCTGAACCGCGTCGAGCGGCGTCAGCGGCAGATACTCGTGCGCCTCGATGTCGAAGGTGATGATGGAGAGATGCACGCTCTCCAGGGCATAGGGATCCTGGCGTAGCGCGCTGAGCATGGCCTGCATGCCGACATTGACCGAATGAATGGGTTCGCCGCGCATCGACCCCGAGGTGTCGAGCAGGATGTAGACAGGAAGTCTTCTGGCGCTCATGCAGCCTCCGTCAGCTGTAATGTCTCAGCCACTCCGTGAAGGAATCCGACGGCGACGGCGAACCAATCGCCTCGAACCTCCATGCCTCGGACTCGCGCACCAGCTCGGCGAAGAGCATGGAGCGGCAGTTTTCGTACTCGGCGCCTCCGGACAGGTCGAAGCGAGCCATCTCGCGACCGCGCGCATCCTCGGCGCGGATGAAGGCGTTCTCCACCTGACCGAAGCTCTGTCCGTTCTTGGCGCCATTGTAGATCTGTACGACGAAGACGACCTTGGCGAAGGCATCCGGAAGGCTGTCGAGCTTGACGACGATCTGCTCGTCGTCGCCCTCGCCGGCACCGGTGCGATTGTCGCCGGTGAGCCAGGCACAACCCGACCTGTGCTGCAGGTTGTTGAAGAAGACGACGTCGCTGTCCACCAGCCGCGTCCGGCCTTGGGCGTCGCGTTCGCCCAGATCGTGCACCTTGCCGTCGGCGCCGCAGAGGAAGGCGGCGACGTCCAGGTCGTAATCCGCCTCCTTCCTTCCCAGCAATCCCTGCAGTAGACCTCGTTTGTGTTCCTTGATGTCCCATCCGAGACCGATGGTCACCATCGACAGGTCGTTCTCGTTCTTCTCGAGCCTGACGCCCTGTCCTTTCTTCAGCGTAACGCCCATGAGATCGCTCCCTACAACACCAGGTTCACCTCGGGCGGAGGCGGCGGAAGGTCGTTCAATTCGGAGACGTCCTTCTTGGTCAGATCGACCTTCTGGCTGCCGGTGGACACCGAGGCGGAGACCCATTTGAAGAAGGCCTTGATAGTATTGGTGTCCGCCGTGTCCAGCGAGACTACGGCCTCTGTGATCTGTTTGAGCACGGAGGTATCGACGCCCTGTCCGGCCGCGCAGGCGACGATGATGCCGGTGCGCGCCCGTCTGAGCCGTTCGAGCCCCTTGCGCCAGTCGTCGGTCGGCATGCCGTCCGTCATGATGAAGACCAGCGGCTTCCAGTCGCCCTTGGCGTCGGCGGTCGTGCGCGCCACCTCGGCATCGACCCGCTCGGCCAGCAGACCCAGCGCCTCGCCGAGCGCAGTCGTTCCGCTCGCCTGGAGCGCCGGGAACTGGAAGCTGGGCAGTTCGGTGAGCGGCACGATCTGCTGTGCCGAGCTATCGAAGGTGATGATGGACAGGAATGCGGTTTCCAGCGCATAGGGATCCTGCCGCAGGGTCGAGACCAGCAGCTGCACGCCGGTCTTCACCGCCTCTATCGGCTCGCCGCTCATCGAGGTCGAGGTGTCGAGCAGCAGATAGACGGGTAATCTTCGCATGTCCCTCTCTCCTAACCGATAAGGGGGCGCGCCTGGTTCAGGCGACATCGACCCCGAACTGATGGCACAGGGCCGCGAGCCCACCGGAAAAGCCCTGGCCAACGGCCTTGAATTTCCATTCGTCGCCGCGCCGATAGACCTCGCCGAAGATCATGGCCGTCTCGGTGCTGTAGTCCTCCGAGAGATCGAAGCGGGCGATCTCGTGATCGTCGTCGAGATTGGCGATCCGGATGAATGCCTCCGAGACCTGGCCGAAATTCTGACCCCGGCTGTCCGCCTCGTGGATGGTCACGCAGACGACGACCCGCTTGATGGACGAGGGCAGTTTCACGAGGTTGATCTTCAGCGCCTCGTCGTCGCCTTCGCCGGCCCCGGTCAGATTGTCGCCCGTGTGCTCGACCGAGCCGCATGCCGACGTGAGCTGATTGTAGAAAATGAAGTCCTCGTCGCGAGCGACCTTGCCGTTCTCGCCGAGCAGAAAGGCGCTGGCATCCAGGTCGAAATCGACACCCTCTGTCTCCCTGGCCTTCCATCCCAATCCGATGAGGATCCTTTCGAGACTGGGATCGGTCCTAGACAGCGAGATATTCGCGCCCTTGATCAAGGTTACAGCCACATCGCATCTCCCAAGATGTGAGATCGGAGCTTATTGACGAATATTACGCCGACTCGAAATCCCATGCACGCCGTGCCAGGAAGGGGCGCAATTCCCAATTTGGCGTCGTTTTCGGATAGGGTTGTTGAGGCGCTGGATACCGGTCTAGCACGTCTTAACCAGCGTCGGCATCTCGCCCTGCGCTCGAAGTCCATTCGTAGAGCTGCGGATGGGAGGGCGGCAAGCACCCGCAGCCGCACTCCGAGCTGGGTGACGCTGAGGATGTGTTCCAGTGAGTCCAGCGCCGCGCGCGCGGGTCCGGGCGCGTCCGTCTCCACCTCCAACACCAGGGCGTCTATGCCGGCATAGAGCTGGGTCGGGGTGCCGTCGGCGACGATGCGGCCCCGCTGCAGGATCGCCAGACGCTTGCGCGTCCGAGTCGGTCTCGGTCATTCAACGGTTATAGAGCGAAGTGAATATGAATATCGAAGACATCAAACAGCAACTCGAAACCATCGATCGCACGTTCCCGGAGGCTGCCGTGAGTGCCGCATTCGCCGACCCGGCCAACCTGGATTGGTGACGGTTCCGCATCCGAAAGCCGATATTCCGCTGCCGACCTTGCGCAGCATCCACCGTCAGGCCGGTTGGCCTTGGAAGTGCTTCATGCGATTCGCCTTGGCGCTGCACACCGATGATGGCGTGGCCTACGGGGTCACCGTGCCGGATCTGTCCGGAGCGGTGTGGGCGGCGAGCGAGGCGATGCGGAAGGATGGGTAACTCCGAGGAGGCTGGCGAGGGAACCTCTGGCGGGGGGATGGCAGGGCAGGGTCAGGGATTGCCGGGGCAGGTTTCGTTCAAAGCATGGGCGGAAATTGCGGGCACCAGGCTGCTATTTTGCGTGACCCGCCCCCGGACGCGCCGCTGTTTTTCAAGACTTGCCCCCGGTTTCTGCTAACCCCGGTTTCCCAGTCCCGATCGGATGCAGCAATGCGGCTCAGACGCCCTTTGACCGATCACAGCATCCGCTGACCTCAGTCAATGCCCCATCGATATTCGATAATGGGCAGACACCAGAATCACTCTCGCCGAGACCCCGGTAACCGACGCAGGTGTTACGGCCTCGAGACTTGGCCTGATACAGCGCTTGATCCGCGATCTTGATCAGCTTCTTGTCGCATTCCTCGTCTATGGAACAGTCCGTTGACTTGAGACAGAAAAGGAATCCCAGGGAGCAGCTCATCCGCAGCGCTTGATCGCCATTACCGAAACGATGCACGAACGTTTCCCGGCGAATCCGCTCCACGATGCCGTAAGCGCTGTCTTCGTCGATGCCCCGACACACCAGGATGAACTCCTCCCCACCGCTACGCACCAAGGTATCCCCTTGACGACAGCAATGACGCAAGAGATCGGCCATTTGCCGCAACACCAGATCGCCGACGTCGTGGCCGTAACGATCGTTGACCCTTTTAAAATGATCCAGATCGATCATAGCGATCAGCCGGTTGACGTCGCGATTCAGAGCACGGTCTGTCGCAAGCGACTGATCCAGGTAACGACGATTACCCAGACCCGTCAAGGGGTCGGTGAGGCTATCCTGCTCGAACTTGACGCGCTCCCGCTCCAGCAGTGAGCGCTGATCGACGGCCCTCTGTGCCATCTGGGCAAAGGCATGCGCAAGTTGGCCAACCTCATCGCGTCCGGCAAGGTGTTCGAAATATTGATCATCAGGCCGATGGATACGGCCAAAATGCTCGCTCTCGAGCTTGAGCGCAAGAATCGGCCGCACCAATGCGCGTTCGAGATAGAGGTAGGCAGCCAGACCGGCAACGACCGCGACGCAAAAGATGAGCGTCAGTGAATAGCGCGCCGATGCCAGTGTCCGCTGATAGAAGGGACGTTCCTGCTCCAAACTGATGCGTAGCGCTTGCGTGCCGGTATTGAGCAAGGGCAACGTCATCTCGGACAAGGTCGCCTGATCCGAAAGCTCTCGGACCAGGGGTGCGGATGGCGCCTCGGCGACCAGCCCCAACTGCACGGGCAAGCGGAGCTTGGCGGCCAACTCGCTGACCAAGACATGGCTCACCAAGCGTCCGAAATAGAGATGACCGCGAGACGGACCAGCGCGATTGGTCGGCAGGATCTGACAGGAGGTGATCAGGAGTGGTCCGACCGGGGAGAGCATCAACCCGGTTCCACCCTCCTTGAGCAGGGGGCTGACAGCTTGCGCGGCCAGGTTATCGGCAATGAAACGCCCGGCGAGTGCTTGCCCGGCTTCCGAGAACTGGCTTGCCAACAATTGGCCGTCAGAACCCACGATGACGATCAGATCCAACTTGATGTGCTGCAACCAGTCCTGGGTCAGATTGGTTTGTTCATACTCACGATTCGGTTCGGCGGCATAGCGATAGGTATCGTCCCACCATCCCCAGTCATGCAGCGCTAGCTCGATTCGTTTGAGTTCCTGGTCGACCCCTTGTTCGACACGAGACAAATCGACCAAGCGATGGTCACGCGTGATGTTGTGGATATCGGGCAGGATGCGCGTCTGGAAGATCGTCAAGATGCCAACGCCGAGCAGCGCGAGCAACAGACAGAGCCCGAGGATCAGCTTGATTCTGATGGTCATCGTATAGACAGTCATGCTCGACGAGAAGATGCTTGCCCGAGCGTCGCCTATGACGCGACTCCATTCCGTTCTCGGGCCACGCGATCTCCAGGCACAGCCACAGGTTTCAAGGAACTGGCTTGCTGAGGTCAGCGCACTGTACCGAACTCAAAGGCTCGGCATCGGATTTCTCTCGGGAGACCTGATCGTGGTTGGGTCCAGGCACATAAGCCAGACGTGATAGATGGGCCTGAAACGCACACGTGAGGACCAGGGGGATGGCTCGTTTCCCTCTCGACACCCTCCTCGCGCCTGGATCAGGATAATACGAAAAAAGGACTGCGGTTCTTGCATCAGCTCACAGTTTGCCATTCACGAGTCGATGGCAAGTCGAAGCGACGACGGCGTATTGCGAAGATGAAAAGGCTTCGGCATCCGCGCAGCCGTCGCTAAGGAAGTGTCCATCAACTGTTTCCCGATTTCATCGTAGTCGGTATGCTTGGTCGATCATGAAGTGATCTCCGAGGGTGCGGGATGGCAGCGGTTGAGGTCGTGATTCCGGAAGCCGTAGAAGGGCA
>NZ_AFWT01000058.1 GCF_000224065.1 Thiorhodococcus drewsii AZ1
GGGTCGCAGAGGTTGCCGAGATCCAGTCGCAGAACCGGGCCCTGCGGGTGGGTGTCGCCGCGCACGGCGCCGGCGAGGTCCTGGACCCACTCGCGGCTGGTGAGGACGCAGAGCCCAGGGTGTCCGGCGGCGGCGAGCTGGGTGAGCAGGGCCTGGAGTCCGGGGGCGCGCAGCTCCCCGGCCAGGGGGCCGGGCGGGTATTGCAGCGGCTCCAGGCCGTCTAGGATCAGCAGGGTACGGCCGCAGCAAATGCAGTCCGCCAGCGCCCGACCCTTGTCGACCGGGTTGGCGGAGGGCTCGATCTGCATGCCAAACCACTGGGTGGCCGCCGCGAGAAAGGGGTCCTCCGACGCCTGCCGATCCTCTCCGGTGCCCTGGCTGTAGAAGGACCAGCCGAAGACCCGGCTCGCCCCGAGCCAATCATTGGTCCGCAGCCCGTCCAGCCAGCGTTTGACCAGCGCCGTCTTCCCGGTTCCGCCCGGTGCGATCAGCTCCACCACCGAAGTTGCCGAGCCCTCGGCCCAGGCGGTGTCCAGCGCCTCCAGCTCGGGCGCGCGGCCGAGGAAGTGCTCGGCATCGGCGGGGAGGTGGTGGAGGTCGATGCGGGGAAGGGTCTCTACCATTTCAGGAAGACGGGCAGTGCAGGCGCCATGACCGGTGTCTCCGTTCAGGGTTCGCGGCGGAACGATGAGTGTATCGCCGGTGCAGGCCAGTGCAAGGTGGTCGGCCAGGGGTGTGGCGAAGTCGAGCGGCCGTCGGGGCCGTTGTGTTGGATTCCAGCCAAGGCGGCTGGTCGCCATCATTCGGTCATGGCTCGTCTCGGAGCTATCGCCGACAGCGGGAGAATAGGGGAGCGCCGCATGCAGGCTTGCCATTCGGCGCAATACGCTTTCGCTATTGCGCCCTACGATGGGCACCTCCTAAGAGTTCGTCCGGCTCGGGCATGAATTCCGCCAGGCGCGGTTCAGACCTGCCCCGCCTTCAACTGCTCCCGGATCCACCGGCACATGGGGTCCTTGTGGAACCGTTCGTGCCAGTAGAGGTGGGCGTAAGCGACCTCCTTGGTGGTTCGCGGCGGGGTCTCGCGGACCACCAGGTTGCGGCCCCGGGCGAGTTCCTCGGCGAACCGGTGCGGCAGGTGGAAGACGATGTCGCTGCGCTCGCAGAAGGCGGGGATGGAGGCGAAGCTGGAGAGACGCAGGGGCTGGTTCAGCCGCTCGCCCGGCGACAGCTGGCCCTGCTCGATGAGATCCCGCTCCACCATGCCGCCGCCGCGTCCGGTGAGCGACACCAGGCCGTGGCTGGCGGCCGCGATGCGATCGAGGGTCAGCGGGCCCTGTGCAAGCGGATTGTCCTTGCTCATCACCAGGGCGAGGCTCAAGGGGGCGAGACGGAGGCTGTGGAGCTGCGCGGTGCTCGCACTGGGCTCGAACGGGGTGACGACGAAGTGGACATCGCCGCGTTCGAGCGGACCGAAATGGTCGCGCGGCTGGCTGTTCACCTCCAGCACCATGCCGGGGGCCAGTCGGCGCATCCGCTCGAACAGGGGCGGGAGGAACCAGCCGACCTCCGGCTCCGGACCATAGAAGCGGACCACCTGGGTCGAGGTCGCAGGATCGAAGACGGGCCGGGAGACGAGGCGCTCGGTCTCGTCGAGCCAGCGGCTCAGTTCCGGCAGGAGCGCCTCGGCGCGTGCGCTGAGCTCGAATCCACGCGGGGTGCGGACCAGCAGCGGGTCGTCGAACATGGCGCGCAGCCGCTGCAGGGCGCGGCTCACGGCGGGCTGGCTCATGCCGAGCTGTTCCCCGGCCCGCGAGACGTGACGGTCCTCGAGCAGCTGTCTCAGGACGACGAGCAGATTCAGATCCAGGGTACGAAGATTCGTCATATGGATAATTAGTATCTCCGTTATGCATTGGACGCATGGATTCTCTCAGCCTAGCCTGTCGAGTTCGAAATTTAACCGCCGTCGCCTCGACGGCCGGCCAATCCGCGGAGATATGACCATGACACTCGATTCGCCCACCCGGCTCAGTCCGAACACCATTGCACTGCATTGGATCGTCGCGCTCATGATGATCGGCCTGCTGGCCGTCGGGGTCTACATGACCGAGAACGGCGTCTATGCGCTCTACCCCTGGCACAAGTCGCTCGGGGTCCTGATCGTCCTGTTCGTGGTCCTGCGCCTGGTCTGGCGCATGGTCAACGGCTGGCCCAAGGCGGTCGGCGACTATACGTCCATCGAGAAGCGGCTGGCGAAGATCGTGCACTGGGTGCTCATCGTCGGAACGGTCCTGATGCCGATCTCCGGGGTCATGATGTCCGGCATGAGCGGGCATGGCGTCTCCTTCTTCGGGCTCGAACTGATCGCGCCCAATCCGGATCCGGCCAATCCGCAGGAGGTCCTGCCGCTCAACGCGACGCTGGCCCAGATCGGTCATCTGGTGCATGGCTGGGTCGGCTATCTGCTGATCGGCGCCATCGTCCTGCATCTGGTGGGCGCGCTGAAGCACCATCTCATCGATCGAGACGGCACCCTGAGACGCATGCTCGGCCAGGAGGTGCAGGTGGCATCCTGATGCGACCGGACCCATCTGGGGATGGGTCCGTTCAGCAGCCACCGAGGGCCGACACATGACCAACCGAACCATTGAGATGGACGACCGGCTTCACGCCTATCTGGTCGCGCATTCGCTGCGCGACTCCGAGGTGAAGCGGCGTCTGCGCGAGGAGACGGCCCCCTTGGCTAGGGCCGGGATGCAGATCGCTCCGGAGCAGGGCCAGCTGATGGGCCTGCTGGTGGAGCTGACCGGTGCCCGCCGCATCGTCGAGGTCGGGACCTTCACCGGCTACAGCGCCCTGTGCATGGCCGAGGCCATGCCGGCCGAGGGCGAGCTGATCTGCTGCGATCTGAGCGAGGAATGGACCGGCATCGCCCGGCGCTTCTGGCGCGAGGCGGGGGTCGATGACCGCATCGATCTGCGGCTGGCCCCGGCGCTGGAGACCCTGGACGGCCTGCTGGCCGAGGGTCGGGAGGAGTGGTTCGACATGGCCTTCGTCGACGCCGACAAGTCGAACTACGGTCAGTATTTCGAGCGTTGTCTGCGTCTGCTGCGCCCCGGCGGGCTCATGCTGCTCGACAATACCCTCTGGGGTGGGAAGGTGGCCGATCCCGAGCAGCAGGACGCGGACACCCTGGCCATCCGCGCGCTCAACGACCGCTTGGTCGAGGACGCGCGGGTGAACTTGAGTCTGCTGCCGATCGGCGACGGGCTGACCCTGGCGCGCAAGCGCTGATTCGGGGGCTCGATCAATCGGGCCGGTGGGCCAGCAGACGCGATGAGTTGAGCAGGATCCCCAGGGTGTGGCTGATGTGGATGATGCCGCCCATGGCGGGCGACAGGATGCCGAGCGCGCCTAGAACGACCCCGGCCAGGTCGGTGACCACGGCGAAGGCATAGTTCTGATCGGCGGTGCGCAGGGTGCGGTCGCTGAGCCGGCGGATGGCGATCAGCTTGCGCACGTCGCTGTCGGCGAGCGCGATGTCGGCGATCTCGATCGCGACCTCGGAACCGCCGGCCCCCATGGCGATGCCGATCTCGGCCTCGGAGAGGGCCAGTGCATCGTTGACGCCGTCCCCGACCATCACCAGAGATCCATGTTCCCGGCGCAGCTGCCGCACCACCTCGGCCTTGTCCTGCGGCAGCAGTCCGGCGTGACAGGAGTCCAGACCCAGCTCGCGGCTCAGTCCCTCGGCCACGGCCGGCTCGTCGCCCGAGATCAGACAGAGATGGGTCACGCCCTCGGCGCGCAGTGCCTCCAGCGTCTCGCGGACGCCGGGACGCAGCTGGTGACGGATCCCCAGTACCCCCAGCACCTCGCGGTCCAGCGCCACGTAGACGCTGGTCAGTCCGCGCTCGCTCATTTCCTCGGCCGCGTGACGCAGACGCCGGTTCAAGCGCAGACGCTCGGACTCGAGCAGACGGGCGTTGCCGAGCAGCACGGTGCGCTCCCGCACCTGGGCCTTGACGCCCTGTCCGAGCAGGTGCTCGCTCAAGGCATGCTGCTCGGGCTCGACGCCCTGGTCCCTGGCGTGCTCCACGATCGCATGGGCGAGCGCGTGCGGGTTGTGCTGCTCCGCCGAGGCGGCCCAGAACAGCAGTTCCTGCGAATCCTCGGCCACCACCTCGGCGACCTCCGGGGTCTCGGTGGTCAGGGTGCCCGTCTTGTCGAAGCACCAGCATCGGGCGCCGCCGATCTGCTCCAGATAGATGCCGCCCTTGACTAGGATCTGACGGCGCGCGGCATTGTGGATGGCCGCGCTCACGGCCGTGGAGGCGGCGAGGATGGTCGAGCAGGGACAGGACATCACCAGCATGACCGTCAGCGCGCGGCTCAGGCTCTGGGTTAGCACCAGGGTGCCGAGGGTCGAGATCGTACCGAGCTTCAATAGACGGGCCGCCAGGACGTCGGCGCGCTCCTGCAGCGGGGCCTTCTGGTCGAGCGAGGCATCGACCAGTGCCGCGATACGGGCCAGATAGGTGTCCTCGCCGACCTCGCACGCCCGCACGTAGAGCACGCCCTGTTCGAGATAGCTGCCGGCGAAGACCCGCTCGCCCTGGGTCTTGTAGACCGGCTCGGCACGGCCGGTGATGGCCGCCTCGCTCAGCTCCGCCGCGCCCTGTTCGATCTCGCCGTCGACCGGGATCTTCTCTCCGGTGCGGATCACCACCAGATCGCCCGCCTTCAGCTCCGCCACCGGGGTGAGGATCTCGGCGCCGTCGATCACCAGCCAGGTGTCCTTGATTGACAGGGAGAGCATGCGCCGGATCTCGCGCCGCGAGCGGTTCGCCACATAGGTCTCCAGCAGCCGGCCGCCGTGGAGCACGAAGATGATCTCGAAGGCGGTCAGTGCCTCGCCGACCAGGATCGCCAGGACCAGCGAGAAGGCCAGGAACTGGTGGATGGTGAAGCGCCGCTCGGTAAAGGTCTCGTGCCAGGCATCGCGCAGCAGGGGCAGGGCGCCGATCAGGGCGATCAGCCCGGTCGGGCTCAGTGCGGACTGGGCCACGGGGCGTTTCAAAAGGTGCTCGCGGACCAGCACGTATCCCAGATAGCCGCAGAGCAGACCGAAGCCGAGCAGACGCCAGAACCAGGAGCCGTTTTTCTTGTCTTTTTGTGTTGTCTGCCGGCAGCCGCGACATTGGATGGCGCTATCGGTCTCCGCGTCCGCAGGCTCGGCACACATGGGATCGAGCAGGATGGCGTCGATCATGGATTTGAGCGCGACCGCATCGATCAGGGATTCCTGATAACGCAGTGCCAGGGATGCGCAGCCCGGATTGCAGCTCACCTCCAGCACACCGTCGACGCCGCTGAAATGGCGCTCGAACCGTGACGCCAGGGCATGGTTTCCCGTCAACGGCTGGATACGCAGCCGCACGCGGCCGGGAATCTGATGACGTGTTCGGATCATGCCTCTGTCTCCTCGCTGCGCTCCGGCACATCCGGGCGATCCGCGATCGGTTTTGAAACGATAATGATTGGCGTTTATTTTGCGGGCGTCATTGACATCGCACAATCTCGAATCGAAACCTGAATCACTTCGTTCGGCCACGAGGTTTCCAGCGACCTGGGTGTTCATGCAGGGTCGGTTCATCCTGCGATGGCCGACCGGAATGATGTTGGGCGCCGGCTTCGACGACCGGCCGGCGTGTCAGCTGTCAGAGCGTCAGGATCCAATCGACCAGGGCTTTGATGTTCTCATCGCTGACCGCAACATTGGGCGGCATCGGGATCTCTCCCCAGTTTCCCGATCCCCCGGCCTTCACCTTGGCGGCGAGCCGCGCGGGCGCGCCGTCATCCCCCTTGTATTTCGCGGCGACATCCTTGTAGGCGGGCCCGACGATGGCGGCGTCGACGCTATGGCAGACGGTGCAACCGCTCTTTTGGGCGAGCGCCAGATCTGCGGTTGCGATTTGACCGTAAAGGCTGGCGAAGAGACCGAGGCCCGCGATGGCGATGGGGTTTAGATTCATCAGAGTAAGCCTTGAGATGTCAACAATGCTGTTTTTGATTTAAGAATGGACGCCAGCGCTGCGCTCATTGGTTCGCCCTGGGTGGCAAGGTCTTTTGGGGTGGAAGGCTCGAATCCGGACGTCCAGGTGTCGGCGAAATCGAGCGGTGCCGCAACCCTGCCGCGACGGACGAGGCGTTCGGTTTCGATGCCGTCGATGCGCACGATCCAGCGCCAATTGTCGGCCAGGGCCGTTGCATTCGGGGTCAGGCGGCTTGAATTGGACAGGGCGTCCAGCCGATTCGAATCCGAACCCTGTCGAAGGATGGGCTCGGCCACCAGTCGCGGCATCACGTCGGTTGCCCGCAGCCAATAGCCGGATTCGTCCAGTCTGGACGGGTTCTCGGGCCCCCAGGCGCTGGCATCCATCGACCAGGTCACCTCGATGGCGCAGCCTTGCGGCGGGCATTCGCCGACCTCGATGGCCAGGCGTCCATCCTCGACGCGACTGTATGCCTCGCGGCATTGCACGCTGGTCTTCTCGATGCGGACACCGGGCGGCAGGGCGGCCTGCACGACACCCTGCTCGGCGCGGGCACCGACCATGATGAGCAGCCCTCGAAGCCGGCGCTCGCGCGGGGTCACTTGGAGCTGAATCCAGCCGCTTTCGACCGAGAGCGGCGCGGTCTGCCGTAGCGGATCTTGCTCCAGGTCCAAACCTTCGTGGAGCTGGCGCTCTGGACTCGAATCGTAGCCGGCCGCCAAGGAGGGAGCGGCGAACCAGGATGTCTGGAGGCCGATCAGCAGGGCGGTGAAGAGAGGGCCTTGATGACGGATGCCGATCGGTCTGTCCGACAGCCTGTGTGTCCGGGCCGGTCCGGGACGCTGAAAACTGAACATGGGCCATGCACCTCTGGCTGGTCTGTTGGAGGGGCGAATGGCTGTTCACGTCCGAGAGGAGGCATCTGAATCTGTCCTCGTCTCCCGGCGGAATGGCTTATTTGGTAACGATTCTCATTAAGTTTTGCATGGCCTGGATCGGTCGGCAAGTGGTTTTTGTATTCGATAGAGCAGGACGGTGGTCCAGACGCCATGGGTTGGATAGGCGTCCGGATGTCCTCCAGATAGACCCTCGCCGGATCAAAGCACCAGGAAGAGAATCACCCCGCCGAGCAGAAAGCGGTAGAGCACGAACGGCAGCATGCTGATGCGCTCGATGAAACGCAGGAAGAAATGGATGGTGATATAGGCGACCAGGAAGGAGAACTGGGCGCCGATGAGCAGGGCGGTCCAGTCGACCGGCTCGACCGCCTGCGCGAGATCGATGCTCTCCAGCAACCCGGCCATGATGATGGTCGGGATGGAGAGCAGGAAGGAGAAGCGGGAGGTCGCCTTGCGATCGAGTCCGAGCATAAGCCCGGCGGTGATGGTGATGCCGGAGCGCGAGGTGCCGGGGATGATGGCGATCGCCTGCATGCTGCCGATGAAGAGCGCGTCACGCCAGTTGAGGCTGTATTCGTCGCGGCTGCGCTTGCCGCGCCAATCGGCCAGCCACAGCAGCAGTCCGAATCCGATGGTGGTTCCGGCGATCACCAGGGCGATCAGGGTGTCGTCCTGGCGCAGCATTTCCAGCACCGATTTGAGCGGGAGGCCAAGTAGCACGACCGGGATGGTGGCGATGACGATCATCCAGCCGAGCCTGGCGTCGGGGTCGTCCAATCGGCGTGTCCCGAACGAACGTAGAACGGCCAGCGTCATCCGCACGATTTCCTTGCGGAAATAGATCATGACGGCGGCGAGCGTGCCGACATGCACCGAGACGTCGAACGCCAGACTCTGCAGATCGAAGCCGAACAGCAGCGGCGTGAGGACGAGATGTCCTGAGCTTGAGATGGGCAGGAATTCGGTGATGCCCTGGACGAGCGAAAGGATAAGGATCTGGGTGGCTTCCACGCTGGCGCTCCTGGATGACAAGGAGCGGGAGTATATCCCAGCCGAGGCGAAACGAAATCGGTCGGGCAGACGAGGACCTATCGGTCGTGAAACCCTGCCTTGAGTCCACAAACGCATGTGACGCGAGACCTAAAGAGCAATGTGGACTTGGTCTCAGGATGGGAATGTCTTCAAAATATCTCCCACTGACGGAACAGCACGGCCATCAGCATGAGAGAGCCACTATGATGTGTAACCGTTTCAGAATATTCAGTCTATTACTTCTCGCCTTGGCTGCTCCTCCGGGGCATTTTTCTATTGCCAACGATCAAGTTGCTGTCTCTACGACTCCTATTAGGCAACATACGTCGCAACCCAATCGTACGCTCAGTATCACCGGGTCGTTCGGAGCAGTGGATCTGTCCAACCGGGAGTTGTCACGGGCCTTCTACAATCTGGTCTTCCTGGCATCCGAAAACATTCCCCTGGAATGGGCCGGCGATGTCGACAGCTGCGACGCGGGCACGATTTCGACCGACTTCATGGATGCAACGCTCTTACGGGTCAACTATTTCAGGGCCATGGCAGGAGTGCCGAGCGATGTCGTACTGAGCGCCGAGGGCAATCTCATGGCCCAGCAGGGGGCCTTGATGCTGAGCGCGAACGATGAGCTCAATCACAATCCGCCATCGACCTGGCTCTGTTACACGCCAGACGGCGCCCAGGCATTGGACGATGGCTCCTTGTCGGGGGGCACCAACGGGCCGGGTTCGGTCTATTCCGCCTTTCGCGATAACGGTGACAACAATGCCAGCACCGGTCATCGCTATTCGACCCTGCTGCCGACAACGACCCAATTGGGCACAGGCGATATTCCTGAGCTCGGCGATCATAAGGAGCGCCATGTCAGCTATTGGGTGGATCGTGACCACAATGCCCCCTGGGGAATCCTGAGGGACGGATTCATCGCTTGGCCTCCGCCGGGATTCGTCCCCTATCCGATCGTTTTTCCACGCTGGTCGTTGTTCTACCAAGACGCTGATTTCAGCGCGGCGACGGTCGAGATGAGCAAGGATCGAGCGGCGGTTCCGGTGGTGATCGATTCCCGTAACAACGACTATCGCCAGAGCATCGTCTGGGTGCCCGAGGGATATGATCCAGGCCAATACTCCCAAATCTGGAATCGAGTCGAGCAGGACACGACCTATTCCGTCGTGGTGCGCAATGTCGTCATCGGGGGGATCGCAAGAGACCTGTCGTATCAGGTCACGATCATGGATCCGGCCGATGCCGGACATGAAGACCTGCTGGATATCAGTGGACCGGACAGCGTTCCGTTTGGAGCGACCGCAGCCTATCGTTTCTCGACACTCGACTGGTCCGACAGATATGAGATCAGAACCTTTTCCGTCACGCCCATGGACTATGCCAATGGAGCGGAGGACTCCACGGATGACATCATCGACGGTACAGCCACGGATTATCCGCTGCTAACCGCTGAGGTTTCGGCAAGCGGGAACAGCGCATTCCACCTCGCACACCCTGATTACAACGAGGATCAGTATTTCCAACTGCCCGGCGACTATCTGATCGGCGTCGATTCGCATCTGTCATTCGCAAGCCGTCTTGGCTATGCATCGGACGCACAGGTCGCCCGTGCCCAGATCTCGCTGGATTCGGGCCAGACTTGGGTCGATCTCTGGTCGCAGGCCGGAACCCCAGGAACCGATGACCCAGGAGAAACAAGCTTCAGCAGCGTCAGCCTCTCTTTGGAGGCTTATTCCGACTATGTCGGTCAGTTTCGTTTTTTCTACGATCACCTTGGCCAAAGTGGGTACAACGCCAAAACGAAAGCCGGCTTCGGCTGGTACGTCGACGATGTGCTGCTGCTGGATGTCGAGCAGCTGAACGATGAGGACATGAGTATCAGCGATGGCAAAGGAGAGTTTTCACTCGACGTCGATTCGCAGAAAGACCTTTGCCTACAGGTCAGAAACGCCCCTTGGGAAGGCTTTGACGGCCTGGAGTGGGGGCCGGTCAAGCGGGTCTCCGTCGTCGGTGAGTTGCCAACGCGAACGACCGATTGGATGGTGACCGAAATCTACCTCGCGACCCTTGGCTATGCCCCGGACGATGAAGGGCTTCAATATTGGGTCGACAACATCGCACAGAACGGCTGGACGCCGACTCGGGTTGCTCAAAGCTTTTTCGATCAGCCTTCCGTACAGGCAATGTATCCTGCGGAAGATGGCGACCTTGCCTTGATCGAGGCGCTCTATCACAACCTATTCGCACGTGAACCTGACACGCAAGGCCTCAGCTATTGGCGTGGGGAACTCGAGAGCGGTCGTATTCGACGCAACCAGATGATCATCGCCCTTGTCGATGGTGGTTGGGCCAATGCCGAAGCCGTCGAGGACATGAGGCGTTTTGGAAACCGTGTCGAAGTAGGGCTTGCCTTCGCGGAAGAACAGGCGGCTCGCGGCATCGTTTTCAGCAGACTGACGGCGGAGGACCAGGAACGATTGCGCCTGATCGGACAAACACTGCTCGCCGATGTAACGAGCGATACGGCCACTCGCGATGCCGCCATCGCCAGCATTGGCGAACGACTGGAATCACTCGATCTATGACGAGCATCAGTTTCGATGCTCATATCCGGGCTAGTACCTCGCACCTGAAATTCAGTGGTGAATTTACGCCATCAGTGGCTTGCCAATGTAGGTCCAGCGGAAGGGCTTGGCGAGAGTCTGATTGAAGAAGTCGATGAATTCGAGGATCCGTGCTTTGAGCTCCTCGGTAGATGAGAACCGTCCGCGCTTGAGTAGGCGTCGGGTCAGAATGCCGAACCAGATCTCGACTTGGTTGAGCCAGGAGCAGTGCTTGGGGGTATAGACGAAGCGGATGCGGTGCGTGGGATCCTGGAGGAATGCGGCACGGGAGGCCATGCTTTTGAGGATGCCGTCCTGGCCTTTGTGACCGAGATCCGTCGTGATCTCACAGCGCTGAGCGACGAACTCCACCAGGCTGGCCGATTGGTGGATATTGAGCTGATCGCAGATGAAGATCCATTCGCCTTTCGGATCGGTGTCGACGGTGGCGGTGAGATGGGCGAGGAAGTCGGCTTCGGTGCGGGTGTCGCCGATGGAGGGCGCGAGGATCTGCCCAGTAGCGACCTCGAAGTTGGCTATTAGCGCCTGGGTGCCGTGGCGCGTGTATTCGAACTCGACGGCCTCGGGGCGACCGGGGCGCATCGGATGCGACGGATGGATCGGCTCCAGGGCCTGAATGCCGGTCTTCTCGTCCGTGGAGATGACATGCACGCCCTGCTCATGGAGTTCCTGTGCTTGCTTGCACACCGTGCGGATCTCCTCGCGAAAGGCCGCCTCGTCAGGAATCTTGGGATTGAGCCAGTAGCGGGTCCGATGCGGCTTGAGGTCGGCCTGATTTTAAAATACGGCCGATTGTCGTGGCCGAAATGGTTGGCGCAATGCCGCGCTGGATCGTTTCGCGCACCAAATCCTTGCGCGTCCAGTGGGTCAAGGGAGGGGGTGGTGTTTCGCAGGCCAGGGCGATGATCTGGCAGATCTGCTCGGGCGTGAAATCGCCTGGGGCCCCGGAGCGCGGACGATCGGCCAGCACCGCTTCGATTACCGCGCGCAGGCGCTTGGGCTGATCCGTTGCGGCGGCCAAGCGGTCATGGGCGTCGAGCCAACGTCGGCGCCATTGACCGACGCCGTCTTCGTTGACGCCAAGGGTGGATGCAATGTGCTTGTTGGTCTCACCGTCAGCGGCGCGCAGCACCATCTGCGAACGTTGGACCAAGCGGTGGGGCGTTTCGCGACTGCGCGCAATGCGCTCGAGCTCTGTGGGTTGCTCCGGGCAGAAAACAATCAAAGGGGCTGGACGGGCGATGGCTGTCGACTCTTCTCGCTGGGATGGGATCGTCGTCGGCCATTATCCTGATAATTTCAAGCTTGTGGTACTAGCCACCCATCGTTCCCATCCTGTCCACCTCGAGAGTCAAACCGCGCCTTTGCCAAAGAGGACAACCTCGACGGTTTGGATGATGATCAGCAAGTCCAAGAAGATGCTGTAATTCTTGACGTAGTAGAGATCGTACTCGAGCTTGCGCAACGCATCCTCCTCAGAGCTTCCATAGGGAAATCGCAGCTGCGCCCAGCCAGTCAAGCCAGGCTTGACGCGGTGCCGCACTGCGTAGTAAGGAGACGTCTGAATCAGGTCGACGACGAATTGAGGCCGCTCCGGCCTTGGTCCGACGAAGCTCATGTCGCCCTTGAGCACAGAGACGAGCTGAGGAAGCTCGTCGATCCGCGTCTTGCGCATGACGGCGCCGACACGAGTGACGCGCGGATCATTTTTCACTGCCCAACGCGCCCTTCCGTCCGCCTCAGCGTCGCACACCATACTGCGAAACTTGGTAATCCGAAACGCTTTCCCGTTCGCCCCAATCCGCGTCTGATGGTGGAAGATGGGCTCGCGAAACCGGCCCTCGATCCAGACGGCGAGCCCAGCCAAAGCCATCAATGGACTCATCACAACCAGCATGATTGACGACAACGAAAGATCCATGCCGCGTTTGACCAAGCGAGTCATGGCGCCTTGGCCGAAGCCACCATCATGGAGGAGCCAACTAGCGGTCAGGAGATCGAGTTTCACCAACCCAAGCTCGCGCTCGTAGAAGGTCAACGCATCGAGGACTCTGATGCCGCTCATGCGACAATCCAACAGCGCCTCCATCGGTAAACGTCCACGCCGATCGCTCAGCGCCAAGACAATCTCATCAGCATCGTGTCGCGCGACCAGCTCAGACAGCGACTCAGACGCGTCCAAGACCGGGAGTTTGCCGAGACGTCGCTCTTGGGCCACGCCCGCCGCTGCATCCTCACCATTAGCGCCCCTACTCGGAATGACGACCCCCACGAAAGCCAAGCTCCGCCTCCCGACACGCGTCAGCTCTTGAGCGACGGGACCATCACCCACGACCAGGACATGGCGTCGGAAGATGGTCGGGTTGACGAAGTAAGCAGCCGAGCGCAGCCCACCAATTGCGACGAACGAAATGACTGCATTGATCGCGAGAACGCTGCGCCAGAAGTCGAGCCCGCGAAAGAAGAACGAGATGGCCCCGAGCATGGCGCTGCCGAAGAAGATGGCAAGGACGATACGCAGGATTGAGCCAGTCCACCCCTCACGGACGCTCGTCTCGTACAAACCGAGCGACGCCAAGGCAACAAGGAGGACCGTTCCAACAAGCATCCCAGAAGCCACCAACTCCCAGAAGGGCAGCGGCATTGGCCGATCTATCGTCCACCAACGAACCTCGGTGGCGATGATGAAGGACGTCAGCAGCAGCAGACCTTCAACGATTGCAAGCAGCAGCAGTGACAGTCGAATATAGTGTCCAAAAACACGAACCGAAGACATACTCCTTTCCTCTTAATCGGTTGACCGTCAGTCGTCGATCAACTGCCCTAGTCGCCGAGAGCAGCAGATCCACACCGCGAGGTGTCGCCCGAAGCTCTGAGGACGTCGGAGGACAAAAAACCACGGGGTCTGCATAAATTACGGACGGGTCGGCGTCAGGCTATGGCATCGGTATTCAGCGGCGCTGAAACCTCTCCTCGACAGCAATAGGCGGTCTAGACAGACTTCTGACGCCGATACGCCGCAAAGCCTTGCTTCCGAGGTGCTGAAACAGCAATATAGGCGGCATCCGCAGCCAATGGGCGCGCATATAGAGCAGCAACCTAGAAAAGGCCGCGCGACGCCTGGGATGGTCGGGATGCTCGGGCAGCAGTGCCAGGGGGATCAGCCGATCCATCAGCCACCGTAATGGCAGGACCGGTCCCTGACTCGCTACGCCTTGCAAGGCCGCTGCCGGAACTTGGGTCCCCAGCAACGCCGCAGTGTATCGCAACCCGTAATAGAGAAGCCGCCCAAGACCGAGTTGCTCCGCGCGCACCAAGAGCCGATCCCAAAAAGCAGGGTCTTTGCCAAACTGGCGCAGCAGGTCGGCGACATCGACCAGATCCCGAAACCGCAGCCCCTCCTGCGGATCTGCTTCCAAGAGGAGATGCACCAAGGCATGCAGGACCATGTCCTCCGCCGCGAGCCTGTACGCCCGACCACCTGGCACCCGACTGATCCGCGCTATCAGTAGCGCAGGATCGAAATGAAACCGACTGGTACGCGGCAGGATGCGATGATGGACATCGATCTCGGTGTCGCGCTCCGCATGGCGCAGCGGCGGAATCTCATGCATCCAGCGCCGGTAGTAGCGATCATCGTAGTACTCGATCGCACCGCGAATCCAACCGCGCTCCAAGAGCTGCGACTCGACCGCAGCGAGATCCGACTCAGGCACCATGAGATCGACGTCCGATGCCAGCCGACCACGCGCCGCAGGCAAGCCAGCCAGCATATAGGCGACACCCTTGAGCACAATCACCGGCACGTCCAGGTCCTGCAGGACCCAGAGGACACGATCGACCTCCCAGGTGAGGCGAATCTGACGGTGCGCCACCAGCGTGCGCGCCGACTGCAACTGCCGCGCAGCGCGCTCCGGCACAGTGCTCCAAAGACCCGCGTCGGCGACGTCCTCTGCAAGGCGGCCAAGCAAGCGTGCATGCCGCGCCACACGTAGCAGCAGATTCCAGTCGGCCGCGCGCAGATCGCCTAAGCGCGCGGGCTCACGCAAGGCTGCCAGCAAGAGCCCAGACGCTCGCTCGGCTTGACGCGCAGCATCAAACACGCGCGCCCCCCGCCAGCGCATCCAGCGCCGCGATCGCCTCCGCTAAATCCGAATAGACGAGCCGATAGCAATCGCTGCCATTCACCATGCGCCCGACCAGCTCGAACGCCTGTTGCCCCACCACCTCATAGTTGAAGGCATTGGTCGCCACCATCAGAAATGCCTCGGGCTTGACCATTGGCTCCAACTGCAGCGGGGCATCCGCAACCCAACGGGGAAACACCAGCCAACGTGCCCGTGCCGGCTCGCTCATTCGCGTGACACTCTCCTCCGGAGGCCGAACATGGGCGACATTTCCCTTGCGGGTCCCGAGGAACGTAGGTCCCAGATGAGCTTTTGGCGCAAAGTCCCGAATGACCTCGATCGAGGTATTCTTCAGTGGGATCAGGCGCGGGAATGGCAGCAGCTGACCTCTCTCAGCGTCGACCAGCCCAAACTCGTCCGAGAAGAGCCGCCAACCCGAATGAGCCAGCGCCGCGCAGAGCGTGGATTTGCCGTGCCCGGGCCAGGCGGGCAGCAAGAGTGCATTACCATTGCGCTCGAGTACGGCCGAGTGCAGCAGCAGCAGATGGTGAGAGCGCTGAGCAATGCAGAAATTTAGGCCCCATTCGAGCATCGGCAGGTGATGCCGCGCGGGGAAAGGACCAAAGGGTGCGCGGCCATCGACACGGAAGATCGAACTGGGCCGAAACCAAGGACGGTACCAGCCGTTCCAATCGACGCGCAGATGACAGTCGCGCAGCGGCTCTTCGGGGCACAGAGGATAGTGTCCCCACATCTCGTGGAGCAGTCGAGCCAAATCTGACACGGCCGTCTGCATCCGGACAACGAAGGGGCCAATGCGGACCACGACGCCATCGCCACCACGCAGCGCACGCGACCAAGCAGCCGGTGTGAACTCGCTGATCTTCACAGCGGCTCGGACCCTGACTCACTATCCGCAAGCCCGAGTTCAACGAAGCGGTCCAGGACCCCTTTCAGCTCGGCGTCGCCTGGACCCTGACCGGCCGCGTCGCCTTCATCCATGCCCGCCTCGGCCAGCACCCGACGCCGCACCTCACTCAGCCCAAGCGGATTCTCGCCAAGACACGCAAAGACGATGGCGCCGAGGCCGTTGAGATAGTGTGTCTCTCCCGAAGCGAGCTGATACAGAAGCTGCTCGCCGTCCCACTCCAGCGCAAGCACATTCCCCGTCGAAGCCTTTCGATACAGCAGCATCCTTCCATTCCTTCAACACGATCCACAGCCTAGCGAGTGCACTCGCATACCTAAGAACATGGGCCGCACTCTTACCCGACGAACTCTACGCCATCACCGCCTTAGGGGCCTTAGTCATGGGTTGCTCCAACCGCATGTTCGGTGGGAGCGCGGCGCCCCGCCGCGACGGTCGCGCGATCGCGGCGGGGCGCTGCTCCCACATCGTCTTGCCTGAAGGATGCAGGCTGCTGACGCAAGCGACTGGTCGGTCCGATGATCGACGCCGCCTTAGGGTACACCTTCAGCCAAGGCTTCGCAGCCAAGGCGAGGCCGAGAGCACTCCGATTACCCGCAGTCGCCATTATTGTAGTAGCCGCTGATCGACGTCCACGCCTGACTGCTGTAGAGAGCACCCGGCGGACAGAAGTTCAATGTGACTGTCCGACCATTACAGCAATCTCCGCTAGGATCGCCCGAGCTGTGGGATCGCCCGAGGTTCAAAGCGCTTGCTTGCTGTAAGGAGCTTGCTTGCTCCATAGAATCAATGTTTTTCAGGGACGCATTCCTTGGTAGACAAATCTCAAAATCCTTGGTCTTCTCGGCACAGGTCGTGCCGGCCCTAACGCGCCGCCAACCCCACCATCCCGAAGGATTGAGCGGCTGGTGCCGCTCGCAAGCGCTAATCGCCGCCAACGCCGCGCCGCTGCGCAATGTCAGAATGACCGGAACAGCGGTCGCCGCCTGCCCCAAGAGCCGACGCCGGGAGGAATCCGGCAACTCCTGCACGCCAGCATCCTGATGCTGCCACTCCTTGTCTCCGCCCTCACTCTTGGCAAATTTCATCCTAGCTTCCTAACCCCTGATACGATGCACTAACACGCATGAAGCATGTTCCCTAAAGGCTCGTCGGACTCCAGCGCCGGAAATCAACGACGCGAAGCGTCATGAGCCACCGAAGCCCGAATAAGCATGCACCATGCCACACGCGGGGGTGCTGATGAAGCGCACAGGTTCACAAGGCAGCGACAAGAAAGTCGAGCCCTTCGAGAAGATCACCGAAGGAGGCTGCAACACATCCTGGCAGGCGATGACAAGGACTGCCACCTTACTGCCACTTCTGGCAGGACGCAGAGCTTAAGAAGACTGTGACGGTATTGGCGTGGTCGGCTTACAGCGCGCGCCAAGCGATGGAGTACGAAGGCGAACTCCGGGAAATGACCTTACCCAAAAGGCGCGGGGCGGTAGGATGGGCAAAGTCCGCACTCGGGGCCTGAGCGTCACCTCGACGCTGGACGGACGTGCCCATCCTGCAAGGCGCTGAGCTGGGACGATGGGCACGCCCCTCGATCCTCGGCATTCCGAAAGAAGCGCATCGCCAGGGCTTTGCCCATCCTACCCTACTGTGTTGACAATGATCTCCAGGCCGCCTCGAAGGCAGGATAGGCGCGGACTTGGGCATTGCCTTGAGCTAGGCGTGGGGCTTCGCGACATCACATCTGCACGGGGGGGTTGCAAGAATACCAAGCGGCTGAACTGTACATAGCATACCCACCACTATCTTCCATAACGCACACTTCATCCCCTGAACGTTCGGCACTAGCTGCAGCACATTCTCCATCAGTCTCGAATGTTTTTAATGACTGAAGCCTTTGGCAACTACTCGACTGAGCCCTTGCCGCCCCACTCCGCAACGTCAAAACCACAGGCGTCGCCGCTGCAGCGTGTCGCAACAACCACCGTCTCGACACCTGCGCCTCAGTCTTCGTTCCCGTCTTCGCATCCGTATTCACAGCAACATCTCCCCCGCTCCTTGAGCGAAATTCTCTGTCATGCCGCGCTCTCGGTCGCACTGATGATCAAGGCAATGGACCCAAGCCATCGCTTGACCTGCACGCCCCTGTGCGCCTCAACTAAAGCAACGAAAGAGAGCGTCCGAATCGGGCCGAAGCCACCAAACGCCAACCCCTTCATGTGTCACCCCAAAGAAAACACGATTCATGAAATAAGGTACCAATTGAAATCGAATGCAGATTGAATCGAGCGCAGAATGTGGCAAGCGGAGCATTGCCTCAAGCCACCCAGGCTGCCGCTCCATTTACGCGGATCATCCCGTGGACGAAACCACAGTTCGGAGACTGCATGATATGCTAACGACTGCCGCCTTGAAAACCGCCCACGAAAGTCGGATAGGCACCAAAATCTTGCGACCGACGCCCGAAAGCCTGTTGAGCCCTTCATGAGCAAGGGGCGATGGTCCGCACACGAAAGGCCACAGTCTGGATGAGAATCCTCTACCATCACCGCACCGCGTCCACGGACGGCCAAGCCGTACACATCAATGAGATTATTGGCTCATTGCGCGCGCTTGGCAACGAGGTCGTCGTCGTCGCTCCCACCGCATCCGGTCCAGAATCGATCGGAACCAGTCAAGGCTGGGTCGACTGGCTCAAGTTACGCCTGCCGCACCGCCTCTATGAGCTGCTCGAACTCGGCTACTCCCTCATCGCTTACCGCAAGCTCGCCCAGGCGATTCGAGCGACTCGGCCCGACGCCATCTACGAACGCTACAGCCTCTTCCTGCTCGCCGGTATTTGGGCACAGCGCCGCTTCAAGCTCCCGCTCTTGCTTGAAGTGAATTCGCCGCTGGCCGAAGAGCGCGCCACCCACGACGGGCTCGCCAACCGCTGGCTCGCCAAGCGCCTCGAGCATTTCGTTTGGAGACGCGCCGACGCCGTCTTGCCCGTGACTCAGGTGCTCGCCGACCAGATCGCCGCAGCCGGGGTCCCGCCCGAGCGTATCCATGTCATCCCGAACGGGATCAACGTCGCGCATTTCGCCGACGCTCCGAGCACGCCCGCGGCCAAGCAGCACCTCGGCCTCGATGGCCGCACCGTTCTCGGCTTCACCGGCTTCATCCGCGACTGGCACCGGCTCGACCGCATCCTCGATTGGATGGCCCAGCAACATCAGAGCCACCCGGAGCTGCACCTCCTGGTCGTCGGAGACGGCCCCGCCCGGGCTGATCTCGAGGCCAGGGCAAAGCGCCTGGGGCTAACGCACAACACCACCTTCACCGGCATCGTCCCGCGCGAGCACATCCCCGCACAGGTCCAAGCCTTCGACATCGCACTCCAGCCCGCCGTGGTGCCCTACGCCTCACCGCTCAAGCTGGTTGAGTATCTCGCCCTCGGACGCGCCATCATCGCCCCCAAGCAGCCCAACCTCGAAGAAGTGCTCGTCTCCGGGCACAACGCCCTGCTCTTCGACCCAGCCATCCCCGGAGACTGGGAAGCCAAGCTCAGCCAGCTCCTTGCCGACCCCGACCTGCGTGCGCACCTGGGTCAAGGCGCGCGCGACACCATCCAGGCACGCGGCCTCACCTGGAACCACAATGCCGAGCGGATCGTCGCCCTGCTCGAGCAGCTCCAGCGCAGTCAAGAGCGCCCAAGAATCGACACAGCAACACCGACCGCCCGACCCACCGATGCAAGCTCCTGACCCCTTAAGGATATCCAGATGACAGCCAAGCCCCGCCGGCCGAGCATCTGCGTTCTCAGCAGCCTCTTCCCAAGCCAGATTCAGCCAAATGCAGGCCCCTTCATCCGGGAGCGCATGTTTCGCGTCGCCCAAGCGCTGCCGCTAAGCGTCGTCTCTCCGACGCCCTGGTTCCCGATGCAGTCCCTCATCCGGCTACGCCATCCCAATTTCCGACCCGGCGCCCCGGCCTACGAGTGCCAATCCGGCATCGACGTCTGGTACCCGCGCTTCTTCTCCGTGCCCGGTCTGCTCAAGACCCAAGACCCCAGCTTCATGGCCCGAGCGGCACTGCCTCGGCTGCGCGCACTGCAAGGCGCCGGACGACTCGATCTGCTCGATGCCCACTTCGGCTATCCCGACGGCGTAGCTGCCAGCCGGCTGGCGCGGCATCTCGGCGTGCCTTTTACAGTCACCCTCCGCGGATCCGAATTCGTCTACAGTACCAAAGAGCCTTACCGCAAGCGCATGGCTGCAGCTCTTCAACGCGCCAACCATGTCATAGGTGTATCAGAGGCACTATGCCAGCTCGCCCTCTCCCTCAATGTTCCCCATGATCGCGTAACAGCCATCCCGAATGGAGTCGACAGCACGAAATTCCACCGCGTCGACCGGGAAGCCGCGCGCAGTCACTACGACATTCCGCCTAATGCTCCAACGATCGTTTCAGTTGGCCGACTCGTTGAAGGGAAGGGCATTCATCGAGTCCTCGATTGCCTGCCAGAAATGATCAAGAGCTTTCCCAGCCTGGTCTATCTAATAGTTGGAGAAGAATCGGGTCCGGAGCAATTCAAGCGTGTCTTGCAGTGTCAAGTCAAAACATTGCACCTTGAGACGCACGTCCGATTTTTGGGCTCTCTGCCTCAGTCTCACCTGAAGGTGCCTTTATCTGCCGCAGATCTATTCGTTTTGGCGACTCGCCGCGAAGGCTGGGCGAATGTCTTTCTCGAGGCCATGTCCTGCGGCCTTCCGGTCATCACGACCGATGTCTACGGCAACGCGGAAGTTGTCTGCCGCCCCGATCTCGGCCTCCTCGTCCCCTTCGGTGATCAAAGAGCACTTCAAGCAGCCATTGAACAGGGATTACGACGAGAATGGGACCGCAATGCCATCATCGAGTACGCGAAGGCGAACGATTGGAGCAGCCGCATCCGGCAGCTGCAAGTCGTCTTCGAATCCATGTTCTAGCGTCGATCATGGCTCCGGCCAGCAAGGGCGCGGGATTCGATGGACTTCGCTCTCGCTCGCCCTACAGGTCTAGACCGCGTACGAAACGGCCTTGATCATCGGGCCGTCCAGTCGCTTGAGTCGACACCCTGCATCCTTCCGTCAAAGCGACGTGGGAGCGGCGCCCCGCCGCGATCGCGCGACCGTCGCGGCGGGGCGCCGCTCCCACCGTTCGTGCGCTTAGGCC
>NZ_AFWT01000057.1 GCF_000224065.1 Thiorhodococcus drewsii AZ1
CACGACCCTGACCAAGCAGAATGACCGCATTGATGCGGTAAGCTTCGCGGATGTCGCGCACCCTGCGGTGGGCCGCTCGCAGCTCAGCTAGCTCTTCATCGCTCAGTCGGTAGTCGTTCATGCGCTGGAGATTACCATGGTGAGCAGACGGTTAACGAGGGAGCCTGAGCCGAAAATTCGTATGAGACGGGTATACCAAAAGGCCCTTCACCGCTTACGCCCATTGCACGGATTCAACCCTCAACTCATGGTCGCGTTACTGCGGCAATGGTCTGATCGCGGCGTACTCAAGAATTATGTGACTCAGACAAGCATCGCGCATCTTCCCCGTGAAAAGCTCATGGAAATACCGATGCCCGTGCCGCCAGACTCGGAACAACGAGCCATCGCCACCGCCCTGAGCGATGTGGATGCCCTGCTGAACGGACTGGACCAGCTCATCGCCAAGAAGCGCGACCTCAAACAGGCCGCCATGCAGCAACTCCTAACTGGACAAACCCGCCTCCCCGGCTTCCACGGGAAATGGGAGGTAATGCGGTTGGGCGAAGTTTGCTGGTTCCAAGAAGGTCCCGGGGTCAGAAAAACCCAATTCACTACTACGGGCATCAAACTACTGAACGGCACAAACATCTTCCGAGGAACCCTAAATCTGGACACGACCACTAGGTTCATTTCTAAAACCGAGGCATACGGTCCTTATGCCCACTTTATGGCAGAAGAAGGAGACATCGTGCTAGCGTCTTCTGGAGTCACCATTGATAGACTGCATGAGAAAGTAGCCTTCGTTAAACAGGAGAATCTGCCGTTTTGTATGAACACCAGCACAATTCGATTCAAACCACTTCCCGGAAATTTGTGCTCAGAATTTCTATTTCAGTTTCTGGTTGGTGATGAGTTTAAGTCACAGGTTGGCGGAGTCGCTACGGGTTCTGCGCAACTGAACTTTGGTCCATCTCATGTTGAGAAAGTAGCCTTATCGGTACCACCTCTGCCCGAACAAACCGCCATCGCCGAAATCCTCTCCGACATGGACGCCGAGATCGCTGCGCTCGAAGCTCGCCGCGACAAGACCCGCGCCCTCAAGCAGGGCATGATGCAGGAATTGCTGACCGGACGGACGCGGCTGATATGATCCAAATATCGAGCGAAGATCAGCAGATTCTGGATGTGCTGCGGCACGCCGTTGCCGAGACGCTGGAGCGCAAGCGGCGCCTCGGGCAATACGCGATCGTCTGGCGCGACGGCAAACCGGTCATGCTCGGTGGCAAGAGCGATGCATCCAATCCGTCACGATCCGTGGCGCCGCCAAAGGATTCGAATAGGGCATGATGTGCTCCCGTTCGATGAGCCTGACGGATTCAACGGATCTCGCATCGCAAGGAGAGAGACATGCCCGCGCAGCCACGCCCCGAAAGGATCACCCAGAACCGCGTCATCGCCCTCTTCACCGATAGGACGCGACCCAACTGTCTCGGCTACGACGACCTCGGCGACTGGCACAAGCGCGAGCACAACCGCCCCATCGAGACTGACTATCTTCAGGCCAACCTCGCAAAGCGCGGCTACTCGGCGGCCCACATCTCCGCCGTTCTACGGAAGCTCGAAACGGCCGCCGACGCCACCGGGATCACGCTCTATCAGGCCAATCTCCGAACCTACCGACTGTTGCGCTATGGCGTCGATGTCCAGATCGCGGTCGGACAAACGCACGATAAGGTCCACCTGATCGACTGGGAGCATCCCGAGCGGAACGACTTCGCGCTCGCCGAGGAGGTGACGCTCAAGGGCGGCTTCGAGCGGCGGCCCGACATCGTGCTCTACATCAACGGCATCGCCGTCGCGGTGATCGAGCTGAAGCGCAGCTCGGTGGACCTGGTCGACGGGATACGCCAGCTCATCACCAACCAGGACGAGATCTTCAACCTGGGCTTCTTCAGCACGGTACAGCTGGTGCTCGCGGGGAACGACTCCCAGGGGTTGCGCTACGGCACCACGGGCACGCCGGAACAATTCTTCGTCGAGTGGAAGGACGAGACGCCCATCGAAGCCGAGGGAGCAGCCACCGATGGTCATTTGCTCGACCGGCCGCTCGCACACCTGTTCGACAAGACCCGGCTGCTCGATCTGATCCGTCACTTCGTCATTTTCGACGCCGGACGCAAGAAGGTCCCGCGCCAGCACCAGTTCCAGGGCGTCAAAGCAGCCCAGGAGCGCATCGCCAAACGCGAGGGCGGCGTCATCTGGCACACCCAGGGCAGCGGCAAGAGCATCCTCATGGTGCTCATCGCCAAATGGTTGCTGGATCACGACCCCGAGGCGCGCATCCTCATCGTCACCGACCGCGACGAACTGGACAAACAGATCGAAGGGGTCATGCGCAATGCCGGTGTCATCGGCGAGGAGGCCCCCTCGCCCCGGATCGTCACCCGCGCGGAGCTGGTCGAGACACTCGGCGCGACCACACCACGATTGCTCTGCGCCCTGATCCACAAGTTCGATTCGACCGATCTCAAGGGACCGGCTCCGTCGGTCCAGGGTCGCTTCTACGTCTTCGTCGACGAGTGCCACCGCACCCAAGGCGGCGACATGAACCGGCAGATGAAGCGGTGGCTGGAAGGGGCGCTCTTCATCGGCTTCACCGGGACGCCGCTCCTGCGCAAAGACAGGAAGATGACGCGGGACGTCTTCGGCACCTATATCCATACCTACAAGTTCCACGAGGCCGTCGCCGACAAGGTGGTGCTCGACCTCAAGTACGAGGCCCGCGACGTCCCGCAACGGCTGACCTCGCAAGCCGCCGTCGATCAATGGTTCGAGCGGAAGACCAAGAACCTCAACAGGTTCCAGAAGGCCATCCTGCGCAAGCGCTGGGCGACCATGGAAGAGCTGATGAGCGCCGAGGAGCGCAAGGCGCGAATCGCCGCGAGCATCATCCACGATTTCGGGGTCGTGCCCCGACTGAGCAGCGACCGGGGCACCGCTATCCTGGTCGCGGCCTCGATCTACGACGCCTGTCATTACTACCGCATCTTTCAGACGAAGCCCTTCGGTCAGTCCTGCGGAATCGTCACCTCGTTCGAGCCGAATGCCAACGCCGTCTCCAAGGAGCCCGCGCACAGCGACGAGCGCTACAAGTTCGACACCTACACCAAGCACGTCCTCCAACCGAGACAGACGACCAAGCAGTACGAGGACGAGACCAAGCGCCGCTTCATTGAGGAGCCGGCGAGCATGAAGCTGCTGATCGTGGTGAGCAAGCTCCTGACCGGGTTCGACGCCCCGAGCTGCACCTACATCTATCTCGACAACGCGCTGCGCGACCACAACCTCTTCCAGGCGATCTGCCGCACCAATCGGCTCGACGGCGACGACAAGGACTACGGCCACATCGTCGACTTCAAGCAGCTCTTCGGTGACGTGCAGCAGGCCATCGCGGTCTACAGCTCCGACGAGCTGGACATCGACCAGGGCAACGGCGGGGAGAACAACGTCCATCTCAAGAACTGGCTCCAGGAAGGCAAGAAGCAGCTCGATGCCGCTCGGGAGGCGCTGACCTATCTCTGCGAGCCCGTCGCGCAGCCGCGTGAGGTCGAGCAGTACCTGCGCTATTTCTGCGGCGACGCAGCCAACCCCGAGGCGCTCAATGAGACCGAGGCGCTACGGATCTCCTTCTACAAGGCGGTCGCGACCTTCGCCCGCGCCTTCGCCGATCTGGCTCAGGATCTGAGCGAAGCGGGCTATTCCGATACCGAGGCCGCCGAGCTGAAAGCGGCTGTCGAGTCCTACGTCGACATTCGCGCGGCGATCAAGAAGCACTCCGGCGAGGAGCTGGACATCAAGTCCTACGAGGCGGACATGCGCCACCTCATCAACACCTACATCCAGGCCGATCCGGCGGCCGATCTGGGTGTGTTGGACCAGATCCCACTGACCAAGCTGATCATCGAGACCGGCATCCACGACGCCATCGCCCGCAAGCTCAACGCCAAGGGCAAGCTCTCCAGGAGCGCCGTTGCCGAGGGCATCATCAACAACATTCGCAAGACCATCGTCCGCGATCAGCTCACCGATCCCCAGTTCTACGCCCAGATGTCCAAGCTGCTCGACGACCTGATCGCCCAGAGCCGCAAGGACGCCTCCGCCTATGAGGCGTTCCTACGCAAGGCCGAGGACTTGGTGAAGCAGCTCGCGGCGAAACAACCTCAGGCGGGCATTCCCGCCATGCTGCATGGCAACCAAGCCGCCGTCGCGCTCTACAACAACCTTGGAACCATTCCGGCGACCCAATTTCAGTATCCAACCAGTGACGAGGACAAGGCCACACTGGCGTTGCGTCTGGATTCGGCGGTCCGCGACAACGCGCCGGCGGGGTGGAAGGGCGACGAGGTGCGTGAGCGTCAGGTCATGAACGCGGTCTATCCGGTTCTGGATCGCGACAAGGGCGCCACCCTGGCCCTCTTCGAGATCATCAAGAACCAACCGGGGTACGAGTGACCGAATCGATCCAGCTCGGCGATGTCCACATCGCCGTGACCCGAAAGGACGTCAAGCACGTCCATCTGTCCGTCCATCCGCCCGAGGGACGGGTGACGCTCGTCGCGCCAAGCGAGACGCGACTCGAAGTCGCTCGCGCCTACGCGATCACGAAATTGGGTTGGATCCGCGAGCAGCAGACCCAGTTGCGCGATCAGGCACGGGAGACGCCCCGAGAATTCGTCGAGCGCGAAAGCCACCACCTCTGGGGTCGCCGACATCTGCTCACGGTGATCGAACGCGACGCCAAGCCGTCCGTCAGCGTCGATCACAAACGCATCACCCTGAGCGTGCGTCCAGGGAGTAACCAGACGAGGCGCGCGGAGATCATCCACGAATGGCACAAGTCGCTCCTGCACGCGGCGGTGCCGCCGCTGATCCGCTCATGGGAGCCGCGACTCGGGGTCAGAGTGACGCGCTATTTCCTTCAGCGCATGAAGACCAAGTGGGGGAGTTGCAATCATCAATCGGGACACATCCGCCTGAACACGGATCTGGTGAAGAAACCGAAGCACCTACTGGAATACGTCGTCGTGCATGAAATGGCGCACCTGTTGGAACCGACACATAGCGAGCGCTTCGTGGCGATCCTCGACGCGCATTGCCCGAACTGGCGCGAGGCCCGCGCCGAACTCAACGAGCTGCCACTGAGCGCGGAGCGTTGGAGAGGCTGATTGAAGGCGGCGAATTTCCAGCGGTTGGCAAGGCGCGCTCGACGAGAAAGAACGAAGCGCGGGGAGCCGCCAAGACGCCGGCTGGCCAGGTGCCCGCGCTTCGGAGAAACGCAACCAGCCGGCGAATCAGACCGGCGGAATTCAGTCGACGCCCTTGTCGTCCCGCAGGATATGGCTCTCGAAGTGCGGCGGCGTCTCGATCGTGCGCTTGACCGCACAGAGATCCATTGCCTTGAGGATGCTGGCCTCGTAGCGCTCGGGAAAGCCGGGAGGCAACGTCAGGCCCAACACCGCCCGAGAGGCGGTGGGATCGGAGGGATTCCATTCCCAGTCCATTCGCAGACGCAATCCATCGGTCGGGATATTGCGGCTCTGGCAGAACTTCAAGGCAAAAATCCCCGCGCACGTCGCAATCGAGCTCAGGAAGAGGTCGTAAGGCTGGGCAGCGCTCTGGTCGCCACCGTGCTCCTTCGACTGGTCGGTCTGGATCACGAATTCGCGGATCTTGGCGTCCACGCGTTGCCCGCCTGGAAAGCTGACTTCAATGGTTTCTGGCATATTCAATCCTCGGTCGGTATGCGGCGATCACCACCGGTGCTCTAGGGGCGAGAGGTCGCATTGGCGACGATTCGTCCCAGACATCGGCGATGTATCAGCATAAGCGGCCGCCTTGCGCCTCGACGATGCGAACGCGCAAGCAGAGGGACAAAAATGCCGAATTCGGCCGAGCGGGACATCGGCCCCGCCTCTAGGATTCAGGCAAGGCGTATCGAGGGTGGCGGTCGCTCTCGACGAGGCTTCAAGCAATGGCCGAGTCAGGCCATGGAGCTCGGCAATACACCAGAACAAGGGACGAGCGCGCATAAAAAATCCCCGTGTCCGCAAGGACACGGGGATTTTCACTTTTTGGCTCCCTGGGACGGGCTCGAACCGCCGACCTAGTGATTAACAGCCCAAGGAACACGCTGAAACAAAGAGCGAATATCTTTTATTGACAACGACTTAGCTTAATCTGAGAGCCATTCCCCCAGTCTAAGGAACTTGGGTGAGGCTAGCACTAAGTTGAAGATTCTCCAACTGTCTTCTTCATCTGTTCTTCGCGCCAGCGTCTAGGTGTCACCGCCCAATTGACCGGAACGCGACCGGAAATGCCGGACCGGAGACACAGACCGGAGTATGAAAAACAACGCATTACCGAATTTTCAGACCGAAGATACGCGTGAACCAATGCGTTGGGTCCAATGCGAGTTAGCCCGGATGGAGACCGGAATGCCCTGTTGGTCGATCATGGCGTGATTTGAACATTTCACCTGGTCACGATACGCGAATGCCCGTAACTCTATGACGAACACTTTTAGTGTTCGCCACTGAGGCGCTCTGAGCGGCCCTGTAGGCATTCGTAATGCTTCTCAATACCTTTTAGATAAGCCCCTCCCCTCCGTTGTCTCTAAAAGGCGTCTCGGGCTCCTGAGACATGGTCATTCTCTCGAACGCTTGCTGCTGAAGGGGGGGAGCGTTCACCCGAACGAACAACCCCCGGTTTCATCGCCGGGGGTTGGTTCTGTGGTCTAGCTAGCGTCTATCGGAACCTAATCACGGGGCCTGCGTTTAGGTCCGCACGCCTGCAATTCCAAGACGCCCTTCAGTATGGACTCATCAAAGAGTCGATTCAGTTTGATGGCGTATAATCGGCTATTGATGCGAAGATTAGCGTTCACGAACCTGCATTTAAGCTGATCCTCATTACGGTGCAGGATATTGGCCTTATCTAAGGTCGCAGCCATGATTCGCTCATCAAGACCATTGCCGGCCTTCTGGAGTTGGTTCGGGGTGAAGAGCACGAGGTTTTTGTGCAGGATGCCGTGACAGTCCAGTGGTTGCCGTTGTTGGCTGAGTGGAATGCTCGACACCAGCATCTGTCCCCGAAAGCGCATCACATAATCTCTCATCAAATCGGCGACCCGGTCCTCCAGACTCTCGAAGGCCTGATTTCTCAGCCAGCTCGTTAATACAGTCACCACGGCGCTGAAGACCTCGTCTTCGCTGTGCGGCAAAATATCCTCAGCCGCCCAGGAACCCGCCAACGCCACCAAGGCAAAGCGACGCACGGTCCGTTTATGATGCGGATGTAAGGTGAACCCCTGATTCTGGCATTCCTCGCATAGTTGCTCGTGCAGTGCGTCGCGTTCCTGGACAATGAACTCCTGCATGGCCTTCGCATCACCCTTGAAATGCGTTAGAAGCATGCGTATGAACGCGGGTCCAGCCGTTCCAAAATATTGTCCGCAGGCGTATTTTAGGCGTTCGGCTTGCTCGGCATCACCCGATGGTGACAGGGAATCGATCGGGATATCGATCATCCGGATCATCTGTCCTTGCTGAATCGAATTGCGACCCATGCTATTGCTCATGCAATGGATTGGGATCTCGCCACTGGAGAGCATCAAGAGACTCCAGGCCATGCGTTCATCCAGACTGCCACTTCCGTTCATGCGTGCCTTGCCCCGGCCCTCGATCAATTTGTAGATCGGAGAGCGCGCGTCCGTGCGCAGGCCATATTCATCGAGCACCAAGATGGTATCGGAAAAGGTATTGGCGATAACCTCTAGGGCGTTATCGGTGGCCTGCCAGGAGTTCAGCAAGGTGGGAAATTTGGCATCCTGGTTCGGTGCCATACCGCTCCCAAAAACGGTGCAGGCCAATTGAAGGCTCAACGTCTTACCGCGTGAACTGGTGCCAAAAAAATGAAAGCCGCCGTTCTCCGTTTGACTGGGTGTCAACAAGGGGCCAGCCAGCGCCGTACAAATGGCGAACGTCTGCAACGGATTGGAGCGTGTTTCTTCAATGTAGTTGCGCCAATCCTCTAGCGTTCCGCTGGGAAAATAGCCACTTTGCGCGGACGACATGGCGTGGGGCAATAAGCGCACCGGTTCGAGAATTTGCGACGGATTGGCGTAAATTGTCTCCTGAGGAAGCACGAAACACTGCGTCAATCTCCCATCAAGTAAGGTGGCTGGGGCAAACCCGACTTTATGCATGCCGCGTGACTTGGGCAGATTTAGGAGATCTAGGCTCGCGGCAAGATAGTCGCGTGTTGCCTTTGGGTCGTAAATAAACAAGCCCTTGCTGGCCAGTTGCTTCAGGTCATCCCCCAAGTTCTGCGACGCGATGTTGCTCAACGGGATTAGGATCTGGCTAAGCTGGCCATCGGGCGTCAGCCAGTTTACTTCCAATGACCAATGCTCGTTCGCGTAATCACGGATGACGCCGACCACCCATACAGGTGCCTGGGTCAGACGCACTTGGGGTGCATCGTCTTTTTTCAGGGGAACCTTGAATACACCATTTTGAGTGATATCGTAGCCAGAGGGAACTACGACATCTTGCCAGGGTAGCTTAGGTGTAGTGCGGTTAATATTCGCGCGGTTATCGGTATTGGAGGACGTGAAATTCGATCGACTCTTATTCATAACGCTCACTTAATATGCTAATTATAAAGAAATCCCTGAATCCGCCAAAGCAACCACAACCATCAACCACTCGCCGGCATAAATTTAAAGGAAACGATCAGCCGGCACGCTAGACTAATAACTAGTGAACTAAGATAGATAGATAGATAGATAGATAGATAGATAGATAGATAGGAGAGGATCTGTATTGCGATACTAAGACGAATTAGACATGCCATAACACTATGGCATATTGAATCTTATACGATTGCTGGCAGAATGCAATCATTTCTTGCTGACATTTCTAAGCCCACCGCTTGCTGTTCAGCGAACGAACCTGATCAAGCACCAGGCAAGCCCCCCTCCCCCAAAAACCCGGAAGACACAGCCATCACACACGAGGAGGCATAGCGCTGATGCTCCCCCCATTCCGACCTATCGTCCGCACGACCTATCGTCCGCACCTCAGCACCATCAAGAAGGATCCAGGGTAACCAGGGTTACTCGTGTAACGCATTGTAAAATAATAATTATTGACATCTTAAGACAGAGTTAAGCGGCAGGACTGACCCTGATTCACCACGACGGGCGACCCTGGAAACCCTGGTTCCCTCGCACCACACCTGTCCGTCACAGCCCCCCGTCTCACTCTCATATTATTTCTATGACCCAACGGGTTAACGCCTGATGCGTTCGTTGGCATCCGGCGTGGTCAAACACCATCACAAGCGTCTTTGGCCGCCTTGAGGACGCAAAACAAAGGTCAACGCGGCATCTCCCTTCATGCCCTGTCCGGTTATCTGGACAGGGCATTTTTATTTCCAATTCTCACGGAGAATTCCATGTCGACATCACCGACTGAGCGTGAGCAAGAAACCATCACGCCTATTCGTCAAGCGACGATCGCTAAACTCAGCGAACGCGCCATTGGGCGTATGACTTATCAGATCGGAGTGGGTGAATCCAAGACTGTTTACCTGGCCGTCACCGCTAACGACGGCGGTGGTTATTTCAGTCGTGAATGGATCGCCTTACCCCGAATTCGGGCCGTATTGGCCGATATTTGGGATGCGGATACTCCCTTTACCACCTCCCTGTTACGCGCGGTTTATCACAATAAATCGGCTAATAACGGCGGATTTTTGGCCGCGATGCTCCGTCATGAGGGATTGCTGACTGCCGCTGATCCACCGCATCTGCATCGGATCACGTCGGATTGGGAGGCATGGGAATGTGAGCAATGGCGCTGTTTTGAAGCGGGAGAGCGCCTTGAAGCCGAGAACCTGGACGCAGCTCAACCCCCGCCCAAGCCATTAACGCGGAAGCGTCAACGCAAGGAGACCGACCATGCGAACGAGTAAGACGTTCACCCGCCTGACACGCACAACTGATCCCGGAGTAGTACCGATGCCGACCCCTCTTTCCCCTTTGATCCTGTTGACCGGACGTTTCTTGACCCATCCCCTTGTCACGCAACGCGCGATCGAGGTGGGCGTGGTCCTGGTGCAATGGGCGGTCATGCGTGCGCTGAGCGCGTCGTCAAGGAGAAGCCCTGACATGACACCACCGCCTTCATCGGTCCCTTCATCCGCATATGGCCCCTTGTTTCCATTGGGTCGCTTGATGGGAACGCCTCGGGCGCTAGGGATTCTAGCGGATCAGGACATCACGCCTGAGAGCTTGCTGCAACGCCATGCCCAAGGCGATTGGGGCGATCTGGATCCCGCCGATCAGGAGGCGAACCGCACGGCCTTGCAGACGGGGAAACGGGTGTTTTCCAGTTACCGGATCCGCGACGGTTCCAAGGTCTGGATCATCACCGAGGCAGATCGCTCACTGACCACCGTACTGATGCCCGATGAGTATTAGGAGGACGCGACGATGTCACACACCACCGTGCCCGATCCGATCCCGCAGGGTATGGCATGGCGGAATTGGCTCGACTCCCTGGATGACAACATCTTGGAATTTTTCGAGGAGCGCGCCGCCATCGTGGAGCATGAGGGCGGTTATCCCCGAGCGCAGGCGGAAGCTATCGCTTATCGCTTGACCTTGGCCTATGTGCAACGTCAGGAGGAACGCCATGTTCCCGATCGATCGGCTCAGTGAGTTGGAGCAGGTCTGCGATGTCGGAATGCGGACCTGGTTGGAGGCGCGGATGCGTGAGTTGACCGAGGAGGCGTTCGAGGTCCGGTTTTGGATCGTGGAACCGGACGATAGCGTCTTGGCGATGTGCTGGTTGGCATGTTGGGGTCGAGAACCCGATGCACACACCAACGCGCAGACGTTGATGTCGGTCGTGGAATATGTCGAGGAACAGCCGACGTTCTTTGCCTTGGTGATCCCGTCTCATCACGAGGCGGGACTGATTGTGATCATCCCTAAATCCGCCGCACTCGATGTGCCCCTCTTGGATCAGCTACAGCACGCCAGCGTGAACCTGGTTCCCGCCGTGATCTAAACCGCCCAACCGCCGTTCGGACCGGACATGGACCGGGCGGTGGCTAAGACCGTCTTAGATCGCGTGTCCGATGTCCCCCAAGACCTTGTCGTTCCTGATCATCGACAAGGTCTTTTTTTTCCTGTCGCGGTTTGAGCCAGGGACTTGAAGGACAGGAAGCAGGGGATCCACGCCTCATCTGCGCAATCCACAGATCGCCACGTTCTTAAATTCCTTAAGAACTCAGAACACTCCATTAGAGACGATCCAGGCATCGACTCTACCGGGCGGTTTGATGAACCTGAATCGCTTCCCTTTTTCTTCACCTAATCTGATTGGAGATAACCATGACTGAAAACACCCTAAAGACCCTGGATTCTCATCCAGAAACAATGCATCCGACCGCGACGAAGACCGTGGCCAAAACTCCTTCCCGCTTTAAATTCACCCAGAAGCTGATCGAGCAGTTGCCGCCTCATCCCAAGGAGTCGAAATCGACGGAAGCGGAATATACCGACACTGAGGTGGCTGGGTTGAAGCTGCTGGTATCCAAAAGTGGTCGGAAATTCTATTACTTCCGCTACACCTTCAATGGACAGAAACGGGCGATCAAGTTAGGCGAGCATGGCGCGCTGTCGGTAGCCGAAGCCCGTAAGCTAGCCCTGGAACGGCGTCATCAACTCGATCAGGGGATCGATCCCCAGGCGGAGAAGGCGGCCAAGACGGCGATGCCGACTCTGGCGGAGTTTGCGTTGCAGGAGTACCTGCCTTATGCGGAACAGCACAAGCGCAGTGCCAATTCAGACGAAAGTAAGCTACGGATACATATACTGCCTCGCTTTGGCACGCGCAAGCTGGACGACATCAGCCTGCGTGATATCCAGCAATATCACGCGGAGATCAAGCGTCTGTGTAGTCCAGCCACCGCGAATCGGCATCTGTCGTTGTGGTCGAAGCTGTTTAAGCTGGCGATGCAGTGGGAGCGGATCGAGAAGAATCCCTGCCAAGGGATCAGGAAATTTCAGGAGAACAACCAGCGGGATCGATTTCTGTCCCAGGACGAGATCCAGCGGATGTTTCAGGCGATGGAGTCAGAACCCAATCAGGTGATCGTGGCAGCGTTGAAGTTTTTGCTGTTGACGGGGGTCAGGAAGGAAGAAGCCCTCAAGGCCAAATGGGAGAACGTTAATCTGGAGCGTGGAACCTTGTTTCTGCCGGATACCAAAAGCGGCAAATCACGCTCGGTGGTGCTCAATCCGGAGGCGATAGCGCTGTTGCAAGAGCAGGTCAGGTTGCCCGATAACCCCTATGTGTTTCCGGGCAAGGTCAAAGGCCAAGCGTTGAATAATCCCATCAAGGGTTTCCATCGAATCCTGGCAGCGGCCGGCATTGAGAATCTGCGCATCCATGATCTCAGGCATAGCTTTGCATCGTTGGCGGTAAATTCAGGGGCAACTCTGTACGATGTCCAGCACCTACTGGGACATGCGAGCCCTCAGACGACACAACGCTATGCTCATCTGGCCGATGAGCGGCTACGGAAGGTCTCGGGGGCGGTGGGAGAGGTTGTGGGGCAAGTAACTCCGTCGTCGGATAGATCTTAATCATCTGCGAAATTGCATGGAGATCACCATCCTAAATAGCCCCGGATGGTGGCTCTATCTATTTAATCAAATCTTATTCTGACATCGTTAACAGTACGTTGAAAAAAAAGAACCTCTACTACAAATAGAGCTTTATCGAAGATTCATCATCCCACTAATATAGTGGACAGGGGAATTTTTCAACGGCCTGTTAGTTGAAACACATATCGCATCGGCTTTGTCAATCAAAAATGGATGTCATCGTCGAATATGTCAGATAATCTAGTAGGACTCGATTTCAAAGACTCCCACCCCTCCGAAAAGCGATCATAATCTCTGTTGCAGTTCAAAACGATCATGTTTCGCATGGCACGTGATACACCAGTATAAAAAAGGGCAGCTTGCTGTCGGGCATTCAAATATTTGAGATATTCAGGCGGCGGCCACACAAGTATGACATTGTCGAGCTCCCACCCTTTAAAACTGTGGATCGTGCTCATTTTCAAACCGCCGCGCCCCATCCAAAAAGCCATTTTTCTTCTACGGCTTTCGGGACTATCTGGTCCACCTTCGCCGAATACATGAACGATCTGGTGATATTTTCCTTGTAGTTGCGATACTGCTTGCAATCCCAATTTATGATCGGGCATCAGAACCACAACATCTCCTGGATTAGGGTTACCTAATGCCGAAAATGCGGAATCCATGCTGTCTAGCGCTGACTCTACGGAAGTAGAGTTGTGCCAAGCCAATACCTCTAGGGCCAGTCCATTATTTTCAGGGACTGCAAACTCCTCAATAGGTAAATCCTCTTCGTCTCCTAAACCAACTTTCGCAGAAAAATCATTAAGAAATAATGCTATACGCTCGGGTATTCGGAAACTTTTTCTAGGCAGTTGTGCCCATTTTCTAAACCTGCAGTGTTGCAAGGTTTCTGCTCTGTCGCATCCACCGTCCCTGCCGTATATATTCTGTCGATGGTCGGCAAATAGGACTAGTTCCCCACCTTGGCCCAACATCGGGGCGAGCACATCTATCCACTGAGGGTCAAAGTCCTGGCCCTCGTCAATATAGATTCCACCGAAAGTAGGAGCTTTGAAGTCTGGAGTATGCTTCCCCGCGTAGATTTGCTTAAGCACAGAAACGGGATCGATAATTGAAGATTTTTCGCTAGGTGCCTGGCTACTCCCAGAGTCAAGATCATCATCGTCGTTGTTGGCATTGGAGACGATGATTCCAGCATCAATACCTAGACCAATCACGAAGGCATGAAAATGCATCCAAGTCACATTTTCCCAATTCACATCGTAAGGTGCCTGCTTCAGCAGGTCACGCAAGATATGACTCATTGTTATATTGAAGCATAGAACAGCAATCTTCCGTCCTTCAGCACTTGCCCGAGCGGCACGATGACTCAATACGAATGATTTTCCTGCACCGGCCGCGCCTCGAATCCGATGACAACCTTTGCCAGGTTTCGCATAACGCGCTTGACCCTTAACAAGCTGTGTTGTACGTGTTTGTGAAATGGCATGCTTCGGTGGAGCTAGCCAAGAATGGATATTGTCCAGTGCAGTGATTTGTGCGTCCCGAATAAATTTACTCTTTGCAAAACGAAAATTAGGCACTAAATGCCCAAGAGTCAGAATGCTTAAAGAATCTCTTCCTGCCTTAATAACGTCCTTAGCCCTACTCTTATATAAAGCGTAAACTGATGCGGTTGAAGAGCAATGAAAATATACCGCTGCGCGGCTTATTGATCGACTATTAGGATATGACCCAACTGGCAGAAGCGCTTCATCGCTTACCAAAAACTGCTCAAATAATGACTTAGCATACCATTGAGCTTTTTTCACAGGATCTTCTTCAATCCATGTATTATTTACGGTAGTCGCGACGAGCTTATCATTTTTAAAATGATAGCGGGAAAGATCCCAATCCTTTACTTCAAATACAACAAGACCAATGTTCGGGTTAACAACGACAACATCAGGCCGCATGTTATTTACATACGGCTGAACATAGATTCTCCAATCCTGAGGTAAATTATCATCAAGGAACTGAGCCAGTGCTCGTTCGCCATCGGTTAGGGGGCTGCGAAGGGCGTTGAGTTCCGGCCATGGCGGGAATATACGAACCTCACTGCTTATACTATCGAACATTGCCTTGTAACCTTAACATTTTCAGACCTAACTTCACCCATAAGCCGAGCTTTACTGCACAACAATGACGTGCCCGAATAGCTCTTAGCTTGGTGCGCAGCATGAGCTCGGCTTGATGGGAATGTTAGGCATCTATTCTTGAAGATGTTAGGGCTCCTCCGTCACCTCAGCTTACCGCGCTTTATACGCCATCCGCACACCTGTCCTTATAGCTGCAGCCACTTCATCTCGGAAAACCGGTCGATTTTTATTAAGACCAATGACAAACGAAAATAACTTCATAGAAAACAATACGACACCCGAGATAGATAGCAGAATCCATGCTGCGATTTTCAACGTTCCAGCGAAACCATACACATTTACTCCCGGAAGAGACTGAATCAACCTAGAGCCAATTAGCAGCCAGAGTGCATTTGATACCAGCACGTAGCAAATAACGCCAAGTAACCCCCAGCCAAGCCAAGACATATCGGCAGTCAAAATTATTCGTCTCGTTTTCTCGAAAGCCCCTGATTATTACGTTCCTCGCTAGCCTCCCGTTTTGCTTCTTCCCATTGACTTTCCATCCAGCTTACTCCTTTAGCAGTTTTCTTCATTAAGTCATCAGCTTCTGATTTGACGCTAGCGTTTTTCCAGTTGTCTTTTCCAGTAACCTGACCAGCACCCTTTTTTGCAAGGACAACCAAACCTGCGATCAGAGGAATAACGATAAAGAGTAAAATTCTCATTTTGTGGCCTCTACGAAATATAAAGTCATAAAGATCTGCTCAAAAGCAGATATGATTGTTAAGCTAGCGCGCTAGCTAACTCTTTATCTTTATTCTTGCTTTACATTTTGGGCACTTCATTTCATCGCTATCATCCAAAACATTACCTAAAATGATCGCACCGACTATTGCGACAGGTAACATCCCAGAAATTGCTGTGCCTAAGAGTGCAATCCCCATTGAGCTGCCAAGCCAAGCGCCACCCGCACCTCCGATTACCCTTCCTACCCATTTCCCGGTGTCATTCTGCTCAAACGCTACCAATGATTTGCAATTTTCACATTCGACTTGCATTGATCTATCTCCGTGTAGCCTAGCGTGTAATAGATAAGTGCTGATTTGATCGATTTTTGACCTTCTTTGCTATGCGAGCGATTGATTAGCTTCGGCTTTGAACTCCAGTAAAGAATTAATCAGCGTTTCCTTTGGTTGAACGAGGTGACTTATATGCTAGATTAGGAATCGATCTAATCAACGAGCAGTCTAACAGCATCTTTGCTTGGCCGCTGTCAGAAAACATCGAACACGCTACACCGAAGAACCCCAACTCTTCGTTGATACCGATCAAAATAAAAGAAATGTTGAGGGATCGATGCAGACTACGATCTCGATCATCGCTTGGTCCACCTGTCGCGACGCATCGGTTAACTGAGTAAGACCAACTAGTAGGCAGGACATCCACGAGGACCGCCGAGGACAGGTCGTCGCGATGAAGGTCGAGGGGGGTTCCGGTACCGGAAATGCTCCGGAGCCAGTGACCTTGAGGCAAAAAAAATCCCCGTCTCCGCAAGAAGACGAGGATTTTCTTCACTTTTTTGGCTCCCTGGGACGGGCTCGAACCGCCGACCTAGTGATTAACAGTCACCCGCTCTACCGACTGAGCTACCAGGGAATGTCGTGAGCGCGTAATAGTAATTTCGCGTGCTGCCCGTGTCAACACCCCAACGATCGAAGAGGTATAGCGTCGCGGAATCCAGGTGGACATGCCGCCCCGCTGCAGGCCTTGCGGAAACGCCGACCGGGAATCGGCGCTCCCGCTGCGTTGCGGACTAGCCGACCGCCTTGGCGATCCGGTCGAGGGCCTGCTCCAGGTTTTCACGGCTGGTGGCTATGGAGATGCGCACGTGGCCGCCGAGCCCGAAGGCGGAACCGGGGACGAGGGCGACGCCAGCCTTTTCGATCAGGTATTCGGCCAGATCCAGGTCGTTCTTGATGCCGTCCATACGTTCGATCAGCTTCTGTACCTTGGGAAAGACATAGAAGGTGCCATCGGTCGGAAGGCAGTCGATGCCAGGGATCTGATTGAGCCGATCGACGACGAAATCGTGGCGCTCCTTGAAGGACTTGAGCATGATGGCGATGCAGTCCTGAGGGCCTTCCAGGGCGGCCTGGGCCGCAACCTGGGAGATGGAGCTCGGGTTGGAGGTGCTCTGGGACTGGACCTTCTTCATTGCCTTGATGATCTCGGCCGGGCCACCGGCGTAGCCGATGCGCCAGCCAGTCATGGAGTAGGCCTTGGAGACGCCGTTCAGCACTAGGGTGCGGGGCGCCAGATCCGGACAGGCGTTAAGGATGTTGACGAAGGGTTCGTCGCTCCAGCGGATGTGCTCGTACATATCGTCGGTGGCGATGACGACGCGCGGATAGTCGCGCAGCACCGCGCCCAGCGCCTCCAGTTCGGCGCGGCTGTAGGCCATGCCGGTGGGGTTGGAGGGGCTGTTGATGACGACCAGACGGGTCTTGTCGTTGATCGAGCCCCGGAGTTGGGCGGGGGTGATCTTGAACGCCTGTTCGGCACCGGCATGAATGAACACCGGCAGACCGCCAGCGAGCAGGGTCATGTCGGGATAGGAAACCCAGTAGGGAGCCGGAATCACCACCTCGTCGCCCGGATCGAGCAACGCCTGAGCCAGATTGAAGAAGCTCTGCTTGCCGCCACAGGACACCAGGATCTGATCCAGGCTGTAGTCGAGACCATTATCGCGCTGGTACTTGTCGATGATCGCCTGCTTGAGCTCGGTGGTACCATCGACGGCTGTATATTTGGTGAAGCCGCTCTCGATGGCCTTGATGGCGGCGGTCTTGATGTGATCTGGGGTATCGAAATCGGGTTCACCGGCTCCGAGCCCGATCACGTCTTTGCCCTCGGCGCGCAGCGCCTTGGCGCGTGCGGTGATGGCGAGCGTGGCGGACGGCTTGACGGCCTGGACGCGGGCGGCGAGTTTGATGGTCATCGGCGGTGTTCTCTGGGTTCCTGCGGTGGCTGAATACGGTGCTGCAATGCCCAATAATAGCGAAACGCCCGGATCCCGGCACGCGCATCGCACCCCACTGCGCATAGATCCCAAACCGACTTCCCACGCCCGTCCCGACGAGGTTCCCCGATGTCCAGCAGACCCTTCCAGCTCGTCTCCAAATTCGCCCCGGCCGGAGACCAACCGGAGGCGATCCGCCGGCTCGTCGAGGGCATGGAGAACGGCGAGGCGGGCATGACCCTGCTCGGCGTGACCGGCTCAGGCAAGACCTTCACCATCGCCAACGTCATCGAGCGTCTGCAACGCCCGGCGCTGGTCCTTGCGCCGAACAAGACCCTGGCGGCCCAGCTCTACGGCGAGATGCGCGATTTCTTCCCGCATAACGCAGTGGAGTATTTCGTCTCCTACTACGACTACTACCAGCCCGAGGCCTATGTGCCCTCGACCGATACCTATATCGAGAAGGACGCCTCGATCAACGAGCACATCGAGCAGATGCGGCTCTCGGCGACCAAGGCGCTGCTGGAGCGCAAAGACGTCATCATCGTGGCGACCGTCTCCTCCATCTACGGTCTCGGCGATCCGGACGCCTATCTGAAGATGGTGCTGCTGCTCAAGAAGGGCGACCTCATCGACCAGCGCGCCATCCTGCGCCGCCTGGCCGATCTGCAGTACAAGCGCAACGAGGTCGAACTGCATCGCGGCACCTACCGGGTACGGGGCGACGTCATCGACATCTATCCGGCCGAATCGGAGGAGGAGGCGGTGCGGGTCGAGCTGTTCGATGAGGAGATCGAGGCGCTGTCGCTGTTCGATCCGCTGACCGGCGAGGTGAAGCGCAAGGTCCCGCGCTATACCGTCTTCCCCAAGACCCACTATGCGACCCCGCGCGAGACCATCCTCAAGGCGGTCGATCACATTCGTGCCGAGCTCAAGGAACGGCTCACCTGGATGCGCGAGAACGACAAGCTGGTCGAGGCGCAGCGTCTGGAGCAGCGCACCCTCTTCGACATGGAGATGATGATGGAGGTCGGCTACTGCTCGGGCATCGAGAACTACAGCCGCTATCTCTCGGGGCGCGGTCCGGGCGAGCCGCCGCCGACCCTCTACGATTATCTGCCCCCGGACGCCATGGTCGTGATCGACGAGAGCCACGTCACCGTGCCCCAGCTCGGCGGCATGTACCGGGGCGACCGCGCGCGCAAGGAGAACCTGGTCCAGTACGGCTTCCGCCTGCCATCGGCGCTCGACAACCGCCCGCTCAAGTTCGAGGAGTTCCGCGAGCGCCAGCCCCAGACCATCTATGTCTCGGCCACCCCGCGCCCGTTCGAGATCGACAACTCGGGTGCCGTGGTCGAGCAGGTGGTGCGCCCGACCGGCCTGGTCGACCCGGAAATCGAGGTGCGGCCCGCACTGACCCAGGTCGATGACCTGCTCTCCGAGATCCATCTGCGGGTCGCGGCCGAGGAACGGGTGCTGGTCACGACCCTGACCAAACGCATGGCCGAGGACCTGACCGACTATCTCAACGACCACGAGGTGCGGGTGCGCTATCTGCACTCGGACATCGACACCGTGGAGCGGGTCGAGATCATCCGCGATTTGCGTCTCGGCGAGTTCGACGTCCTGGTCGGCATCAACCTGCTGCGCGAGGGGCTGGACATGCCCGAGGTCTCGCTGGTCGCCATCCTCGACGCCGACAAGGAGGGCTTCCTGCGCTCGACCGATTCGCTGATCCAGACCATCGGCCGCGCCGCGCGCAACGCCAACGGCAAGGCGATCCTCTATGCCGACCGCATCACCGGCTCCATGGAGCGGGCGATCGAGGAGACCGAGCGGCGTCGCGCCAAGCAGATCACCTCCAACGAGGCTCAGGGCATCACGCCCCAGACCATCCGTAAGGCGGTCGCGGACATCCTCGACGGCGCCACGCCGGGTGCGCCCATGAAACCTCGCCAGTACGCCAAGGTGGCCGAACAGATCGCCGAATACGCCAGTCTCACACCCCAGCAGATGGCCAAGCGGCTCAAAACGCTGGAGAAGGAGATGTACCAGCACGCCAAGAATCTGGAGTTCGAGCAGGCCGCCGCCATCCGCGACCAGATCCGCGAGCTGCAGCAGAAGGGCATCGCGGCCTGAGGGAATGCGAGCGATGCGCATGACCGATCGCTGGATCCTCAGGCTCGTCCTCGCCGGACTCTATCTCTTTGCAGTCGCCGCCAGCGCCGATCCTCCCCGACCGGAGACACCCCGATTCGGCTATCGGATCCTGGCCAGCTACCCGCACGATCCGAGCGCCTTCACTCAGGGCCTGATTTACGTGGACGGCCAGCTATTCGAGGGCACGGGCCATTATTACGGACAGTCGTCGCTACGCCGAGTCGATCTGGAGACGGGGCAGATCGAGCAGGAAACCCGTCTCTCGCCCCGACTGTTCGGGGAAGGCATCACACTCTGGCGGAACCGGCTGATCCAGCTGACCTGGCGCGAGCATCTGGCGATCGTTTATGACCGCGACAGCTTCGCCCGGCTGGAGACCTTTCGCTATGAAGGGGAGGGCTGGGGACTCACCCATGACGCGCGTCATTGGATCATGAGCGACGGCACCCAGGTGCTGCGCTTCCTCGACCCCGAATCGCACCAGGTCGTGCGCCGCCTGACCGTACTGGACCAGGGTCGGCCGGTGCGTGATCTCAACGAGCTGGAATACATCCAGGGCGAGGTCTGGGCCAACCTCTGGAAGCGTGATCTGATCGCACGGATCGACCCTGAAACGGGGGCGGTGCGGTCGTATCTGGATCTCTCTGGACTCGCCCCGGATGGGCTGAGTCGGGAGGCCGTGCTCAACGGAATCGCCTATGACGCCGCGAACGGACGGCTATTCGTGACCGGCAAGTATTGGCCCAGGCTCTACCAGATCGAGGTGGTTCCGAGGTGAGCGTCAGGCGGGCGAGCAGGTTGTCACTGTCACGGTAGTCCTCGAAGGTCAGCTCGGCCAGCGCGCAACGCAGTTAGGAAGTGTCCATCAACTGTTTCCCGATTTCATCGTAGTCGGTATGCTTGGTCGATCATGAAGTGATCTCCGAGGGTGCGGGATGGCAGCGGTTGAGGTCGTGATTCCGGAAGCCGTAGAAGGGCATGTCAAGGTGGTCT
>NZ_AFWT01000056.1 GCF_000224065.1 Thiorhodococcus drewsii AZ1
AAAGTGGTACGCGAGCTGGGTTTAGAACGTCGTGAGACAGTTCGGTCCCTATCTGCCGTGGGCGTTGGAGACTTGAGGGAAGCTGCTCCTAGTACGAGAGGACCGGAGTGGACGTACCCCTGGTGTTCCGGTTGTGTCGCCAGACGCATTGCCGGGTAGCTATGTACGGACGGGATAACCGCTGAAAGCATCTAAGCGGGAAGCCCCTCCCAAGATGAGGTCTCCCTAGGCACTTGATGCCTCTAAAGGTCCGTTGAAGACCACAACGTTGATAGGCTGGATGTGGAAGCGCGGTAACGTGTGAAGCTAACCAGTACTAATTGACCGTGCGGCTTGACCATATAACACCCAAATGCGTTGAGACGAAGACACCAACGATCGCACCAAATTGCAGTGGGAGGCCCTAAAACCGCCTCCCGCCCCCAGTTTTCCTGGCGGCCATAGAGCAGTGGAACCACCTGATCCCATCCCGAACTCAGACGTGAAACGCTGCCTCGCCGATGTTAGTGTGGGGCTTCCCCATGCGAAAGTAGGTCACCGCCAGGGCCTTATCCCGAAACCCCTTCCACCCACAGGTGGCGGGGGTTTCTTCTTTGCGACGCAAAAAAAATAGTTGCGCTGACGAAACAGCGATCACGTGTTCACTCACTATCGCGCGGCGTCGCTACGGGAACGGCCTGGATCGACGAGCCTTTGGCCAATTCCATCTACCCCATCAAACAATCTCGACGCATAGGGTCCAAGTACCATGGATCAGCTATGCTGAAACGCTGTCGAGCTGAAGCAGAATTCTAGCGTGCTGATCTGGTAGCGGGCGGGGTGCTGACCTCGCCGAGGTCGCGCTCTACTCGGGCTGTGCCGACCATGCGCGATAGAAAGACGGGGAGCCTCATGAGGAGGGCCCCACCTAGCGGAAAGCATGTTTCTCGCTAGGTGGGGTAGGTGGTGCGGTCGGTTTGGGCTAGCGGGTCGTGCTTCATCCTTGTCGACTCGGTTTTATGCGGTGGCTTCGAGCTTGAGGCGCATTTTCTTCATCGCGTTCTTTTCAATCTGCCTGATTCTTTCGGCGGATACCCCGAATTGCTCAGCAAGCTCATGAAGCGTCTGCTTTTTCTCTGACAGCCAACGCTCGCGGAGAATCGTCTTGCTGCGCTCATCCAGTCCCTCGAGAGCGGCATGCAGGCGCTCCTTCTGATTCCGGTCCGTGTCTTCGCGTTCGAGGAGTCGTGAGGGCTCCATCCGAGTGTCCGGTAGGTATGTCGAGGGCGCGGATGGAGCGTCGTCATCGTCGTCATCAAGATTGTCGAACGACAAATCTTGACTTGAAAGACGCGATTCCATCTGCATGACAACCTCGGGTTTCACGCCGAGATCGGCGGCAACCTCGTCGACTTCCTGCTTGGTGAACCAACCCAGACGCTTCTTGGCGCTCCTCAAATTGAAGAACAGCTTTCGCTGTGCCTTGGTCGTTGCAACCTTCACGATCCGCCAGTTACGCAAGATGTACTCATGAATTTCGGCCCGAATCCAGTGCACGGCGAAGGAGACCAGCCGCACGCCCATATCTGGTTCGAAGCGGCGGACTGCCTTCATGAGTCCCACCGTTCCCTCTTGGATCAGATCGGGAAGCGGCAAGCCGTATCCCATGTAACCACGGGCGATGCGGATAACGAATCGTAGGTGAGACATCATGAGACGTCTGGCAGCGGCCATGTCGTCGTGATCCCGGAGTTGGACGGCGAGACTATGCTCCTCTTCGGGAGTCAGGACCGGAATCTGATAGGCGCTGCTGATATAAGCTTCGATTGTGCCTGTCGGCATAATTGAGAAGTTTTTGACCATTGTTCCAATACCTGAGTGTTTGACTTGGGAAAAATCCTACCAATAAAGTTGGGTTTTTGCCAGTGCTTTTGACCTGGGTTTTGAGTGTGGCTAGAACCAGCAAAGTTCCGACAAACTTTAGGTAATGGAGCAGCTTTGTACAAGACGATAGGGGGGCAAATCGATATCGAATGTTTCGATGGCAGCAATCGGAATCGCTGATCGATAAAAAATATATTTAAACATTCAGATGAACTTATCCTTTGCTCGAGGTGCGGGAGCGCAGGGATTTTTACGATGGTTGAGTCTGCGACGCGCTTGTCAAGGTTGTTCATTCTTTCGACAGTCCATGTCGGCTCCTACGATCGAGATTCTTCGATGGAGATCCTGATCGGCAGCATTCAACCGAGTCGAGCACCCCGCTTCGCGCGGTCAGCATCGGATCCGATGCGCTCGGGCGCTGGCTGGTCGAGTGCGCCGCCGAGCAGGCCCGCCAGGAGGAAATCTGGCGCAAGATCGACGACCTGGCCGCATTGCGCCATGTCTCGCCTACGAAGAGGCCGTCAGCCTGCTCGTGTCGACCTGCGCGATCTTGCGATAGGGATAGGATCGACTCAGGCGTTCAGCATGCGCCTGCAGCGTTTCCGCGAGGAAAACGCCCGAAAACAGGCATTGATACGCCGGCTCAACAAGGCGGGGCTGCCTGCTTGAGCCAATCGGTTCAACGCGAGGTTGGGCCAGTTCAAAAGGGCTGCTCAGGCTTCGTAGGCCAGCTTAGGCGCGCTACGGCCAAGGAATCGTATGTTCAATCGCTCGATCCCTCATTGGGTACACTGTTCCTGGAACTGTTTTTCACTCGGACCGCTTCCATGCATCGTCTTATTCTGATTCTGCTGGCCATTCTTCTTCCGTCCTGTCCTGTCTTGGCCGAGGATGCGGATCTCGCGTCGCTCTTCGCCCGCGCCGACCGCGAGGGCACGCTGGTGCTCTCCTCGCTACGCACGGGCGAGACCTTCGTCCACGACGACGCCCGCGCGCAGCGCCGCTACTCGCCGGCCTCGACCTTCAAGATCTTCAATACCCTGATCGCCCTCGACGCCAAGGCCATCGCCAGCGCGGACGACCGCTTCATCTGGGACGGCCGGCACCACGACATCCCGGATTGGAACCGGGACCAAACCCTCGCCAGCGCCTTCAAGGTGTCCTGCGTCTGGTGCTATCAGATCCTGGCGCAGCGCGTGGGTGCCGAGACCTATCGGGAAGCGATCCGTCGGGCCGGTTACGGCACCCTCTCCGAGCCCTTCGTGCTGACCGAGTTCTGGCTGGACGGATCGCTGCGGATCAGCGCCATCGAGCAGGTCGACTTCATCAAGCAGGTGGTGCACCGCACCTTGCCCTTCAGTTCCCACGCCTATGACACCCTGCGCGACATCATGATCGTCGAGCAGACCCCGGACTGGACGCTGCGCGCCAAGACCGGCTGGTCGGTGCGCTTGACCCCGTCGGTCGGCTGGTACGTCGGCTATATCGAGACGCACGACGACACCTGGATCTTCGCGATGAATCTCGACCTGAAGGATAAAGCGGATCTGCCGCTGCGGACGGCGCTGACGCGAGATGCCTTACGGGCCAAGGGCATCATCGACTGAAGGACAGCTGGATCTATTCTGCGACGGGGCCGGTCTCCCTTTCCACCAGTGCCGCGAAGCGGTCCTGCAGACTCAGAAAAATCTGGCCGGGACAATGGGTCACGGACCGGCCGCCGATGTCTCGGACCGGAATCAGCTCGGCGGCGGTTCCGGTGAGGAAGCATTCGTCCGCCGTGTAGAGATCGTAGGGGGCGAGCGGACATTCACGCACCGGGATCCCCGCCTCCACCGCCACCTCGATGATGCATTGCCGGGTGATGCCGTCGAGCGCCCCTTCGGTCGTCGGCGGGGTCAGCAGGGCGCCATCGCGCACGACGAAGAGGTTTTCCGCGGTGCCTTCCGCCACCCGTCCCGCACCGTTCAGTAGCATCGCCTCGTCGACGCCGGCGTGATTGGCCTCGATGCGGGCGAGGATATGATTCAGATAGTTGAGGCTCTTGATCCGCGGATCGAGACCGTTCGGGGGCAGTCGCTGGGTGGCGGCGATGATGAGACGCGCGCCCTCTTCCCTGACCGCCCGGCTCGTTAGGTTCAGCTGGTCGGCGACGATGAAGAGGGTCGCGGGACCGCAACCGCGCGGATTGAGCCCCATGGGTCCGACCCCGCGCGTCACCACCAGCCGCAGATAGCCGTCGGGTTCCTCGAAGGTTGCGATCGTCCGGGTGATCGCTTCGATCAGCGCATCCCTCCCGTACGGGATCTGCAGCGCGATCGCCCGTGCCGAGAACTCCTGTCTGTCGAGGTGGGCGTCGAGCCGAAAGGCGCGGCGGTTGTAGAACCGAATACCCTCGAAGATGCCGTCGCCGTACAGCAGGCCGTGATCCAGCACGGATAGGGTCGCCTGAGCCGCAGGCAGCAGCTCCCCGTTCAACCAACAGATGGCATGTCGATGCACAGAATCTCTCCTCTCGTGTCTTGAAGACCGGCATGGGCCGGCCGAATGGGATCCGGACGATCGCTGCGCCGACGGATCCTCCTGTCGACCTTGACTCTAGAGAGCGGGAGGTGAACATTACAGATGCAATTATCTGTTTTTGTTTCGGTACAGATGAGGCGGTCGGGCATCTGTATCGCTCCCAAGGCGTCCGATCTGTCGTGGTGACCCTATGGCCTTCCTCTACGAACGACTGGCATCCGAGATCGCGGAACAGATCGAGCAGGGCCTCTTTCGGGCCGGCGAGCGGCTTCCCGGTGTGCGCGTCTTTAGCGGCCAGCGCAGTATCAGCGCCGCAACCGCAGTCGCGGTGTACCGCCGACTCGAGGAAAATGGCTTCATCGAGGCCAGGCCCCGCTCGGGCTTCTACGTCCGCTCTCGGCCCAGGATCCGAATCCCGGAGCCGGACATCTCCCGACCCAGCGTGCGACCCCGGGCGATCTCGGGTCAGCAGCTGGCGATGCAGCTCAGCAAGGCGACCAATGAGCCGCACACCGTGCAGCTGGGCGCGGCGGTTCCGGGGCCCGGCTTCCTCCCCGAGCGCGCGGTGGAGCGGGCGCTGTCGAGCGCCGCCAGGCTGCACCGCCAGCGCGTCATCGGCTATGCCTTTCCGCCCGGCGCCCCGGAGCTCCGCCAGCAGCTCGCACGCCGCATGGCGGAATGCGGATGCCACACCCCGGCAGACGAGATCATCGTCACCAACGGCTGTCAGGAGGCGATCGTGCTGGCCCTGCGCGCCGTCACCGAGCCCGGCGACGTGGTGGCGATCGAGTCGCCGACCTTCTACAGCCTGCTGCAGGCGATCGACGCCTTGGGGCTGCAGGCGCTGGAGATCCCGACTCATCCGCGCGATGGACCCTCGCTGGAGGCGCTGCAGCTCGCCCTGGAACAGTGGCGGGTCAAGGCCTGCATCCTGGTGCCCAACTACAGCAACCCTTTGGGCTATCTGATGCCGGACGAGCGCAAGCGGCGTCTGGTCGCCTTGCTCGCCAGACACCAGGTCGCCCTGATCGAGGACGACGTCTACGGCGACATCGGCTTTTCGCAGCGCAGGCCATCCGTCTGCAAGGCCTATGACGAGGAGGGCATGGTGCTCTACTGTGCCTCCTTCTCGAAGACGCTGTCACCCGGGCTGCGCGTCGGCTGGATCGCCCCCGGCCGTTATCACGAGAAGATCGAGTATCTGAAATACGTGACCAACATGGCCACGGCGACTGCGCCCCAGATCGCCGTGGCCGAGTTGCTGCGCAGCGGCGCCTACGAACGGCATCTGCGCAAGGCGCGCGAAAGATACGCGCGCGCGGTCGAGCGCATGATCGAGGCGGTGGACCGGCATTTCCCCGAGGGGACCCGGGTTACGCGCCCCCAGGGCGGCTTCGTCGTCTGGGTCGAGCTGGGCGAGCCGATCGACACCTTCGAGCTGAGCCGACGACTGCTCGATCGGCAGATCAGCATCGCCCCGGGGCCGATCTTCTCCGCCACCCAGAAATACCGGAACTGCATGCGGCTGTCGTGTGCCTGCGAGTGGGACGACCGGGTCGAGCGGGCCTTGGCGACCATTGCTGGATTGATTCGGGAAGGCGGGTCCAAGTAACGCACATAGCGAACGGGCGGTGGGTTGGGGCTCGGGATATCTCCAATCCGTCCGGTTCCAAGACCGGGCATTGTCGCAAGCGAATAGAGTCCCCATCTGGTTTCCGCCGAACTCGCCCGCTCGGGGACAATGCAGCGCACGAAGACGCCTCGGATGTATTCCATCCGTGTTCTAATTGGAAGACGACGCTTGAGTCCTTCGAGATGCGTATCAGTGCACACGCAGAACCGAAGGAGGGTTATAAGATTTTGGGCGGAAAGGTATTGCTGGGTCGGTGCCAGCCTGATTTTCTTCGGCCCTGTGTTCAACCCTTTGTAGAGTATCGATCATGGCTATCGACCATCATTCCGTGCCCGAGGCATTGGACGCGTTGCGGCGCGAGATTTCTCGGCTCAGTCGCTTGCTGATCATCGGTTTTCTGTGCGTGGCCCTACTCGGGGCGCTGCTCTGGCAGTTCTCCGGCAATTGGATTTGGCCGCTGGGCGTGCTGATCGGATTCGCGGCCGCATGGTTTCTCAGGGCGCGCCTGCCACGTCATATCGACACCCTCGACAGGCTGCAGCGCGAGCGCGAGCGTTTCTTCATGGGGATCCTGGATGCCTGCGAGCAGCCCTGTTCTGTCACCGCGATCGGCGAGGCAGGGGACAAGGAATGGCGCTGGCTCTACGTGAACGGTCCGGTTCAGGCCGCATTCGGCAAGCCTTTGAGCGAGTTCCTCGGCAAGCCCTGTTATCAGTGGGGCGCCAATATCTGCAGGACCGCCGACTGCGGCAGGGAATGTCTGAACCGAGGGCAGGCCGACACGCAGTTCGCGCAAGACTTCGGCGCCGGGCTCAACCATTTTCGAGTCTACACCAAGACCATCGAAGACCTCTCCGGTCAGCCGGCCTATGTCGTGGAATGGGTCGATCCCCAAGATGAGCTGAGGTTCCAGATGGTGCGCTCCAGCGACCGCGTCAACGAGCTCTCCACGAACACCGTCCAGTCGATCAATGAGGTCTCGGGCAACATCAAGAGCGTCGCCACCGCCGCCGAGGAACTCTCGTACTCGACCCTGGAGATCAGTCGCTCGGCCGAGACCGCCGTCGCCACGGTGGGCGACGTCGAGAGTATCACGCAACAGGTCGGTGGCGAGGCGCAGGGGGCGGCCGACGCGATACGCACATTGGCGGTCATCGGCGAGGAGATCTCGACCATGAGCACGGTCATTCGAGAGATCGCCAATCAGACCAATTTGCTGGCCCTCAACGCCTCCATCGAGTCGGCTCGCGCCGGGGAGCACGGGCGTGGCTTCGCCGTCGTGGCGAGTGAGGTCAAGCAGTTGGCCCAAAAGACCCAGGATGCCACGCAGCAGATCGCCGACAAGTCCGAGGAGACCCGCCTGCAGATCGACGACAACGTCGCGCGAATCGTCAATCTCTCGGAGCGCGTGGTCGAGGCGAGCCGCCGGGTCGCCGAGGTAAGGTCAGAGATGCAGTCGGTCGCGGCCAGCGTCACCGAACAGAACGCCGCAGTGGAGGAGATCGCCCGCAATGCCGCGGAGGCGTCGCAAGCCACCGACGAGGCGTCCAGAATCCTGGACGACGTTCTCGAGGCGTCCAGTGAGTTGCGCGACAAGGTGAGATAGAGACCGCGTTCGACGAGCGGTCGAGTCGCACGATCGAGGTCTCGTGCGTCGCATCCCTAAAGTCCGATCAGGTCACGAGGCCATCAGCATGGCGGCAGCGATCTTCTCCAGGGGCAGCTGGCGCTGGGTGCCGCCGTGTCGTACCGCCTCCTTCGGCATGCCGTAGACGACGCTGGTGGCCTCGTCCTGGGCGCAGGTCCAGGCCCCGGACTCGAACAGTTCGTGCAGACCCTCGGCGCCGTCGTCGCCCATGCCGGTGAGGACGGCAGCGACCGCGTTGCGTCCGGCATAGCGGGCGGTGGAGCGGAAGAGCACGTCCACGGAGGGGCGGTGGCGCGACACCAGTGGGCCGTCCTTGACCTCCACGTAGTAGCGCGCGCCGCTGCGTTTGAGCAGGGTGTGGCGGTTTCCGGGGGCGATCAGGGCCTGGCCCCGCAGTACCGGATCGCCGTTCTGGGCCTCCTTGACCCGGATCCTGCAGAGTCTGTCCAGGCGCTCTGAGAAGGAGCGGGTGAATCCCTCGGGCATGTGCTGGACGATGACGATGCCCGGGCAGCCGAGCGGCATCGCCATGAGGACCTCTCGGATCGCCTCGGTGCCCCCGGTGGAGGCGCCGATCACGATGACCTTGTCGGTGGTCTCTGCCATGGCCTTGGCGCCGGGGGGCTCCAGCACGGCATCGGCGCTGAGCTTCCTCGGCGGCCGGGGCGCCGGGCCGGGCCTAAGGCGTGCCTGGGCTGCGGCCTTGACCGCATCCGTGATCAGCAGCCGGGACTCCTCCAGGAAGCGGCGGGTGCCCACCGCCGGCTTCTGGATGATGTCCACGGCACCGGCCTCCAGGGCACGCATCAGGGTCTCGGTGCCGGCGCCGACCAGCGAGGAGCAGATGACCACGGGGATCGGGTGCTGGCGCATGAGCTTCTCGAGGAAGGTCACCCCGTCCATGCGCGGCATTTCCACGTCGAGCGTGATCACGTCCGGGACCACCTTGCGCAGCTTCTCGGCCGCCGCATAGGGATCCTGGGCGGTGGCCACCACCTCGATGTCCGGATCGGCATCCAGCAGGTCACGTAGCGTCTGGCGGACCAGCGCGGAGTCGTCCACCACCATGACCTTTACCGGGCTCACGACTCGGCCTTGCGGTAGATGGCAGGCTGGATCTGCTCGAAGGCCGTGCCGCTTCCGCTCAAGGACTCGGAATGGCCGATCAGCAGCAGGCCTCCCGGCGGCAGTATGCGGAGAAAGCGCGCGACGATGCGGTCGCGATCCGGATGACTGAAATAGATCATGACGTTGCGGCAGAGGACGATGTCCGGCCGGTCGGGAACGTCGTAGGCATCGGTGAGCAGGTTGAGGCTGGCGAAGCGCACCCGTTCGCGCACCTCGGGCGCTATGCGCACGAGGTCGAGGCTGCGGTCGCGGGTGCGCAGCAGATAGCGCCGGCGCAGCGTCAGGGGCATGGAGGCGACCCGCTGGTGCGGGTAGATCGCGGTCCGGGCGATCGCCAGCGAACTGGCGGAGATGTCGGTCGCGCGGATCTCGAAACGAAACTCGGGATGCATACGCTGCAGCTCCAGCATCTCCATGGCCAGCGTATAGGGCTCTTCACCGGACGCGCAGCCGGCGCTCCAGATGCGCAGTGGTTTCCGCCAGCCGCGATCGCGTCGGACGGCGATCTCGCCGAGGATGTGCTCGCGGAGGAAACGGAAATGCGCCGGTTCGCGATAGAAGTCGGTCTTGTTGGTGGTGATGGCGTCGATCAGATGCAGGCGCTCCTCGGTCCCAGCCTGCTCGTCCAGAGCGAAGTCGATGTAATCGCGTAGGGAACGCAGACCGCGGGCGTGCTGGCGCTTGCGCAGCCGTCCCTCGATCAGCGTACGCTTGGACTCCGGGAGCTGGATGCCGGCGACGCGGCCGACATAGTCCGCCACCCGTTTGTGGTCGCGCGCGGACAGGGCGTCCTGTTGCAGCCGCTCAGTCGCCATCGGCGGGGGGCTGTCCTGCCTCCTGGGCGGGGAGGCGCGTCTCACGGGCGCTGTCGACCAGGTCGCCGAGCTCCTCACGGGAGAACACCCGCGCGAGGTTGAGGATGACGATGAACTCCTCGTCCTGCTTGCCCATGCCGCTGATGAAGCGGGTGTCGATGCGGCTGCCGATGCGCGGCGGGGGCTTGATCATGTCCGCGCCCAGCTCGATCACCTCCTTGACCGCGTCGGCGAGGATGCCCAGAGCCGTCATCTCGCCGTCCACCATGACGTCGACGATGACGATGCAGGTATCCACCGTGGGCTCGCTCAGCTGCATCTCGAACTGGCGCCTCAGGTCCACCACCGGGACCACGTTGCCGCGCAGATTGATCACGCCGAGCATGAAGTCTGGCGTGCGTGGGACGGGCGTGATGCGACGGTATTCCAGCACCTCCTGGATCTGGGCGATATCGGTACCGTAGATCTCGCCGTCGAGCATGAAGGTCAGGATCTGCAGGGAGCCCTGATCGAGGCCGTGCGCGCTCTGCGCTTCGCTTGCCATGGTGTCTCCCTCAGTAGCGGACGAACTCGGGTGCATCCTCGTCGTCCAAATCGATCTCGACGCCGGACTCGGCCTCCTCGGACTTGGCCTTCTTGGTCTCCGTCTTGCGCCCCGGGGTCGGCTTGCGCCGGCCCTTGCCGGGCTTCTTGCCGGCCGGAGAGGGGATGCGCCCGGCGCCCGTGTCGACGGTGAAGAAGGCGATGCTCGACTGCATCTGCTCGGCCTGGGCGGCCAGTTCCTCGGATGTGGAGGCCATCTGCTCGGCCGCGGCCGCCGACTGCTGGACCACCTGGTCGAGCTGCTGGAGCGCCTTGTTGATCTCCGTCGCGCCCGAATCCTGTTCCCGTGCCGAGGCGCTGATCTCCTGCACCAGGTCCGAGGTCTTCTGGATGTCCGGCACCAGCTGGGCCAGCAGACCTCCGGCCTCCTCCGCCACCGCCAGGCTGCTCTTGGAACGGGCGACGATCTCCCCGGCGGCCTTCTGGCTGCGCTCGGCCAGCTTGCGAACCTCTGCGGCGACCACGGTGAATCCCTTGCCGTGCTCGCCGGCCCGGGCCGCCTCGATGGCGGCGTTGAGCGCCAACAGGTTGGTTTGACGCGAGATCTCCTCGATGATGTTGATCTTGTCGGCGATGTCCTTCATCGCCTCCATCGTCTCGCGGACCGAGGCACCGCTGGTCTCGGCGTCCTGGGCCGCCTTGCGGGCGATCTGCTCGGTCTGCTGGGCATTGTCGGCGCTGTGGGCGATGTTGGAGCTCATCTGCTCCATGGAGGAGGAAACCTCTTGGAGCGAGGCGGCCTGTTCGGTGGCGCCCTGGGCGATCTGCTGACCGGTGCTGCTGCTCTGCTCGCTGCCGGAGGCGACGTTGGCCGCCGCTTCCTGGATCTCGCCGACGATGTCACGCAGGCTCATGTTCATCGATCGCAGGACGCCATAGATATCCGAATTGCTGGAGTTGGGATTGAACTGGGTGGTCAGGTCTCCCTCGCCGATCCGGCTGGTGATGCGACTGACCAGGTTGATGCGCTGGATGACCACCAGGGCGATGAGAAGGACGATCACGAAGGCGGCGATGGAGGCGCCGATCAGGGTCTGTCTGGCCTGTGCGTAGTTGGCGTCGCTGGCGGCCAGGTCCGTGGACATGTCCTCGTCGTTGACCCGGACGATGTCGGCCAAGAGTGTCTCTGCCTGGTCCAAGAGCGCTCGGCCCTTTCCGGAGGACAACTCGAAGGCCAGGGTATTGCCGTTCTCGCGGCCGATCTCGCGGACTTGCGTATCCAGCGCCAGGTACTTGTCGAAGGCCTGGTAGAACTGCACCAGAGCCTTCCGTTCCTGGGCATCCAACAGGCTGTCGAACTGATCCGAGGTCTGCTTGACCTGAGTGACGGCCGTGTCGATCGCGGCCCCGTAATCGTCCATCGTTTTCTGGTTGCGGGACAGGATCAGATTCTTCTCGTCACGCTGGATCGCCATCATGCCGCGCTCGACGCGGGCGGCGACTGCGATCTTTTGTGCGGCGCGCCGGACTGTCTCTAGGTCGGCTGCTTGCGCCAGATCGGTGTCGAATTCTTGCTTCAGCGCGTTCAAGAGGCCCATGGCCTCGTCGAAGGCGGCGCTTGCCTGACCCCGGCTCAGCCTGCGGGCATTGACGTTGGAGTTGAGCTTCGACAGACGGGCGACCTCGGCGCTCACCTGGAGGTACTCCTCCCACAGGCCCGCAAAGGTTTCCAGTTTTTCCAGGCCGGCACCAGTGGCCAGTGCGCGCAGCTTCTCCAGCTTCTCGCGCATCCCCTCCCGGGTGCCGGCGATATCGGCGGCGAAGGCGTCCATTTCCTCGGGTGCCTCGGCCAGGATAAGGTTCTTTTCGTCGCGGTTCACCGCGAGCAGATCCTGGCGGATGCCCGAGGCGAGCTTGACCTTCTCGGCGGACCCATTGACGAGACCATCGAGCCGCTCGTTCATGGACGAGAGGGCATCCACGCCGATGAAATTGGTTCCGCCCATCAGGAGGATGAGGATGACAAAGGCACCGATCAGCAGGACTTTCAGTGGGATTCTGATCATGTTCGTTCTCCGTGAGTGGCAGGCCAGGCGAGATGGCCTCCGGTCGACGCATGTCGTCATGCCCCAGGCATGGGGCGCGACGGCTTCGCTCCTATTTCGTCCCCATGGGTGGTCGCCCGGTCTGTTTGCGACCCCTCGTCCGCACCTCGTCTTCCAGGGACTCGGCGAGGGCCCCCGCGTCCAGGATCATGGCGACACCGCCGTCACCCAGGATCGTGGCCCCGGCCAGGCCTGCGTTTCCTTCGTAGAGCTTGCCCAGACGTTTGACCACCGTCTGGTACTGTCCGACGACCTGGTCGACGCTGAAGCCGAAACGCTGCTCGCCGAGACGGGTGACGACGATCTGCTCGATGTCCGGGGCCGCGCCCGGCACCGCGAACCATTCCCGCAGGCTGAGATAGGGCACCAGATCGCCGCGCACGCGCGCCAGCCGCTGGCCGTTGCGCTTGCCTTCGGATCCTCGCTCGACCTCAATGCATTCCTCGACGCAGCTCAAAGGCAGCACATAGCGCTCCTCGGACACGGCCACCATCAGACCCTCGATGATGGCCAGGGTCATGGGCAGGGTGATGGTCAGGGTGGTGCCTCGGCCCGGCTCGCTGCGAATCCCGACCTGGCCCCCAAGATCCTGGATGGAGCGCTTCACGACGTCCATGCCCACACCGCGTCCGGAGATGTCCGAGACTCGGTCGGCGGTGGAGAAACCGGCCTCGAAGATCAGGCTCTGAATCTCTTCCTCGGTCAGGGTCTGGTCGCGGGCGATCAGGCCGCGCTCCACCGCCTTGGCGCGAATGGCTCCGGTGTTCAGGCCGGCGCCGTCGTCGCGGATGCGGATCACCACGTGTGATTCGGCGTGCTCGGCGGCCAGGTGGATGGTGCCGGCTGCCGGCTTGCCTGCGGCCTCGCGCTGCTCGGGCGGTTCGATGCCGTGGTCGATGCTGTTGCGGATCAGATGCACCAGGGGGTCGCCGAGACGGTCGATGACCATCTTGTCGAGTTCGGTCTCGGCGCCCTCGGTCTCCAGGCGGATCTCTTTGCCCAGCTCGCGGGAGAGATCGCGCACCAGGCGGCGGAAGCGTCCGAAGGTGGTGCCGATGGGCAGCATGCGGATGGAGAAGGTGTTGTCGCGCAGCTCGGTGGTCAGCCGGTCGAGATCCTCGGAGATTGCACCCATGGCCTCGTCGTCGCGGGACTGGGCGAGCTGATGCATGCGCGCCTGCACGATCACGAGTTCGCCGACCAGATTCATGAGGCTGTCCAGCCGCGCGGCGGGCACCCGCACCAGACTCTCCTGCTCGCCGCGCGCACTGCGCTCCCGCGTGTCCCGGATCGCCTGCTGTTCTCTGAGCGCGGCATCGACGTCGGTTTCCGTGACCAGGCCCGCCTGCTGCAGGACCTCGCCGACGCGCGGCTTCTCGGCGAGCAGGGTCTCTATCTGGCTGCGCGCGATCAGGCCGCGTTCCACCAGGATCTCGCCGATGCGGTCGCACTGGTCGTCGTCGATGTCGATGGGATCAATGTCGATCCGCCACTCGTCGGCGACGAAGATGAAGGTGTCCCGGATGGCCTCGACGCCCTGGGACGTGACCAGCACCAGGTCCCAGGACAGCATGCAGGATTCCGGGTCCAGCTCCGCCAGAACGGGAACACCCCCCGTGTCGGTCGTGATGTAACAGGTTCCCAGTCCCTGCAGTTCCTTGAGGATGGGAAAGATGTCGAAGCCATCGCGGAAGGCCCCTGCAGAGGGGCGGATTCGGACGCGGTAGACCTGATCCCGCCCCTCGCCGCCGGGGTCGGCGATCGCGGTGCTCTGGGCCGCAGTGGTCTGTTTCGCCTCGGTGATCTGCTCGTCGGGAATCAGCGCGTGCAGACGCTCCAGCAGTCCTCGCCCGACCAGGATCTGGGTCTGGTCGAGCACGGGGTCCTCGAGCAGGCCCATGATATGGTCCTTGGCGTCGAGCAGGATGCTGATCAGCTCCGGGCTGACCGGGAACAGACCGTTGCGGACCTTGTCCAGGGCGGTCTCGAGATGATGGGTGAAGGCGGAGAGCTCCGTGAACCCGAACATGCCCCCGCCACCCTTGATCGTGTGCATAGCGCGGAAGGCGAGCGCAATCAGCTCGGGGTCCTCGGGACGCTGTTCCAGTTCCAGCAGGGCGCTTTCCAGAGCGGACAGATGCTCTTCGGCCTCGGTACGGAAGATGTCGACGGGGTCGGACATGTCAGCAAGGCTCCGAGGTGCACTCCATGTGGAAGTAGTCGCAGAGATCGCAGGTGACCAGGGCATCCGTGACCGCAGGGGAGGGGGCGTGCAGGGTCAGTCGCCCCCCGGCGGTCTCCAGCTGCTTCCGAAGGGCGATCAGGAGCTGAATCCCTGCGCCGTCCACCTCCGTCGTCGCGCTCAGATCCGCCACCAGCGATTCCTCGTCAGCCTCGAGCGCGAGCAATTGGGGCAGGTATTCGCCGACCTGGAAGATAGTCAGGTCGCCTTCGAAGTGCAGGACGGTGCCCTGCGGGCCTGGCTCGATCCGAATCACATTCGACATGTCTCCCTCCGATCAGGTCCGTGCGGAAAGGCCGGGTCATCGAATTTCGACAGGCTAGGACGTCGCTTGGATCGCCTTGGGCATTCGTTGGGATGGATGACTGGCTTGGTCATTGGGGTTACACGATTCGTTTCAAGCATAGGAGGCATATCGGATTCAACAACCCCAGGCCATCTGCCCGAATTCCGCCAGCCGGGCATGTCCCGATGCGACCCTCGTCAACCGGAATGCGTGAGCCTGGGCGGTCCCTTTAGCGCCGCGTCCAAGAGCGAGGCGAGTTCCTGCACCTCTTCCTCGATCTTGAGCCGCATCGGCCGTCTTCGAGGCCGTAGGTCGACCTGCGTGAGCTCGAGATTCGCCTGTATGTGCGCGTCGAGCGCGGGCAGGAAGCGCTCGCACACCCTCACAGATGGCATTTCCGGCATTTACGCCCCCTGTCGAGCCGGTCGGGCCAGCCAGATCAGGGCGATCAGCCCGAGAAAGAGCGCGGCGGCCAGCGCGAACATATCGAGGATCGAGAGGAAATAGGACTGTGTGTCGATCGTCCGAGCGATCTGGGCATAGGCCTGCTGCTGCGTCATCCCCATGGACTGGTAGGTGTCGAGCACCCGTGCGGTCTCGGCCGAGGCTGCCGTGACGGGCTCGGTGAGGTAGGCATGATGCCGCGAGGCCGTGTTTTCCCACTGCGTGGTCCAGATGGAGGCCGCGAAGGCGCCGGCCATCAGGCGCAGGAAGTTGAACAGACCGGATGCCGCCGGAATGCGGTGAGGCTCCAGCCCGGAAAGGATGATCGCCGTCAGAGGCAGGAAGAAGGTGGCCATGGCGATCCCTTGAACCAGATGCGTGGCGGCGATGGTGCCGGCGTCGACCTCGGGCGAGAAGGTCGCTCGCCAGGCGTTGCACAGGAAGAACACGCCGAAGGAGAGGGTGACGAAGAGCCGGGGATCGACCCTGCCCATCAGGCGCCCGATGATCGGCGACAGAACGAGCGCCAGAATCCCGATCGGCGCGGTTACCAGGCCGGCCCAGGTCGCCGTATAGCCCATGAAACGCTGCAGCCACATGGGGATGAGGACCAGGGTGCCGAAGAAGGTCGCGTATGACAGGCAGAGCGCCAGCGTGCCGGCGGCGAAGTTGCGTTCCTTGAACAGGGAGAGATCGACGACGGGATGCCGTTCGGTGAACTCCCAGATGAGAAAGAAGGTGAGACCCATGACCGCCACCACGGCCAGCAGGACGATCTCGAGCGAATTGAACCACTCCAGCTCCTTGCCCCGATCGAGCATGATCTGGGTCGCCGCGACCCACACCACCAGCAGGATCAGGCCGACATAGTCGATCGAACGCTTGGTCGTGGGGGTCTCCCTGCCGCGCAGGGCGAAGGCGGTCAGCCAGACGGACGCCAGACCGACTGGAATATTGATGTAGAAGATCCATGGCCAGGACCAGTTGTCGGTCAGCCAGCCGCCCAGGATCGGCCCCATGACCGGCGCAACGGTCGCCGTCATGGCCCAAAAGGCCAGGGCCATGCCCGACTTCTCCTTGGGAAAGGATTGCAGCAACAGGGTCTGGCACAAGGGGACCATGGGACCCGACACCAGTCCCTGCAGGACGCGGAAGACCAGCAGCATGCCCAGGCTCTGCGACAGGCCGCACAGCAGTGAGGCCAGGGTGAACAGGGATGTCGAGATCAGGAACAGCCGCCGCGCCCCCAGCCGCTGGGCCAGCCAGCCGGTCAAAGGAATGGTGATGGCGTTGGACACGGCGAAGGATGTGATGACCCAGGTGCCTTGGCTGGGGCTCACGCCCAGATCGCCGGCGATGGGCGTCAAGGAGACGTTGGCGATGGTCGTGTCCAGCACGTTCATGAAGGTGGCCAGGGACAGGCCGATGGTGGCCAGCACCAGGGGGACACCCGTCAGCGGGGGGAGAGTCGGCGCGAGAGGGGCTTGGCTCATCCCTGGAACTCCATCCTTCAGCGCGGCGCCGCCTGGACGTCGATCGGACTGGCCGCTGTCTCGGCAGGTGCCGGTTCCGCTTGTGGCGAGATGTCCGAGTCCCCGAGATTGGCGGCGATGACCCCATCGATCAGTGCCTGCGCGTCCCGATCCAAGGCATCGTAGACGGAGGTTTCGGCAACAGGCGCATTCCGCCGCACGGCTGGGAGTTGCGAGCCCTCCCGGTCGTGAACGTCCAGCGTGACCCGCATCGAAAGACCGATTCGCAGCGGGTGCGCCGCCAGCTCCCGGGGATCGAGGGCGATCCGAACGGGAACGCGCTGGACTACCTTGATCCAGTTGCCCGTGGCGTTCTGGGCCGGCAGAAGCGCGAATGCCGCCCCGGTCCCTGCCGACAGCCCCACGACGCGGCCGTGGTAGTGAATGTCGCCGCCGTAGAGGTCCGCCGTCATCTCCGCCGGCTGGCCGATCCGTGCATCGGACAGCTGGGCCTCCTTGAAGTTGGCGTCCACCCACAGATCCTCGAGCGGCACGATCGACATCAGCGGAGCCCCTGGCTCCGTGCGCTGGCCGACCTGCGCCGAGCGTTGGGCCACCTGTCCCGAGGCCGGCGCCGGAACCCGTGTGCGTCGCCAGTCGAGATAGGCCGCGCGCAGCTGGGCGGCGGCCAGACGCACGCGCGGATGTTCGCTCGCCGAGGTCTTGTCGATCAGGACCTGGGCCGCCGCCAGATCCTCGCGGGCCGCTGCCAGGCTCTCCCGGGCCTGTGCGACGTCATTTTCGGCGTGCCGGCGCGTCTCCTGCGAGGTGGCGCCGGTCCTGGCGAGGTGGTTCCGGCTGACCAGATCGTCCTCGGCGCGCTTCAGCTCGGCCTCACGGACCTTGACCCTGGCTTCCTGCACGCGGGACTGCACGAAGAGTTCCCGGACCTCTCGCACCCGTTCAGCCAAGGCGGCCTTGGCTTGGTCGAGCGCCACGCGCGCATCCGTATCGTCGAGCACGACCAGGGTGTCCCCGGCCTGAACGCGATCCGTATCCTCGGTATGCACGGCGATGATCGTGCCCGCGACCTGAGCGGTGACCTGAATACGGTTGCCGGCCACATAGGCATCCTCGGTCCCGACGAGAAAACGGCCTTCCATCCACCAGTACAGACCATAGGCCCCGCCCAGCCCGGCGAAGAGCGACCCCGCCAGGAGCATGCTGAAAATACGCTGCCTCCTGGCGCGATCCGGCGGGGAAGGGGCGGCAGGAACCCTCGGGGCGGGGGCTCCGGGCGGATGGGCGGGCGACGTTGACAGATCCGAAGCCATGGTTGAAAAGATCCTGGTCTCGAGTGAATCCTGAAAGACGGCCTTTCCGCGATCGTTCGGCTCGCGGCAGACGATGTTCAGTCCGCGTCATTCGTCAGCCGCTCGAGCGGCTGACGATGTCAGGACCTCCATTCCCCGTACGCGCATCTTGCTGTTCAAGCTGTAACTGCTAAGGCAGCTATTATGACGAACCTCGACATGCCCCGCTTCTTGCGTCGCTTGCCTGGGTGATGTCTTGCGGTTTCAGTCCTTGAGCGGCGGGGCCGACGCGAAGCGTTTCAACAGGTCCGTGAGCAGCGCGGCCTCTTCTTGCGTGAAGTCAGCGAGGAAATGATCGAGGACCCGAATACCGATCTGCTGCAGGCGCGGACAGATCGCCTCTCCTTCCTCGGTCAGACTGAGCCGGACGACCCGACGATCCTCGGTGCTGCGCTCCCGTCGGATCAGTCCCAGATTTTCCAGACGATCCAGCATCCGCGTCATGGAGCCCGTGTCGTAGCGCAGGTTCTGACAGAGATCGGCCGCCGTCGTGTCGATATCCAAGGCAATCCGTATCAACACGCGCCACTGCGCGGCGCTGACGCCCACGCCCCGTGCCTGCCGATCGAGCGCCTCCATCAGTCTCCCGGATGCCTCGTTCAGATACCGTCCCACACTCTCGCTCGAGAAGGGGCTCTTGTCCGCATCAACGGGCTGCTGGAGGGGCGTCTCATCTGCCATGGCATAACCTGTCTGTTTTTGCTGTCTAGACAATAGCTGTCTAGGCAGTCATCGTCAAGATCCTGCGATTCAACGCGTCCGGTGTTCTGTGCGACTTGTCGGCCGGGAGGTGCGGCCGGTTCACTGGCCTCCGTTCAGGATGATGACCAGCAGGTCAATCGGGCGCTTGCCGTTGGCGTCGGCCAGGTCGCGAATGCCGTCGTCGGGTCCGGCCTCGATGCCCGCGCTCGCCAGACGCTCCTGCCCTGTCCGGACGTCCAGCCCAACCATCTCGCAGACCTCGGAGAGCCGTTTGCGGCCCAGACCGGTTCCCGCGAAGCGTGCCTCGATCTCCTCGGGCGTCATTTTCTCCTCCGTGGATACCGGAGCTGGTTGCGGTCGAGGAATGAGCGCATAGACCGCCATGGGCGTCATGCCGTTGCGCCGGGCGATCTGCTCGAGCGTCTCGCGGCCGTTCTCGACGGCGAGCCCCCGATCGCGCAGCGCCGAGAGCGCCGGCTCCAGGTCGAAGTCCATGCGTTTGGCGAGCGCGGCCAGTGATGCCTCCTCGGCGTGACCGAAGGGCGGTTCGAGCGCGGGCTCGGTGACCCAGGCGTTCTTGATGTCCGAGTTCAGCTGGATGATCCAGCTGGCCGGGGGCAGGTCGAGCGCCGAGAGGACGACCAGGACCAGGGTCGCCAGGGTGGCGATCAGGATCTCGCGCTTGAATGCCAGATGTCCCTGGATGCGGTCGGCGATGTACTGCTTGAAGGGCTTCCAGTTGAAATAGAGATGCAGAAAGGCGGCGAGGATGAAGACGCCGCCGAAGGTCATGTGGATCCAGGCCCAGCGGTCCTTTTCGAGCCCCCAGAGCGACCAGTGGATCCAGTAGGCGATGCGTCCGTGCGGGACGACGTAGAGCACCAGGCCGGTGACCATGAGGACGACGAAGGCCCAGGTCACGATGAAGGCCGTGAGCGAGCGAATGGACTGTTTGTTCTTGCGCATCCTGGCTCCTTGGGATTTCGGGTCTGCCGATCGTCGCAAGATCGGCGCTTCATCGGCTGTGCGTCCATGCCCTTCGTCAATGGAGCGGCCGATCGGGGTGACGATCCGTCTTGCCTGGTTCGCGCGTCATGGCCGCCGTTCCGCGCGCTGCAAGAGTATTCAAGACGAAGGGATCCGTACCGGCTACCGTTTCCGTCCTGCAAAACGGAGATGGGTGAAACCATGGGCTACATTCACGGCTATTCCGAGCGCGAGGCCGAGCGTCTCTCGGATCAGGCGGCGATCCTGCGTCCCTTCCTGCACCGCGACCTCCGCTTCCCGGCCGGCAGCCGGGTGCTGGAGCCGGGGTGCGGCAGCGGTCGTCAGAGCCTGGCCCTGCTGGAGGACAACCCGGGTATCCATCTGACCTGTCTGGACGTCGATGCCGGTCAGCTGGATCTGGCCCGAGCGCGTCTCGCCGGATGGGAGCGGAGCCTTCGCTTCGTCCATGGCGATCTGAGCCGAGATCCCTTGACGGGCGAGGTCTTCGATCATGCCTTCGTTTGTTTTGTGCTGGAGCATCTGAAACGGCCCGAGGCGGCGCTCGCGCGGCTGGGCGGCATGCTGCGGGCGGGAGGATCCCTGACTCTGATCGAGGGCGACCACGGCTCCTTCCGCTTTCAGCCGGAGACGCCGGCGTCGCGGGCCGTCTGGGACGCGCTGGTCGCCGAGCAGCGTCGGCTCGGGGGCGATCCCATGATCGGGCGGCTGCTGCGGGGGCTCATGTCGGCGGCCGGATTCTCGGAGGTAAGCGTCGCTCCGATACTGATCCATGCCGATGGGGGCGATCCGGTGCTGCGCGAGGGCTTCATGCGGCGCATCATCGTTCCCATGGTCGAGGGCGTGAGATCCAGTGCGGTGGCGGGAGGTTTCGACGCGCGGCTCTGGGAGCGCGGCATCGAGGATCTCCTGGCGGCGGACAGTGGCGATGGAAGCTGTTATTACCTCTTCTTCGAGGCGGTCGGCAGCAAGGGGGCGCATGGCGAGTCTGGCTGAATCCGAGTCTCGGGCGGGATCCCATACCCGGTGCTGGCGCATCCAGGACCGGGACGAGGTCCTGTGGGTGCGGCGGGCCGACGTCCGTCATCTGGCCTTTCCGCGTCATTTCCACGACGACTATACGGTCGGGCTTGTGGTGCGCGGCGCCAACCGATTCGTCTACCGGCGCCGGAGTCTGGTCGCCCCGGCCGGCACCCTCTGTCTCGCCGATCCGGGCGAGATCCATACCGGCGAGGCCGATCTGGATGGCTGGACCTATTGGACCCTGCAGATCCCGGCCGGGATGCTGACGCGGTTGCGCGGCGACCTGGACGAGGGACGCGAAGCGCCGCCGGACTTTCCCGTCGGTGTGATCGAGGATCCGCGGGCGGTCGCGCGGCTCGCCGCCTTTTTCCGGATCTTTCGGGCGGCCGATCCCCTGGAGCGGGAGAGCCGGCTGTTCGCGGCACTCGGCCATCTCGTCCGGGTCCATGGCGCGGAGCCCGCGAGACACCGCTCTCATGCCGTCGAGCCCGGTCTGGCCCGGTCGGTGCGCGACTATCTCGCCGATCATCTGGCCGAGGCCGTGACCCTGACCGATCTCGAACAGGCGACGGGTGCCGGACGCTATCGCCTGCTGCGGGCCTTCGCTCGCGCCTACGGCCTACCGCCGCATGCCTGGCTGGTTCAGGCTCGTCTGGAACGGGCGCATGCGCTCATCGCCCACGGGGTCGTGATCGTCGAGGCAGCGGCCGAGGCCGGGTTCGCCGATCAGCCCCATCTGACCCGGCTCTTCAAGCGTGCCTATGGCTACACGCCGGGCGTTTTGGCGCGCTCGCCGCAGATATCCTGAACCCGACAGCCGTCAACTGCGGGATTCAGTGGGAGCTGCTGCCGCATCATCGCTGTCCGCATGCAGGCCGCCGCCGAGGGCCTTGTACAGCGCGACCCGGTTGGCGATCTCCGCGCGGCGCAGATCGAGCAGCGCCTGCCGGGAGGCATAGAGCTGGCGTTGAGCGTCGAGCAGGTCCAGACGCCCGTCCAGGCCCGCGCGATAGCGCAGCTCGGACAGCTCCAGACTGCGTTGCGTCGCACTCACCGCACGTCGCTGTGCCTCGATCTGACGGTCGAAGGTGGCGGTGCCCGCCAGGGCATCGGCCACCTCGCGGAAGGCGACTTGGATGGCACGTTCGTACTGGGCCACGGCCTCGGACTTGCGCACCTCGGCCAGGCGCAGTTCGGCGCGCAGACGCCCGCCCTGGAACAGCGGCTGTGAAATCTGCGGCGCGAAACGCCAGACCTCCCGGGCCGGGTCGAACAGGGCGCCGAGCGAGGCGCTGGCATAGCCGAAGGACGCGGTGAGCGAAATCTGCGGGAAGAACGCGGCCCGAGCCGCACCGATATCGGCGTTGGCCGCCACCAGCATCTGTTCGGCCTGGCGCAGATCCGGGCGGGTCAGCAACAGATCGGCCGGCAGCCCAGCCGGCAGGCGCGCGATCACCGGCTGGCGCTCCAGCGACACGGCGGGCGGCAGGTCGCCGGGCAGCTCGCTGCCCACCAGCAATTGCAGCGCGTTGTCCGCCTCGGCCAGGGCGCGGCGGCGCCCTTCCACGTCGGCCTCGGCCAGGGCGACCTGTCCTTCGGCCTGGGCCACGTCCAGGCTGCTGTTCTGCTCGGCCTGCTTGAGCAGGCGCGCCAACGCCAGGGACTGTCGCCAATCGGTCAGGGTGCGCTCGGACAGTTGCAGTTGTTCCTCGGCCAGGCGCTGGGTGAAGTAGGCGTCGGCCACTGCGCCCACCAGTGTGATCTGCGCGGCGTCGCGCCCTTGCTCGCTCGCCAGGTAGCGCGCGAGCGCGGCATCGGAGAGCGTCCGCACACGGCCGAACAGATCCAGCTCGAAGGCACTGAGCGCGACATTCACTCCGGTCTGCTGGTCCAGCTCGCGGCTGGTCGCATCGGTGGTCAGGGTGCGTTCGCGCCTGTGCGTCGCGTCCAGCCCCACGGCCGGCAGGCGCGCGGCGCGCTGGATGTTCGAGCGTGCCCGCGCTGCCTGGACGTTGAGTGTGGCCAGGCGCAGGTCGCGGTTGTTCTCCAGGGCCAGGTCGATCAGCCGTTGCAGGCGCGGGTCGCCGAACATCGCGCGCCAGCCCAGCGCACTGGCGGGCACGGCCGATGCTGGCGCCGACGCCGGCACCGCCGAGGCCACGGGGA
>NZ_AFWT01000055.1 GCF_000224065.1 Thiorhodococcus drewsii AZ1
CCTTGCCCAATGCCGCGCGCTGGGCGGGCTTGCGCAGCATTGGAATGGTCGAACGCACCTGCTGGCAGGACGGTGTTCAGAGCGTCGAGCAACGCTACTTCATCGCCTCCATTGGCGCCGATGCCCAGCGCTTCGCCACGGCCGTGCGGGGGCACTGGGGCGTAGAAAATCGTCTCCATTGGCGCTTGGATGTGATCTTCAACGAGGATGCCAGCCGGATTCGCAAAGGCCAGGCTCCGGCCATCATGACCGCGATTCGTCATTGCTGCGTCAACCTGCTCGAGAAGGAGGGCTCCTCGCTCAGCATGGCGCACAAACGTCGCAAGGCCGCCTGGGACGACGACTATCGCGCTAAGGTCCTGGCTGGTTGATGATTAATACGCGCTCGCCCTGATCGGCGAGTCCTGATGCGCGACACTTTGGAGCGCTCTGTGGTAGGCTTGCTCATCGTAGCTCTCTAGGATTTCGCCGCTTACATTGCTTTTTTGCAACTTGGCCGCGCACGGATCGTCCCCTAATATACGTGCCTCGACGGTCAAAAGCCCCCCTAGACCCCCTCTGCCAAGCGATCGGCAATGCAACCATTGAAATCGAACACTCGCCCGAACGACGAGTTGCGTGCGGCACTCAAGGCTAGTCGCAACTCGTTTCTTTTCGCCGGCTTCTTCAGTCTTTTCATTAACCTGCTGATGCTGGTTCCGGCGCTCTACATGCTGCAGGTCTATGACCGGGTCATCGGTGCCAGGAACGAGTCCACCTTGCTGATGCTGACCATCCTGGCGCTGGGGCTCTTCGCGGTCCTTGGCTCGCTGGAGGTGTTGCGCTCCCGTATCTTGGTCCGAGTCAGTGCCCGGCTGGATCTTTTGCTTAATCCCCGGCTCTTCACGGCCATGTTCGATGCAAAGCTTCGTGATGGTCGCGGCGCGGGCGCTCAACCGATTGAAGATCTGACCAATTTGCGTCAGTTTCTCACTGGCAATGGGCTCTTTGCATTTTTCGACGTGCCTTGGATGCCGGTTTACATCTTCGTGCTGTTTCTGATGCATCCTTGGTTCGGTTGGTTCGCTATCGTTGCAGCCTTGTTGCTCTTCTCTGTTGCTCTAACGAACGAACTCACGACGCGAAAACCTCTCGGAAAGGCCAACGGATTGGCCATCGGTGCTCGGAGCTATCTAAGCGGGAATCTTCGCAACGCTGAGGCTCTGGAGGCGATGGGCATGCTGTCGCGGGTGCAGGCCCGCTGGTTCGATCGCCACCGTGAGGTCTTGCAGTTACAGGCATTGGCGAGCGATCGTGCAGCACTGCTTTCGAATGTCAGTAAGGTGTTGCGCATTGCGATGCAGTCCCTAATTCTCGGCATGGGCGCCTATCTGGTCATTCAGCAGGAGTTCACGCCTGGGATCATGATTGCGGGCTCCATCCTGCTTGGTCGCGCGCTGTCTCCAGTGGACATGCTGATCTCTGGCTGGAAAGGCTTTCTCGCCGCGCGCTCGGCCTACGGTCGACTGCATTCCTTGCTTACTGCTGTGCCGGAGCGCCAGCGTTTTATGTCCTTGCCGCCGCCGACGGGTAGCGTTTTGGTCGATAACATCATGGCTGCGCCGCCCGGATCGACAGTTCCCGTCTTGCGTGGCTTGCGATTCGAGATCGCCGCAGGCGAGATCGTCGGTGTCATTGGCCCGAGCGCCGCAGGTAAATCGACCCTGGCCCGCGTGATGCTTGGTGTTTGGCCTGTAGTGGCGGGTAAGGTTCGGCTCAGCGGCGCGGACATCAACCAGTGGAATAGGGATGAATTAGGTCCGTACATTGGGTATTTGCCTCAAGACGTCGAACTCTTTGATGGGACCGTGAGCGAGAACATTGCGCGTTTCGGTGAAGTCAATCCTGAGTTGGTCGTTGCCGCTGCCCAGCGCGCTCAGGTACACGATATGATTCTGCATCTGCCAAAGGGGTACGATACTCCGATTGGCGAGGGCGGTGCTGTGCTTTCTGGTGGTCAACGTCAACGCATTGGCTTGGCACGTGCCATTTATGGCAAACCAGTATTCGTCGTCCTGGATGAGCCCAACTCTAATCTTGATGATCAGGGTGAGGCTGCCTTAGTCAAGGCAATCAATCAGCTCAAAGCCGAGGGTGCTACGGTTGTGATCATTACCCATCGTCCCAGTGTGCTGCATTCCGTTGATAAGATCTTGGTTCTGCGTGACGGTATGGCTCAGATGTTTGGTCCCCGTGATGAGGTGCTCGCTCAATTTGCACGGCCAACTTCAGTTGCGCGGTCTCCATCTCCAACCTTGCCGACACAGGCCGTTGGCTAGAGCAATGTTCATGAAGCTTGAGGTTCCTAGCTGCGTCTAGGGCTCCGTCAAAGAATCGCCCCCTACCAATGGATAAGAACGTATTCATTGGATAGGGGGCTCTTTTCCCTCGCGATTCCTAGGATGCCGGCCCATCATTCCCCTGCATCGATAGAGAGACGATCAGGAATTTCTTTTTCGTTTCTTTTGGGCGATTAAGCTATGTGCTTTGGCTCGCGTGAGGTGCTGTGGCACTCAAGGGCGCCCGCTTTCCGGGAGGCGATCGATAGGAAAATCCTCCAACCTGCGGTCTTTCCCCATTCGTTCATCTTCCGTGCCTCAAAGGCTAGATAGAGTGGGTCTTTCGTCAATTGAAGCAGAGCTATAGAGCTAACGATGGATATCACGGTTAACCCTAGCCAGGTCGAAAAGCCTGCAGAGTCAAGGGATTTGTCTACCAGCGATAGGCCCGAGCGTATCGCTGGCCTTTTGATTCTCCTCGTCGCCTTGGGAGGCTTCATTTCTTGGTCGCTGTTGGCACCAATCGATGGTGCGGCTGTGGCGCCTGGCGTCGTGGCGGTGGAGTCGGCTAGAAAGTCGGTCAAGCATCTCGACGGTGGTGTCGTCAGCGAGATTCTGGTTCATGAGGGTGAACGGGTTGCCAAGGGCGATGTGCTGGTGCGTCTTGACGACACGGATGCTAGTGCGCAGCTCGAAATCGCTCGTGGCCAGTATCTTTCGGAGCGAGCGCAGGAGGCTCGTCTGCTCGCCGAGCGCGATGACCTTGATGAAATCCAGTTTCCCGATGAACTGCTCTCTGAGCAGACTGATTCACGTATTCGCGAAGCGATCAATGGTGAGCGTCGCGTTTTTCAGGCGCGCAGGAAGGCTCTTCTCGGCGAGCAGCAGGTTTTGATGCAGCGCGCCGATCAACTACAGGAGCGAATCCGTGGATTAGAGGCACTTGCGGCAAGCAAAACGAAGCGAATCAATCTCTATCAGGAAGAGATTGATGGTTTCAAAAAATTGTTTGCAAAGGGGCTTGGCGATAAGAGTCGGTTACGCGAATACGAGCGTTTATCCGCTGAACTGGAAGGTGAGCGTGGTCAACATCAATCCGATATCGCTAGTGCACGTGTCGAGATTGGCGAGTCAAAAATCCAGATTGCCCAGCTTAAGCGCAAGTTCACCAGCGATGTGGTGAGCGAGTTGCGCGACGTTGAAACCAAGGTTGCAGATTTACGTGAACGCATGCGGGCTTTGGGGAATACGTTAGAGCGTACTGTTATACGGGCCCCCGCATCGGGAGCCGTTGTCGCAACCAGCGTTCACACCATTGGTGGAGTGCTCCGTCCTGGTGATCACATCCTGGATATCGTGCCGGAAAACGATTCGCTGATTATTGAGGCTCAGGTGCAGCCCATCGATATCGATCGGGTGGCACCCGGCATGGAAGCGGATCTACGTCTTAGTGCCTTTTTGTCGCGGACGACTCCGGTCGTCGAGGGCAGGGTTCTAACGATTTCGGCTGATCGTCTCATCGATAAGGCCACCAATCGAGGCTATTACCTTGCTCGTATCGAGGTCACCCCGAAGGGGCTGGAAACGCTGAAGGGGCGCACGCTTCAAGCTGGCATGCCGGTCGAGGCCATGATCAAAACCGGCGAGCGCACATTTTTCGATTATCTCATTCGGCCTCTGACGGATCGGGTGTCTCAGGCATTTACGGAGGAGTGATGCGAATCGCTTTTCGCAATACGCGGAAAGGTCATTTGCCGTAGCAACATATGAATCTGTTTCTTTTGCTTGATTTTACTCGGCAGGATTTCGTCGATCGTTATTCTGGTTCCGTTCTGGGGGCCTCCTGGGCATTTATTCATCCGCTTGTGATGATTTTCATCTTCACGGTGATCTTTGCCAATGTGATGGGCGCTCGATTGCCTGGTGACTCGAGCAGCTATAGCTACACCCTGTATTTGGTCAGCGGTTTGTTGCCTTGGATGGCCTTTGCCAACACGGTCACGCGAGGCTCGACCGTGTTTCTGGATCGGCGCAATATAATCGCCAAAATACCCCTCGACTTGGCCTACTTGCCGATTTATATCGTCGTTTCAGAGGGCGTCGCCTTTCTCATTTCTATGGCGATTTTTATGGGGTTCTTGCTCATTATCGGGAAGCTTCCGGGTGAGCCATTCCTCTTTCTGCCCTTGGTGTTCATTTTGCAGCAGATTTTCGCCTTTGGACTCGGTTTGCTGTTTGGCGTGCTCAATGTGTTCCTGCGGGATATCAAGGAGATGGTGGGCATTATGCTGACCTTTTGGTTCTGGTTGACGCCAATCGTTTGGGTCCCAGATGTAGCGCCGCAATTGGTTCAGGATTTTCAGCATTATCTCAATCCCGCCTATCTCTTCATTGCTGCCTACCGTGACATTTTCGTTCATGACCAAATGCCAGACTTCGGCGCCTTGTCCCGGTTGGTGGTAATCGCGCACGCTACATTGCTTGCGGCATGGTTCTTGTTGAAGTCGCTGGAAAGGGACGTTCGGGATTTCCTATGATTGTTTTCTTGCTTGCAACCGTCGGCCTGACATTGGCCGTCGCCGGCGCTGGTCGTGCCTTAATGCGCCGTTTTAGCGGTTCTCCAATCACCGTCTCGCTGATCCTGTTGTCAGCGCTTTACTTCCTCGTCGTCTTTCAACTCGCGCGTCATCTGATCGAGGGGGCTCGATGATTCGCGCCGAACATGTCAGCAAGCATTTCAGGCTCTACCGTAAGCCTTCCGACCGGCTCAAGGAAATCCTGCTGCGGCGTTCCTATCACAGCGTCCATCAGGCGCTTGAGGACATCTCCTTTCAGGTCGATGACGGTCAGACGCTCGGAATCATCGGTCAGAACGGGGCTGGCAAGTCGACCCTGCTCAAGATTCTGACCGGGGTTTTGCTGCCGGACAGCGGGCGGGTGCGGGTATCGGGGCGCATCACTGGACTGCTCGAACTGGGGACCGGCTTCAACCTGGAGATGAGCGGCATCGAGAATATCCGCGCCAACGCTATGCTGTTGGGGATGGGGGCCGACCAGATCGCGTCCCGGCGCGAGGCCATCATCGATTTCGCGGAACTCGGTGAGTTTATTCACGAGCCGCTGAAGACCTATTCGTCGGGCATGATCATGCGGCTGGCCTTCGCCATCGCCATCCATGCCGACCCCAGCTGCTTCGTCGTCGACGAGGCGCTGTCGGTCGGCGATGCCTATTTCCAGCAGAAGTGCATGCGCGCCATCCAGGATTTCCGTGCCCGCGGCGGCAGTATCCTGTTCGTCTCTCACGACATGAGCGCGGTGAAGGCGCTCTGCGACCACGCCCTGCTGCTTGAGGGTGGGCGCATCATCGATCAGGGGTTGCCGAAGGACGTGGTCGATCACTATCACGCCATGTTCCTGCACCGCAGCCATCAGGGCGATGTTCCTGTGGTAATTCAGCGGCCGACCGAGCATGCTGCTCCTCGCTCACAGAACTCCGCTCCCCTGGCCGGAACGGGCGAGGTCGAGCTCGTCAAGCTCGAGATGCTCAACGCCCAGGGGCAGGTCGTCGAGCACGTTACCAGCGAAGCGCCTTTGACGATCGTCGCTCATCTGCTCGCGCATCGCGATCTCGACCAGCCTCACTATGGCATTGGAATTCGCAATCGCTTCGGGCACTCGGTATTCGAGACCAATACCTATTGCATGGGGCAGACACCAGCTGCCTTGACAGCCGGTGAAACGGTGCGGGTGGAGTGGCGCGTCGTCGCCAATTTGATCAAGGGCGATTATTCGATGACCGTTGGGGTGGGCAATCGACCCTATGGGACGGGGAGTTTCGATGAGATCCTTTTTTTCTCGCACGATCTCGCGATGCTCAAGGTCGAGGTCGATCCCGATGCGATTCGTTACGACGGTTATTTCAACATGCACCCGGATGTCAGCATTCAGACTGTGGGTTGAAGTGGATATTGGCCGATTAAGCGTCTGATGGATGTTCTTCCCCTATGAGCGACGATCTCGATCGCACCAGCGCCAGCGTGCGTCACGCCTATACCGCCCATTACTATCTCGAGGATTGCGGCGGCTACGAGACCTACCGTGAGCATGGCGGCAAGCAGCTCGATCTGCGTCTCGACTGTATGGCCCGGCTTGCTGCCTATCGGGATGGACAACCGCCGTTGCGGCTGCTCGATCTCGGGTGCGGTCGGGGCGAACTCGCGCGCTATTTTGCGGCGTTCGGCCATCATGTCGATGCGATCGATTATTCGGCGGATGCCTTGCGTTTGGCCGAGGACTGCTTCGCTGGCGAGCCCGAACTGCGTCGGCGCGTCCGATTGGAATGCGCCTCGGTGACGGATCCCCAGGCCTATCGCGGACTGTACGACATCGTGCTGGCCTCCGATCTGATCGAGCATCTGGCCCCGTCCGAACTGGAGCAGCTCTACACCCTGATCCGCCGCCACCTCGCGCCGGATGGTGTGTTTATCCTGCACACCTTTCCGAATCTCTGGTATTACCGCTACGACTATCCCTGGCGGCGCCGACAGGCCGCGCTCGATGGCGAAGACTTACCTGTAGAGCCGCGCACGCCGTACGAGTTGCAGATGCATATCAACGAGCAGTCGCCTCGGGTTCTGCGGCGTCAGTTGCGGTCTGCTTTTGAGGATGTGCTGCTGTGGGCTGGCGATCATCTGGAACCTGCCGGTAGTCTGGCACGTCCGCTCGGTAAGGACGGCTGGCGTTCTGCGCGATCTCTATTCGCGATTGCGGGACGACGTTCGATCGATGCCGACCGTGTCGTCGAGGTCTTGAAGGTTCCCGCGCCGATTGCCGAGTTCGGTGCCGCCGCTCCCGACTCGCCGGCTCAAGAGTCGAGTGCGGCTGAGGTCGAGACGCCTGTATGTCTCGATCGCTTCGCTCGGGCTCAGACCAGCAACCCCGTCTTCCTTCGCTTGCTGGGCGCATTGCGGCGCATCGCGCCCTTGCGTGCCATCCTCGATTATCTGAACGCCCTCGCGAAGCTTGCCGACATTCCGCATTCACTGGTTGCGTTGGGTGTTTCGCAAAGCGAGCGGCAGGCCGCTGCCGAGGCACGTATCGCGCGTCTCGAAGCGGCTATCGTGGCGGCGAGTGCTCCATCCTCTGCGGGGCAGGGTGACGGGATATCCGGCGGTTCGACGGGTGGCCAGGATCTGACCGCCTGGTATCAGGATTTCGAGAACCACTTTCGTGGCGCCCCATCGGTGATTCGCGAGCGCCTTCAGGTCTATCTGCCGCTGCTCGCCGAAAGCCCGCTGTCCAGCGAGACCCCTTTGCTGGATCTCGGGTGCGGTCGAGGCGATTGGCTCGCCTTGCTGCGCGATGCGGGCTATCCGGCGCGCGGCGTCGATACCAATTCCGCGGCGCTGGAACAGGCGCGCGCGGAGGGGCTGACGGTCGAGCAACGGGATGTCGGTACCTGTCTGGCGGGACTGCCGCCCTCCAGTCTCGGCGCTATTAGTGCCATGCATCTGATCGAGCATCTGCCGTTCGCGCAGACGCTGTCGCTGCTCGACGCCTCCCTGCGCGCATTGGTGCCGGGAGGGCTGCTGATCCTAGAGACCCCCAATCCAGAGAACCTCAGTGTCGGTGCCTGCCACTTCTATACCGACCCGACGCATCTGCGTCCGCTGGTTCCGGCTGTTTTGGAGTTTGCGGCCGTACGCTGCGGATTCGTCGAGGTGCGTCTCATGAGGCTCAGCCCGGATCGGCCCGAAAATCAGGTGCCGGGCGACGATCCCTTGACCTCCCGTTACAATGCCATGCTGCACGGTCCGAGGGACTATGCGCTCGTTGCCCGCAAGGGGGCTTCGTGAACCTATAACCCATGCCGTTGGTGCTCGGCCCCGGTAGCGGGGATCGTGGTCGCGTCTTGGCGTCGGGCCGAGTGCCTGTTGCGTTGTCACTGCTCATGGTGTTTCGCTGGCGTTGTCCGCCTATATCGATTCGGTTCGAGATCTCATGCATAAACTTGTCACCTTCATCCGCAACACGGCCAACCGCTATCCGCGTGTCGCCTGGTTTCTGGCCGACATCGTTCGTCGTTCTCCGCGTCTCAATCAGTATCTGGCGAAGACCTATGGAGTCCGCATTCTGCCGCGCCCAACAGAAGGCGATCAGCCTCAGGGCTATCGCTTCGGTTTGGTGTCCAGTCCAGATGGATTGCCCGCCGATGGACGCGCCATCCTCAAGCAGCTCGTTCGCTGATTCCGAAGGCGGCGTGGTACTTGTCGTGGAATCCGGTTGCTACTCCTTGACGACATTGAGTCGCCGACCTTCATGGCGAACATCGATCTGTCGAGGGGTTAAATTGGCCGGATGATGAAGACCGGTTTGCAATCGATCCGGATTTCGGCTCCGTCACCGATCGCGATCAGCGACACACTCTTTATTCCCATCGAAACGGAAAGCGGAACAACATTCGAATGCGTATCCTCGTCGACCTTCAAGCCTGCCAATCCAGTAGTCGTCTGGGCGGGATCGGACGCTATTCGCTCCATCTTCTCGAAGCCATGGCGCGTCACGCTGGCCAACATGAGCTGCGTGTTCTGCTCAACGACCTGATGGCGGACAGCATCCCGGGGCTCTACGAGCACCTGGGACGGATGCTTCCCAGAGAGCAGATCCAGGTTTTCCAGGTTCCTGGGCCGGTCGCCGAGCACGATCCGGCCAACCAGGCCCGCGCTCGTGCTGCCGAACTGATTCGCGAGGGTTTCATCCAGCAGTTCGCGCCCGATATCGTCCATGTCGCCAGCCTGGTCGAGGGACTGGGCGACGATGTCGTCAGTTCGGTCGGCGAGCTGTTTCCAGGCGATTCCACCGCTGTCACCTTCTACGACCTCATTCCTTTAGTCGACAAGGAGCGTTATCTGACGGCACCGGTCATCACCGAGCATTACTACCGCAAGATCGCCGGATTCAAGCGGGCCGGCGGACTGCTGGCGATCTCTGAATTTTCCCGTCAGCAGGGCATCGACGAGCTGGGGCTGGACCCCGATCGAATCGTCAACATCGCCGCTGGGGTCGACGAACGCTTTCGCCCGCTCTCGATCCCGCCCGACCAGGCCGCCGCCGTTCGCCAGCGCTATGGTATTCGAGGTGGTTTTCTGCTCTTCACCAGCAGTTTCGACCAGCGCAAGAACCATGGCCATCTCATCCAGGCATTCGCTCGGTTGCCGCGCGAGCTGCGTCGCCGATGGCAACTGGTCATCATCGGCAACGGTTGGGACGCCATCTACGCGCATTTCCGCAAGCTTGGGGCCGATTCGGGGCTGAGCGATGACGAGCTCGTTTTCACCGGCCATGTCGGCGACGACGACCTGCTCGCGCTCTACAATCTCTGCGACCTTTTCGTCTTCCCCTCCTTGTCCGAGGGTTACGGTCTGCCCGTGCTTGAGGCCATGGCCTGCGGCATTCCGACCATCGCCTCCAACACCACCAGCATCCCGGAGGTCGTTGGTCGTGCGGATGCGCTTTTCGATCCTCATGATATCGATAGTATCGCCGCCAAGATGCGAGAGGCGCTGTCGGATGACGGTTTCCGCTGCCAGCTCGCCGAGCACGGGCTCTCCTTCAGTCGGCGTTTCACCTGGGATGCCTCTGCCAAGCGAGCGCTGGAGGCGCTGGAGGCTCAGTACGAGCGGACGCGCCGGCAGCCCAAGCCCGCGCCGGATCGGGTGCGGTTGGAGACCATTGCGGCCCTGCGCCGCCTCGCGGACAAGACGCCCCGATCGTCGCCCGACGCCGTGCGCATTGCCGCAGCCCTCTCGGCTAACGGGCGCTGTCTGCGCGATCTCAGGCCTCGGCCGAGCCGAATCGGCTGGATCACGACCTGGAACACTCGCTGCGGTATCGCGACCTATTCTCGCCACTTGGCCGGGGCGCATCTCTCCGACTATTGGTTTTTTGCTCCCTATGAGTTGGGGCTCGAATGCCCGGACGAACCTAATGTCATCCGTTGCTGGCATCCCGGACAAGACGATCTGCGCCTGCTCGCCGAGCAGATCGACGCATACCAGATCGACACCCTGGTCATCCAGTTCAACTACGGTTTCTTCGATTTCGAATCCTTCCGACGTTTTCTGCAGGAGATGATCGGGACCGGTCGGCGTCTCTATGTCGAGCTGCATTCGACGACGGATACGCCCGAAAAGCATCTGGCCGAATTTGCGGTTCCGCTCGCGCTCTGCAATGGCATCTTCATTCACTCGCAAAACGATGCCGAGGTGCTTGCCCGTCTCGGACTCACGGACAACGTCGAGATCTTTCCGCATGGCGTGCCCGACTTGACTCCGGCGCAGGTGGCCCTGGAGATTCCGCGTGAACGCTTCGTGGTCGCCTCCTATGGCTTCTTCCTGCCGCACAAAGGGCTGTTCGAGCTGATCGACGCCTGTCGCATTTTGATTGCCGAGCAGGGCATCGATCTGCACCTGCTTATGATCAATGCTGAGTACCCGGTCGCGATTTCAGCCGAGCTGATTGCCGAGGCGCGCGAGCGGATTCGGGCTTACGGTCTCGAGGATCGTGTGACGCTGGTGGCGGATTTTCTCGATCACGCGCAGAGCCTGGCCTATCTGCGCCAGGCCGATCTCATCCTCTATCCGTACCAGGAGACCGGGGAGTCGGTGAGTGGTGCTGTGAGAATGGGCCTGGCCGCACAGCGTCCGGTCGCGGTTACGCCGCTGGCGATTTTCGATGACGTCGCCGAGGCGGTCTGGCGTCTGCCCGGAACGGATCCGATGGCGCTTGCCCAAGGAATCCTCGATCTGCGGCGACGTTTGCTGGACGCCGATCCGGATCTGCAGCAGATCCAGGCTCAGGCGGTGGCCTGGCTTGATACGCACAGCTACGCGCGTCTGTCTGAGGTGCTGTGGGAGCGCCTCACGGCCTGATCGGATCGTGTTAAGCCAATGATCAAGTCGATTCGGACTGGAATCTTCTATGTCTTCGACGGTCTTTCGGCGCTCCTGCACGTCGGCGCCGCGCGCAATCGTCTCCGTGAGCTCGAGGGGCAATGCCAGGAGCTGCGTGAGCGCCACAGGGCCAGCGCGGACGCGCTGGATCGGCTGGTGTTGGATTTGGAACAGCGCGAGCGCGAGCGACGCGAGGAGCTGGCGCGGCTTGAGTTCGAACTCCAGCGCCAGCATCGCGAGGAGCTGGCGCGGTTGGATATGGAGTTGCGACGTCAGCACGGCGAGGCGTTAGCCGGGCTCGAGACTGAATGTCAGGCGCAGTTCGAGCGGGTCTGGCAGACAGCTGCTGCCGACTGGCGGAATGCGGCATTCGAGCGCTACTACGTGCAACTCGGATTGCAGCGTCAGCTGGATCGGTTGTCCGTTGCGCTCATCGAGCGCCAAACCTCCAAGCCCAATGTCTCCATGGTGCGGGCTTCGGCGGGCTTCGGCGATGCTCAGACACCAGCGATTCCCGCGCATCCCGACAACCATCATCTGGTTACGCACCCTTACACCTTGCTGCAGGTCGGTCCCTTCGGTCCGTCTCAGGCTCAGCACCGATCGATCGATGTCTTGCTCGCCCTGCGCCGACTCGGCGAGGAAAACCTCGCATTAACGCTCGCCAGTCCGGCATCGTCCGATGACGATGTCGAATATCTCGCCTTTCTGCGACGATACGCGGAGCGTCTCGGTCTCGAATCGATGGTGCGGATTCTGTCGGGTCGCTCCGACGTCGAGCTGGCGGACGATTATCATGCCGCAGATATCTACCTATGCCTGGTCGACACTCCACTCGACGTCTCGTCTGGGTGCCTGGGGGTGCAACGGGCGCTCCATCATGATCGTTTGGTGCTCGCGTACGACTCGGGCGAGGAGAGTGAGCGGCTGAGGTCGCTGCTTCCTCCCGCGTCCCGCATCTGCGAGCTGACGTCCGATCGTGTGGCGGACCGGATTCGGATTCTGATGCGCGATTCGCGTCGGCGAGGTCGTCAGCTCGCCGAGCAGCGTGCCTGGCCGGTGCGGGCTTATGATCCAAAACAGGTGTCGGACGGTGCGGCGCTGAACATTCGTATCGAGGGTCCCTACGACTCCACCTACAGTTTGGCGCTGGTCAATAGCGCCATCGCAAACGCCCTGAACCAGTACGGCGATCTCGTCACCCTGCACAGCACGGATGGCTATGGCGACAATGTTCCCAATCCGCTGTTCTTGCAGGCGCATCCCGAGATCGATGCGATCCGGCGCACCCGGCTGGAGCGGGTCGATGTGACATTGCGCAATCTCTATCCGCCAAGGACCAATGCCATGGCGGGTATCGACAGGGTTATCGGTCCTTACGGTTGGGAGGAATCCGGCTTTCCGGCTGCCTGGATTCAGGGTTTCAATCGTCGGCTGACCGGTGTCCTTTGCATGTCGGACTCTGTTCGAGATCTTCTTCTCGCCAATGGGCTGGAGATCCCGGCGGTGACCACAGGGATCGTCGCCGACGGCATTCTGCCGCACGCGCTCGAGGATCCGGGTTTCGCGCTTCCTGATGGTTATCGTCTGCTGCACATCTCGTCCGGGTTTCCCCGCAAAGGTATCGATGTGCTGCTCCGCGTTTTTGCCCACTTGCCCGCCGAGATTGCGCTCGTCATCAAGACCTTTCCCAATCCGCACAACGATGTACGGCGGCAGTTGCTGGATCTCGGTTTTCGTGGCGTTCGTGTGCGGGTGGGAGGTCTTTCAGGCGGGGAGGACGACAACAGCCCGGATCTGGCGCCGGTGACGTACTGGACCAGAGATGCTCGCCGGATCCTGTTGATCGATGCCGATCTCGCGCCTGGGCAGATCGCCTGGCTCTATCGGCATGCCGATCAGTTGGTGGCGCCAAGTCGTGGGGAAGGGTTCGGGCTGCCCATGGCTGAGGCCATGCTGTTCGGGGTGCCGGTGGTGACGACCGATTACGGTGGGCAGCGGGATTTCTGTACCCCGGAAACAGCCTGGCTGATCGACTCCAGGCTTGCTCCGGCTAAAACCCATTTCGATCTTTCAGGCTCGCAATGGGCTGAGCCCTCTGCCTTCAGCCTGAGGCAGAGGATTCTCGAGGTCATGCGGTCGAACCCCGAAGAACGGCTCGCCAAGACCGCTCGGGCGCGAGATCTCGTGCAAAGCCGCTACAATGCCCAGGCCGTCGCGGAGCGGATTCACAGTGCCTTGCGACTCTTTGCCAAGGGTCGGGTGGAGCCAGATCCCACTGGTCACGAGACTTAAAGTTCCTGGCCAGTGGCATGAACGGCATTCAGACCTCGGTCAATCCGTTCAATAGGTCCGGAATACTGTCGATTGCGGCATCCCGTGTGGCGGTATCCGAGGTCACTCCGGTCAGGACGTCCTGACCGGCCTCTCTCAGGATTGCCCGATCCGTCTCGCTCAGTCCGCTGTAGACAATGCCATGCGATGACTGATAGGACGCGAAGGCCAGAGCAGTTTCCACTCGATTGCCGAACCGGGCCATGTCATTGGCGGCATCCTCGTTTGCCCAACCGCCTTCGATCATGGCGATGATCATATCGTTGCGCTCCAGCCGACCGGATTGCAGCTCGGTGACCCAGTAGTCGTATCCGCTCGCATCGGCAGCGCGCCCGAAGATGTTTAGATACAGGGACTCGATCAAGGCTCCGTCGTCTAGGGTATCTGGATATTCCATCTTGACCAGAGGCTGATCGAAGAAACTTTGTGCGACCGTCGTCGGATTCCATTCCGGTTGCGTTTGAATCTGCTCGACCCAGTATTCGAGACCCTCGTCGTCTGGGGCATAGCCCATGGTCGCAATATAGATTTCGGCGACGCGCCAGGCGGCGTCGCGTCGGTCGCTGTTACCACTGGACTCGGTGTTCGCGGTGATCGTATCCGAGGCACTGCTGACGCTAGCTGAGCCGTAGGCTCGAATGCGGTAGTAATAGGTGGTTCCGGAGTCGAGTCCGGTCACCGAATAGCTGGTTGTGTTGCCTACATCTCGCGCCGAGTAACTTGTGACGAAGCTGGAAAAGTTAGCGTTGGTTGAGACGTCGAGTTTGTATCCCGTGGCGTCGCAGACGCTCTGCCAATTTGCCGTGAAGCTGCTGGTGGTCATGTCGGTTGCGGCTGTCGCCGCTGGCTCATCGAGCAGGGCGCTGGATCGATAGCCGGCGATAATGCAACCTGTTTCGCCGAGGAGTCGGGTGTTGTCGGCGCTATCGGCGTCTCCGGCCGGGGTGCCTTGGAAGGTTTCCAGGGGCGTTGAAAACAAGGGGGCCGGCTGATAGTAACCACCGTATCCATCGAAGTTGTAGGCCATGATGGTGTGGTAGTCGACGCCGTTCGAGCCTGTAAAATACCATCCGGAAGAGTACTGATTGTCAAGATCCCGATTCGGTCCGGGGTCGGACTTCTGATCGCTGGCGTGATCCGCGCCGAAATTGTGTCCAACCTCATGCGTTAGTGTATGGCTAATGGCCACAGAGCGGATGGCGCTTTCCGTATAGGCATAGCTTGGTGAACCTCTCCAGCTTGAGAGTAAGTAGCCCAAGCCGACATTTCCTTGCGCGCTTCCGGTATCGGTCAGTAATGCGACAAGGTCTGCCTTATAGGTGTCCCGCGCGTTGTGAACGGCTGCGAATGCCCCAGATCCCGCTTGCATTGCGGTCAGATCCGTCGTGAAGCTAGAGTATGTATAGTTTACAGCCATCGAGTGGGCATGCCGGAACCTGATATCCGAGCCAGAGTTCTGCATGGCCATATTCATGCGATTGACGACGTCTTCCGAGAAGGTGTCCATCGAGCTGCTCGATCCGAGCCATGAAACCGCTCCATTTTCATAGACGAACATGATATCAATCGACGTCGCATAGGCTGTCGGCAAGTGCCAGATGAGGATCGATGCAAGGATTGCAATCATTCCGAACGATCGGAATTGGCGTGTTTTTCGTTGTGAGAGATGCATGTCGACTCCTTGCCAGCGAGCTGAGTGTAATGTGGTGCGCGTCTGCGTTTTAAACTTCAGTCCGTCGGTGGAACAAGTGGCGGAAGATGCTGAACGTCCGTCATCTGTTTTAAGTCGATTTCGAAAACCTGGCCGGCTCCACTTTCGGTATCGCCGACGACTCTAAACAGAGTGTCGCTCTCCGGATTCTGAAGCGAAATCATATAATGAATCGGGTCGACGACCATGCTGAAAGAGGCGAATTTCCTATTTGGTAAGCGTCCGATCAGGCTAATGCTCTCTGGCGTAGGTCTGGATTCGGATGAGACAATGACGGTTGTTTCCTCTCCGCTAAAGAATTCCAGGCTGATCAGCTGTTCCGTATAGACGGACTGGGACGCGATCCTTTGTCCATTGATGGACGAGACTGGCAATAGGGCGTTCGCGTCAAGCTGGACCGCTCCAGATCGTGTGATATAGCTTTCCTCGGTCTGAACGGGTTGTTGGGTGCGTTGCATTTGGCTCGCTGAATTCGTTGGCGCCGATGTCAATAGAGGAATCGGGCTACCGAACGCAACGCTCGATACTGCGAGCAAGATGACGGCTATCTTCTTCATCGCCGTGGTTGAAACTCCTGAGCGGTCTCGCTCGATCATGGATGGATGGATGTGGCTTTCGGATGTTTTTCTGCACGCCACCCCCGTTTTTTCGGTTTCTTTAGATTTCGCAGTGTCGACGTCTTCTCGTTCGCCGTCTTCAAGACTGAATCGGCAAGAAGCTTCTGCCGCTATTCGAGCACTGAAGGCTGCCGTTAGACAGTGATTTCCGTCACTGAACCCCTCGATATTCCACCAAGCCTCTCCGCTCTCGCCATGTTTTCGCGTCGCTGTCTTCGGATCGAGGGCGAACCTTAGGTTTTCCCTACTTCGAGCCTGCGGGACCAGAGACTGGCCTCCTTGTGATGGCCGTCACATTTTTTGGTGTGATTCCAGTCTCATTCTGGTGAGCCGGCGATCTCCGACCTCGCTCTTGCAGTCTGCATCACAGTTCCATTCTGCCCCGCCTGATTAACTCGCCCCCGAGTCACGTTGAAGCGCTGTCCGCAGCAAGGCTGGCGATCCCATCGCCTTTGCTTCGAGGCTTCAGTCGCTGAAGACAAAACAGAATCAGGTAATATCGAAATGCTCGGCTTGCTGGAAAAGAATACGCGGCGCGGTGAATACTCTTTCAATGCTATCCTCCGGTATGGCGCGGCAGGGTGCTTGATTGTTCTTCCATTGATGCTTCTATCTTTTTCTGCTAATGCAGATACGACTGTGACCTTCGCATGGGATGCCGTCGACGATAGTCGAGTCGATCATTATGAGCTGAATTACGGCTTGGCGTCCGGTCAATACGAAAATCAGATTATAACCAATCTGACCGATATTTCCATCGATCTTATCGGTTATGAGAAGACCTATTATATTGCGGTTCGGGCATGCGACTCCGCCAATACGGTATGCAGCGATTATTCCAATGAAGTATCCGTGACAACGTCGGCCAAGCATAACCCGCTGGTGGCGGATTTCAGCGCCAGCGTATCGAGCGGTATCGCGCCACTATCCGTAATCTTCTCCGAGCAGTCCATTGGAGCCGTGACGAGCCGCAACTGGAGTTTCGGCGATGGCGAAACCAGCGGCGCAGGCACGGCGGTTCACACCTACACGGCACCTGGTCGCTACACCGTGAGTCTGACGGTGAGCGGTCCGGATGGCAGCGACTCCGAGACCAAGGTCGCCTTGATCAATGTTCAAGAGGCGGCTGATTCCGATTCGGGAACCACTGATGCTACCAACGTCGGAAGCGATACCGTGATGAATTTCGTCGTCGACGACTCCGTGCGCGACAATGCCTGGCGGGTTGCCGAGATCTACATCGCGACCATGTCTTATGCTCCGGACGCCGAGGGCTTGGAATACTGGGTGAATCGGATCGACAACGATTCTGCGTGGGATCCGACGCGTGTCGCCCAGAGTTTCTTCGATCAGACGCTCGTTCAGGAGCTTTATCCGGCCGATATGGACGACGGCACCTTCATTGAGGCCCTGTATTTCAACGTCTTCGGTCGGGAGGTCGATTCGGCTGGCTACTACTATTGGCTGGATGAGTTGCAGTCTGGGCGCCTTCAGCGTAACGAGATGATCATTGCCCTGATTGAGGGTGGCTGGGTCAACGCCGATGCAGTCAGCGATATGGCCCGCTTCGCCAACCGTGTCGAAGTTGCCCTGTCCTTCTCAGACTACCAATCCGAGTATGGGATCGGCTACGGTGCCCTGACCCCACAAAACCAGGCCTATCTGCGCCAAGTGGGTCAGGATGTGCTCAATAGCGTGACGGATGATGCGGCGACCCGCGACTCCGCCATCGCCTCCATTCCCGAGCGTCTGGCGGCGCTTCTCTGAAAACCATGTCACCTCCAGCGACCCCGGACGCTGGCTCTGGGGGAGCTGTGGTCCTTTCGCTCATTCTGATTCTCCCCCGCGCTTGTTCTTTCCCGTCAGAATCCCAGTCGCTGCTTGCAGGTTGTCCGAGCGCCATCTAGCTTATAGAGGCGTCCGTGTCGAAAGGTTACCTCGTTCCGGTCTGCATCGCGTTCCGGTTGCTTTGTTCGGCGGCTGGATTCGCTGGCCGTTTCCCTTCCTGCTCCATGGATGGCGTTTGGTCGGAGCGAATGCCGCCTTCCGGTCCTGGCGCAGTTCGGGTGCCCCGTGCGTGGGCTATGGTTGTGTCTAAGATCGCATGCGTCAAGAGTTTCCGCCCCATGATGCATCGATCGTTTCGGCGGCATCCAATGTCCTTGTGCGAACCAGGCCGGATCTCGCCAGCAAGGCGTGGCCTGGGCGCCTTTCCTGTCATTATCGTGATTAGGAGTAATGCGCGATGCCATCCGCCGCATCCAGATCGTCCGTGTCACCCCGTGCGCTACCTTGGTTTTTGGTTCAAATCATCTTCCTGCTCGTGCTGTTCATCGCCCAGTCCATGGCCGGTAACACGGCGAGGGCCGCCGCTGCGGTCGACCGCACCACATCCTGGCGCGTCGCCGAAATTTATATTGCCACCATGGGCTATGCCCCTGACAACGAGGGGCTCCAGTACTGGGTGGGTCAGATCGAAAGCGGTGGCTGGACGCCGACGACCGTCGCCCAGAGCTTCTTCGACCAGCCTCTGGTGCAGGTCAAATATCCTGCGTCGCAATCCGACTCAGACTTCATCGACGCCCTCTATCTCAACATCTACGAGCGTGCCGCCGACGCCGATGGCAAGAACTACTGGTTGCAGGCTCTGCAGTCCGGCATGGCGCGCAACAGCATGGTGATCGCCCTGATCGAGGGTGGCTGGGACAATCCGCTCGCCGCAGAGGACATGGCGCGCTTCGCCAATCTGATCGAGGTCGCGCGCGCCTTCGCCGACGAGCAGTCGAGTCGCGGCATCATTTACTCCGATCTGACCGACGATGAAAAGACCGCTCTGCGACAGGCCGGTGCGAGCGTCCTCTCTGGCATCACCTCCGACACTGCGACCCGCGATAGCGCCATCGCGCAGATTCCCTCTCTGCTCGACACCCTCGTCGCCGATAATGCCGCACCTGTGGCAAGCGATCTGTCCGTTCAGGCCAATCCATCGGTTCCGCTCACCCAGGTGACCCTGATTGCCACCGATGCCGACAACGACACCCTGAGCTATCTGCTCGTCTCGCCAGCGACTGGGACCGGCTACGACAACGCCTACGTGGCGTCTCAGTCCGGCAATCTGTACGTCACGCTCGACGGCTCCGGGCAGGATTTCTCCCTGGTGTACCGCGCTTCCGACGGCTTGGCCTACAGCGCCCCGGCGACGGTTACCGTCAGTGTGATCTCCGTGACGGACGATCGCGAGACCGGAGAGGGCGGGGTGGACCCGACGACCTACGGCCAGTTCCCCATCATCAACCCCTACGGCGACCTACTGGGCGATCCCGGCGACAGCCCGCAACTGCCAAGCTCGGTCGACTTGAGCTCCAGCTTCCCGGCACCCGGCAACCAAGGCGGCCAGGGCAGCTGCGTGGCCTGGGCGACGGCCTATGCGCTCAAGGGCTATCAGGAGAAGGTCGAGAACAACTGGGAACTGAATCGTCTGGATCACCTCTTCAGTCCAGCCTTCATCTACAACCAGATTCGGATAGGCGGCTGTGGCGATGGGTCCCTTATCTCCGATGCGCTCGATCTTCTCAAGAGCACCGGTGTCTCGACCTGGAATGCCATGCCCTACACGGAGTCCGAATGCTCCACTCAGCCGTCCAGCACAGCCGTGCAGGAGGCCGCCAACTTCAAGATCGCCTCCTGGGGGCGGCTACAGGGTAACGACTCCATCAAGGCCGAACTGGCCAACCATCGCCCGGTGGTGATCGGCATCCCGGTCTATGACTCCTTCATGAACCTCAGTGGCAGCAACTCCGTCTACAACGCCCTCACCGGCCAAAATCACGGCGGACACGCGATCACCATCGTCGGCTATGACGACAACCGCTATGGCGGCGCCTTCAAGGTCATCAACTCCTGGGGTACCGATTGGGGCGACAACGGCTATTTCTGGCTGACCTATGATCTTGGGCGCCAAGGCGTCATTCAGCAGGCCTACAGCGCCCAGGACGTCGACAACCCCAATGACCCCGACCCGGTCGATCCCGAGCCGACCCCGGCCAATGCCCCGAACCTTCAGATCATGAGCTGGTCGGCGGATTACGATTCGGCGCCGGGTGGAGCTGGATCCTTGCAATGGCGTGTCGCCAATACCGGGACCGGGGTTGCCCCGGCCGGGGCCTATGTCAATCTCATGCTGTCCGAGAACGCCGACATTTCCAGCGGCGACGTCTTCGTGGTCTACGAGACGATTCCGTTCGATCTCGATGCGGGCGATTTCGTCTATCGCGATGAGAACAACGCCATCGGTTTCCACTTCCCGGATACCTTGGTGCCCGGAATCTATTACCTGGCTCTGTGGGTAGACGACCTCAACGCGGTCGAGGAATCCAACGAGGATGACAATGTTTCCTTCGGTGACGATCAGGTCACCATTGCCAGTAGCCTGCCCGACTTGGCCGTGCAGTACTGGTACGCCGAATGGGACGGGGCTGGCAGTGGAACCTTCCTCTATGAGATCGTCAATCAGGGGCAAAGCACGGCCCCGGCAGGGTGGGATGTCAATCTCGTTCTGACGCCTGACGAGACGCTGGGCAATGGCGACGACTACTACCTCTTCTATGAGGACACGCCCTTCAACCTGGAGCCGGGCGAGTACGTCTATCGTGACGAGAGCATTCCTGCCTACTTCAGCATGACCGGGCTCCCCGCCGGAATCTACTACATGGCGGTATGGGCGAACGACCTGAGCGAGATCGCCGAGTCCAACGTGCGCAACAACATCTCCTGGGGTTGGGGTCCGATCAGTTGGGGCTTGGGCTCCTCGGAGGTGCTGGGTGCGGACAGGAGCGACAGACCGGTGATCTCCCGCTACCAGACCGGCGAGCGGTCCTGTCTATTCAACGGGCGCGACTTCTCCGAAAAGCCCGTCGAACTGCGCAAGGTGGAAATCGTCGCCACCCCGAGTGGTGGCCGTCAGATGCGTCTAGTTGACGAGGGTAAACCTGGCCTCGTCATGTCGTCGAGTGCCTCCACGGCCCCTGGCGTGATGGAAACAGGGTCACTACGTTTGCCCAAGACCATCGAGTCGCGGGATATTGGCGTCTTCCCCGTCGGTGAAGAGCATTCTATGCCATAACCGCCAGCCCCCTTTTTTTGACAAAAAAGGGGGCTTAGACGACCCTCGATCCTAAGACCACGTGAAAGCGTTGGGTGTCGCGACATCCGCGCAGCAAACTCATCCGAACCCGTCAGCTGAAAAGATCGACCTGTCACCCTGGATTGGAGCCCCCATGGCCGTGGAGCTGGAAGACATTGAATTCATCAAGGCTCAATCTGCATTCCGGACAGTTACGCCACCAACGTTCCCAGGAGTGCAGGTAGCAGCCCTTTGCCGCGTACGCGAGCGTTGTGGACGAACTGGAAGAAACTCAGGTACAACGGAAGATGTTCCTGGGAGATCCCTCGGTGTGGACGCAGCCAGGAACGGAGCAAGGACCAGACGCCTTCGATCGTGTTGACGTGGATCTCGTGGAAACCGTCGCCGTCCTCGTCTCGGGCATATTCGCCGCAGCTGTGGCAGACGGTGTGATGGTCGTAGCCCCAGGCGGGCAAGCGGGCGTAGATGTCGTACTCATCGGTGTAGAAGCGTGTCCCCTTGGTCACGGTGGCGCGAATCAACGGTTCGATGGTCTTCTGCTGGACATTCTCGAGCATGTGAAACACGACCTCGCCGCCCCGTTGGATCAGGCCGAGAATCGGTGGTTTTTCCTTGGCCAAGATGCCCCGGCCCCGAGCACCTTTCAGGCGACGACGACGGCCTTGGCGCCCTTGCTGTCTCACCGCCTCGGGATGCCCCTTGTGTCCGGCGACCACGTACACCTCGTCGGCTTCGACCTCGCCACTGAGTTCGGGGAGAACCTGCTGGCTGTCGATGCCCGCGCGCAGTTGCTCGGTCATGCGTTGAGCGTCATCTTTGTGCAGGCCCAGTTCGTGGCTCACTTGGCGATTGGACAGATTCAAGCCCATGAAATACAAGCGCACCACCCAGGTGCGCAGTGGTCGATGGTGACCCGCGAAGACAGTCCCGGTCAGATCGTCGAACCAGCGCCCGCAGTCGCTGCAGCGGTATTTCTGCCGCTGGGGTTGCGTCGTATCCCGACCTTGCTTGCTGACCGCCGCCGAGTCGCAGTGCACGCAACGCGGGCCTTCAGGCCAGCGCAGGGTACGCACGACCTCGAAACACTTGGCATCGTCGATAAGGTTCAGGATATTGAGCATGAGACGGGCGGGCAGACCGAAGGCAACGAAAGGGCCAAAATTGTAGCCCTCTCGCTTGTGTCATGCGCGACCTGCTTGATTCTCCGGTTCGCTGTCACCCAACTCCGGAACTGCCTGAAACGCAGAAAGAGCCTTCATTAAAAGCCATTTGGGCGAGTGGCTGGCGGAGTAATCACAGGGCAAGCCGCCGGTGGTGTACGAGATTGAGCGGCACGAATGCTTGGGGCGTGTGGAGGAGAAATTGCGGCATCAGCGCGAACTGATGCGCCAAGGCTTCGAGCAGATGGACAAGCGTCACGATCAGCATTTTCTCTGGCTGGCCGGCTTCATTGCCACGAGCGCGGGCCCGACCATCGCCGCCATGCGCTTTCTGTGAGCCGAGCAGATGGTTCGGACTGGCGAGCCCTTGCGCGCCTGTGGTGGCCTGTCGCCTCGGCGCTTGACCTTTCGTGCTTTCGGCCCAGACTTTACCTCAATCTCACAGAGAGTGCCGACGCATGATTACGTCCTATCCTCGTCAACCGGTTTCGTGCCGTCTTTTCCCGACCATTGTGGCGGGTTGTTTAACGTTACTTACCGGCGGGTGCGCTGCAGCGGTCGATTATCCGCCCAATCAAGGCCGGTTTGAGTCGTCGGCTCCGGCATTGGGCGTTGCGGTCGAGCTGCCCAACCCGGCTGAGCGGCACTGTAGCCAGGACGGCTACCAGGTCGTGCCACTGTATCGCAACGGAATCCCCGTCAGTAGCCTCTGCGTCAATCCTGGCAATGGTCGTCGCTGTGGCGTCTGGGATTACTATCGCCAGAGCTGCCGTCTATAGCAAAGAGTGCAAGCGCCTCTTTCGAGGGGGCAGTAAACTCGATACGCGCCTGTGCATGCGTGTTTCGGAGTTATTGTGATTTCTGGTGTACAGGCGCCCGAGGAGGGATGGCGTATCCTGTCGACTGGTCACGACCAAGATCACAGACGACAGAGGTGGATACGCCATGACCGAGTCTACGCTTGAAGGTCTTTCACAACCAGAAATCGAGGGGCACGACCCGCTGCATGCGTTGCTCAGGAAGGGGCGCGGCGAGCTCATCGCTCAGGCCGTCGAGGCGGAGTTGGCGAGCTTTCTGGCC
>NZ_AFWT01000054.1 GCF_000224065.1 Thiorhodococcus drewsii AZ1
TGACCGATCTTGTCCTTTAGAGTCTGTCTGGAAAAAATTTCACACAATTTGCAAGCGTTTTCTTCAGCATGGCGATGCGGATCATGTTCTCGGCCGTGGCGGTGAGGATCTCCACATCCTTGCTCAGACGCCGAAACAGACCCAGCTAGGCGAAGGTGCGCTCAACCACCCAACGCTTGGGCAGCACAGCCCAGTCGTCTTTGATTTCGATATCTAGGGTTCAAACCCCCGCCTTTCAGGCGGGCAGATTTCATCTTCAGCCCTCTCGCTGCTACGGTTGATCCTGGCCCCTGGAGCAACGAGCGGAGAGAGGATGGATTATCGCTACGGTAGCCACACGGTTTTCCGGATTGAGTATCACTTTGTCTGGGTCACCAAGTATCGCTACAAAGTGCTGAGAGGAGACGTTGGGGAGCGGGTTCGCGAATTGGTGCGGCAGACCTGCGAGTCGTTCGAGATCAGAATCCTCAAAGGGGTCGTGAGTGCGGACCATATCCACATTCTCGTCTCCGCTCCGCCGGAGATGGCGCCGAGCGAGATCATGCGTCGAATCACGGGGCGAACAGCCAGCAAGCTCTTCGAGGAATTCCCGGCGCTGAAGATGCGCTACTGGGGGCGGCACTTTTGGGCACGCGGGTACTTTTGCGCCACCGTTGGCGAGCTGAGTGAGGAGATGATCAAGCAGTACCTGGAGCATCATTTTGAGCCAGACCCAGCGGCTGAATTTCGAGTGGAGCCGTAGACGCGTCGTTCAGTCGACGCGTATCCGGACTTTCAGTCCGTTACTCAAACCCACCGGCTTTAGAGTTATTGTGATTTCTGGTGTACAGGAGCCCGAGGAGGGATGGCGTATCCTGTCGACTGGTCACGACCAAGATCACAGACGACAGAGGTGGATACGCCATGGCCGAGTCTACGCTTGAAGTTCTTTCACAACCAGAGATCGAGGAGCACGACCCGCTGCATGCGTTGCTCAGGAAAGGGGCGCGCGAACTCATCGCTCAGGCCGTCGAGGCGGAGTTGGCGAGCTTTCTGGCCGGGTATGCCGATCAGCGCCTTGAGGATGGGCGCCGAGCGGTGGTCCGCAACGGCTACCTGCCCGAACGGACGGTGCAGACGGGCCTGGGAGACGTGGCGGTGAAGGTGCCGAAGGTCCGTGACCGCCGTGGTGGTGGAGCGGTCTTCCACTCGAGCCTGCTGCCGCCGTATCTGAAGCGCTCGCGCAGTGTCGAGGAACTGATCCCCTGGCTCTACCTCAAGGGGATCTCGACTGGTGACTATCAGGAAGCGCTCGCGGCGTTGCTCGGTGATCGAGCCAAGGGGCTGTCGGCCAACACCATTGTGCGTCTCAAGCAGCAGTGGAGCGAGGAGCATCGGCGCTGGAGCCAGCGCGACCTCAGCGATCGGCGTTACGTCTATTGGTGGGCCGACGGCGTCTACAGCAACGTGCGCCGAGATGATCGCGTCTGTCTGCTGGTGATCGTCGGCGTCACCGAGCATGGCCACAAGGAACGGGTCGCCGTCGAGGATGGCTATCGGGAGTCCGAGGCCAGTTGGGGCAAAGTGCTTACCAGCCTGCGCGAGCGTGGACTGACGGGCGGCCCCAAGCTCGCCGTGGGCGACGGGGCGCTGGGATTCTGGAAGGCGCTCGCCAAGGCCTATCCGGACACCGTCCACCAGCGCTGCTGGGTGCACAAGACAGCCAATGTGCTCGCCAAGCTGCCCAAGTCCGTGCAGCCGAAGGTCAAGGCCGACCTGCAGGAGATCTGGATGGCCGAGACCCGCACATCGGCCAACCAGGCATTCGACCGCGCCCTCAAGCGCTTCGAGGCCAAATATCCGAAGGCCATGGCTTGCCTGGCCAAGGATCGGGAGACCTTGCTCGCCTTCTACGACTATCCGGCCGAGCATTGGGTGCACATTCGCACGACCAACCCGATCGAATCGACCTTCGCCACCGTGCGCCTGCGCACCAACCGCACCCGCAACTGCGGGGCACGCGAGACCACGCTGGCGATGGTCTTCAAGCTGCTCCAGTCGGCGCAGAAGAACTGGAGACGCATCAAGGGATTTGGAAAGTTGGAACTGGTCGTCAATAACGTCCCGTTCCGCGATGGAGAGCCAGTGAACGATCAGTCAGATCGGATCGCCGCCTGATGGAGGCCATACACCAGATTTGACATTAACTCCACGCAGATCAAGCGAAGGCCAAGAAGGCCATCGGCGTGCCACTCAACAACGATGCAGTATTTGTCCTACGCCGCTGGCAAGGAAGACACGCGGAGCGAGTTTTCGCACACCGCAAGCCGAGGAAGGACCTGACACCGGTCTGGATCCCAATTGCCGAGGCCAATAGCGCCGCCAGGCAAAAAGCGCTGAAGCGTGTCGGAATCGAGGATTTCAGCTGGCACGATCTACGTCCACACACGGGCATCCTGGCATATCCAGTCAGGAACACCGCTCAACGTACTGAAGGAGCTGGGAGGGTGGGAGTCGTTTTTGATGGTCGAGAGGTATGCCCATCTCGCGCCCGAGCATTTGGCTGAGCACGCCGCCAGGATCAAAACGGGGCTTTTGTTCGTGCCCGCAAGTGACACAATTCTGGCACAGGGGAGCGAGGGGCAACAAAGAAGCAGAGCGATATTATCGCAACCACTTGATCAAACGACGTAAATATGGAGCTGGCGAACGGATTCGAACCGATGACCTACTGATTACAAATCAGTTGCTCTACCAACTGAGCTACGCCAGCCTAAACGACACTGCGGAAGGGCCACACCACCCTTGAATGGGGATGGCGGGGCGGCGATTATACAGTGAATTCGAAAGTTATCTCAACGTCGCTCTGACGGCGAGGCAACCGCGCGCTCCCACCTGGAGACCAAGACCCATGAGCCTGATCCAGCCTGCTCGAATCCCGTTCGACGACCCGCAGATCGTGGCGGCGCGGACCGATCTCGTCGCTGCCTTGCGTGCCTTCCTGCCAGCCGAATCGGTGCTGGAGAAACAGGAGGAGGTCCGACCCTACGAGTGCGACGGACTGTCCGCCTATCGCCAGTTGCCACTGCTGGTGGTGCTTCCGCGCACGGTCGAAGAGGTGCAGCGCATCCTGCGGCTGTGCAGCGAGCGCAAGGTGCCGGTGGTGGCGCGGGGTGCGGGTACGGGGCTTTCGGGTGGCGCATTGCCGCTCGGAGACGGGCTTCTGCTGAGTCTCGCCCGCTTCAACCGCATCCTGGATCTGGATCCGGTCGCCAGAACGGCGCGCGTTCAGCCGGGCGTGCGCAATCTGGCGATCTCGGAGGCGGCCAAACCGCACGGCCTCTATTACGCCCCCGATCCGTCGAGCCAGATCGCCTGCACCATTGGGGGCAACATCGCCGAGAATTCCGGCGGTGTGCATTGCCTCAAATACGGACTCACGGTCCACAATCTTCTGTCGGTGACCTTCGTGACCATGGATGGGGAGTTGATCGAGCTGGGCTCGGAGGCACTGGACTCGCCCGGCTTCGACCTGCTGGCGCTCTACATCGGCTCCGAGGGCATGCTGGGCGTGACCGTCGAGGTGACGGTGAAGCTGCTCCCGGTTCCAGAGCGCGCCCAGGCGCTACTCGCCGCCTACGATGACGTCGAGAAGGCCGGACAGGCGGTCGGCGACATCATTGCGGCCGGCATCATTCCGGCCGGACTGGAGATGATGGACGGCCCCGCGATCCAGGCCGCCGAGGATTTCGTCCATGCCGGCTATCCAACAGAGGCTGCGGCACTGCTGATCTGCGAGCTGGACGGCACCAACCAGGAGGTCTCCGAGCAGGTGATGCAGGTCCGCGACCTGCTGCTGGAGAGCGGCGCAACCGAGGTCCGCACCTCGCGGGACGATGCCGAACGGCTGCGCTTCTGGCAGGGACGCAAATCGGCCTTTCCGGCGGTGGGCCGCATCTCGCCGGACTACTACTGCATGGACGGCACCATCCCACGCCGCGCACTGCCCGAGGTGCTGCGCCGCACGGCCGAGTTGTCGAAAGAGTATGGGCTCAGGGTGGCGAACGTCTTCCATGCCGGCGACGGCAATATGCACCCATTGATCCTGTTCGATGCCAACGAACCCGGCGAGCTGGAGCGCACCGAGGAGTTGGGCGGCCGTATCCTGGAACTCTGCGTAGAGGTCGGTGGTACCATCACCGGCGAGCACGGCGTCGGGATCGAAAAGATCAATCAGATGTGCGTCCAGTTCAGCCCCGAGGAGCTGCGCCAGTTCCATGCGGTGAAGGAGGCCTTCGATCCGGACGGCCTGTTGAATCCGGGCAAGGGCATTCCGACTCCGCGTCGCTGCTCCGAGTATCGTGAGCTGCCGACCCCGAGGGCTCATCACGCACACCATTGATCACTGTCCTTCGATTCGAAGAAGAAGGCGCGAAGGGCGCAAAGCAAGGCTAGGGTTTGTCATGCATCTCAGTATCCATTCATTGCGGCGGGCCATCGTCCGATGAGCACACCCGACCGTCTGATCAACCCCGAGCCGGCCTCGGACGACAAGGCGATGGATCGCGCAATCCGCCCGCGCCAACTGGCCGACTATGTGGGCCAGCCGGCGGTGCGCGAGCAGATGGAGATCTTCATCGGCGCCGCCCGGGCGCGCAGCGAAGCGCTCGATCATGTCCTCATTTTTGGACCGCCCGGACTCGGCAAAACGACCCTCTCGCACATCATCGCCCACGAGATGCAGGTCAATCTGCGCCAAACCTCGGGACCCGTGCTGGAAAAACCGGGCGATCTAGCCGCCCTACTCACCAATCTAGATCCGGGCGACGTGCTCTTCGTCGACGAGATCCACCGTCTTAGCCCGGTGGTCGAAGAGGTCCTCTATCCGGCGATGGAGGACTATCAGCTCGACATCATGATCGGCGAGGGTCCGGCCGCGCGCTCGATCAAGCTCGATCTGCCCCAGTTCACCCTGGTGGGCGCTACCACCCGCGCCGGCCTACTGACCTCGCCACTGCGCGACCGCTTCGGCATCGTCCAGCGGCTGGAATACTATTCAGCCGAGGACCTTACCCACATCGTCCGGCGCTCGGCCGAGATCCTCGGTATCGAGACCGATCCCGAGGGCGCGGCCGAGATCGCGCGACGCTCGCGCGGCACGCCCCGCATCGCCAACCGGCTGCTGCGACGGGTCAGGGACTTCGCCCAGGTGCGCGCCGACGGACGCATCAGCGTCCAGGTGGCGGATCAAGCGCTGAGCATGCTCAAGGTCGACAAGCAGGGATTCGACCACATGGACCGGCGCCTGCTGGAGGCGGTGATCGAGAAGTTCGATGGCGGTCCAGTCGGCGTGGAGAGCCTGGCTGCGGCGATCGGCGAGGAGCGCGGGACCATCGAAGACGTGCTGGAGCCCTTCCTCATACAGCAGGGCTATCTGATGCGCACCCCGCGCGGCCGCATGGCAACCCAGTCGGCCTACCGGCATTTCGGGTTGCCCGACCCCAAGGGTCGAACGACCACATCCGCCCCCGACCTCTTCGACAGCGCGGACGCCTGACCAAAGGGTCGCCCTCCAGCCTCCAGCCTCAGGCGCCGACGACGCAGCGCAGATCCGCCTGGGGATTATCGCCGGTCAGCTTGAGGTCGTAGCGCTCCTGCAGGATCGCGAAGACGTTGGGCGTGACGAAGGCGGGCGGATTGGGACCGAGGGTGATGCCCTTGACGCCCAGGCTCAAGAGGGTCAGAAAGACGGCGACGGCCTTCTGCTCGAACCAGCTGATCACCAGGGTCAGTGGCAGATCGTTGACGCCGCAGTCGAACGCCTTGGCCAGCGCGACAGCGACCGAGATGGCGCCGTAGGCATCGTTGCACTGTCCCATGTCCATCAGACGCGGGAAGCCGAGGTGTTCGCCGTAGTCATGGTCGCGGATGCGGAACTTGCCGCAGCCCAGGGTGAGGATGAAGGAATCCTTCGGCGTGCTCTGGGCATAGTCGCTGAAATAGTTACGTCCCTTCTCGGCCCCGTCGCAGCCGCCGATGACGAAGAAGCGGCTGATCTGGCCGGCCTTGACCGCGTCGACGATGGTCTGGGCATGATCCAACAGCACGCTGCGGTGGAAACCGATGGTCGACTCGCCGGTGATCCGCTCCTCGCAGGGCTCGCAGCGGCGCGCCTCCTCGATGACGGCGGAGAAATCCTCGTCCAGACGCGGCCCGCCCGGCACGGCCGTGGCGCGCATGGTGAAGAGACGGCCCTTGTAGCTCTCGGGCGGGATCAGCACGCAGTTGGTGGTGGCGACCACCGGCCCCGGGAAGGTGGCGAATTCCTTCTTCTGTTCCTGCCAGGCACCGCCGTAGTGTCCGGCCAGGTTGGGATGCTCGCGCAGCTTGGGATACATGTGGGCCGGCAACATCTCGCCGTGGGTGTAGACCTGAATATCCGTCCCCTCCACCTGCCGGAGCAGATTCCACAGATCCAGCAGATCGTGACCGGTCACAAGGATGCCCGGACCGGCTTGGGTGCCCTCCTTCACCTGGGTCGGAGACGGCTTGCCGAAGGTCTCGACATGCCCCTCGTCGAGCAGCTCCATGACCCTCAGGTTCATCTCGCCGCACTTCAGACAGAGTTCGAGCAGACTTTCGAGGTCGAAATTCACGTTGGTCATGGTCGCGAACAGGGCCTCTTCGATGAAGGCCGAGACCCCTTCGTCGTACTTGCCGAGCCGGCGCGCGTGATGGGCATAGGCGGCCATGCCCTTGAGACCGTAGAGCAGGGTTTCCTGGAGCGACTGGACGTCGGCATCCTTACCGCAAACACCGGGGGAGTTGACGCAAGCCGACTGACGGAAGGTTTGCTCGCACTGATTGCAGAACATTGGGACCTCGGACGAAAAATGGTGGATGGCAGACCAGGCGGCACCCGCTCGTGCGGTTCGATCTTGGACCGGTCGCGGAGCCGCGCTCGGGGCCAAGTCTGGTCGGACCGGGAATCTGGCTCCTTGACCGAGGTCAAATCGCCCAGACCACCGAAAACAGGCACTCCAGACAGTGGCCTTTCGCGTGGCAAGGGGATCGATTCAACCTGGCATGCTCAACAGAAGGTAATTGCCAACCTCGATCAGAGTCTCCATATTGAGCGGATCAGGCATCCGGCCAGCCGCCGAGAACATCAGGAAACCACGACCATGAAAACACTCGCTCTATCACTCACACTCGCCTCCTCCCTGGTGCTCGTGGCATGCGGCACCACCACCGGCTCACGCACGGGCAGCGGCGCCGCCGTTGGCGCCGCCACCGGTGCGGCCATCGGCTCGCTGAGCGGAAATGCCGGCAAAGGCGCCTTGATCGGTGCCGGCGCGGGCGCGCTCGGCGGCTATGTCTATGATAAAAATAAGAAACAGGAAGAATACGACCGAGGATATCGCGATCGCGATCGCGATTATGACGATCACTACCAGCGTTACTGAGCACTGACTCCCCCAGGATCCAGCCGCGCCGATTCGCGACTGGATCCCCATTCATCACTGATTTGACGAGACAGCACCCTATGTCGCAGTTCGAAAACGTCACCGTTATCAAGCAAGCCAACGTCTATTTCGACGGAAAGGTGATCAGCCGTACCCTCTTGTTCGAAGATGGCAGCCGCAAGTCGCTCGGAATCATGCAGCCGGGCACCTTCACGTTCGGAACCCAGTCCGCCGAATTGATGGAAATCCTGACCGGAGATATCGAGGTTCAACTGCCTGGGGTCGGCGGTTGGCGGCGAATCCTTGGCGGCGAATCCTTCGAGGTCCCTGCCGACTCCAGCTTCACCGTCAAGGTCAACGAACTCACCGACTATTGCTGCTCATACCTTCCTTAGCAGGTTTCTCAAACCGAAACGCCTCGAGCGCGCGACGCCCGCTGAGGTAACTGAAGGCCTTTCCGACCCAAGTCACACGCGGCGCGTCTGCTCTCCCAAGGTATGGAACTCACCAATCAGATCATCCTGATCGCCTCTGTCGCGCTCTTCGTCAGCGTCTTGACCTCCGTCCTCACCAGCCGACTTGGGGCGCCATTGCTCCTGGTCTTTCTGGTCATGGGCATGCTGCTGGGCGAGGACGGACCGGGCGGAATCGCCTTCGACGACGTTCAACTCTCGCATCTGCTCGGCAATCTCGCCCTCGCCATCATCCTTTTCGACGGCGGTTTGGCGACGCCCTACAAAAATTTCCGTGTCGGACTCAAACCGGCAGCCGGCCTGGCGACGATCGGGGTGCTCATCACCTCGGTGATGACGGGACTGAGCGCCGCCTGGATACTGGACCTGCCACCGTTCGAGGGGTTGCTACTGGGCGCAATCGTCGGATCCACCGACGCCGCAGCAGTCTTCTCGGTGTTGCGCTCGCAGGGGTTGGAGCTGAAACAACGCATCGGTGCCACACTAGAGATCGAATCGGGCAGCAACGATCCCATGGCGGTCTTCCTGACGATCGCCATGATCGAAATCCTTCTCAGCGACAATCAGAACCCTGGCCTGGTCATGCTGACCGAGTTCCTGCGTCAGATGGGGCTCGGCGCCGGCCTCGGACTCGCTGGCGGATTCACCCTGGTCTGGCTCATCAACCGACTGAAGATGATGCCCGGACTCTACCCGCTCGCCGCCATGGCCGGCGGACTCAGCCTCTTTGCAACGACCACGGCTGCCGGCGGCAGCGGATTCCTCGCCATCTATCTTGCCGGATTGGTCATCGGCAATCGGCCGCTCCAGTTCAGACTCGAAGTGAAGCGCTTCCACGACGGCATCGCGCGGCTGGCCCAGATCGCCATGTTCCTCATGCTGGGTCTGCTGGTCACGCCCTCGGAACTGCTGCCGGTCGCACCCGCAGCGCTCCTCTTCGCCGGGGTGCTCATCTTTCTGGCCCGACCGCTCGCCGTACTCATCTGCCTGCTGCCGTTCCGCTTTCCCTGGCGCGAGCAGGTCTTCATCGGCTGGGTCGGACTGCGCGGGGCCGTCCCCATCGTTCTCGCGCTCTTTCCGCTGCTGGCCGGTCTTCCGCATGCCCAGATGTACTTCAACGTCGTCTTCTTCGTGGTGCTGGTTTCGCTGGTCCTCCAAGGCTGGACTGTCGGCTTGCTGGCGCGCTGGCTGGGACTGGAAGTCCCCCCCACGACCCATCTGGTGCAGCGTGTCGAGCTGGACATTCCAGGACAGCAGGAACTGGAGCTCGTCGGCTACCAGCTCGCCCAGAACGCGCCCATCCTGGTGGACAGGCGCCCCGCGCTCCTCAACCTTCCCAAAGGGGCCAGGATCGTGGCCCTGCTGCGCGACCACCATCTGCTCGACGCTCTGGAGCCATTCGATCCCCAAGCCGGCGACTATCTCTACCTCATGGCGGACCCCAAGGATCTGGCCGAATTGGACCGCCTGTTCGTCGCCCCCACCGAATCGCCCCATCTGAGCGATCAGGCCTTCTTCGGCGCGTTCGTTCTCAACGGCTCGGCTCGACTTGGCGATCTCTGCACCGCCTATGGAATCCAGGTTGAACACCACGACCCCGAGATCACGCTCGACACACTCATCCGCCAAACGCTCTCGGCCCATCCAGTGGTCGGCGATCGACTACAGGTCGGACATCTGGAACTGGTCGTGCGCGAGGTCGAGGACGACCACATCGTCAAGGTTGGACTCAAGCTTCCGGGCGCGGCCTAAGCCGACCCCGAAACCCAAAAAATTCGCTCAACCTGGGGAGAACCAGAATCGACATGCGTACCGAATGAGTCGATCCTCTTCTTATCAGCAAAGCAGCAAGCGCTGATCGATTCCGCGATCCGTTCGCGGTCGTACCGACCCGGCGCTCCGTGGCGAGCGCCGGGTCTAATCAGGATCAACCTTCACGCATCACCCGGATTACAGCGAGAGCCCCATGTCTGACGCCCCTTTCGACCTGGTCGACGCCAAAGACACCTTCACCGACAGCGACTGGTTCCATAGCTGCCGCGAGACTCAAACGCCTTATGTCGTCGTGCGCAGTGGCGAGCGCTCTGCCGACGTGCTGTGGGATTACATCACCCTCCCGCCCTGCTGCGACGCCCGATTGAGGCGGAACTTCATCGCCCTCGAACGCGACGCCCGGGCCATCTTCGAGCAATTCGCACAGCCGGAATCCTACCTGCGGATCAAGCCGACCATGATCTGCTTCGATCATCTGCGCGTCGACCAGGCCAAGTCCGCCGCCGCCGCGCTGTATCGATTGATCGCGCATTATCTTCCAGAGACGGCCATCACAGGCCCCGCTGCGACCAATGCCGACTCCCAGATGCCGCACCCGCCGACCGACTGGCCGAAAACCCACAGCTTATGGGTAGAAGAAGCCGGTCTCGCCTGAAACCGCTAAAACCACATACTGCGCGACAGAAAAACGCAAAACACAATATCTAGTATCTGCGCTGGACATCCCTGCCGAATCCCTTTAACGTTTGGACATCGCCCGACCCACGTCGGGCCACCCTCTCTAGCGCCCGCAATCCATGCGCCGGGCCAGATTCAACGCTCAGCCGAGGACAGATGACCATGCTGAATTGGGACGACCCGCTTTCCACCTCAAAACCCACCGCCCCTCAGCCTGCACAGAGCGCCCAACCCCGGGAGGCCCAGCCCGCGACCTCGACCAGCGCCGTGCCGCCACGCGTCCGCGCCCAGCACACGACGGGACAGGTGCGCCCCGGCCAGGGCCTGGTCGCCAATCACGCCCTCATGACCACGGCAGGCGCGGCACCGGTTGTCGCAGCCGACCCGTTTCTCGCGGAAAACACCCGCGAACCGGAACTGGAGATCCAGGACACACTCCCCCTGGCAAACCGGGCAGCAACCGAAACCGACGAAGCGCTCGCACGGACCCCTGGCGGCGCAACCGGACTGGAGTCGCTGGAGATGGGTGCGGGACGCGTGCGTGTCGACGACAAACGCATCATCAACTGTCACGCCGATCTCAACCAGCTGGTTCCCTTCAAGTACGACTGGGCCTGGCAAAAATATCTGGACGCCTGCGCCAACCACTGGATGCCGCAGGAAATCAACATGAACGCGGACATCGCGCTCTGGAAGGATCCCAACGGCCTGACCGAGGACGAGCGCACTATCATCAAGCGCAATCTCGGCTTCTTCTCGACCGCCGACTCTCTGGTCGCCAACAATCTGGTGCTGGCCGTCTATCGTCACATCACCAACCCCGAATGCCGTCAGTACCTGCTGCGCCAGGCGTTCGAGGAAGCGCTCCACACCCATGCCTATCAGTACGTAGTGGAAAGCCTGGGGCTCGACGAGGGTGAGATCTTCAACATGTACCGCGAACTGCCGGCCGTGGCCCGCAAGGCCGAATGGGCCCTGCCCTTCACGCGCCACCTCGCGGACCCGCACTTCCACACGGGCACGCCAGAGAGCGACCAGCGGTTGCTACGCGAACTGGTCGCCTTCTATGTCGTCTTCGAGGGGATCTTTTTCTACGTCGGATTCGTGCAGATCCTCAGCATGGGTCGACGCAACAAGATGACCGGCACGGCGGAGCAGTTCCAGTACATCCTGCGCGACGAATCGATGCACATGAACTTCGGCATCGACGTCATCAACCAGATCAAGATCGAGAATCCGCACCTCTGGACGCCCGATTTCAAACAGGATCTGGTGCACATGATCCGCGAAGCGGTCGAACTCGAAGCCCAATACGCCCACGACACCATGCCGCGCGGCGTACTCGGGCTGAATGCGTCGATGTTCAAGGAATATCTGCACTTCATCGCCAATCGCCGCTGCGCCCAGATCGGCCTTCCCGAGCAATACGCAGGCGCAACGAACCCCTTCCCCTGGATGTCCGAGGTGCTCGATCTCAAAAAGGAGAAGAACTTCTTCGAAACGCGGGTCACCGAATACCAGACCGGCGGCGCACTGAACTGGGACTGACGCGGAAGACGAGGTCGGGAAGGATCCGGAGGGCGCACCCCCGGATCCATTCGGACGGACTCAATCGTTAGAAGGGGCGGATCTCAACACGACGATTCGCGGCGCGGCCCGAGGCGGTGGCGTTATCCGCGACGGGCTGGGACTCCCCGTAGCCCTTGGCGGTCAGCTGGCTGCCAGGCACACCCAGATCGATCAAACGACTGCGAACGCGCATGGCGCGACGCTCAGACAGATCCTGGTTGTAGGCGTCGCTCGCGTTGCTGTCGGTATATCCAGCAACCTCGTAAGGCTGTTCGGGCATCTGCTTGAGGGCATCGGCCGCCTGAGTGAGCGTGGAATCCGCGCTCGCACTGAGACGGTCCGAGTCATTAGCGAAATTGACCCCTTCGAGCGTGAAGGTCGGCACGGGAGCCGGAGGAGGAGGCGAATTCTTGGGGACAGACGAACAACCAGCCAAGGTGAATGCGGAAACGAACCCCATAGCGAGCGCAAAGCGGACGGACGTTTTTCTCATTTTGTCTTCTCCGATTATCGTGTACAAACCCGCAAGCAGTAAGTACACGGATTTGACGACGCCGGTTCATTAGAATCGGCCTCGGCAAGCGAGTCAACTCGATAAAACATGAACCTATCTCAACCCCGCCAGCACTTGATCGGACTCATCGTCGCCGCTGCGTCATCGAGCGGCATGGCGGCCGACCGAACAATGGACACGGAAACACTGATCACCTCGCCACCCGCTGCGGACTATGCCCTCACCGAAACGGGCGCAACCCTCTCGGTCTGCTACGACTGGTCATGTGCCAATCGCAAACAGGTGACATTCGATGCGACCGAACTCGCACGCGTCAGGGCAGCCATGGACCTCTGTCGAAACGACGGGCTCCATGACCGATTGCAGCGAGCGCGTATTGGCGTCTGGCAGATGGAAGTGCTGGCACAGCAACGCATTCCGGTGCTCGCCAACGACCGAGGATTGAACGATCAAGATGCGGAGGTCGCAGGCCGAACGGACTGCGTCGATAACGCCGCCAACACGACGAGTTACCTCAAGGTCCTAGCCGAGCTTGGCGCACTGCCAGGATGGACGGTCGGCGCACCCGAAGTACGCGATCTCTTCACCAAAGACGTCCACTGGACCGCCACCCTCATCGACGCGGACTCAGGCCACCGCTGGGCGGTGGACTCCTGGTTCCGACCGAACGGACACCTGCCATTCGTGTCCCCCATCTCCGACTGGAGTGCCGCCCACAAACCCTGGGAGGCACCGCTCGATCGCGACAATCCCTACCCGCGCACCGTCGCGGAGCTGTGCCCCAAAACCGAGTAAACGTCGACAGATACCGGAATACGGCACAAAACAAGGAGGAAGCGCAATATCGCGCGCAAAGAAAAAGGGGCTCAGCTTTCGCTGAGCCCCTTTCGGATTGGCGTCCCCACGGGGGTTCGAACCCCGGTTACCGCCGTGAAAGGGCGGTGTCCTAGGCCACTAGACGATGGGGACAGGAACTTAATCCTGATCAATCCGACCCATGACCTAAATAGTCGGATTGTTTTGTTTGGTGGAGCCAGGCGGGATCGAACCGCCGACCTCAACACTGCCAGTGTTGCGCTCTCCCAGCTGAGCTATGGCCCCAGTGCTCTGAGACGCGAAATACTAATGGTGAAAGACGATCTTGTCAAACTTTTATTTTCACCACTTGTCGCGTCGGCTTGAGCCCCATATTTTCTGCTGCGCATTTAGCGGCAGCTAAAGGACTCTTGCCCCACTCAAGGGACGCTTATTATACATACTTTTTACTTTGTCTGGAGTTTTTGATTCATGATGCGCATCATATTGTTTATATTGACAAACGCGGCGATCCTGGTCGTCATCAGCGTCGTTTTCCGCCTGCTCGGCCTCGACGGCGCGCTGCTGCAAAACGGCGGCATCGACATGACCTCGCTCTTGATCATGGCCGCCATCGTGGGTTTCAGTGGGTCGCTGATCTCGCTGTTCCTTTCCAAGACCATGGCCAAACATGGCATGGGCGTTCAGATCATCGACCAGCCGACCAACCCGTTCGAGCAATGGCTGCTGAACACCGTCGCCAACCAATCGGGCCAGGCTGGCATTCGCATGCCAGAGGTCGGCATCTTCAACTCGCCCGAACCGAACGCCTTCGCCACCGGATGGAACCGCAACGATGCGCTGGTCGCCGTCAGCACAGGACTGCTTCAGCACATGAGCCAGGATGAGGTCGAGGCCGTCATCGGACACGAGATCAGCCATGTCGCCAACGGCGATATGGTGACCCTGGCGCTGATTCAGGGCGTCGTGAACACCTTCGTCGTCTTCCTGGCGCGCATCGTCGGGTACTTCGTCGACCGCGTCATCCTCAAAAACGAGGAAGGTCATGGGGCGGGTTACTACATCACCTCGATCGCCGCCGAAATCATGCTCTCGGTGCTCGCGACCATGATCGTCATGTGGTTCTCGCGCTTCCGCGAATACCGGGCCGATGCTGGCGGAGCCAGCCTGACCAGCCGGCATCAAATGGCGAATGCCTTACGCGCACTCCAGCGGGGCCACGAGCCACAGGACCTGCCCGCAGGCGAATTCGCCGCATTCGGCATCTCGGGAAAAATCGGCGAGGGCCTGATGGCCCTCTTTCGCAGCCACCCTCCGCTCGAAAAACGCATCGCGGCGCTGGAGCAGACGCAATATTGAGGTCTGGCCTTAGTCTTCGTAGGGCGACATAGACCGTCAGCCCGCTTGGAGGCGAGAACGCGGAGGCTCCCGCAACAGGAGCACATCCAGACCCTCGAAGGAGGAATACTCGAAGGGGCCAAGGAAGGCCCGGACGTGAAGGTGGCCACCAAGAAGCAAGGACTCTGGTGAAGCGACCTTCGCACGCTTGGATGACGTAAAACCCTGCGTCATCCCCTCTTCATCAGGCTTCGATCGCCCCACCCTTGCCGCAAAACGGCGCAATCAGAACCACATGGCTCATCCAGCCGCCTTGAGCGGAGTCACCTTGTCCGGAGTCTCGGAGGACGCGGAGGCGGCGGACGCCCCGCGCTCCAGTGCCTTGCCCTTAAGCACGCGCTCGACATCACGGGCGTTGCGAGCGAGGTAGATGGTCAATTCCTCCAGATCGGTCTCTGGCAGGTTGGGCAGAACCTGATCCGCGCGCAGCAGATCGGCCAAACGCTCGGCGTTCTCCAAGATACGATCGTAGGCGTCGGCCTCCTTCTTGTCGGTCGTGCGCAAACGCTCCACTCCCTTGCTGTCTCTAACGATGTACTCGATCTCGATCATGGTCGTTGTGTCCCCACAGGTAAGATCTGGATCACAAGTATACCCGTCGTGCGTGGGATTTCCGGTATCGGAGTATGTCCAGCGTCCGTCAGGGCAAGGCGCCGAAACGCGTCGTGGCGGCCCCCACGGCGAGGAGCGGCAACGCGGCCACACCAAACCTCACACATGACCGCAACGTCCAGGTCCCCGAACGGTTACCACATCCCTGTGGCACCCCACTTCATCTACTCGGCGCATTGCCCCAAGGATGCGCAGGATTGTTGCGGGTCAGGCCGCCGTTTAAAGGTGCCCAGTCCGGTCTTGTTGTAGCGCTCCAGGATGAGGCTGTCGGCGCTGCCGCTCGGGCCGATCACGAACTCGGCGCCGCTGAGGCCAAGCGCATTCTCTCCAGTCGTCTCGAACACGAAGAGATTGCCGTCCCAATGCTTCAAAGGGAAGGTCATAGACTGCGGCCCCAAGCTGATCGACATCCCAGTCGAGCCCGCGTTCACCCGCAACGGACCGTAATAGGGACTGTAATAGCTACCCAGATAGGCCGATTGCGCCAGTGACGGCTCGGGACTCGCGGGCGGCACGCTGTAATCGCGCATGAAGTCGCGCTCCTCGGCCCAGAGCTCGGAGAAGAGACCGAAATAGAGGCTCAGCCAGTCCTCCTGCACGGCACCGTCGAGCACCAGATCGAAAAAGGTCTGCGACGTCGCTTCCGCAAGTCCATAGGGCGCGCCATTGGTCAGGACCAGAATGCCGAGGTCGAGCTCCGGATAGAGGGTCACGCTCGTGGCGACCCCGAGAATGAAGGCCCCGGAGTGGCTGAGCTTGGTACGACCGGCATCATCGTAGCTGACGTTCCAACCCAAGCCGTAGAACCCGGAGCGTCCGCCCGCCGTGGGTGCCGGATTGCTGATCGATTGCGGCAACTGCGTCTGCAACAGTGCGGCGGACTGGACCACCTGCTCACCCTCATAACGGCCCTCGTCGAGCGCGAGCTGTGCCCACTTCGCCAGATCGCTCACACTGGTGCTCGCCCCGCCCGCCGGCGACTGGGCATCGGCATCGCGCTCATAGAGCGGCTGGTAAACCCCGTCCACATAGGCGTGAGCAACGGCGCGGTTGGTCCGGCTCAGATAGTCCGCATAGCGGAAGCTGCTCTGGTACATACCGAGCGGCGCGAACAGCCGCTGCTCGGCGACATCGGGCCAGTCCATTCCGGCGGCCGAGGCTCCGGCCAGGACACCGGCCGTGAAGCCGAAATTGGTGTAGGCATTGGTGATGCGGAATGGAGATAGCGGCGCGCACCGCAAACGTTTCAGGATCTCGTCCCGATCGAAGCCCAGATCCTCCAGCAGATCCCCCGCGTGATCGGGCAACCCGCTGCGATGCGAGAGCAGATCGGCGATGGTCACGGTTTGCGTGACCCAGGGGTCGGACAAGACGAAGCTCGGCAGAAAACGAAAGACAGGCGTCTCCCAGGCGACGAGACCATCCCCAACAAGTCCGGCAACGACAGTGGCCGCCAGCGGCTTCGAGACGGAGGCGAGCTGGAAAACCGTCTCCGTATCGACCGGCTCGCCGCCGCCAAGCGCACGGACACCGAAGCCGCGCTGGTAGCGGACCCGGTCACCAGAGATCACGGCGATCGCCATGCCTGGCACACCGGAGCGCTGCAACAACTCCGGCGCCATGCGATCCAACGCCTGGATCGCACTACCGATCCGATCCTCCGTAAGGTCCTCCGCGCCGACCGGCGACACACCAACGGTCGAGATCAAAAGCACCGCACAGGCGCGTCTCGCCGAATTCGCGACATCACTCACCCACATCCCCATAACTCCCCCTATCGTATTGTCAAACCATCGGCGCATCCGCACGACCGCACCAAGGGGACAAGGTTGCGCCCAACTCAGGGGGAATCAATATCAGGCAACCGATGTTTCTGCCCCCCCGTGCACACTCTAGGAGGAATGCGATTTTTGATGGAACCTGTCTTGCGGGACCGCCTATATGACCAGCGTCGGGAGATAGGTGGCGGTGACGATGTAGCCCAGGCCGGCGAGGCCATAAATCAGGACGAGCGGCCAGGCTGTAACGATGGCTGTATCGGCATTCGAAGGTACCATTTCACGCACGCTCTCGACCGCAACCTCACCGCGATCGCCTGTCAGGAAGGAAGGCGGGTGCAGCCATCAGGCCGATCATCAGCGTCGCGATGCCGAGCATCAGCCACATTCCGGCGCTATCCAGACCGATCGCTTCCGCAAGTACCAGCAATTCCGCTGACACGGCAATCCCGACGCCCACGCCCGCATACAGCAGCGGCGCACCCCACGAATGACCGCGATGTTCCAGCAGCCACAGGGAGGCGGCGACCATGGACAACGCGCTGAACAGCCCCGCGATGCCACGTACCGCCACAATCGTCCAGGTAGACGTCAACAGCGCGAGCACCGCCAGACAGAGGGCGGTACCCAGAATCGACAACTGGCAAAACCAGTGGGCCGTGTGGGCGCGTAGACGAACGGCGAACAGGGCTCCCACCAGATAGCCGGCGTAATTGGCGGAGGCAGCCAGACTGCCGCCGCGCAGGCTGAGCACCCCTTCGTTCACCATGTGCGGGTAAATGGCGGTGAAGGCAAAGCGGCCAAAGCCCATGCCAATGGTCAGCACCAGGGCAGCCTGGATGGCGGATCGCCACTCGGCACGGTAGGCCGTTCGGGCGGCGGACGAGGTGCTCATGACTGCGCACCGTCCAGTTGCCGCATCAGATGCTGAAACGCGGGCACCTTATAGCCCTCGCGCCAAACCAGCAGCGTGTCGGACTGGCCTGCCGGCAACGCTTTGCAGTCGGGCGGCGTGCTCGTCAGCTTCAGCACGCTCGCAGGCAGCAGCGCCACGCTCGACCCTGCCGCAACACAAGCCGTCATCGCATGGTAGGAGGCCATTTCCTGGATTCTCCAGGTCGTCGAACCGGCAATGCCGAGCAGGTTCTCGGCCATGCTGCGATAGGTGCAGCCCTGCGGGAAAGCGGCCAGTGAGCGCGTCTGGATGTCGGCAACCTGATCGCAGCCGGATTCATGAGCGGGCAGCAGCAATTGCAGATTTTCGCGCCACAGGGGGCGGGATGTCAGTCCCAGATCGCCCAGCGCCGAAGCGCTCTCGAAGGATGGAGGCAACGCGATGAAGGCACAATCGAGCTGGCCGGCACGCACCTTTTCAAGCAGCGGCCGCGATGGGCCGGTGGTCAACTCCAGGCGTGTCTCCGGGAAACCGGCGTGGTAGCTGGCCAGTACCGATGGCAGCCGGCTCGCGGCTGTACTTTCCATGCTACCGATACGCAGGGTACCGCCATGTACTCCACCGGAGACAACATGCCGGGCCTCCTCCTCAAGAGCCATCATGCGACTCGCATAGTCGAGAAAGTCCTCGCCCGCAGCGGACAGTGACAATCGCTTCCCAATCCGCACGAACAGGTCCGCACCCAAATCCGCTTCCAACTGCTGGATGCGGGTGGTCACGTTGGACGGTGCCCGACCAAGCCGGGTGGCGGCATGGGTGATGCTCAATTCGCTGGCCACGGTACAGAAGATTCGGAGCGATTCGGAATCCATGCTTTTCCTCTTGAGAGAAGCTTTGCTGTGAAATATTCTCTTTTGAAGAATATATCACGACACTTATTCTCAAATACAGAATGAAAAGCCATGAACATAGATCAGGAATTTCTCGCCAGGCTCGGTATCCGCCTCCCGATCGTCCAGGCGCCCATGGCCGGGGTGTCCACGCCTCAGCTTGCTGCGGCCGTCTCCAACGCTGGCGGACTTGGATCGATTGGGATCGGTGCCGTTTCAGCCGAGCAGGGGCGTCAGCAAATCGAAGCAACACGCGCGTTGACGGACCGTCCCTTCAACGTCAACGTGTTTTGCCATGCCCCCGCACAACGCGATCCGGAACGCGAGGCCGCCTGGCTGGAGCATCTAGCCCCATTGTTCGCAGAGGCTGGCGTTGAACCTCCGGCGGCACTCAACGAGATCTATACCTCCTTCCTGGATGACGACGACCTATTCCACATGCTGCTGGAGCAGCGCCCGGCAGTGGTCAGTTTTCACTTCGGAGTGCCTTCGCCCGATCGGGTCCGGGCTCTGAGTCAGGCTGGCATTTACACGATGGCAACGGCGACCCATGTGCAGGAAGCCGATCTCATTGAGCAGGCCGGCATCGACGCCATTGTGGCGCAGGGGATAGAGGCTGGCGGACATCGCGGTATTTTTGATGCGGACGCCGACGATGAAGGGCTCGCCACCTCCGTGCTCGTCCGGATGCTGATGCACAGGACCCGGCAGCCCGTGATTGCCGCAGGCGGGATCATGGATGGTCAGGGCATTCGAGCCGTGCTTGACCTGGGCGCGGCGGCCGCGCAGCTGGGCACCGCGTTTGTTCTATGCCCCGAGTCTTCCGCCAACGAGAGTTATCGTCAAAATCTCAAGAGCACCCGGGCGGCCACAACGCGGCTGACCCGAGTGCTTTCCGGTCGTCCCGCCCGGGGCCTCATCAATCGGTTGGTGCGGCATGGCGAGGCTGCCGGCAGCCCGGCGCCGGCCGCCTATCCCCTCGCCTATGACGCAACAAAACAATTGGCGGCCGCTGCCGCGAAGCTGGGCCTGACCGAATTTGCCGCGCAATGGGTGGGACAGGGTGCGCCGTTAGCACGGGAACGACCAGCCGCAAAGCTTGTTGAAATGTTGGCTCGTGAACTGGAAAGGTGCTGAATCCTTTAATTCGTGGTCGATATGATGTGGACTTGCTTTCGATGCCAAGGGGAGGTCATTTCAAATAGAGGTAAAAATTAGCAAGACCTGTCCCCGTGCGTCCGCTTGCTTGAACGCGCAGCCACGTCGGACGCGTAAACAGGCAGGCAAACGGCTGCAGAACAGATACAATCGAGGTCGACAGAAGGCGCATCGGTGTACTCATCTGGCGTTTTGGTCGACATCAGACGATATCGCCCGCGCCCCTCTGCCGCCAACCCATCCGAGTCTGTCTCTATCGCTCTGGGCATCACTCAGCACACCCGCCAAGACTCAAAAATGGCAAAGTCGAGTTTTAGAAGTCTAAATTATAACTGAGCCAAATGACCCAAAAGGGAGGGGTTCTAATATGGCTATAAGCATTGATCCCAATCAACGACATATTCCAAATATATCGCCCAGTAGTGGTTATCAAAATTCTGAATCAAAGCAAACCCTCTCGACTGAATCACCCGCCATCCCTCAAGAAAAACAAAGTAAAACACTAAGCAATCTGAATGATGTAGATGTTAGTAGCCTGAAATTCTCTGAGGTCTATCCACCTGGGACGAAGGTATTTGTAGGTAATAATCGTATCATCATTATGAAAAATGATGAGCTAGGTGGTCGAATGGAAAAAATTTTCAACCGGCTTTCCGAAGATCAGGGAAAAATCCTGCTCGACATGGGATTGATGGAAGATGAAAATTTCCTCGAATTTGCCGAGCAACTCAGCGATGAAGACTTGAGCAATCTGGCTCGTACAGCCGCGGCCTTGCAGACTCAAGGAACAGATCGTAGGTATGTCCATTTAAGGGCTCCCGGTATAGCTGAGGTGAACAACTTTATTCAGAGCCTGAAAAAAATGGACACCGAGACGGCTTCCAGAGTTTTGGAGAAAACAAACCAACTGAGCTTACCAGTCCCTTTAATTAAGAACCCCTCAACGTATTTGGCAAATGGTACTCAGCCAAATAGCTCTCCTGCGGCCAATGATCTTCATAATTTCGTCAAAGCCATTAATGCTATTGACTCTGAAAATATAGAGGAGACGGTCAACTCTATTTTTGACAATTTGAGCAAATACAGTGATAGCCAAGAAAGTCAATTACTTGAAATATTGGGAAGTAACCCGGACGTAGGAATACGTCTAATGGAAGAACTGTCAGACTTTAAGGAGGACACTCAGGACAAGGTTATTGGCTACATGTCTGGTCTTATTCAATCAATTTCCCCTTTTGCAATGAACAACCCTCCAGTGCTGGATCACAGTCCACTGACTACGTGGCAGGGAACCAGACTTGATTACGATGCCAATGCAGAATCTATCAATAAGGAAATGATTAATCAGTTTACCTCATTGATGGAGAACTACGATTTCAACGATACCCAGCTCAGTAAGATGACGTCTGAGCTGAGTGAGCTGGATAATCTCAACCAACGCGCATATCTTGATATTACCACCGTAGGCTTGGAGCGCTTACTTGGAAGTGACAAAGAGCAGCCCGTTAACCTGGAGAGTAATCATGAAACAATGGATATCATAGAACGATTACGCTCTAGCAATACTGCAAGACTGCTTATTTCTGAATCGCGTTTCGGAGAAAAGAGTATTGATGATGGACAGACTTATTATGAGCTTAAGGATTCAGGAGCGGGAAGGCAAGATCAAAAACAAACCATTGAGCTGCTGATAACAGATGCATGGTTAAATCGAGAAGAGCCGCGCCGCGCTGCCAGCCTCGCTACCAAGCTTTCAAGTTTAGAAGCAAACCAGAGAGATGAGTTGGTTAATGAACTACAGCAACTCGATCGAACTGACAAGGCTCTCAGTAATTATGGGCCTAAAGAGGACCATTTTGAAAGATTTATTGAACGCACCAACGTCATTCACGAAAGCAATGACCTCAATGCTCTCTTAAGCGCTACAGAAAAACTGGATGAAGGGGTGAAAGATGATTTCTGGCGGGCTGCTAATTTCCTGAAGGAAGACGTCAACAAGATGATTGATGTTGTTAATCAATTCGCCAGCAAAGAGGTTGAATCTCTGATCGACTATATCAACAACCTTTCAGATCAGGTTGATCAAGAAGAGCTGAAGTAAGAGGTTACTCGGGAAAAGCTAATAAATCTATCGCTCAAGATAAAGCGAGTTTCGAGTTGCGGGGACACCGAGTTCCGGAGACAGCTTACTGAATGTCCTAGACGACATACGACGGATGGGTTAGAACACAAATCGATGCTTCAGTAGCGATGGATCGAGTATAGCCATTTAATGCTCCGGACTTTGCAATTAAGCAGCATACAGTCAGATCTTGCTTATTGCGCAAAAAACAAGACCTGCCCCCGCAGCCCTTAGATTTCATTCGCCTTCCATCCTTCCGAGAATAAACGCGAACTATAGGCTCTATTGATTTCATCTGGTGATGCGTTACATCCACTAAACTGAATCACCACCTTCTTGCTTTTTAATTTTTCTTTTAATTTTATTGCCGCCATGATTGTTGAAGCTCCCGCTCCTTCAACAAAATTATGCGTGTAGTATCCAGCTAGCGCGATTCCTTCATATATTTCTTCTTCAGTGAGAAGAACAAAGTCTTCCATATTATTTTTGTATATCTCAAATGGAACCTCGTATGCAATACCTGTAGCAAATCCACCAGCAAACGTGGTATTTGCGGAGGAAACTATTTCACCTATTTTCCATGATTTGAATGCGGCACTGGAGGATTCTGCCTGTACTGCAAATATTTGAATATTTGGATTAATTGTTTTCAATACCATTGAAGCTGCTGCTGCTTCACTACCTGCACCAATCGGTAGAATAACAGCATCCAAATCAGGGACTGCTTCAATAATTTCGACGAACTCTGTACCGACACCATTAATCAGGTGGGGTTCATTAGCGGGATGCACATAATATAGATTTTCCTTTTCTGACAGTTCATTAACGACAGCCGAGGCTTCCTCAAAGGTTTTACCCGCCTCAATCAAAGTAGCACCTGTTAATGTTATGCTTCTGTTTTTTACCTGATTATTATTCTCCGGAACAACAATAGTTGCTTCAACACCAAGCCATGCTGCGGATTGGGCTATGGAAAGACCGTGATTTCCGGTTGAAAATGTGATCACTCCGTTTATACCAGTGTTCTTTAAATGATGCATGACGTTAATTCCACCTCGAACCTTGAAAGAACCGGTGGGATTGTGATTTTCATGTTTCACAAAAATCTCGGCATCTATTAAAGAAGACAGATTCTCATATCGAGTAAGGCATGTTGGTGTCAGGTGGCCAGATACCACAGCTCGGGCTTTGAGAACCTCTGCGTAGGAGATCGGATATTTTTTATGGTCAATCATTGTTATTAGTCTCTATTTTGAAATCTAAAGCATAGTAGGATCAGGCCTTGCTTATTACGCAAAAAACAAGACCTGACCCCGCAGTCCCCCAGCGCAGTCCCCCAGCAGTCCCCCAGCGCGCGATCGGGTCGACTCAATCAACCGCGCAGCCAGTTCCCTAATCCAATCCCAATGAAATTGGCGATGGCGTAGCCGAACACGCCGCAGAGGATGACGGGGATGACCAGTTCGTCCCAGCGCTTCGACAGCGCCATGGCCGCCGCCGTGGTGGGACCGCCGCAGTTGGTGTTGGAGGCGACGGCGATCTCTCGCAGGTCGAGCCGCGCGATCCAGCCGCCGATCAGCAGGAAGACCAGATGGACGGCGATGAGGACGCTCAGGAACAGCACGACAACCGGACCGATCTCGATCACGGCCGGCACACTGGCGGCCGCGCCGATGACGACAAAAAAGATCTGCATCAGCCCCAGACCAAGGGACTGGATACCTCGGATCGACGCGATCGGACGGCTCGCGAACGTCGCGACCGCGACGGCCAATGCTGAGGTCCAGAGGATGCCCGCCCCGGCGAACGCGGTGAAGCCGGCCACCCAGTCGCCGACGAAACAGATGGCCGCCGCGACGCCCAGGGTCGTCAGCACATCGAATGCGCGCAGGCTCCCCTCCGCCTCCACGACCGCCGGGTGCTCTCCGCGTGGCGTGGTCTCGCGCGCTAGGGCTCGGCGGGCATAGAGGCGCTGCAGGAATGGCATCTCGGGCAACGAGAACAGCAGCGCAAAATAGGCCGCCATCACCAGATTGTCCGCCGCCATGGCACCCGCCTGGATGCTCGGAAAGGCGTCCAGACCCAGGGCCTGAGAGGTGGCGAGGAAGTTGATCGACCCGCCGATGTAGCTGGCGGCGAAGGTCCCGGTCAACTCGGCCGCATGCGGAACCGAGGAGAAGAGCGCGTAGGTCGCGAGCGCGCCGAGCACCGTCCCGAAGGCACCGATCGAAAAGGCCAGCATCAGACGCCCGGTTTCCCGGAAGATGCGTCGCAGATCGGCATGCAGCAGGAGCAGAACCAAACCAAACGGCAGAGCCTGACTCCAGATGAAGTCGTACACCGGGGAACTGAACGGCAGGATACCCAGGTTGGAGCACAGCATACCGCCGAGGATCCCCATGACGACGCTCGATATCCGCCGCCCGATGCCCTTGTGCTCCAGCCAAATCGCGAGTGCGCCGACGAGGGCCAGGACGGCGATGATGCCAAAGACCGAATCTGCGGGAACGAGCGAGACCGACATCGCATATCTCTCCGGAGAGGAACCGGAGCCGGATTATACCCTCCAGGCGAAGGGTTTTGACGCGAGCACCGATCGGACGATGGCGCGGCCGAACGGCCGTTGCACTGGATGTGCTCGACCCCGTCCTTCGATGGGCATTCATTGCACCAACACACAGGGTCGCTATACGCCCAAAGTAGGGCTCCTTTTCTCGGGCTGGGTTCTGTTGTCCCTGGCCCTCAAGCGGTCTTATAAGCCCCTGCGACTCCCGTGGCAGCTCAACTCGATTTCGGACTCGGCTGATACGAGCATACGAGCATAGTAGGTAGAGTAGAGAGCAGGCATCCCGCACCCGTAGACCCGGCCTATCTGTTGCCGCCCCTTTCGTTTGGCGGTGCCTCACTAGCCGAATCATAGGCACAGGAGACCAGCCCTCCCTCATCAATCCGTGCATACGGTTTTCCCGTACACGGCTTTCCGATGTGCTTCACGCCGAGGCATGCGCCGATGTCCAGCCTGCGGTGGTT
>NZ_AFWT01000053.1 GCF_000224065.1 Thiorhodococcus drewsii AZ1
CTCCGAGGCGCTCAAGCAGCGGATCCTCGAATTCGTTGATTTCTTCAACCAGACTCTCGCTAAACCCTTCCGCTGGACCTACATTGGCAAGCCACTGATGGCGTAAATTCACCAGTGAATTTCAGGTGCGAAGTACTAGGCAGGAGCCACGTGCGGTAGTCCCGCTCACGTGGATCTGTGCGGGGGGCGGCGGGTAACCGTCGTCCCTACCGCGACCCAAACGACGGGCGCAAGCCTGCTGATGGGCGCCGTGCTGTGGTGGGTGAGCGGACCGACGCTGGCCTGGACCGAATTCGATCAGGCCGCGCGCCTGGTTCGGCTCGGGCTGTCGATCGGTTTGGGGGCGTTGCTGTATGGGGGACGCTGCTGGCGCTCGGGGTGCGGGCGCGACACTTTTTCAGTGACGTGACGACGCAAGCCTGAACCGAGGAAAAACGGTTGAACGGCCCCAGAGTGCGGCCTAAGCTCGGGCAAACGGCTCAGCCCGCCCTCGGCCCGCGCATGGGCTGCGCCGTTGCCGCGTCCGTGTTCTCCGGCGCCGCTGGCTCGGCGCGGGCCAGCACGCTGGCGATGTACGCCTCCGGCAGACTATAGCGACGTGTAGTGGTTCAATTTGAGGGGATGCCTCGGGGTCCGTACTGGCTTCGCAGTGTCGGCACCGGCTTTGGTCCGTCAAGACGGCGACGCGGGTCGATCGGTAGTGCGTTCGGAGCAGATGAATTCTGCCGTGGGCAATCCGCCGCTCAAGCGAAACGCTTTCACTGACTCTTGAATCAGCCGTTGCAGCTGATCGATGCCCGGCTCCCTAAAGTACTGCCCGTGGTCGGCGTCGATAAAGCCCCACGCAAAACCACCCAGGGTCGAACGCCAGATTGCAACCGGATCAATATCCGTCGTGAAGGGGTTGAACCGGCTCTTTGCCCCGAAAAGCATTAGCATCGGCCCCCGATACTGGCGTCGAGGTACGTACTCCAGCGTGATCAACAGGGGCTCGATGCCGAACGCTTCGGCTGCGTGTAGCGCGATGGATTCGGCCACCGGAGCCCCTTGACAGTTGCCGCCTATCACTGGCGGGCAGGTGGCGTCCAGCGCCTTCATGCCGTTTAGATAACGCACGGCCAGGTGTTCATGGAATCGGGTCTTCGTGCGCCGTGTCTCGGTCACGCCATTGAGCGAGTGCATCGCGACCACGGGTTGGTCCGACCCAAGTTTTCGTGCGAGCAGCACGGGCTCCGCCCAATTGTTGAAGCACCAGAAGATCGGTGGCCGCGTGCCCTCCGCGTTGAGCAGTAGGAAGTCCCCTCGCGCAGATCCCGTCACGCTTTCGATGCGGTGCCGTTCCTTCGCGATCTTCGAAATCGCGTCGTGGAACTGCGCCCATTCGTCTGCAGTCAGATCAAAAAACGTCAGGCTTGCGGGAATATAATTCCAGCGACTGTATGCATCCCGGGCCATGCTCTGGTTACTCCCAAGGAACAGTGACATCGATACCCTGTTCGCTGCCTATCTATTGCCGACGCAGCATCGCGACCGGCGGCCGCCTCTCCGCTGCCGCCGGATCACAGCATTGACTCAGCGGCCCGCAACTGCATGAGTGCATAGCTCGGCGACCACATCCTCCACGCTTGAATGCCCCAGTAGAAAGAGGTCGGGATGAACCTTCAGGGTGAACTTCTTCTCTAGCTCTATGGCCATCGTTACCGCATCGATCGAGTCCAGATCATATGTCGACAGTGCAACCCTTGTATCGATGGATTCCGATGGCTCACCGATTACGGTCGCCAGGTACACCGTCAGCCAGCGCCGTAAGGCGTCCGCGCTCAAAACCGAATTCTCGCTCATCTCTGCGTCTCTCATGCTGTTCGCACCTGTGAGCCGACGCGGCAATAAGACCGTGATGGCCACCAGGCGCTCGCGTAATCATGCCCCGGTCCAAGCTCGGGACATCACAGGGGCGGGGGTCTACACGCACGGATTACGCAAGGCACTCCGGTGTGCCTCCGTCGATCCGGTCGAAAAACCACGCTCCGTCATTTTCATTGTCCGACCGCAGCGTTTCATGCCATGTGACCGTCGTGGCGGTCGTACGCTAGCAGATCTATCACGAGCGGCGTGCTCAAAAAGGATATTCGGAACGCAGCAAATCCAAAATCTTTCCGGCCACATCGACCGTGGCGCCCTCCCACGGATAGTAGAACGCGGGGAGCGCCGGGCTCGCATTGAGCTCAAGGAACCAGTGGTTGTCGGCCGAGGCGGCCTCCTCAACGTCGCGAATGATGATATCCACGCCGGAAAAGTGCAACCCGGGCGCCGATCTGCAAGCGCGGGCCACGACGTCGAGATAGCTGGGATGCACCTCGTCGAGTCCATACAGAACCGTATCGGCGCCGGCGGAAGAATTGGAGACTGCGCCAAGAAATACCGTCTCGCCCCTGTCGGGAACGTGGTCCAAGCCGAGGCCCCGTGCGGCCAGGAACGCGACGATCTCTTCGTCCGGCTCAATCGGTAGGTGCGTCGGCAAGGCCCGCCGCCGCCGCTCTGCATTCTTTGTCGCGAGGAGTTCCGCAATGCCGGATTTGCCGTCACCGACCACGTTCAATGGAATGCCGCGCCTGATGCCTACCACCTCGGGGTGGACGTAGAAGAACCGGTAATGTCCGCCGACAACGCTTTCTTCGATGACGATATTGACGTAATGCTCTGCCACGCGCCTGACTGCCCTGCCGAATTCGTCTTCGTCGACGATACCAGTCGTCACGCACTTGCCTTCAAAGCCGTTGTTCGGCTTTACGCAAATGGCACCGTCAAATTCCCCGAACGCGTCCAATGCGGCCTGCAGATGCCGGCGCCGGAAGATCCGGCCTTCGGGAACACGGAACCCCCGTTCCCTCAGGTGGGTCTTCATTCGGTGCTTGTCTGAGACGAGCAGTGCCGCCTCATGGTTCAAGTCCCGCCCGATGTTGATGTTCCCCCAGCGGTCCTTGCCGTATTCCAGGAGCCTACCTTTCGCGTAATAGAACTCTTGTCCCTTGATCGTGAAGCTGAGCCATGTCCTGATCTGAGCGAAGTCCTGGTCTGCGTCGAGTTGCCGCACGCGGGTTTCAATTCCACGGGCTCTCGCGGCGCTCTGCATCAAGGTCGCCATCAAGTCCAAGCCTTCTGCGTCATAAGGCTGTGTTTTCATATCGTCCGCCTCGTCGTCAACTATCTCGACCCGCCCGCATGCACTCGGACGCGGCCACTAGACTTCTTCCCGGACCTTAGGCTGAGAGCCATGCTCGCCGAGGCCAATCTGCAGGGTGCGTCGCTCGCGCTGCTTCACGCGTCGCACTGCGAGCTGGATAAAGGAGTAATCCGAGCCGATTTATGGACATTGCAACACGGCTGGTCCTCGGAGGTCATCCACCTCCCCGACGTCGTCATCATAACAGGCGACCCAGTGAATACGCACCAACAGGCGGTTGATGCGTGGGTTCGCAGCTGCCGTCCCGTTATTGCGAACCTGGAGATGGATAAGATCAGCATGTGCAGGCTGCTTGACGGGACTTCCTGTGAAAAATATGTGATCCCTTGGTCGTCGGTCCCCGGCGCCGACACCAGGGGATTTCTAAGCGATTTTCTGCGCCGGCAATCTGGAGCAGTCGTCAAACGCGCCACCGGAAACAGAGGTGTTGGTCTGTTCTTCGTGCTTCCCGGAGACAATGACTGGCAGCTGATCTGCGATTCCCAGAACGTCAAGGCTCCGGTCGACGAACTTGCTGCGCTGATCGACAAACGCATCTCGGGGAGGCTTCGATACAGGGAGTATATTGCCCAACGTTACATCAGCTCGCGCACCAGCGACGGCCGGCCGTTTGATATTCGTGTCCATGTTCAGCGGCGGGCTGACGGTGATTGGGGCGTCACTCGTGCGTATGTGCGGCTGGCCGAGGCGGGGAGCCCCTTGCCCAATGTCAGTCGTGGGGGCTATCAGGGGGCGTTGGAGAGCTTTCTCGAGCACAGGAATCCCCAGAAGGCCGAGGCAATCGAGGCCGAACTCCGTCGGGCCGCGATCGATATTGCCCGCATACAGAGTGCGTCCGCCCCAATGCCGCTGTCGGAGTTGGGACTGGATTTCGTCATCGACGAAGAGGACAGGGTTTGGCTGATCGAAACCAACGCATTTCCTGAGACCTCGCTGCATGAGCATGCCCGTGCGGTCAACACCATCGGCTATGCTCCGTCGCTTTTTCGAGGGTGACGTCACTTGCGTGTCGCGCGCCATGCACGTCCGGAGATCGTCTCCGTAGAGCATTCTGGATGCAGTTGTCCGCTGCGGAAGCTAGCGCGTCGGCCGGTCACCCACGAGGCTCCCGTTCAAAGCGCTCCATGGCGTCGATCAACAGTTTTCAGGTCCCGGTAGATTACCAGGATCGCGTCGGAAGAGATCCGGTTGCTGTTGATGCCATCGCAGGAGGGCTTGCACGGGGCTGACGTGGGCGAGGTTGCGCCACTTGCGCACCGTCTCCTCGCTGACGTTGTACTGGCGCGCCAGCGTCGCGGTGGGCAGTCTCGAGGCCTGGACTCGCGCCGGATCGCGGGCGTGGTGCGGGCGGCGAGGCGCTCCAGAGCGCCCCTGGCGAGGAACAAAGGATAGCTCCTGCGGGGCCAGGAATCATCCGGGACCAAACATCTATAGATCGAAAATTGGGTCAAATTTGGGCGCTCAGGCTTCCCGACCCTCTGTGAGGGTGAGGCGGAGCTGGATCGAGCGCGAGGCGACGTTGGCGGTGAGGCGGCATTGCATGTTTAGGGGCGTGGCTCGCTCAGGTGTTTACGCCCAGTGTCACGAAAACCCCGACGTCCTGGAGTTGCGCCTTTTGGAGCCGATCGATGAGCAGTACACTCAGCGCGCATTCTATAGTGGTCGTCGCATGGTGGTGTATCTGCGCGAGCAGGGCTCTGCGATCAATCGCCAGCACGTGCAGCGGCTGATGCACGTCCTGGAGCTGGCTGGGATGGCGCCGCGTGGGGCCACCTGCGCGCGATGCTCCAGGCGGGCGTTCTCGCGGCGCAGGCGCTCAAGCTTGCGATCACGCGGATCGCCGGCTTACGCCCACCGCACTTGGGCTCCAGGCCCTGCATGCACCGCTCGGTGAGTGCCTTGCGCCACTGGCTGAGCTGCGCGGCATACCGCCCGCTGCGCCGCAGCCAGGCAACCTGCTCGCCATGCGCCAGCGCATCGGCCTGAGCCAGCAGGTGTTGCTTCTCCGCGGCGGAAAACCGACGCCGGGTGCGTCGCTCCAGCTTGGGCTCGGTCAGGACTTCGTTGGACTCGCTCACGCTCGGTGTCTCCGCAGCTGGCCCTGCGATTCTTTATACAAGAATCCGCAAGGCGACTGTCGGGAGTAAGGTTGACACGCAGGGGATCGCTCCCGCATCACGCCACACTCGGTTCCGGTGGATGGCCAATCCTTACCGGCTCGGGACTTGCTCTTGGTTGGCCGCAACAAGGAGTTCCCGATTCGCCTACCCTTTCGCTATCTTCCCCTCCTCCCAGGCTATGCCTGGCGCAACCAGACGATGATCAAAGCCCATATAAAAAGATACAGCCGCACAATATCTGACCTGGAGAGACTACTTTCACAAGGGGCCGATGAACGCATCTTTCTAAACAATGAAGGGCTAACCAAATATGGAACTCCATTGGTTCGCAATAGTTACCTCAACAGGGGGTCTTGTACTTGTAGCGCTGCTCGCGACGGTGATGTGGTATTAATCAATAACTTACTAAGGTCACACAAAGATTCAACTGACTGGATTAAATTAAGGCGCTCACTCGAAAATGAGCTAAAAATTGAATTGGGATGGGATGAGCGTCATGATTTTGATCTCTTCTTTGCTCCTTCCGGGACAGATTTAGTTTACTATCCATTGATCTTTTCTCAGCTCTTATTTCCGGAGAAAATGATCCAGAATCTTATTACCTGCATAGAAGAAATCGGTTCGGGAGCAAGGCTCTCCTCTTTGGGAAGGTTTTATGCGAATTATAATCAGTTTGGGGAAAGCGTTGCTAAAGGAAGTGACATTATTCCTGACCAAAAAATCCAGGCGCATTTCTTCAAAGCGAGAAGTGAATTTGGAAATATTCACAACCATGCTGATTCAATTCGAAAAATTGTTCATGAGCACCCTGAAGACTCCATCATTATAAATCTCGTATATGGAAGCAAATCCGGGATTGAAGATGATCTTGGGATGATTGACGAGATTAATGAAAATAATGTTCAGTGGGTAGTTGATATTTGCCAGTTCAGGCACAGCCGTGAGATTTTTCATGATTTGATCTCTAAAGGCGCAATGGTAATGATTACAGGGTCAAAATTTTATGAATCATCACCATTTAGTGGAGCTATGCTCGTGCCAAAAGAGATTTCAAGAAAACTGTTGCAGGTCGCGGATTTTAATTCGATAAGTGGATATTCATGTATATTCTCCATGTATGACGTTCCCCAGTCATTAATGAAGAAGGTTCCGTTTGCGGATAGGGTAAACCGTTCAGCTTTGCTGAGGTGGGCTTGCGCCCTAAGCAGCATGAGAGCCTTCAATCAACTTGATAAAATTGAAGTCGAAGAGAAAACAATCCATTGGAGGAATAAGGTTCTTGGTCTTTTGGAGGCAAGTGACGCCATGGAATTGATGCCGCACCAAGAGTTAGCTGACAACTCGATTGTTTCCTTTAGGGTATTTAAGGACAATCAATACCTCAACCAGGAAGAACTCTGTTCGTTATACTTTTCGATAATCAGGGGAGGGTATGGAAACGAGTGCGAGTTCGATTACGTCACTATTGGTCAACCTGTAAACTATGGTGAAAAAGCATTTCTTCGACTCGCGATAGGAGCTAAGACAATTCGACAATTTGTAGTGCAGGATGAAGCTGAATTTGCGACTGACGAAAAAATCATTAGCATACTAGAGCAAAAAATAGCTGAACTTGAAACAGGTCGAACCTGCAGGGCGAGCGCGTATTAATCATCAAGCAGCCAGGACCTTAGCGCGATAGTCGTCGTCCCAGGCGGCCTTGCGACGTTTGTGCGCCATGCTGAGCGAGGAGTCCTCCTTCTCGAGCAGGTTGACGCAGCAATGACGAATCGCGGTCATGATGGCCGGAGCCTGGGCTTTGCGAATCCGGCTAGCATCCTCGTTAAAGATCACATCCAAGCGCCAATGGAGACGATTTTCTACGCCCCACGTGCCCCCGCACGGCTGTAGCGAAGCGCTGGGCATCGGCGCCAATGGAGGCGATGAAGTAGCGTTGCTCGACGCTCTGAACACCGTCCTGCCAGCAGGTGCGTTCGACCATTCCAATGCTGCGCAAGCCCGCCCAGCGCGCAGCATTGGGCAAGGTCCTCAGATCCTCCGTGATCCAGTAACGGCGGATCTCCAGGCGTCCGTGATCTTTGTCGGTTTTCTCGGTATAGGCATGGGCGACACCGGAGAATTGGCCCGCAACGGCGGTGGTGAAGACATCCTCGACAGGCTCTTGCAGCGTGCTCTGGTTGCCTTTGAGCCCAAGCACATAATCCCCGCCCTGGGAACGGATCTGCTCGGCGATGGCACGCTGACAGCCCATTGCATCGATCGTAACGATACAGCCCTTGAGCACCAAGAGTTCAAGCAACTCGGGAATTGCCGTGATCTCATTGGATTTCTCCGCCGTGGCCTCTTGCCCCAGCACCAAACGGTTCGATACGGCCCAAGCACTGACCATGTGCAGCGCCGCACGTTCCCGGCGTCGGTCGCGCGAGCCTCGGGCCGTCTTGCCGTCCACCGCAATCACCTCACCCTGCATGCTCTCAGTGACGGCCTGCGTCCAACGGATGAAGCAGTCTTCAAACCGCTTGGGATTGAGCCGTGAGATCACGTTGGCAATGCGATCATGCGACGGAATCCCGTTCTCGAATGGACAAAAGCGACGCAGCCACTCCAGCTTCGCCTCTCCAAACTGCTCGATCGCCTCCCAGCCGTCCGCCCCGCTCAGCACACCACAGACCGTCAACAGCAGAATTTCTTTAAGAGGATACAGCTTGTTACGCTCAATACGGGGATCTTCAAGGCTGGCAAAATGCTCGATCATACTGGCGGACACGCAAGGCTCCTTAAGGCGATTGGCTAACAGGGGGCCGCAACATCATGTCAGATCTAGCGTTAATACGCGCTCACCCTGAGCGCTCGTGAAACGCAGAGGCTTTTTGAGGAGAGCGTGTGTGGTTATGAGTCGATCGATTTCGAGCATCATCCCTGTCTGTCGCGGACGCTGTTGGTTGGTGGTCGCCGTCGCGCTCGCCGCCCTGTTGGCCATTGGGGTTGCGCTCTGGCATTTGGTCGGGGAGGCGGATGGTGTGTCGGTGGACCGGGTCTGGTCCGGTCCGGTTCCCCTGACCCTCTATCGACCGGTTTCTGGGGGACCGGCTCCGGCCGTGGTGATCGCCCATGGTTTCGCCGGTTCACAGACCCTGATGCGGAGCTACGCATTGACCCTGGCGCGCAACGGCTATCTGGCGGTCACCTTCGACTTCCCCGGTCATGGACGCAATGCGCAGCCGTTCGTGTCCGGTCTCATGGATCGTGAGAAGCGGTTGAGGATTTTGGGCGGTGCGTTGGAATCGGTGATCGATGTCGCGTTGCAACAGCCCGAAGCGGATGGACGCCTCGCGCTGCTGGGGCATTCGATGGCCGGCGACCCGCTGGTCGACTATACCGAGCGCCATCGCGGCAAGGTCGGGGCGTTGGTGCTGCTGTCGCCCTATATCTCAGACGAGACGCCGACCGAGGCACTGCCCGATCTGCTCTTGGCCTATGGCGAACTCGAACCCGAGATGCTGCACGATCAGGGGCGCAAGATCCTCGCCGGCGCGGTGGGGCACGCGATCGAGCCTGGCGTGACCTATGGCGATCCTGCGCTGGGCGATGCCAGACGCATGCTGATCGCCGAGGGCGTCGAACATATCGGAATCCTCTACAGTCGGGATGCCGAGCGGGCTGCGCTGGATTGGCTCGACCGGTCCTTCGGCTGGCGCGGGGATGGATTCGTGGCGGAACCTGGCCGCTGGATCGGTCTGCTGTTCCTCGGGATTCTCGTCCTGGCTTGGCCGCTGGCGCGGTTGCTGCCTCGGATTGCCCCTCGGCCGCTGGGTGCTGGGCTCGCCTGGCGCGATCTGCTTCCGGTGGCCGTCGCGCCGGCCATTCTGACCCCGCTCATCCTCTGGCCTCTGCCCAAGCATGTGTTGCCGATCCTGATCGGCGACTATCTGGTTTTGCACTTCGCGGTCTATGGCATGCTGACCTGGTTCGGACTCTGGCTCATCCGGCGCCGTCGTGGCGCATCCGCCGCCGAGTCGGTGCGAATCGACCGGCAGCGCTTGGTGATCGCCATTCTCGCCGCAACCGCTTACGCCCTGCTCGCCTTTGCCATTCCGGCCGACCGCTTCGTCACGACATTGCTTCCGGGTAGCGCGCGTCTTCCTTTCGTGTTCGCCATGCTGGTCGGGACGTTGCTCTATTTCAGCGCCGACGAGTGGGTGACGCGCGGTGTCGGAAGCGCCTCCGGCGCGTACGCAGCGACCAAGGTGCTCTTTCTGCTATCGCTGGTGTTGGCCGTGGCGCTCAATCTATCCGAGCTGTTCTTCCTGATCATCATCGTGCCGGCGATCCTGGTTTTTTTCCTGGTTTACGGTCTTCTGAGCCGTTGGACCTACGCACGCACCGGACATCCCATGGTCGGTGCTGTTGCCAATGCGGTCGCCTTCGCTTCGGCAACGGCCGTGACCTTTCCTTTGGTTGGGGCCTGATGTCGACTCATTGACCGCGAGCAAGCTACATTCAATGGACGCTTTCGCGTAAACTACGGGAACCACTATGGTTTACTTGAGCCGCGACACGAATCACGGCCTGTGCCTCGGTGCCACCATGTAGCATTTTCGTATCCCAATTGATACCGAAGTACCACACCTGACTTGCTAGCCACCGACCGGAGGAGTGTTTCGAAATGGTCGTTTTCGCCCAACTGCATGCCCAAAATCATAAGATCACGGAACTGTCGAACGTGTTCATGTACCTGGTTCGCGAGCGCTCGATGTGCGATACCGATGTCGCTTGCGATGTGTTCTTCGATCTGACCAACCGGGTTAAGGAGCACATGGAACTCGTCGATCGCGAGCTGTGCGGCAAGCTGATCTCGCATCCGGATCAGTCGGTCAAGAACACAGCCAGCCGCTTTCTCTCTGGATCGACCGAGATCAAGCGGATCTTCTCGTCCTACGTCAAGGAATGGTGTTCGCACAAGCGCCATGCGCTGACCATCAGCGACCATGCCTCCTTCATGCAGGACACCGAGCAGATGTTCGCCCTGGTGATGGATCGGCTTCAGCGCGAGACCGAGCATCTCTATCCGCTGATCCGCAAACTTGAGGATTCGGACAAACAGGTCGCCTGACCTCGTGCGTTCAGGGATACGATCGGTGTGCTAAATCGTGTCCCTCCCGCCTCGCGATTCAGCCCCCCGCCGATGCCCGCTCGGCCTCGTCCTCCGATCCATGGATCCAGTGGACGGGGCCGGTGCCCTCGATCGTCTCGACGTCGACCTGGCAGCCGACAACATTGGTCATGGATGGCAACTCGAACATAGGGCGTTGCAACAGCCCCTCTAGAACGCTGCGTAGACCGCGCGCCCCGGTGCCTCGGTCGATGGCCTTGCGGGCGATGGCGGTCATGGCCTCGGGCGTGAATTCGAGCTGGACGCCCTCGAAGGCGAACAGCTGCTGATACTGACGGATCAGTGCGTTCTTCGGCTCGGTGAGGATGCGTACCAGCGCGGCCTCGTCCAGGTCGTGCAACCCGACCAGTACCGGGAAGCGCCCGATGAATTCGGGAATGAGACCGAACTGGCGCAGATCGTCCGGATGGGTCTCGCGATAGAGTTCGGGATCGCGCGTCTTGGTATCCTCATCGCTCGTACCGACGTCGGCCTGAAATCCGATGCCCGTTGGGCTGGGACGCAGCCGCTGCGTTAGCACCTTCTCCAGGCCGGCGAAGGCTCCGCCGACCAGAAAGAGGATGTTGCGGGTGTCGATCAGGGCGCCATCGCCGCTGTCTTTGCGACCCTTTGGATTGATCTTGACCTGGGTTCCCTCGACCAGTTTGAGCAGCGCCTGCTGCACGCCTTCGCCCGATACATCGCGTGTGCCGTGCGCCGTTTCACCCTGGCGCGCAAGCTTATCGACCTCGTCGATGTAGACCATGCCCCATTCGGCGATCTCGCGGCTACCGTTGGATGCGTCGAGCAATCGGCCGAGGATGCTTTCCACGTCCTCGCCGACATACCCCGCTTGGGTCAGGGTGGTGGCGTCGGCGATGACGAAGGGCACCCCGACGATGCGCGCCAGTGTGCTGGCCAGCAGGGTCTTGCCCGTTCCCGAGGGGCCAAGCAGCAGAATGTTCGATTTGTCGATCTCGACTCGGTCATCGTCGTCGAGCGAACGGCGTGGATTCTTGGATTCGGCCGCGAGCCGCTTGTAATGGTTGTAGACGGCGACGGCGAGCGACTCCTTGGCGGCTTCCTGGCCGATAACGTAACGGTCCAGCTGTTCCTTGATCTGCAGTGGCTTGGGCGGCGACTTGAGCGGACCGCTCAAGGCCCGGGCGCGCCCCCAACTGCTGACGACTTGATGGGCCAGGGTGACGCAGGCCTCGCAGATATGACCATCGATGCCGGCGATCAACGGGGTGTCCGGGGCCTGGGGTGCGCCGCAGAAGGAACAGGTGTGGACCGTGTCGTTCATGCTGTTGATGTCTCCTCGGTCGGGGGCGCCTGTTGGCGCAGTTCGGCAATCCAGGCCTTCTGACACTCGCGGCTCCGACGCGCGTCCAGCGCGTCGTGGATCTTGGAGCGCGCGCGTTCGAATGGAACCTCGGTAGTCGCGTGGATGCGTTCGCAGAGAATCAGATGGAAGCCGATCTCGCTTTCGACGATGTCGCTCACCTGGCCTTCGTCCAGAGCGAACAGCGCGGCGTCGATCTCGGGGTAGAGTTTGCCTCGGGGCAAGGTGCCGAGTGCGCCTTCCTCCATGGAGGTCGGGCATTCGGAATGCGCTCGGGCGAGCGGGCCAAACTGCTGTGGATCGGACTGCAGCTGGGAGGCGATCCGCTCGATTCGCGCCCTGGCGGCCGAACGTTCGTTTTCGGCGTACTCGGCGTTGATGGTGATGAGAATGTGGCGCGCGGTGCGTCGCTCGGGCGTGACGAAGCGCGCCTGGTTCTGCGCGTAGAAGAGACGCTCGTCGGCCTCGGTGACGGTCTCGGCGCGGGAGCCGATACGCTGCAGCACGGCGTCAAACAGCAGTTCTCGCTGCAGGGCGATCCGCAGTCCGGATTCGCTCAGCCCGTTGCGTTCCAGGTCCGCCTGGAAGGACTCCTCGTCCTCGAAACGCCCGCGAAGCTCGGTGATGGCCTCTTCGAGGCGTGTTTCGGGGAGGAGCGTGTCGCGTGCCTCCGGCGATGAGAGCACCAGACTTTCAAGCTCCAGGGTCTGATGCGCCTGGTGTTCGGCCTGGCTCAGCTGATCGGCGTCGAGCGTGCTCGGTGCGCCCTGGAAGCGTTCGCTTGCGGCGCGCAGCAGATGATATCGGTACTCGGGGCTCGATTCGCTGGGTCGGGACTCAGTCATGGCTCGCTGCTGTCCTCGGTGTCTGTGTCTTTGATGGCGGGTTCGGATTCGGTCAGCGCGGTCTCTGGGACCAGCAGTGTGTTGCGGTCCGGGAAGTGGACGTGATAGGCGACGCCGTCGGGATGATCGCGCACGACCTTGATCACCTCGCCGATCTCGCCCGTTTCGACCAGGACCTGACCCTGGATGCCGAGCGGGATGCGCGTGGCGACCTTGTCGCGGAACTCGAAGCGGCTGGGAACCCAGGGTGCGTCGACCGGTATCAGCTCCTCCTCGCGGCAGCCGACGATGCGGTCGGCGTCGAGGAAGTGGACCGAATAGATGATTTGGTCCTGGAGAAAGGTGCCGACGTCCTTGACGAATCCGGTGCTGCCGCGCCGTACCAGCAGGGTTCCGGTCGACTCGCCCGGAAAGGTCCCGTCGTTGCGCACGTTGCGCACGACACGGACCTCGTCTCCATATTCATACTGAGGGCGCATGTTTCACCTGTCCCATCAGGTCGCTGAGCGGAACCGATGCGGTGCGTGGTTCGTGCATGTGGAAAACGCGGAAGACCTTCTCGGTCTTGGCATCGGAGCCGACGAAGTCCTGATAGGCCTGGCGGAGCAGGTCGGCATGCAGTGTCCAGCGGGCCTGGGTCTCGGCCGGCATCTCATCGACCTTGGCCAGATAGTCGTGGAAGCGCTGCAGGATGTGCAGCCGATTGACCTGAACCAGGCTCTGTTCGTATTGGATGCCGAAATACTCGAGGAAGTCCTCCGCGCTTGAGAGCTCGCTCATGTCGAGGTCGAAATCTTCGTCAGTCATGTGTGCCTCCGGGTGGCGTCTCTGTGATCGTTCGATAGGGCGGTCGCGTTCGGACTCGGTGGTTGTGCCTCAACGCTTGAGGAAATGAATGTTGTCTCCCGACTGATCGATCTCGCGTTCGGTGACCGCCGAACGGGCGATCTTCAGCAGATCGGTGATGCCGAGACGGTCGCTGGTGTCGATCTCGGCGATCTTCTCGAAGCGTTCCAGGGCCTCTGGCGCCTCGTTCAGGCGCATCAACAGGTAGCCGGAGCCCTTGAGCGCGAGCAGCAGGAAGCGCGTCAGGCTCATGGAGACCAGCACCGAGCGTCCCAGGTCCTGCTCGGACAGATCCTGCCAGCGTTCGGGCAGGTCGAGCCGCTTGGCGGTGATGGCGATGGCGCGATCGGCCGTGATCAGCGCTTCGCGATAGCGGTGACGATAGTAGAAATAGCGATAGAGTGCGACCAGGACGGTCAGGTGATTGGGCTCTAGGAAATAGGCCTGGAGCAGGCTGAGTTCGGCCGCGTCCTCGCCATAGCGGCGGGCGGCATCGAGCAGCAGTCCCTCGACGTCCGAGCTGACCGGTTCGTCGAAATACATGTCCTCGCCAGCGAAATCCAATAGGTCCATAGTGGCCTCAGGCGACCTCGTCGTGTTGGCAGGCGTGCGGTGGTTCGCACATGCGCGCGGCGTCGCAGCCGCCGCATTCGTGTTCGGGCTGGGTTCCGCCAGGAATGCAGCCGTGGACGCCCGCAGCCTGTTCGAGCAGCCGGATGCGCTCCAGCAGACAGTTGATGGCGCCTGCGACCGGATCCGGGATCAGGTGGTGGTCTAGATCGATGCCATGCGGATTGGGGCTGGCGGAGCGTCGCGAGCGGACGGTCTTGGCCGGGATCCCAACCACCGTGCTCGCCGCCGGGACGTCGCCGATGACCACCGAGTTGGCGCCGACCTTGACGTGGTCGCCCAGGACCACCGGTCCCAGGATCTTGGCCCCGGCGCCGACGACGCAGCCATCGCCGAGTGTGGGATGACGCTTGCCCTTGCGCCATGAGGTGCCGCCGAGCGTGACCCCATGGTAGAGGGTGACGTCGTCGCCGATCTCGGCCGTCTCGCCGATCACGACTCCAGCTCCATGGTCGATGAAGAAGCGGCGTCCGATGCCGGCACCCGGATGGATGTCGATGCTGGTCCAGATCCGGGCCAGATAGGAGATGAAGCGTGGCAGCCAGCGCCAGCCTCGCAGCCAGAGTGGGTGGGCGAATCGATAGAGCATCACCGCGTGCACACCGGGGTAGGTGGTGTAGACCTCGAAGCGGGTGCGCGCCGCCGGATCGCGTTCGAAGATGCAATCGACATCCTCGGCGATGCTAGCCCAGGCTCCGGGATTGGCGAGTGGTGCGAGCACGGCTTCGTTCATCTCTTGGCTCTCCGGTGTTGGCGGTTACTGGAGCGAGATGGCCTGGTGATGACCGATCTCGGATAGGAAGCGGCACAGATCGCCCGACTCGGGCGAGCGCTTGGTTTCGGTGACGAAGCGGCGCACCAGTGGTAGGACGCGCTCGGCCTCGTCCAGATCCAGTTCGAAGTGCAGCAATTCGGAATAGACCTGACGTACTGCGTGCTTTCCTGAGTGCTTGCCCAGAACCATGCGGTGGATGCGTCCGACCTCGGCCGGATCGACGCCCTGATAGTTCAGCGGATCCTTGAGCAGACCGTCGACATGGATGCCGGCCTCATGGGTGAAGGCGCCCGCGCCGATCAGGCTCTTGTGCCAGGCGACCGGTTTGCCGGAGGCCGTGGCGACCAGTTGCGACAGATCCTCGAAATGGGTCAGGTCGATGCCGCAATCAATGTGGTGGACGTGCTTGAGACCGATGATGACCTCTTCCAGGGCGGCATTGCCTGCGCGCTCGCCGAGTCCGTGGACGGTGGTGTTGACATGGGTCGCGCCGCCGCGCACGGCGGCCAGGCTGTTGGCGGTGGCCAGGCCCAGGTCGTCGTGGGCGTGCATCTCGATCTCCAGATCGACGATGGCGCGCAGGTCACGGATGCGCTCGTAGAGACCGAAGGGGTCCATGAGACCCACGGTGTCGGCGAAGCGGAAGCGGCGGGCGCCAGCCGTCTGGGCGGCTTCGGCGGCGCGCCAGAGGAATTCGGGATCGGCGCGCGAGGCGTCCTCGCCACCGACGCAGACCTCCATGCCGAGGTCCTGGGCCGCGCGCACCTGGCGGTCGATCTGTCCCAGCACCCAGTCGCGGTCGCGACCGAGCTTGCGTGCGATCTGCTGATCGGACATGGGGATGGAGAGGTCGATCAGCTGTACCCCGAGATCGCGGCACTGGGCGATGTCGTTCGGCAGCATGCGGGTCCAGACCATGAGTCGGGCCGACAGACCTAGGCCAGCGACGGCACGGATCGAGTCGCGCTCCTCGTCCCCCATCGCCGGAATGCCGACCTCCAGTTCGGGGACGCCGAGTGCGTCAAGACTGCGGGCGATCGCGAGCTTCTCGTCCAGTGAAAAGGCCACGCCTGCGGACTGCTCTCCATCGCGCAGGGTGGTGTCGTTGATGGTGACCTTGGTCGAATCGATGGACATGAACGGGCTCCAGAATGCCTATGCTGACTTCTGAAGCAACGGTTATGCCAGTTATTGGTGGCTGTGTTTACAGCCACTTAACGTCGCTTGCCGGTCTCCTTTGAGGGGTTTGCGACAAGCCGGCCAGGCATCGGTTGTCGGGGAAATGACCAAGCAAAGTGGTCCAGGAATTGGCCCTGGAATCCATCGCGACCGTTCTTGGATGTGTCGGTCTCGGTGTTGGAGCCGCAACCAGGTTCGGTCGTCGATCAGGCATCTTGCACCGGTAGCGTCAGGATCTTGCGGTCGGATTTGAGGATGTGATCGATCAGCCAGCCGCGCAGATAGTCGAGCATCTCCACACCAGCGATGAAGGGGTTATGCGCGATCTCCAAGCGGAGTTCGCAGAGCTTGTCCTCGAATTCGCGGTGCCCCGCCTGGTGTGACTCAAGCTCGCTGGGCGAACGCCCCAAGGCGGCGATCAACCGCTCCTCGGCGCGAAAATGGATGCGGGTGTACTGTTCCAAGGCGAATAGCGCCTTGGCGACCTCGGGTGTCGCGGCGTTCTGTTCGATCGCGGTATGGACGCGGTTGGCCCAGTAGATGAGATAGCGGTGGTGTTCGTCGATGATGTCGATGCCGATCGAAAAACGCTCGTTCCAGACGATCCAGTCCTGCCGGCCCTGCTCTTGATTCACCAAGGGCAGCAGTTCGCGCGGATCGATAGCGTCGTCCTGATAGCGGGCCTTGATCGCCAGCAGGTCCGGGAGCGTCTTGGAAAAGGCGCGAACCACGCGGGGATCGAACGAGGATTCGCTCAATGACTCGATGGTGGCGACGGCGCGCTCGACCGGCCATGCCTCCTTATAGGGCCGCTCCATGGTGAGCGCGTCGAAGACGTCGGCGACCGCGCAGATACGCCCGGAGAGTGGAATCGCCTCCCCGGACAGTCCATGAGGATAGCCGCTGCCGTCCCATTTCTCGTGGTGGGTGAGGGCGATCTCACGGGCCAGCGCGATCAAGGGGTCGTCGCCCTCCAGGATACGGGCACCGATCAGGGTGTGCCGTTGCATGGTGGCGAATTCCTCGGCGGTCAGCTTGCCGGGTTTGCGCAGGATGCTGTCGTCGATGCCGATCTTGCCGACATCGTGCATCGGCGCCGCCAGCTCGATGAGTTCGCAGAGTTCTTCGTCGCAGTGCAGCGCGCGTGCGATGGCGCGGGCATACTGGCTCATGCGGGTTACGTGCAGTCCGGTCTCGGTGTCGCGGAATTCGGCGGCGACGCCGAGTCGCCGGATGACCTCGTTGCGGACCATTTGGATCTCGACCTGATTGATCCTCAGTTTCTCCTCGATCATCCGGCGACGGATCAGTCCGCTGAAGGCGTCGGCGACCTCGTGCATGAAATCCTGCTCGCCCGGCTGTGGGACGTGGCCCTTCGGCATGATGATGCAGAGCGCGCCGTAGATGCGCTCCCCTTCCGTCAGTGGGAGCGAATAGCCGCCGACCCCGAGCGGCCCCATGATGCAGTGTTGCGTGTTTTCGGACACCTCCGCTAGGAACAGCGTTTGCCGTTTGAGCAGCGCCTGGCCGCAGAGACAGGATCCCTGGCGGGTCTTGGTGCAGATCATGCGTTGGCTGATGCGCATGCCGTGCTCGGCGACCAGGACCAGCTCGTCGTGCCGATTGAAGAGAAAGAGCGATCCGCGCGATTCGATGTCAAGCCAGTCGATGGCGTTCAGCAGATCGAGGGTCTCGACCAGAAATTGTTGCGGTGTCAGATCGCGCAATGCCGCCCGCGTGATCGCCAGCAGCGCCTGTTGGCGGTCATGGATGCGCTGACGTTCGATCTCGGTTCGATCGCGCTCCTCGGACACCTCGGCGATGCGCTGGTGGAGCATCTGATGCCGCTCGTGCAGATGGGCGGCGAGCGCCAGTTGGGCGGCCACGCGCGCCTTGAGCACGGGCGGGTTGATGGGTTTGGGGACATAGTCTGTCGCGCCGACCGCGAAGCCCTTCACCTCGTCCTCGGGCTGGGTCTTGGCGGTCAGGAAGACGATGGGGATGTCGTGGGTCGCTGGATCGCTCTTGAGGCGTTCGCAGACCTGATAGCCGTCCATCCCCGGCATCATGATGTCCAACAGAATGAGGTCGGGGCGCGGATCCCGGTCGGCGAGTCGCAGCGTCTCTTCGCCGCTGCTGGCGACCTGGATCTGGTAGGTCTTCTTGAGCAGGCCTGAGACCACCTTTAAATTGTCGAGGGTGTCGTCGACCACCAGGACGAGCGGGGGATTCTGCATGGCAATATTCTACTTCGATATCTCAAACGTGCGCACAAGATCGTCGAGCGTGACGGCGGCCTCGCCGAAACGATAGTTCTCGATTTGATCGGACAGCATTCTGAAGCTCTCGGGGGACAGGGCATCGGCGAGGACCTGGCGATGCTCGGCGAGGACGTCCTCGGTCGTGGGGTCGCGTCGTTCCGCGCGTTCGCGCAGCTCGGTCAGAACGGTTTCCGGCGAGGAGCCGCCGCTCGCGGTAGCGGCGAGCGTCTTCGGTGTCATCGGGAGCGCGGTGTCCGGTCCTCCTTGGCGCTCGGTTTCCTCCTCGGGAACGCGCGGAACGTCCTTCGGAACCCGGTGGGCGGTCAATGCTTCGTTCGGCGCGGCCGGCCTGTCCAGCCAGATGTCGAATCTGAATGTACTGCCCTCGTCGATCCGGCTCGTGACGTCGATGGTTCCACCCATCAGCTCCACCAGATGCCGGCTGATGGCAAGTCCGAGACCGCTTCCACCATAGCGTCGGGTGATGGAGCTATCGGCCTGACGGAAGGGTTCGAAGAGATTCCCGATCTCTGCCTCGTCGATCCCGATCCCCGTGTCGCGCACGGTGAATTCGAGTCGCAGCCGTCGCTCCTGGATTTCCGGCATCCTGACAGAGAGCAAAATCTCCCCGCGCTCGGTGAACTTGACAGCGTTGTCGATCAGATTGGTGAGGATCTGACCGAGCCGCAGCGGATCTCCGAGCAGTCTCGGCGGGATCTCGGGATCGATCTGGTATCTGAACGCCAGTTCGCTGCCCTGGCCGCGGCGCGCGACGAGCGCGTTCAGGTTCTCGATCAATTCGCGCAGGGCGAAGGGTCTCGCCTCCAGCGTCAGCCTGCCTGCCTCAGCCTTCGACTCGTCCAGGATGCCGTTGAGCAGTTGCATCAGTGACTCGGAGGCCCGGCGCGCTGCTTGCAAATATCCATGTTGCTCAGCGTTCAAGGGCGAGTCCAGACAGAGGTGGATCATTCCCACGATGGCGTTCATGGGGGTGCGAATCTCATGGCTGATGGTCGCCAGGAAGATGCTTTTGGCTTGGTTGGCCTCCCGCGCGGCAGTGATCGCCGCGAACAGCTGTTCTTCCAGTTGGAGACGGGCGGTGAGGTTGACCGCGATCCCCTCGATCCGGACCGTGCGTCCTCGCTCGTCCTTGACTGGGCGCGGATGGCTGATCAACTGCTGGCGCACCCCGTTGCGGGAGAATTCCAGGGTGACGGGTTCCGGTACCTGTCCGTTCAGACAGATGCCGATGGCGGACTCGAACAGCTCGATGGCCGGTTCGGGCCAGGTGACGACCTCTCGCCAGTGTCTGCCGAGTATCGTCTCGGAGGCGTTGCCGAAAAGCTTGAACGAGCCGGGCGTCACGTACCCGATCAGGCCGCTGGGCGTGATGGAATAGAAATGGAAGTCGGATGTCCCGGCGGATTCCACCATCTCGCGATAGCGTCGCTCGCTGTCCGCCAGGGTTTGCTCGGCGTGGCGGCGCATGCGCATCTCGCGGCGCAGTCGCCGGTTCCAATACAGAGTGACGGCCAGCACCAGCGCGCAGACCGCGAGTGCCTTCCACAAGAGACCATAGTCGACGACGGCCGGCGGCAACGCCTGGACCCAGCGGTTGTAGATGCCGTCGCGCTCGATCTTGGGCAGCGCGGCGATGGCGTGTTCGAGGATGTCGACCAGGACTGGCCAGTCCTTGCGCACCGCCATGCCGACGGAGAGTTCGTAAGGCGTGGTGCCGGCCATCCGGATCTCCAGCAATCCATCCTGGCCGATGGCATGACTGGTCGTGACCAGATTGTCGACGAAGGCGTCGACCCGTCCCTCGGCAACCTCCTTCAGCGCTGCGGCGGTGGTCGCGACCGGCACCGTCACGATCTCGGGATGGTCCTGGCGCAGCCATTCGTGCGTGGCGTAATCGCCGACGACGGCCACCTTCTTGTCGGCCAGCGCATCCAGACTGCCGAGGAAGGGCGCGCCCGCCGGGGCGAAGATGGCGACTGGAAAGGTGAGATAGGGCGCGGTGAAGCGATAATGCGCGCGCCGACTCTGGGTCTCGACGATGCCCGGCAGGACATCGATCTCCCCGTGCTCGAACCGTTCGCGCAGATCTGTCCAGCTCGCGACGGCGACCGGTTCGAAGCGAACCCCGAGCAGATCCTGGATGCGCTGGATGTATTCATGGGCCATTCCGGTCGGATGTCCGTCGCGGTCGAGCGATTCGATGGGTGCCCAATTGGGGTTGACGGCATAGCGGATGACCGGATGCGCCGAGAGCCAGCGTCTTTGCTCCTTGGTCAGTGCTGGGCGTGATGCTCCTGCCTGTTCCAGTTGCCAGCGGGCGAGCAGGCTGGGCAGCCGATTGGAGACATGGCCGTAGGCCTTCTTGAGGATGGCGTGGAGTTCGGGGTATTCCTTGAAGACCGCAAGCATCGGATCGGGATAGCCGGAGCTGAAATAGAGCGGGGTGAGGTCCGTGATGAAGTGGCGGTGCAGATGCCACTGGACGTGGGCGAAGTTGGCGAAATAGGCATCCGCGCGATCGCTGAGCAGGCGTTCGAACGCCTCCTCCGGGGTCTCCACCCATTGATACTGGTTGTCGGCTGCGGAAAAACCCTGTTCGGTCGGGTCCATTCCCTTGGCGAGCAGGATGCGTTTCCCCTTCAGGTTTCGCAGACCGTCCGAGCTGAATTCATTGGGCCTTCGTGTGTAAAGGGCATACATGGGCGGGATTGGGCTCTCGATTCCGAGAAAGCTCCCGGACGCCCCCGCGTCGTGATAGTCGAAATTGAGATATCCCTGGATTCCCGGCTCCCGTGACTCCTGGTCCATCTTGGCGTGCGAGCCGGGTGTCAGGTTCGGTTCGAGACCGGCGTCCTCGCACATGGCCCGGACCAGGTCGACGAGGATTCCGTCGAGTGTGCCGGTGCCATCGACGAAGCTGTAGGGGGCGTCGTCGGCATCCACCCGCAGGCTGACGCGGGGATGGGCCTTTATCCAGGCCCGCTCGGCGCCGCTGTAGTCCAGCGGATTGGGGGGGCGATGAGGCGCTCGGATCGGCGTCCCCTCGTCGAACAGAAACCCTTGCAGGTTCGCGAGCGATCCGGGGTGGCCGGCGTCCAGCAGTGCGCTGGCGACCATCTCGATGCGACGCGGGAGCAATGCTCCGATCGGCGCGCTAAACGGCAGGATCAGGTCGCGGGTTTTGTCGGCCTCGTAGGCCAGTGCCTCATGGCTCTTGCGCCGCGAGTGGCGATCGAGAATCAGCTCGACGATCTCGTCCGGATGATCCAGCGCATAGCGCCAGCCGGCGTTGCTCGCCTGAACGAAGGCACGGGTGCGTTCCGGATGGGTGCTGGCCTGCGTCTCGCTGGTGAACAGATAGTCGTCGCCCAGTCCCGGCAGATAGCCGTTCAGTTCGATGGTCTGGAAGGGGATACCCTTGCGTTCGAGTTCGAAGGGTTCGTTGGTGAAGAACGCAGTGGTGGCCTCGACCTCGCCTCGGATGAAGGGGCCCGCGTCGAACGCATGGGGTCGGATGGTGAGATTGGTGCCCGGCACCAGGCCAGTCTCGCGCAGCGCGGCGCTGAGCAGCGGCGATCGCAGTTCGGTTTCCTCGGCCATCAGCCGCTTGCCGCGCAGATCGTTGAGGGTGCGGATACCGGGTTGGCCGAGCACAACCAGGGGCGCCTTTCTGAAATAGTTGGCCAGCAGCACGACCGGTTCGCCGGCGAGCCGCCAGTCGATGACGCTGCCGTTGGCGATGCCGTAGGTGGCACGACCGGATCGGACCTCATCCAGCATGTCCAGTCCTTGGGTGTATTCGCGCAGTTCGACCGAGAGTCCCCGATCCCGGTAGAACCCCTGGGCGATGGCGGCATAGAAGCCGGCGAACTGGAACTGATGCTTCCAGGTGAGCTGTACCGACACGCGCGTCAGAGGATCGGCAGAGGGCGCGTCCCGCGCCATGCCTCTGAGCGGCGTCAGCGACAGCAGCAAAACGAGGAGGGCGGTGAGATCCGCCATGCCTCGGGGCGAAGGTCGCCTTGAAAACGCCATGCGTCCAACTCCAGGATGCGCTCGTCTTATCGCTAACCCCTTTGTTCGCGGCCGTTCGTGCGGCGCCGCGCCTGGCGACTGCGCTCTGGGCATGGCCGAGAACGTCCAGGATCTCCGCCGGTTGCGGGGAGCAAACGCAGGAGGCGCGAAAGGGCCAGTTTCGGACCGTGGGTCGACGTCTGGGGGAAGTCGTCTTCGACTTTCTGGACCAGGATCATAACGCCCGCCGGTGGCGTCCGAGCGTGTCGGGGGTCACAGACCGATGTCTCGGTGCCGGGCGTTGGTCTGGTTTGCCCCTGGTCGCAGCAGGTGCTTCCAGCGCCCGCGCGGTGCCCATCTACCAGACCACCTACTATACCTTTGACGATGCCGACCACGGCGCGCGTCTGTTCGGGTCCAGACCGCGCGGCGACGACTCGCCGGACCGCTCCCGGACGTCGCCGCCGGTTAGCAGAGGACGACGACCCGGTTGCGTCCCTCTGCCTTGGCGCGATAGAGCGCGGCATCGGCCTCCTGCAGCAAGGAGTCCGGTGTCTGGTCGGCCATCGGCACCCGGCAGGCGACACCGATGCTGACGGTGACCAGATGGAACGGCGAGTCGGCATGCGGCAGTTGCAACTGCTCGACGGCGGCGCGGATGGCGTGGGGGAGGCCCGGGCTGCAACTCGGCGTGGTGCCGCAGGTGATGAGCGTGAACTCCTCGCCGCCGTAGCGGGCGACCAAGTCACCCGCCCGGCGGGCCGTCGACTCCAGGACACGGGCGATCTGGCGCAGACAGGCGTCGCCGCTCTGGTGGCCGTAGCGGTCGTTGTATTTCTTGAACCAGTCGACGTCGATCATGGACAGGGTCAGAGAGCTGCCCGAGCGCATCGCGCGTCGCCATTCCTCCTCCAGCGCCGCGTCGAAACGGCGCCGGTTGGCGATGTCGGTCAGGCTATCGGTCGTGCTCATGGCCGCCAGCTTGCGGTTGGCCGCCTCCAGCTCGAGCGTGCGTTCCAGCACCTTGGACTCTAGTTCCGCGCGCGCCGACTGCACCTGCTCGGCCATGCCGGCGAAGGCGCGCGCCAGGTCTCCGATCTCGTCGCGCGAGCCGGTCGGCAGGTCTTTCTCCTCCACCTTTCTCTCCGTGCCCGAGCCCAGCAAGCGGGTGGCCCGGATCAACTGCTCGAGCGGCCGGGCGACTTGGAACCGCAGGATGTTGCGGAGGATGACGATCTCCACCAGCAGGGTGAGGAGTCCCACCGCGACCACCACCGCCAGGTTCTGCAGGATGGCTGGCCGCATCAGCGCGCGCGGATAGTGGATGGTGAGGATCGCCGGCGTCTCCGGGATGCGGCCGACGGCGACGATCGCCCCCGGCGTGTCGACCAGCACCACCTGGCCGGGCGCCAGCGCGGCGCCGGCCGACAGCAGGCGCGTCTCCCCTTCCAGTCCGAGCGAGCGGATCGAAGCCTGTCCGTCGCTCTCCTCGATGGTTTCCATGTGCTTCGGGTGGAACATCAGCGTGCCCTCGTCGTCGGCCAGGAAGAGCGTGCTGTAGGCGCCCTCGATGGCCGGGCGGGCCAGACGCCGCATGAGGTCGTCGAGCAGCACGTCGACACAGGCCAGGATGCGGTGCCGGCCGGCGGCATCCGGGGTGTCGGGGGTGGCGAAGGTGGTCATCCATGCCTGATTGGAAGAGTCGAAGTACATCCGCGTCATGAAGGGCTCGCGTGCGTTCGCGGCGAATCCCCGGGCATAGAACTCGTAGGTCTCGAGCCTGAGCGCGTCCGGGCCGCCGTAGGTGAACCCCTTGGCGATGTCGGCCGACTGGTGGACGGGGAAACCCTTCTCCGGGAGCGGTCCGTAGATATTGAACAGCCGGCCCCTGGTCACCGAGCCGTACTTGTAGGAGAGGACGAAGGAGAGCGTGAAACGGGTCTTGATGTCCTCCGTCGGCGGTGTCTCGGGCGCATAGGTGGCCGACATGCCGGGGAAGCGGCGTCCGTCGGGTAGCGGCTGGCCCTCGAAGATCCCCGGGCGTTGGGTGTAGGAGCCGTCGGGGTGGCGGACGAACAGCCGGTCGAAGTCCGCCGCCAGCGCCGCCCGCTGCCCCGGGTCGGCGTACCGGGCGTCGAAGTCGTCGAGAAAGTTGCGCTCGAAGTCCCGGATCGCGCGGAAGGGCAGGGACTCGCGCTGGATGGTCTGCTCGGTCGAGAGCAGCAACTGGCCGCGCACCGACGCCTCGATGGAGGACAGATTGACCAGGTAGGACGCCACCCCGGCACAGATGGAGACCAGGCCGATGCGGATGGCCGCTAGGCGCAGGGTGCGGGCGGTGAGTGAGTGTCTGCGGTTCATGGTGCGTGCGAGTAGATGCGCCCGAGGGTTGGAGGATGCAATTGGCGGTATGCGTTCTGGTCTCTCCATTGGTCGCCGCACCATGATATGTTGCTCGCCATTGCTCACAAGGGCCGCGCGCGGCGCCTTGCGCGAGTGTGACCAGGCCACCAGGATGAGGACGCCGTCATGCAGGCCAGTATCGAGCAACTCGGCAGCGACATCTTCTGCCGTTCCCCCCAGACCCAGCCGCCGGAGCTGCGGCTCGCCGCCGCAGCGGCCGCCCCCCTGCTCCGAGACTGGTCAACGCGCTACGCCCAGGCCGTCCGGACGGGCGATCCGGTCGACCTGCTCGCCATCGGCCGTGAGATCTTCGACTGGCTCGACGCCAACGGCTGGGCCTCCGGCTGGGCTGGCGGCACCGGCGCCCGCCTGCTCGAGATCCGGGTGACGGATCCAGGCTCGCCGCTCGGCCGCGCGTTGCTCGATGCCCCCTGGGAACTGCTCGCCGACCGCAACGGTCACCTGGCCGGCGACGCCGTCCAACTGTTCGAGCTGGTGCGGCGCATCGGCCCGGCCGCCGAGCCGGTCAAACCCATCCACAGCGATCTGCAAGTCATCTTCATGGCCGCCGCGCCGGAGGGCCAGAAGATTCTCGACTTCGAGGCCGAGGAGTCAGCCATCCTCGAGGCCACCCGGCACCTGCCCCTGCACCTGGTGGTGGAGGAGAGCGGGACAGTCGAACAGCTCGGTGTCCGGCTGGACCTGGACGGACCTTTCGAGGCCCTGCACCTCTCCTGTCACGGCGACATCCACCCCGAGCGCGGCCCCGTGCTGGCGCTCGAGGACGTGGTCGGCGATCTGGCACTCGCGGACCCGGGCGAGCTGGTCCGCTCACTCGGCGACCCCGCCCGCACCCCGCTGGTCTTCCTCTCTGCCTGCCGCACCGCCGAGCAGGACGACGGCGCCCGTGGTTTCGAGCCATTCGTGCGCGAGCTGATCCGCGCCGGCGTGCCCAACGTCATCGGCTGGGACGGCTCGGTCTACGATACGGATGCCATGGCCTTCGCCGAGTGTCTCTACCGCGAGCTGGCCGGGCGTGCGTGCACCCCGCGCGCCGTGGCCCAGGCCAGACTCGCGCTGCGCCAGGCGGCGCAGTCCGATCCCCGGCGCGGGC
>NZ_AFWT01000052.1 GCF_000224065.1 Thiorhodococcus drewsii AZ1
AGATCGATGGTGCCAAGCTCCTGCTCCAAGGTGCCCAGCGGCAGGTCCTCGGGAAATTCGGGGACTCGATCAATCGGTTGATTTCGCGCTGTCTCGTGCATCGTTCTCCATCCCAACTGTCGGCGTTCACGTCACAAACAGTGCAACGGAAACCCAGGCGACGAATCCAGTCTTGGGCCGCAATCGAACAAGAAATGTGTGCGAAACTGGTTCGAGATATGGGTAAAGGGATGTCTCAAACCGGAAGATGAAATCGTCGGATGTTTTAGATGTCCACGCGATCTGCGTTTCAAAGTTGTATGGAAAAAAACCGCCAAAATCCATTCGTCCGCCGCAACGGACCGACCGATGAACAATCGAGCCATTCATACCCGTATCATACGAATTTTCGGCTCAGACTCCCTCATTAACCTAATCGTCTGCCCATCATGGTAATCTCTACCGCAAAGCACGCGTATCAAACTGCAGCGGAAGTGGCACGCGACGTCAAGCAACCTAGGATTTGCGCTACACGCCAAGCGACATGAATGCGCTGCTGCATCGCCTCGGCTACGTCTACAAGAAACCGACGCTGCTGCCAGGCAAGCATCAGCCGGTCGAGGTTCAGGAGGCGTTTGTCTCCAAGTACCAGGATTTCAAGGACAAAAAGTCCGAAAAGGACGTGATTGTCTTCATGGACGCGGTTCACCCGCAGCACAATCCGGTGCTTGGCTGCGGCTGGATCAAGCTCAACAAACTCGTCATCAGATGAACTACCCCAGCTTCTTCGCCGAGGGGCTGCCGATCGGCTCGGGCGTGTGACCGAGGCCACCTGCAAGACCCTGGTCAAACAGCGCCTGTGCGCCTCCGGCATGCGCTGGAAGACCACCGGGGCCAAGATCGTGCTCAGGTTACGCACCCTGACCCAGACCAGACCGCCGGACGCTGGGCGCAATTCTGGGACAAGATCGATCAATTCGGAGCAGGGTGCGTGGCTGATAACATCATCACAAGGCCGCACCTGCTGAGCTTCATAAATAATCAGGTCCGTTTTTTTTGGATTAAAAGCGATCCTGAAAATGCCGATAGCTTAATCATTATCGCGTCATGAGATTATCCTGATTCGAGTAGGCGTTCACCTTTTGGAATTATCAATATGAGTATCAAACTTAAACTTACCTGGGCATTTGTGGCTATTGCTTGTATTCCGATCCTCTTAGTTGCTGCGGTCGTTATATATAATCTGCGTGCTCAGGCAAAGCTGGATTTCCTTGATGGTAGTTCGAAGGAAATTCGCCAAGTTGATAATACAGTGAGTATGTTTTTCAAAGGTGTTGGTGAAAATGTGGATTACATTGCGAATCTGCCGGAGATAGTTGCTGCACCTCAGTTGAAAAACTACTCTGCTGCAGATGCAGACATGGTGCCACTACCGCAGAGTAATCAGGAAATAGAGGGTATTTTTGATCGCTTTGCTAAGACTCATCCTACCACCGCCTACCTTTCTTATGGTCGGGATGACGGGGGATACGCTATCTGGCCGGGTGACCCAGACTTGAAGAGTTATGACCCGAGAGTACGTCCCTGGTATAAAACTGCTATGAGTAACCCCGGTGTGACTCAGCAGACCGCAGCCTATTACTGGTCGGCAGATGATGCTGTGTTGGTTGGTACTGTTCGTACTGTTGACGACTCACGCGGTAATCTAGTGGGTGTTGTCAGTGTGGATGTCTCGCTTAAGCAACTGACTGATTTAGTGAGACAGATCAAGCTTGGTGAAACTGGCTATCTTATGTTGGTCGAAGAAAGCGGTAATGTGCTGGTTGATCCTAGTAATGTCGATCATAATTTTAAACAGCTAAAAGACCTTGGTGGTGACTATGCCAAAATGGCTGAAGCCGACGGTATGGTTGAAGTTGAGATTAACGGCACACGCTATATGGCTAATGTCATGTCCTCGCCTGGGCTGGGTTGGCGGTTTATTGGTTTGATTGAACGTAGCGAAGTGATGGCCAAGGCTAACGCGCTAGCTTGGCAAATCGCTATGATCGTGGTGGTGTTGGCTGTGCTCTTTGCTATATTGGGTAAAGTCTTTGCCAAACTCATTGTTGGGCCGATCGTTAGTGTTTCTGATGGTCTTAAAGATATCGCGCAAGGCGAAGGCGATTTGACGCATAGTCTCGAAGTGCAAGGTAAGGATGAAACAGCTTCGTTGGCAGGTTGGTTCAATCAGTTTTTGGCAGCAATTCGCAATTTGGTACAGAGTATTATTGGTGCATCGGAAGCCTTGCAGAGTACATCGAAAGACTCAACACGAGTGGCTCAGGAAATGACGGATGCGGCTGAACGTCAGCGTGAGGCCGTAGATATGGTGTCCACGGCGTTTAATGAGATGGTCGCCACGGCGAATGAGGTAGCTAGATCTTGTAGTGAAGCAGCAACCTCTGCCGACGATTGTCAGCGTCAGGTTCATACCGGGCAAGCGCAGATTGTTGATGCCACGGATAGCGTATCTTCGTTGAGTGGCAACCTTCAGCAGTCAGCAAACGCGTTACATACATTAGAGCAGGATAGCCAGAATATCTATGCCATCTTGAATACCATTAGTGCTATAGCCAAGCAGACCAATCTATTGGCGCTGAACGCTGCTATCGAGGCTGCTCGTGCTGGCGAAGAAGGCCGAGGATTTGCGGTGGTTGCCGACGAAGTCAGGGCTTTAGCTCATCGTACCGCAGAATCTACCAGTGAAATCGATAGCATGCTTGGTACCCTCGCGCGACGTACCCAAGAGGTTTCCGAGCAAATGCAAAGCAGTTTGGATATGTCACAGGCCAGCGTTGAGCGAATTGGATTGGCAAGTCAAAGCTTTGAGGAAATTCGCGGTGCCGTAGATAATATCCGTAATAAGAATACTCAGATAGCAGCTGCAGCTGAAGAGCAGCATCAGGTCGCTGAAGAGATTAACCGTCATATTGTGCAGATTCATACTGATACTCAGCTGGTGGAGTCGCTTGCAAATTCTTCTCACGAAGATTCGCAGGAACTGGCTAAGCTATCCGAAAAACTGCACGGGCTAGTCGGTCGCTTTAAGGCATAACTCAAGTAAAACTAAACCCATGCCTGCGACGCAGACGACGCTTTCATTCCGGATCCGCATGATGAGCACAACAGCAAGGAGCAGCAGACGATGACGATTCGGCGATTAGTGGTCTGTTTCGATGGAACCTGGAATACGCCTGACAGGGGGGGTAATCCGACCAATGTGGTCAAGATGGTGCGTGCCGTTCGCCCCATGGATGATGAGGGCGTCAGTCAGATTGCCTTCTATGACAAGGGGGTGGGAACCGGAAACCTGCTCGACCGAGTCGTCGGTGGCGCGTCTGGGGTGGGACTGACGGAGAACATCATCGACGGTTACCGATTCCTCGCCAACAATTATGTCGAGGGTGACGAGATTTATGTCTTTGGTTTTTCTCGGGGTGCCTACACTGCCCGTAGCCTCGTCGGTTTCATCGCCCTGGTGGGCATGCTGTCGCCGAACGATCTTGGCGGGAGTCTCAGAGAGGTCATCGAGATCTATCGCGATGGCGTGCACGATGAGGCGTACCGGCGCGAGCGCATTGAGGCGCTAGGCCTCGAGCGCAAGACCGGGATTCCGATTCGCTGCGTTGGTGTCTGGGATACGGTAGGCGCACTCGGAATTCCCGGCGATCTCGGTCGGCGGCTCCTGAAATCGATGTTCTATTTCCAGAACGTGCAGTTGGACGACAAGGTGACGCTGGCCTTGCATGCCATCGGTATCGATGAGAAACGTAGCGCCTTTGCGCCGACTCTGTGGGTCGGTCCGCAAGATGCGGAACTACCTTCCGGGCAGACCGTGGAACAGGTTTGGTTCCCCGGCGTGCATTCGAATGTCGGCGGCTCGTACAAGGACGCAGGACTGTCCGATGTGGCGCTGGACTGGATGGTCAAACGGATCAGTGCCCTGACCGACCTCGCGCTCGACCAGCGGTATCTCAAGGATGCCGTCAGTCCCAATCCCTTCGGCAAGGGGGTGGAAAGCCGCACGGCGATGTACAAGTCCAGCCTCATCTATCCCTACCAGCGGATAATCGACCAGGTCATCCCCGAGGGAGGGCGCTTCGGGAATTGGTTCCGCGCCACATTTCCCGCGTTCGCTCGGCGCAACGTTCCTCCAAGTGGATTCCAGACCATCAACGAGAGGCTTCATGTCTCGACACTCGAGCGCTGGACCAAGCCCGTGGTGACCGACTGCCCCAAAGGCAGAGCCTGTGCGCCGACCGATTACCGTCCGCCCAACCTGGAGGCGGTGATCCGTGCCAGGCGCGCGGGAAAACCCATATCGGTCGTGGGCTGGGATGGAGAGGTGATGGAGGCGAACGCGGTCCCTTGGCCGCAGTTGTGACCGCGTGACGGCATCGATGGACGCTGGCATCGACCGATTAGTCCCGCCCGTGCGGGCGGGGCTCCATTCCGACCTTTTGTAACCGTATGTGACAGGCTTTCGGCTCGACACGATCTGTCACTAAATTTGGCCCCATCGTCCCGCGCGACGCCCTAAACTGCAGCGCATGGACATGCAGCCACACATCCTGGTCGTCGACGACCATTCCGAGATTCGCCAGTTGTTGCAGCGCTATCTGGGCGATCACGGCTACCGCGTGACGACCGCCGCGAACGGCGTCGAGATGCGGCGTACGCTGGCCGATGCCGCCATCGATCTCATCATTCTCGATCTCATGATGCCGGGTGATGACGGTCTTACGCTCTGCCGCAACCTGCGGGCCGGAGCGAATGCCGCCGTGCCGGTCATCATGCTGACCGCGATGGGCGAAGACACGGACCGCATCATCGGTCTGGAGATGGGCGCGGACGACTATCTCGCGAAACCCTTCAATCCCCGCGAATTGCTGGCGCGTATCAAGGCCGTTCTGCGCCGCACCGGCTCCTGTCAGGAGCGCGGAACGGGTGAGACCGCAGAGCGTCTCTGCTTCCTCGGCTGGACCCTGCTGCCGGAGGCGCGCGAGCTCATCGACCCGGATCAGACCCTGGTGCCGCTCAGTACCGCCGAGTTCGCCCTCTTGATGGCCCTGGTCACGCGACCGGGACGGGTGCTGAGCCGCGACCAGCTGCTCGACCTGGCCCGGGGTCGCGACGCCAAGGCATTCGATCGCGCTATCGATACCCTGGTCAGCCGGCTGAGACGCAAGCTCGGCGATCAGCCCCGCGATCCGCAGATCATCAAGACGGTCCGGGGAGACGGCTATCTGTTTGCACCCAAGGTCGAGACCGGAGAATGTTGAGCCGGTTTGACACGCTCGCCGGCCGAACCCTGCAGCTTCTGGTTGGCATGACCCTGCTGACTATTCTTGGTAGCGCCTTTATTCTCCAGGACGAACGCAAGGACCGCTTCGAGGAGCGCAATCTGGCCTATCTACTCGATGAGGTCACCACGCTCGTCTGGCTGTTGCAGGATGCCACGCCGGTCGAGCGCGCACGGATTATCGACCGTTTCTCGCGCACGGGCGACGAGATCGCCATCGGCCCGAAGCCGTCGCTCGGGCTCAGTCGGCCTTGGCGGCACGCGATCGAGCACGTCATTCATCACAAACTGCGCAGTGCGCTCGGTATCAAGGATCGCGAGTCGCTGAGGGTTCGCGTCGAAATTGCGGATCACCAGCATGAGCATGATCGGAATGAGGAAGAGGCGCGGCTAGGCCGCTCCGAGAATCATCGCGCGCTTCGGGGCGATCTCCGCTCCGATGACGTCAAGGCCATCCTCGTCTGTGTGCGCTTGAGGGATGGCCGCTGGGTGGATTTCCGCACGACTCGAATCGACGAGCCCCCGCCTTGGGCCGGGAAGACGCTTCAGCTCCTGGCGCTGCTGTTGACTACGGTGATCGGCAGCGGACTCTTGATGGCCAGACGCGCGGCCCGTCCCATGGCCCAGCTCGCCGAGGCGGCGCACCGGCTCGGTCTGGGCGAGGACGTGGAGCCGATTCCGGAGAGCGGGCCGCGCGAAATCCGCGAGACCATCCGCGCATTCAATCGGATGCAGGATCGGCTGCATCGACATATCCAGGATCGCCTGCGTCTGCTGGCGGCGGTTTCGCACGATCTGCGCACCCCCATCACCACGCTACGGCTGCGCGCCGAGTACATCGAGGATGCCGAGATGCGTGATAAGACGCTCGCGACGCTCGGCGAGATGGAGGCCATTCTCTCGGCTACGCTCAGCTTCGCCCGCGACGAGGCCGCCGACGAGACGGCCCGCGCCACGGACCTGGCGGCCTTGGTGCAGAGCCTGGTCGACGATCATGCCGACCTCGGCGGGGATGTCGGCTACGCAGGACCCGAGCGACTCATCGTGCGCTGTCGTCCCGTCTCGCTGAAGCGGGCGCTCTCCAATCTGATCGACAATGCCGTCAAGTACGGCGGAACCGTCCAGGTTAGTTTGACGACCGACGATGGGCAGCACCTGATCTGCATCGATGACGCGGGTCCAGGTATCCCGGAGGACCTTCTGGAGAAGGTCTTCGCGCCCTTCTTTCGTCTCGAAGCCTCGCGCAGCCGCGAGACGGGTGGTACCGGGCTCGGTTTGTCCGTCGCCCGGACCATCGTCCATGCACACGGCGGAACCCTGGTCCTGATCAATCGGCCCGAGGGTGGTCTGAGTGCCCAGGTGCGTCTGCCCGAATCGATTGGTGCGCAGGGTAGGGCGTCCGCCAGGGTTTGAGCGATCGAAGGGGCGGACAGTCGAGCCACCCGTGCAGCGCGCAAACGTATTGGGGATTGTCCGGGAGCGGGTGGGCATCCAGAATCCTGCTCATTCAATCGAGTCGAGCATCAGCATGAAAGAATGGGTGTACCTTTTCCTCGCCATACTCTCCGAGACCGGCGCCACGCTGGCCCTGAAGGAGAGCGCGAATTTCTCGCGCCTCTGGCCGTCCGTGGTTGTGGTCGTCGGTTATGGCGCGGCCTTCTATCTGCTCGCCAAAACGATGGAAACCATCCCGGTCGGCATCTCTTACGCCGTCTGGGCGGGACTTGGCGTCGTGCTCATCGCCCTCGCTGGATGGGTTTTTTTTGACCAGAAGCTGGATGTTCCGGCACTGATCGGGATCGGTCTGATCTTGGCCGGCGTGCTGGTATTGAACCTCTTCTCGAAGGCGGTGGAGCATTAGTCCGCCACCAAGCGCTCGCACTCCAGCTGCATGACGAGCGTCGAACCGAGCAGGCTCGATGGCCTCTCGTCGCCATCCGTTGACCTATGTGTGATCCATGTCACATCTAGATTTCGAACGATTTGGCCGCATGGGCGATACTTAAAGCCAATAGGTGGATTGTTCACCGAACATCGAGATTTGAAGCCATGATCGGAATCCGCAACGACTCGACACCGGGCTTGCTCCATTCCCTCAACAAGGCACAGAACGCCGTGGAGACCAGCCAGGAGCGTTTGAGTTCGGGACAGCGCGTCAACAGCGCGGCCGACGACGCAGCCGCTTCGGCGCTCATTTCGCAATTCGCGGCGCAGATCGCCGGGAGCGATCAGGGCATGCGCAACGTCAGCGATGGCGTTTCCATGTTTCAGACTGCGGAGTCCGGGGTGAGTCAGATCAATGACATGGTCGGCCGCATCCGCGAGCTGAGCCTGCAAAGCGGCAACGGCACCCTGTCCGATTCCGATCGCGGCGCGCTCCAGTCCGAGGTCAGCCAATTGCAGGAGCAGATCGCTCAGACCGTCGAGAGCACCACCTTCAACGGCACCCGATTGCTCGATCGCGATGCCAGTGTCTCGATCCAGGCGGGCGGCAACTCCAGCGATGCCATCGGGCTCGAAACCTATGACGTTCAGGGTCAACTGAGCGATTTCGGATTCGGCGATATCGACATCTCGACGGCCGCCGGCGCGGCGAGCGCCCTCGGTGTGTTGGACAAAAGCAGCGAGTATCTCAGCGGCATACAGGGGGAGATGGGAGCCGTCCAGAATCGCTTCGAATATGCCATCGGCAACCTGCAAGAGAGCAATATCAACACTAACGCCGCTCAGAGTCGGATCCAGGATGCCGACTACGCCCGCGAGATCTCCCAACTGGCCAGCAGCCAGATCCAGCAGCAGGCCAACATCGCCATGATGGGCCAGGCGTCGAGCATTTCTGCCCAGACCGTCTCGCAACTGCTTGGGGGTTAGGCTGCCGAGCCTCTAAGGCGATCTCTGCGAAAGAATTCCCTGTCTTGGGATGTCGTTCGCACGTTCACCGCATCCCAGGAGAGACTATTTTCTGGTGATCGCCTAAATCCTGTCTGAATACAAACATTCAGGGCAGGCGCACGTAATCCTTGATCCCGCTGATCGATCCCGCTTCCGAGCCTGTGGATCCAGGCATACAAGAATCCAACGAGAACACGGGATGGCAAGCCCTCGACGTCTCTTTTTCACCCTCTCCATTCGCAAACTCATCGTCGCACTGATCGCCGCCAACATCGCGGTTTTGATCCTCATTGGCGGCGCCGGTCGCTTCACTAACGACAGGTTTGATGAATCCCAAACTCACCTGATCGAGATCTCGGAGATCCAGTCCAATCGGGCCGAGATTCTCGTGGCGCTGCAGTCCTTTCTGACCCGCCAGCGCGAGCTCATGGCGGTCACAGAGACCAGCGCCTTGTCCGCATTCCCGGATCGCACCGCGCTGGAGACAGAGGTCCGTCAGGCGGTTGACGCCTTGACTCAGAGTCTATCCAAATCGGTCCGGCATTCGGCCGATACCGATGCCGCTTTGCGGCAGCTCGCAGAGGCCTTTCAGGAGATGCTCGGGGCGGATTCGAAGGTTTTCGCGACCACCAAGGACATTTTGACGCTCGGCGAAGAGCGGGCCGCGCTCCAATCGAAGCTTGAGACCGGCTTCACGGCCTTCGAGTCCAAGGTCGACTCGCTTGAAGATGAGGTCGGCTTCCTGGTCCTTCAGGCCCAGATTTCCCTGAAAAAACTGGCACGCCAGGGGGGAGAGGCCGATCCGGCACAACTGGTCGCAGCGTACCGCGAGGCCAGTGCTCGCCTTCTGAGCGACGAGACGCGGCGGGTGACACATCTCGCGCGACAGCTCCACGTTCAGAGCGCAAATCTCGCCGCCCTCGCGGGGACATTGGTCACAAGCCAGGATGCGTCTGAGCTGGTCTCGGTGAGAGACAATCGCTTGATCCCGCTTATCGAGCAGATCCGCGTTTCCATCGGTCAGATGACCTTGGTCGACACCGAGTCCGACTCGAAAAAGCTGGCCGCCGAGATTGCAGGAGACCTCGAGCGGCTGGCGAAGCAGCTCGTCGATGGAGCGGGCAGCCTGGCCGGACTGACCGGGTCGCTCATCGCATCAAGCGCGAATCGTGCCGAGGCCGTTGCGCGCCAGGAGGCGGCGACCTTGCGTATGACCTCATCGCTCGATGCCATGAAGCACATCACGGACGAGGCGGAAATGCGAGTCACCCAAGACAGCCGCTCGCTGTTGAGCCGGGTCCAGAACGGCATGCTGAGTCTCGACCTGGTGACGATTTTGGTGGTTCTGGTTCTCGGCTTGGGGATTGCGCGCCTGGTGTTGCGGCCGTTGGATCGAGTCATCGCGGCGCTTGAGGAGATCGGGCAGGGTGACGGTGACCTCACGCGCCGGCTTGAGCCCGCGCAGGTGCGCGAAATCGAACTCTTGGCGACCGCCTTCAATCAATTCGCCGAGAAGGTCGCCGTGCTGGTTGGAAAGGTCGCCGAAGCCAGTCAGCGCGTTCATGCCCACACCACTCGGTCTGCGTCCCTGTCAGGTGCGCTCAGCGATCAGATTGCCCAACACCGGGCCGAGACGGACTCGGTCGCCACGGGTGTGAGCCAGCTCTCCAGCAGCATCGCGATCGTTGCTGAAAATGGCGAGCAGGCCGCCCATTTGGCGCAGGAAGCCCATGAGCGCGCGGCGGGCGCCCAGGCGGTTGTGGATGGCTCGCGCATCTCCATCGAGGCGCTCGCGACCGATATCGAGGAGGCGACCAGATCGCTGGATGCCTTCGGTCGCGATACGCAGAGGGTCAGTCGTGTGCTTGAGGTAATCAACGACATCGCGGGGCAGACCAACCTGCTCGCACTCAATGCCGCAATCGAGGCGGCCCGAGCTGGCGAGGCGGGACGTGGATTCGCCGTCGTCGCCGACGAGGTGCGTAGCCTGGCCTCCAAGACGCAGGAATCGACCGTGGAGATCGCGGCGATCCTCGATCGATTGCGCGGCGGGTCCGAGGCGGTCATTCAAACCATGGGGGCCAGCCAGCGGCAGGTGTCCTCGGTGGTCGAGCAGTCCAATCAGGTCACCGAGTCGTTCCAAGGCATCGCCTCGGCCATTCAGTCGATCGATCAGATGAATCGCGAGATCTCGGGCGCCGTCTCGACACAATTCCAGGCGACGGAGTCCATCGAGGAACAGGTGCGACGGATTCGGACCAATACCGCAAGCACTGCGGAGGCCGCCGAGTTGGTCGCGCGCATGAGCGCCGAACTGGCGGAGCTGGATCACGAACTCCAGCAGATGATCGGACAGTTCAAGCTGGGTGGGTGAGCCAGGTTGGTGGTGGGAGTCTTGGGTTTCGCTGCGCGTTACCCAGGCTACGGGGCGTGCGCCACCTCTCCCCGGCGGGGAGAGATGGCTATCCGAGCTCTACTGGCGCGGGTCGTAGGTGCGCGGTTCCATGATGAGCGGTTCGGGGAATGACTTGGCGACGTTTTCCCAGGGGATGAATTTGAAGTTGGTACTGTCGTTTTCGAGTTCTTCTTCGTCTTGGAGGGCGTTCTGCGGATCGTTGGCGCCGTCTTGCACCACCAGCAGCCCGAAGGGATAGCGGGATCCCAATGCGGTGGAGATGATGTCGGCGCCGTCGGATTCGTTGGCCTGGTCGATCCCGTCAGTGTCGGCGACCACGAAGCTGCCGACATAGGCGTTGTCGCCGGAGCGCTCGAAGACGGCATAGGTGCTGTCGCCCTGGCTCGATACCAGCAAATAGCCGGTGCCGCCGGGTCCGTAGTAGAGGGTCAATCCCTCGATATCCGGCTTCAGAAAGTGCGCATCGATCGACTGCACCAGGCTGTAGTCGTTGCCCCCATCGACCTCTGCCGAGAATTTGAGCACGCCCACGATGTCCTCCATGGCGACATAGAGCACGCCCAGCTCACGGTCGGCGACCATGCCCTCGGACTGGGAGTCCTCGGCATCGCCAGTGGGAACGGGGAGTTCGATCATGCGCGCCACTTCGGCGCTCACGGTGCCGTCTCCGGCGTCGAGCAGTCGTAGCTGGGCGATCTTGTTGCCGTCGGCCTGGGTCACGAAGGCATAGTCGGCACCGTCCGACAGGCCCCGATAGGTGCAGAGCCCATAGGCGGTTGCGCTGCCGTCGTCGACACCGAAGATGGTCGCGGGCATCGAGGACGAGGTGACGGCTACCAGACGCTGTCGGTTCGGGTCGATGCGGTAGACAGCAAGCGTGTCGTTCTTGCGATCGGAGAAGACGGCCAGATCGACCCGTTTGCCGTCGAGCGCGAAGTCGTAGACGAGATCCACGTTGTTGAAGCGGATGTCGCCATACTCGGCCGGCACCTCCTGCTGGATGACCGTCCCCCCCAGATCGAAAACTACGAATCCTCCGTCCTTCAGCGTGGCGATGACCAGGCTCTTGTCTGGCCGGGACGGATGGATCCAGATGGCTGGATCGTCCGAATCGCCCCTGAGCGGGCTGTCGGTCCCAGCATCGGTGGTGCGGGGCGTTTCGAGGACCGGACGGGCAGCCGGGACCGTCTCGATGTTCAGGGCCAGCGCGATGAACTGGGTGAATTGGGTCGAGGAAAAGTTGTTGTCGCTGACGACGATGAGCGACTGACGCCCGTCCGGCAGTACGGGACCCAGTGTCATGCCCTCCAAGTTGTCGACCGTTTCGACCAGATCGCCGAAATCGAGCAATTCCTGCTTCTGGACCGGCGGATCGATGGAGAATGGCACCCCTTCCTCTTTCCACAGCAGGCTGTCCCAGGCGGACACATCCAGGGCGCCCTGACTCAGCACTTGATAGAGCTTGACCACGTTGCCCTTGCCGGTGGAAAAGCCGCGCTCCATGGCCAGGAGCGACCCGTTGTCGTCCAGCGCCAGAAGCTCCACCAGGCCGTTGGTAGCGAATGCGGTCGCAGGTTCGGGCGTCTCGGCGACGGGTTCCACCTCATAGACCATCTCGCCGAGCGCCTTGCCGGTCTTGAGATCGTATTTGAGGATGCGCGACAGACTCTTGTCCTCCAGCGTGGCCTGGGGACCATCCTGCACCAGGGCGTTCTCCACCGCAGTGAACAGATAGCGCTTGTTCGGCGAGAGGTTCAGGCTCTCGAAGGCGAGGTTGTTGCGGATGCCCGAGGTCGCGGTCGGCAGATATTTGGCATCGATCTCCAGTTCGAGATCCTGGATGCCGAATCGGTTGAAGTGGTTGACGAATGGGGCCAGGAGCTTGGAGGCATCGCCTTCGGACGAGACGAAGACACCGCCGTTCGGGGCCAGTGCAATCCCCTCGGGGTCGATGCCGCCGGGCGCGAAATAGCTTCCGAAGCGCGGCTGGAGCTTGGTGACGCCGGTGAAGGCGATGTCGCCCGAATCCAGATGGCCGTCGCTCAGATCGATGGTGAGGCTGTAGTAGCGGGCCGGGGCGAGGTCGCTACGGTCGTCCGATAGGGCCAGGAAGCGGTTGTCGTCGGCGTCGTAGGTGATCCCCGAAAGACCGCCGACCTCGGTGTCGTCGAAGCGGTATCCGGTGGGAAAGCTGACCTCTCCGATGAATTCAAATCCTGTGATTGTGCGACGCTCCGAATTGGCCGAGTCGCCCCGCGTGCTCGACCAGCCCACGCAGGGGACGATGATCGTTGCGGCGGAAAGCGTCAGTGCGAGCAGTCTGGGGTTCGAGCGGTGGTTGGACATGGCGGGTCTCCTTCTTTTTTGTCGCTCGGTTTCCGATCCAGGTGGGCAAGGCCGCAGCATGGGTCGCGAGCATAGGATCGGAGATATCGGTGCGCCATCTCGATTCCATGACGGTTCCGTTTCACCTGTCCGCTGTATCAACTGAGGCACAGGTTAGAGCGTCTATAAGAACGACTGAAAACGTAGGATAAGGCGGCTGCGGGACGCTCCAATGTCGTGCGATCCTCGTCGGCGTCGCGCTCTTCCTTGTCTCTGATCGACGCCGGCAACACTGCCGTCAACGCAGGCGGGTCGGCCTTGCCGTTCGCGATGTAGGAGTCCTCCAGCAACAGATTCCCGATGGTTGCCTTTGCGAATTCATTCGCACTGCGAGCGCATTGGGAAGCAATGGATGGACACCCACTATTGTGCCTATACTGTGCATATAGAGTGCATTTTCTTTAGCCTACCTCAGGAGAAGCCCATGACTGCCGTCTTCGCAGACGTGCTCGAATCGACGCGGGAGCCTGGTACGTCGCGGTTCTCGGCATCGGGCGTTGCCGACATCCTTGGCCTGAAACAACAGGATCTGGCCGAATTGGCGGGGGTCCATCGCAATACCCTGCGCATCCATCCTGAATCGCCGAGACTGCAATCCGCACTGCGAGACCTGATGCGAGTGTTGTCGGCCGCCGCAGCGGTGCAACCGGACCCGCAGCGCGCCATTTTCCTGGTCAAGAACGAACCCATTCCGGTGTTTCGTCACAAGACCCTGTTTCAGCTGGTGCAGGAAGGCCGGACCGAGGATGTGATTGGCTACCTGGAGTCAATTAGTGCCGGCTTCGTTGGATGATCCTGGCCAACCTCTCCCCCGGCACCACGTTATTCCGGGCGCATACACCGCAGTGGGCCAGCCGACCAACCAGCGGAGCGGGCGCCGCAATCCGAGGAGGTCGCTTCAACCGAGAAGGCGTGGAAGCGCTGTACCTGTCGTTGGAGGAGTTGACCGCCTTGCGCGAGTACCAGCAAACCTCACCCTTCCTTCCTCCCTGTACGGTCTGCTCGTACACCGCGGCGCTACGAGATCTGGTTGACCTGCGTCAGCTCCACCAGGAGGCGCCCTGGGACGAGCTATGGCATGACTGGCGTGAGGACTGGCGCCACCTGAAGTTCGATCTGCACATCGAACCCCCAACTTGGGTTCTCGCCGATATGGTGCTGGCCCATGGCTACACCGGCATCCTCTTTCCGAGCCAGGCACATGAGGGCGGAACGAACGTCGTCGTTTACTCAGCCCGGCTCCAGGATGGCAACTCGGTCACTGTCAACGACGCCGACGGGCGACTTCCACTCGACCAGTCCAGTTGGGCGCAATGACCGCTTCGCAGGCTACCGGTTTTCAGTCCGCTACGGACGAAGTGGAACTGCATGCGCAGCTCAGGATCAGCGCATGCGCTGGAGACAATCGGATGGGCAGCGAGCCGCCTGGTACAGGGTCCGCACCGAGTAGCCCTGCAAGGGATGCCTCAGTGCGACATCCGGCTGGCTCACCCCCGACGCATGAGCGCGACCGTGAAGTCGTCCGGCAGATAGCCGTCGGCGGTGCCCATCTCGGCGTCGAGGTGAGCTGTCCAGTCGCGGACCTCCTCCGGCGTGCAGAGGTTGTAGCTGTGGAGTGTGTCCCGGCCCAGGAGCAGATTGAAGAGAAAGCCCTGGGTGGAGGCCATGAAGCAATGCTCGATGAAGGCTTTCGTCTCTTCCCGGGTCAGTGTGTTCATGGCGCCGCTGCAGAGGTAGAAATCGGCCTGGGGCAGGTCGTCGGTCAGGACGTCCAGCAGCTGGATCTCGCAGCCGGTGCGTTCCCGGGCCGCCTCGACCATGGGTTCGACCACGTCGATGCCCAGATAGCGTCCGGGGCGCTCGCCCCTGGACTCCAGAAAGCCGTGGAAATCGCCCAGTCCGCAGCCCGCGTCGACGAGGGTCAGGGTCGAGAGGTCGTCTGGCAGGAATCGCCGCAGGACCTCGAAGCGTGCGATCTGGGAGTCGGTGGACTGCCATTGCACGCCTTTGGCCGTGTGGCCGTAGTGTTCGAGTGAATAACGGTAGAAGCTGTCGGTGTCGACTCTGGGCATGGGGAATGATGGCTCTGGGGTTGATGCGGATGGCGGCGATGCGGATCCGGCGCTGAAACCGCGTCATGATAATGGAAATATCCGAGAGGCGTGACGGGGCAGACGGTTATCCCGAAACATGACATGGGCGGCGTGTAGGTTGGGCCGACGTGAGGAGACCCAACATGCGGCCTTCTGTTGGGCCTCGTACCTCGGCCCAACCTACGAAGGGGTTTTTTCATGCCGATCCGTCGATGTGGCGTTTGACGGTTCGGCGGTCGAGGCCGGTGACGCGGGCGACGGCCTCGTAGGTCCCGAGTCTGTCGTAGAGCCTGCGGCAATAGCCGCCGAGCAGTTCCCCGGCGTCAAGCGATCCTACCTCGGCCGCCGCCAGCCAGGCGTCGATCTCCGAGGCCGGGTCGCCGGGGAGGGCGTCCGGGACGTAGCGGCCGTTGAGGATGACCCGCCGCAGCGCCTGCTCCAGCTCGCGCACGTTGCCCGGCCAGGGATAGTCCGCCGGCAGTTCCGAGAGGGATTCCATGATGCGGGCCTGCAGGACGTCCGCCGAGTCGCCGATCATGCGTCCCAGCAGCGCCCCGACCAGATCCTCGAGTTCGCCCGGATTGTCGGCGAGCCGCTCGCGCAGCGTGGGCATGCGGATGATGTTGCCCGAGAGCCGGTAGAAGAAGTCGCGCCGGAATCCGGCGCCGCTCAGCAGATCCTCCAGCGAGCGGTTGGTCGCCGCGACGATGCGTCCCTCGAAGCGCAGCGGCTTGTGGCTGCCGACCGGGGTGAAGGTGCGCTCCTGCAGGACCCGCAGCAGCTTGGTCTGCACCGGCAACGCGAGGTCGCCGATCTCGTCGAGGAAGAGGGTGCCGTAGGAGTCGCAGCGCGAGAAGAGTCCCTCGTGGTTGTCGACCGCGCCGGTGAAGGCGCCCTTGCGATGGCCGAACAGCTCGGACTCGATGAGTCCCTCCGAGAGTTCCGAGAGGTTGGTGGCGGTGAAGGTTTGCTCGATCCCGCGCGCGAATCCCTGGCCCTGCGCGTCGAGCGGGATGACGCCGGAGCGGCCGATGGCCGCGGCGGCCGAGCCCTTGCCGGTGCCGGTCTCGCCGAGCAGCAATGTGGAGAAGTCCTGCATGCGTTCCCAGAGCAGCAAGGTGTAGTTGTTCAGGTCGGTGGTGAAGACGCTGTTCCAGAGCGAGCGGCGCAGGGCGCGCATCGGCTCGCTGCGTCCGACCAGGGCGCGCTCGATGAAGTAGTAGGCCCGCCGCAGCTGGTAGTAGAGGGCGATCCAGCGGCGCGATTCCTTGGGGTCGAAGCCGTAGCCGAGCAGTGCGTTCAGCAGGGTCGGCATCCAGCCGAGGTCGGGCGCCGTGCCGTGCCCGAGCCGCTGATGGGCGATGAGTCCGTCGAAGAGGGCATAGTGATGCTGGTAGCCGTGGAAGAGGAAGACCTGGCGCATCAGCATCCGATCCTCGCCGATGAAATGGTCCAGATGGCTGAGCCCCCGGTCGCGCAGCCGGTCGAGCCGCCGTTCCAGGGCGGGCATCAGCCGATCGTAGAGGATGGCCTGGGAGACGGTGTCGAGCGGCGCCTCCCGGCCGAGCAGCCGCGTCAGCCGGTCCCGGTCGGTGCCGAAGGGGTTGGCGAAGACGGTCTCGGTGAGCAGGGCGAAGAAGTCGCGCTCTTCCGGGGTCAGCTGGCGGGTGCTCGGCATGGCGGGTGTCCGGTGTCGACGATGGCGGCGGAAATGGGTGGCATGCCGCTCGGGTGCTTCTTGCCTCCCGAGCGGCATTGGGGTCAGACCTCCGGCTCGAAATGGCGGTGCCAGCGCAGGAGCCGTGCCTTGATGCGTGCCCCGTGGCGTTCGACGACCGAGCCGGTGACGATGGTCAGGATCCCCAGCAGGACCAGCGCGCTCCAGCCGCCGATGGTGAAGCTGGACAGGGCGTCCTCTGCGACGAATCCCAGCCCGGCCAGCGCCGTGATCAGCCCCATGGCGAAGATGAACCTGGACCTGGAGAGATAGCCGTGGACGAGCGTGGCGATCCCGATGCTCAGGGCGGCCAGTGCGTTGCCCAAGCCACTGAAGGCGGCCAGATTCAGCAGCATGGCCAGGTTCGCGACCAGGGCGGCCGCGCCCCGATACTGATGGCGCCATCTTCCACCCAGTGTCGAGAGATCGATCAGGAGCGCTGCGAGCAGGGCGCCGACCAGGGGCACCTCGACGATGTCCGCAAGCAGGTGCGCGTCGATCAGGGTATCGAAGGCGAGGCTGGCGCTCATCAGGGCGAACAGCAAGGCAACGAGTTCGAGCGCGCCACGCCAGGGTCGATCGGCACGCATCGCGCCAGCGGCGAGCCGCAGCCCCAGATAGGCGATGAGGCTCAGCGTGGTGAAGAAGACCGCATCCGGCGCATAGAGCCAGAGACTGCGTCCGCCGAGCACCAGAAGGGGCAGGATCGGCAATGCGCGCGCAAAGACGCCCTCGGGCGTAGCGAGCGAGGGATCGCGGCGGCGCAGCTGCAGCGCCGAGACACCGACGAGCACGCCGAACGCCAGCAGGATCGCGGAGGTGGCCAGGTCGCCGCGCGTGGGGATCAGGAGCGCGGCGTTGACCAGCAGATAGAGCCCGGTCAGCGCCCAGGCCGAGCGTCGGGCCATGATCAGGAACCCGACCCAGGTCGCCAGCGCCAGGGTGAGCAGGCTGGATCCGGCGAGCGCGAGCATCGCGCCCGGTGCCAGGGTTCCGCTGGTCGCGGTCCAGAAGGATTCCGCGCCATCCAGGGCGAGCGGGGCGTCCCAGGTCAGCTGGTCGTAGGTCAGACCGCCGAGGAAGGCGAAGTTGACCGGCACGGCGGCCAGGGCCAGGGCGATGAAGAGTCTGGCGCCCTTGGATTCGTGCAGTAGATGACCGCTGGCGAAGCCGGCGAGGGTGAGGATGACCGTGTGGCCCAGCAGCAGGAGTGAGCGCGTGAGATCGTCACCCTCGCGCCAGCCTTGGAAGAGATACATGACGAAGGCCGCGACGATGACCAGTCCGCCGAGTCCGCGCAGCAGGAGCGAGAGGCTCAGGGTCTTGCGGGGTTCGGGGTCGGGTGCCGGGGACTGGATCTCGGATTCGTTCGCGCACTGCCCGCTGAAATCGAGCGCCGCCGGGTCGAGGCTGAGCGTCTCCTCGTCGGGGATGGCTCGGTGCTGCATGGCTTGGCCGTTCATCGTGCACCTCCGGAGAGACCGTCGCGGTCGCGTCTGAGTGCCTCCAGTTCCGCCTTGAGCGCGGCGCGCGACTCGGCGGCGACGAACTCGGATTCCAGCGGGTCGGTGTCGGACAGGGTGTCCGTGGTCAGCTCGGACTCGGTGACCCGGATCTCCCAGCGCTCGAAGGTGTCGTCCAGGTCGATCAAACCGCCGGTGTCCGTCTCACGGATGCGCGAGGCTGCACTGGCCGTGGCCTCGCGGCTGCGCATGATCTGACGGCGATGCTCCATCGATTCGACCCGCTGGCGCAGACCCTCGATCTCATGACCCAGACGGGCCTCGACCTCCAGATGGCGTCTGACGGTATCGGTCAGGGATTCGGCCTGCTCGGCCGAGCGCTTGGCGCGGCTCAGACAGGCGATGGCCTTCTCCTCGCCCTCGGGCGTGGCGGGGCAGCTCAGGGCGCGCTCGCGCCACGCCTTCTCGTCCGCTCGGAGTCCGTCGAGCCGGCGCCGCAGACGGAGCCCGTCCTCCTGCATGCGGGCATGCCGCACCTTGGCCTTGGCATAGAGACGCCGGCTCTCCCGGATACCGGCCTCGACCACGGCATCGTGGTTCTCGATCTCGCCGACCATACGCTCGATTCCGGTGGAGACTGCCAGCGTGACGCGTTTGAAGAATGACATCCGATGCTCCTGTCGTGTTTGGGATTGGCATCTGATGTATGTCAAATAGCATGCCGAAATGCGCTTTCGTCAGGAATCCTTGCATTTCAAACGCTTATGCGTTGCGCTCGGTGCTTCACTCGCGAGTGTTTCAAGGATGAGTATGCATTTCATGCTCGCGCCTGTGCATTCATTGTATGCTCCGGCGCTCATGAATGCGTCGAAACGAGGGCGATATGATCGAGATCGAAATTCCGGGGTTCGGCAGGCTGTGCCTCGAACATCTGGTGTGCGACTACAACGGCACGCTCGCCGAGGATGGCGAACTGCTGCCCGGCGTGCGCGAATCGCTGACCGCGCTGGCCGAGCACCTGAGCGTGCACGTGATCACCGCCGACACCTTCGGTCTGGCGGCCGAGCGTCTGGCGGGCCTGCCGGTCGGGGTGACGGTGATTCCGGTCGAGTCCCAGGATCAGGCCAAGCTCGATTTCGTCTCCGAGCTGGGTCTTGAACGTGTGATGGCGATCGGCAACGGCCGCAACGACGCCAAGATGTTGGCCGCAGCCGCCGTCGGTGTAGCCCTGATCCAGCGTGAAGGCGCCTGCGCGGCGACGCTGGCGAGCGCGGATGTGGTCTGTAGTCAGGTGCAGGATGCGCTGGATCTGCTGCTCGAGCCGAAGCGGCTCGTCGCTACGCTGAGATCCTGAGAGGCCGTCTGAAAACCTGATGCTAGAGGTCAGGTCCGCACAGCGGACCCTACCGAGACGTTCACTGTAGGGTCCGCTGTGCGGACCGAATCGCTCAGATACGGGGATTTCAGACACCTTCTGACTGGGGGCGGCGCTCATCTTGTGCCACCGGGTTGTCTCGCAATCATCCTTGTTGGATCCGCCGATCCTTGCGGTGTCATGCAAACCGATATAGGTTTTTCCCATTCCAACGTCAGCCCGGTGACCTCTTCATGGCCAATGCGTCCACCAGCCTCATGGTCCGCCTCGATACGGACAGCAAGACGTTCGTCGCACGGGCGGCGGAGTTGCGTCATGTCAGCGTGAGCGACTATGTCCGCTCTGTCGTCGTCGCCCAGGCGCGTCGTGAAGTCCAGGCCGCGGAGCAGCAGGTCATCGCCCTGACACCAGCCGAACAGCAGGCGTTTTGGCAGGCGCTGCAGGAACCCACGGCCCTCACGTCGGCACAGCAGGAACTCGGCGCACTGATGCGCGGAGAATGAGCGAGGTCCGTTTTCTCCCGGCTCGATCGCCTTGTCTGCACCGTAGAAAGCGTCGCATCCGGCAGGACGCTTCAAAGAGGCCGATGGCTATCCTCAGGAACTGGCTCGGGTCCGAGGAATCGCGGACAACGGAAGAAATAGTGGAATGGGTTCCGGCCGATTGTGCAGGGCCCCTTCCAGCAGGTCGAATGGCTCGAAGCCATAACGCCGATAGAAGGACTGTGCCTCGGGCTTGGCATCGACCACGACACCGATGCAGCCTATCTCCTCGGAGGTTCGGCGAGCGAGTTCCAAGGCGAAACGCAGCAGGGCCTTGCCGATTCCACACCCGTGAGCCTGCTCGGCAACGGCAAGTCGAGCGACGCGGATCACCGGCAACGGATAGTGCGGAAGTCGGCGACGGCGCTCTTGCGGAAGGGCTTCGATCTCGATTTCGGAGGGTGCGACCGTCACGAAACCGAGGATTCGGGCCTCGGCAAGGGCGATGTAGGTGACGCCGAGGTGATGTCGAAACTGATTCTGACCCGCGAACCGGTGGAAGAACCGATCCAGATCCGGATTCCCACTGGTGAATTGGCGTCGATCGTCGCCCGGCTCCAATCGCCGAATCCGAAGATTCATGAACCCTCGCTGGCCTGAACATCTCCTGGATCGGCGAACAGTGCCTGCATGGCCTGGTTCGGGGGCTCGTTGGATGCCAGTCGCTCCAGTAGCCTGTCCCCGGTTTTCTGTTCGACGACGAGCCGCGGCGGGATCAGCATATCGTCCGGGATTTCACTGACTGCCTGGAGGTGGTGCAGGAGCGCCTGCTCGATCACGAATCCCTTCTTCAGCCCACGCGCTCGGACATAGCGTTCGAGACGATCGCGCGTTTCGGGGGAAATGTTCGCCGAGATCTGGGTCATATGAGCCTAGCTACGTTCTCTATGAAATTGTAGGAAAGTCTAGCATCGAAAGAGATGGCAAAGCTGGAGAGACGCAGACGCCGGTTCGCCTCTTGCCCGCAGACAGCTGCCCAGTTGCCATTGACCGACACATGGATCGACTGTTTGCGGATGTCGAAGACAGACTCGGTACGCCAGCCGGCGTTCGTTGCCGGCGTGACGAATCCTCCGATTCAGACGCCCGGCCCGGAAGACGCCATGTCCTTCCGGGCCAGGGATTCAGAACAGATAGCTCACCCCGATGCCGAGGGTTCGCCCGCGTCCCGGATAGCCGATGCGGCTGTAGCCCCCGGTCATGTAGTTTTCGAGGTAATAGCCGAACAGGTCGTATTCCTGGTCGAGCAGATTCTTGGCCCAGAGGTAGACCTCCATGCCCTTCTCCTCCAGGCCGACCCGCAGGTCGAGCTTGTTGTAGGACGACAGCTCGTAGATATTCCAGGCCGAGGCCGCTCTCGAGCCGACATAATTGTTCGTCAGATCGGCCTTCAGGGTGGGGCTGCTGAGTCCGAGGAAGGCGGGGAGCGGCTTGATGTAATTGAGGGACAGGGTGGCCGCCCATTTCGGCACCTCGGGCATCTCGTTGCCATCCTCGATGCCGCTGGCGCTGGTGCCGCCCTCAACCTTGATTTCGGTGTCCAGGTAGGTCACGGACGCGCGGAGGGTCAGTTCGTCCGTGGCGCGCCAGAGTCCCTCGAGTTCCACGCCCTTGCTTTCCGTATCGTGGTTTTCCGCCGAGGCGGTGTTGGTCGCATAGTCGTAGAGCAATACGTGATCGTCCTTCACGTCATTGAGGAAGACGGCGCCATTGAGGCCGAAGCGCCCGTCCGCGCTCTCGAACTTGAAGCCTGTTTCGTAGGTATCGATGGATGCCGACTTGTATGCCTCGTCCGTGCCGCCCATGGCGAACATGTTGGCGAAGTCGACGAAGCCGCCGCTTTTGTGGCCGCGTGAATACATGGCGTAGAGATTCGTGTCCGGGGTGAGTTCATAGCCCACCGCGACACGTCCGGTCATGTAGTCGTCGCTGAAGGTGTCGGAGTCCCACGCCTCCCCGAACGATCCGCCATAGTAGGCATTGGGGACCCAGTGCGCATCGACGTCCTTGTCCTCCCAGGTGTAACGCGCCCCGAGCGTGAACTTCAGACGCTCGAACCTTGGCATAGGAATGGTCGTTTCGCCGAAGATCGCGGTTGCATCCGTGGTGAAGTCGCGATCCATGTCGCCGTTGTAGACATCGGTCGGATCGGTCAGGTTGTAGCTGTCGTGCGTGTCCCAGGTGTGCTCGCTGCGATAGTAGTTGGCACCCGCCACCCAGAAGATTCTCGCGCTTTCTCGGGACGAGAGACGAATCTCCTCGTTCCAGAGGGTCTGGTCGGATTCAGTCGTGATCCTGGCATCGAATGGCATGCCGTATGCCTCTCGCATGCTCAGGCCTTCGTATGGATTAGAGGTGCCTTCGATACTGGCATTCGAATAGGCACTGAGGATCGTCAGGACCATATCCTCGAATTCATGAGTGAATTCGGCGGTGAAGCGGACCGCCTCGTTTTCATCCGAGCGAATGTCCGGATCCTGTTCGGCCTTGGCCGTGTCGCCATACGGATAGAGCACATAGTTGAGATCGCCATCGCGCTGGTCCGAATAGCTGGCGGTGAGCAACAGGCTGGTCGCCTCGGTCGGTTCCCACAGCAGCGATCCACGCGCGGTCTGCGCGCGCGGTTCGGTGACCGGATCGCCGGTCTCGAGATTCGACACATTGCTGTCGATGTGCGAGGCCCGCACGGCGATTCGGCCGCTCAGGGTTTCGGTCAGTGGGCCGCCGACGGCGCCTTCGGTCATGTAATGGTTGTCCTCGCCGATCTCGCCGCGAATGTAGCCCTCGAGCCAACGGGTCGGGAGCCGGGTCCTGATGTTGATGGCGCCGGCCTCCGAGTTGCGGCCGAACAGGGTGCCCTGCGGGCCCTTCAGCACCTCCACCTGATCCACGTCCAGCAGACTCATGGTGGCATTGGTGGCCGACAGGGGCAGGCCGTCCAGATTGATGAGGACGGCGGTGTCGTCGATGCTGGTTCTCTGGATCGAGCCGATGCCCCGGATCCGGATATTGCGTTCGCCCAAGCCCATGTTCGAGACGAAATCCACGCCCGGGGTCTGCTCGATCAACTGGTCGAGCGACTGCAGACGCCGGTCCTCGATTTCCTCGCTGGTGACGGTGGTGACACTGAAGGGCACGTCCTTCGCCATCTCCTTCGATCGGCGTGCGGTGACCATCAGGGTGTCGAGCGTCACGGCTGCGGTTTCGGCGTCGGCATCGTCCTCGCTGTTCGCGTCGGCAGCGGCCAGGCCGGGTATTCCCAGGCACAGGCTCGTGGTCAGTGCGAGTGCGGCCGGGCGCAGGCGAAAGCCTGCGTGCCAGGGCAGAAGCCTTGGGTCTGCGAGGTCAGGGATTCCTCTGATGATCATGCTGGGTTCCTTATCTGAGGTTGACGATGTCGGGTGGCGTTCCTGTTTGCGCTCGGTCGCTGTATCGCGGGCAGGTGAGCTGGCGGATTCGGCGGTTCCGGTCGCGCCGGCGGCAGAGGCAGGCAACAGGGGACGCGCCGGCCTCCGATCTCGCGGTCGATACGCTCGGTCGGGAGGCCGAACAGGCGCTCGGTGAGGGCCGAGTCGACCACCTCGTCCGGGGTCCCGTCGGCCAGGATGCGTCCGTCGCGCATGGCCAGCAGCCGGTCGGCGTACTGGCAGGCCTGGTTGAGGTCGTGCAGCACCATGACGATGGTCCGGCCGTGGCGGCGGTGCAGCTCAGCGAGCAGCTCGAGCAGCTCCACCTGGTGTCCCATGTCCATGTAGGTCGTGGGCTCGTCGAGCAGCAGGATCTCGGCCTGCTGGGCCAGGGTCATCGCCAGCCAGACGCGCTGACGCTCGCCGCCGGAGAGTGTGGCGAAGCGCCGCTCGCGCAGATGGCCGATGCTGGTGGCGCCGAGGGCCCAGTCCACCACCTCCAGATCCCGAGCGGTGGCGCCGCCCAGCAGGCCCTGGTGGGGATAGCGTCCGTGGCCGACCAGCTGGCTCACGCGGATGTCGTCCGGGGCCGATGGGCTCTGGGGCAGGCTTGCGAGCCGGCGCGCCAGGGCCTTGGGTGCCCAGTCGGCGAGTGGGCGCGCGTCGAGCCGGATCTCGCCCCGGGCCGGACGCAGCAGACCGCCGAGGGCCTTGAGCAGCGTCGACTTGCCGCAGCCGTTGGGGCCGACCAGACAGGTGATTCGACCGGGCTCCAGGTGCAGCTCGGGGATGTCGACGATGGTGCGCTGGCCATAGGCCAGCCGCAGTCCGGTGGCGTGCAGACTCATGGATGCGTCCTCGTGCGGCGCTGGAGCAGGAGCAGGAAGATCGGGATGCCGATCAGGGAGGTGAGCGCCCCGACCGGCAGCTCCTGCGAGACGGTCAGGGTGCGCGCGGCGATGTCGGCGCCGAGCGTCAGCAGGGCGCCGCACAGCAGGGTGGTGATCAGCAGGCGGCCCATGTCGCCGCCGACCAGCCGACGCGCCAGATGGGGCACGACCAGACCGACGAATCCCACCGGGCCGGCGACCGCCGTGGCACTGGCGGCGAGCATGACGGCCACGCCGAGCGCGATCAGGCGCCAGCGGCGTACCGGCAGACCCAGCGACTGGGCGGTCTCGTCCTCGAAGCGCAGCAGTGAGAGCGGACGCAGCAGCAGGGCCGCCGCGCTCAACCCGATCAGCGTCCAGGGCAGCAACAGCAGCAGATGCTCGAAGTCGCGTCCGTAGAGACTGCCCGCCAGCCAGATCAGGGCGATCTCGGTACGGGCACCGCCCCAGACCACGACCACCCACATGACCAGGGCGTTCAGCACCGCGCCGACGGCGACGCCGTTGAGGGCCAGTCGCACCGGGCTGACACGTTCGCCCCAGGACAGCCCGAGCACCAGGCCGGCGGCGCCCAGACCGCCGACGAGCGCGGCGAACGGCAGCCAGGCGAGCGAGATCTCGGTGCTGGCGTTGTGCAGCAGCCCGGCGTTGAGCAGGTCGCCGAGCAGCAGCACCGTGACCACCAGCAGGCTGGCGCCGCTGGAGATGCCGACGATGCCGGGATCCCCGAGCGGATTGCGGATCACCGCCTGCAGGATCAGCCCGGATACGGCGAGATGCAGCCCGACCAGCACGGCGAGCAGGGTCCGGGGTAGGCGCAGTCCCCAGACGAGCCGGTGCCCGAGCGCGTCCGGGTCCGAGCCGATCAGCCCCTGGTAGACGGCGTCCGGGTCCAGATGGACGGAGCCGGCGAGCAGAGACAGCGCCATGGTCGCCGCGAGCGCCAGGCACAGGGCGGCGAGGATCCAGCGGAAGCCGTCGCGCGCGGGCGCGACGGGCGCCGGATCCGGGCGGCTCGGGACGGCGAGGGCGGACGGGGAGCGCACGGACATCTCAGGTCCCCTGCCGGCGGATGAGGTGGACCGGCAGCGGTCCGCCGACGAGCACGCAGAGGATGCCGACCGGGATCTCCTGCCACTTGGCGATCAGATCCGCGCCGCAGACCAGGCTGGCCCCGGCCAGGGCGGACAGCGGGAGCAGCGTCCGGTGGGTCGTCCGCTCGCCGGCCAGGGTCAGACCCGAGCGCACCAGGTGCGGCGCGACCAGGCCGACGAAGGCGATCGGCCCGGTGGCGGCGACGGTCGCCGCGCTCAGCACCACGGCGGTCAGACCCAGGAGCAGGCGCCAGCGCGTCACCTGCAGCCCGAGCGAGGTCAGCATCGTCTCGTCGAGCGCCAGCAGATCGAGGATACGCGCGCAGGCCAGCCCAAGGGCGAGTCCACCGAGCACCCAGGCCCAGAGCATGCCCACATGCTCCCAGGTGCGATTGGCGAGGCTGCCGCTCAGCCAGTAATAGATGCCGTTGGCCTCGGTCTGGGAGGAGACCAGCACCAGGGTGATGGCGGACAGGAAGAAGAGGTTGACGCTCATGCCGACCAGCGTCAGCTGCAGCGGCTCGAGCCGCGTGCGCAGTCCGATCGCGAAGGTCAGCAGGGCGGCGAACAGACCGCCGAGGGTGCCGCAGGCCAGCATCGCGGGCGTCGAGAGACGGGCGAAGGCCATGCAGAGCACCATGGCGAAGGCGGCGCCGGCGGTGACGCCCAACAGGCCCGGCTCGCCGAGCGGGTTGCGGGTGATCGACTGGGCGATGGCACCGGCCATGCCCAGTGCGGCGCCGGCCAGCAGGCCGGTGAGCAGGCGCGGCAGACGCAGCTCATGGACCACGAAGGCCGCGTTCGAGTCGCCGCCATGCCAGAGGATGCCGGGCAGTGCCTCCAGTGGAATCCGGTAGTCGCCGAGACTCAGGGCAGCCGCGGTCGCCAGGGTCAGCACCCCCAGACAGAGCAGCCCGAGCAACAGCGGGGCGCTGGGCGCAGCGGGGGGAGCCCAGCCGAGTGGGAGTCGCCACGACATGGCCGACGACTTAGTTCGCGACGTTCAGCGGAACGGCGCGCGCGGCCGACGGAATGTCCTCCGGTTCGGGGAAGGTCTCCGGATAGAGCAGGTGTGCCATCTCGCGCAGCACCATCTCCCGCGCCAGGGGGCCGTGCGACATGATGTATTGGTCGTTCACCCGCCAGGCCCGGCCGTTGCGGACCGCCTTCAGCCGCGACCAGACCGGGTTGGCGGCGACGGGGCCGTCCTGTCCCTTGAAGACGAGGATGACGTCGGGGTCGAGACGCAACAGGGTCTCGAGTCCGATGGCGGCCGAGTCCGGCATCTCCAGCTCCGGCGTGGGGCTCTGGCCCTGGACGTTGGTCGCGCCGAGGTGTCCCATGATCCGGGTGGTGAGATAGTGATCGTAGAAGGCATAGGGCACGTCGGCCCAATCCCAGAGTAAGACGGCCGTGACGCCGCCCGGCGCCTTGGTCCCGAAGGTCTCCAGGTCGGACAGGAAGCGGGCGTTGAGTGCCTGGCCCCGGTCCTCCTCGCCGAGTGCCCGGGAGACGCGCTCGACCGCGCTCAGCGAGTCCTCGAGCGTGGTCAGGTCGAGGGCGATGAAGGTCCCGGCCTCCTCGATCTTCTTCTCGAAGGGCTGGGTGTAGGTGCGCAGCCCGACGATGAGGTCGGGCGCGAGCTGGGTGAGCACCTCGAGATTGGCCTGGTGGATCTCGCCCAGATTCACCGCGCCGGCGGCCGCGTCGCCGAGGAAGGCGGACTGCTTGCCGTTGAGGGTCGAGAGTCCGGCCACTTGCCCCCCCAGGGCGGTGACCAGATCGGCGCCGAAGGTGGAGATGGCGGCAACACTTTCAGGGCGTTGCTCGATGACGACCTGCTTGCCGCGGTCGTCGAGGATCTCGACCGGAAAGGCATCGGCCCAGGTCGGAGCGATCTGGCAGGCGCCTAGGGTCAGGGCGGCCACCAGTAGGGCAGGCAAGGAAGGGGCGGAGGGATGGATCATGATGGCACTCTAAATAAAAACGCATCTTGATCGCATTATTTGGCGCGCCGGGGTGGCGCGCTACCCGGATCGGTCGGAACGGGTGCGCGAGGTCGAGACCGATTCGGGTCGTCGAGCGTCGATGATGGAGGGCGGACTGGATCCCGAAAGCGATCTGGCCGGGGTGCGTGGGTGCCTCACCGTCTTGCATCCCGAGAGTTCGGATGATAAAAACACTCCTATTGATAGTGATTCTTATTTCTTTTGTGACCTTGCGATGTATCCTGACTCCGAGCCCGAGGCGCTCGTTTCCCCGCCTTCGGATCCTTCGGTCGTCTCCTTGCAGCCCGGTTTTCTGGTGTGTCATACCTCGGCCCGGGATTTGGATGCCGTCGATCGTGTCCGCGAGTTCGCCGGCGACTGCGAATTCCTGCACCTCAATTGCCAGCTCGACGGCCGTTTCGAGGGCTCCGTGGGGCCTTATTCGCTGTCTTATGCCAAGGGCGACCTGAGCTTGGGGTTTTCGTCGGGGGAAACCTTCAGGGTCCGGCACTGCGCGCGCTTTCGGAATCTCGCCGTGATGTTGACGCCTCGGGTTCTGGAGTCCTTGGCGGGTGAGGAGGCCGCATCCGTTCTCGGCAAGACCGAGGCGCAGGATTTCTTTCTGCGTCATGCCGGCGTCTGTCGCAAGGCCTGGCAGTCGGCCTCGGTCGTCGCCGACTTGATGGCGACCGATCCAGGCCACCGATTGCTGTTTCAGTCGGCCACGCTGGAATTTCTGCACTGGCATCTGGCTGCCTTTCGAGGCCGGGCAGGGACCAAGTCCCTCTCGCACCGAGACTGTCTGCGGCTGGAGGATGCGCGCAACCTGTTACTCCAGGATTTGGCTTCACCTCCGACCATCGCCGATCTGGCCCGTGCGCTCGGGATGAGTCAGTTCAAGCTCAAGGACGGATTCAAGAGACGCTTTGGCTGCGGCATTTACGAACTCTTCCAGCGGCAACGGATGCAGGAGGCGCGACGCCTGCTGCAACATCACAACGTCACCGAAACGGCGGTCTTGTTGGGTTACACCAACATCAGCCACTTCAGCGCGGCCTTTCGCAAGCAATTCGGTCTATTGCCAAGCCGGGTGCGCGGGACAGGCTCAGGGTCTTCGCTCGGCGTTTAGGCCGCGACACACTCATCCAGCCACCGCAGCAGCGACTTGTACCGCTGTGCCTCGCGGGAGCTGGGCTTGCAGATGGAGATGTGCTCTTCATCCAGGGGGACGGCGACCTCGTTGGGCAGGCCGAGCTCGGTGCTGGTGGCGTCGACGGCTGTCGGGCAGAACCTCAGCGGGGTTGGCGGTTGGGGCAAGGGGACTGGGCGGTCTGACGCTGTCGTTGGTCACCGCGATCGGTGTAGGTCGGGTTAGCGCAGCGTAACCCGACGTTGGCGGTGCATGAGGCGTTGATTGTCGGGTTACGCTGGCGCTAACCCGACCTACGGGTTTGGCTGGGGCCAGGTTGCGGCGGTGGCCTCGGCATCCTCCAACTCCGGCAGCCGTCGGCCGTAGCCGTGTTTCTCGATCAGGCGGCGGGCCTCGGCCAGCGCCGCGCGGTCTTGGAAGAGGCGGGCGCGGGTGAGGGCGCAGTCGGCGAGGTGTAGGGCCATGCCGCCGCGGGCGGCGATGCGCTGGGCCTCGTCGAGGTCGGCGCGGGCGGCGTCAGGCATGCCCAGGGCGTGGCGGAGCCAGGCACGGGTGAGGAGGCCGCGGGGGATATACATCTGGTCTCTGGCGGCGCGCAGGCGGTCGAGTGCATGCTCGCTGAGCTCCCGGGTCTCGGGGCCGGGCGGGCGGCCCTGGAGGCGGTCAGCGTAGAGGGCGCAGCGGGCGAGGGTGAGGTGGTCGAGGGCGATGTTGAGCAGTCCCAGATGGCGCTCAGCAACCTCCAGCATCTGCCCCGCCCGCCGCGCCACCGCATCGCAGACCCCCACCCGATCCGGATCGACCCCCGTCCCCGCATCATCCGCGCCGAGCCAGGCGGCTTGCTCGGCCCCGGCCAGGAGCAGGTCGCCATACTTGAAGCCCGGGAGAGAGTAGAGGAGCGGGTACTGGGGCTGCCACTCCGCCTGCAGTCGCTCGGCCTCGGCGAAGGCGTCCAGGGCCTCCCGGGTCTCGCCCTGTTGGTGCAGGGCGTCCGCCAGGGTGGTGCGACTGACCATGCGCAGGAAGGCATCGCCGCTGCGGTCGGCGTGCTCCACCGCGTGGCGGGCGTCCGCCACCGCCTCCGCGACCCGGCCCAGGCTGAGCTGGAGCTCGCTCAGGTTGCTGTAGACGCGGGCGGCGTATTGCCATTCCTCCTGTCTCACGTACAACTCTGCCCCGGCCCGCATGGGCTCCAGGGCCTCCGCGAGCCTGCCCAGGGCGCGCAGTTGGATGGCCGTTTCGTTGAGCAGCCAGGCCTGGTCAGGCTCGCTCAGCTCCGGGGCCGGGCGGCGCCAGGGCTCGGCGAAGAAGCAGGTGACGGCACCCAGGTTGGCGCCGAAGGCCCCGAGCTTCCTCCAGCTGTAGAAGCCGTCGTTCCCCGTGCCGCGCAGGATGCGGTCGTCATAGACCTCGTCGAAGGTTTCCTGCCGCAACCCCGCCAGGCAGCCGTGGGCGACGGCCTGGTAGAGCGGCTGGAGCCCGTCGAGCCCGTCCGGGCGGTGGGGGACGCACCCCTTGAGCCAGGCATAGAGCCGCCGGTGGCCCTCGCGCCAGGCGTCGGGGTCGCGGGTCTTGAGCGACTCGGCCAGGTGCTCGCGCACCAGGGGATGGGCGTCCAGGGCGCCGCTGTCGCCGGGCGGTTCGATGAGGCCGGCCTCTGCCAGCTGGCTCAGGGTGATGCGCCAATCGGTCTCGGCGATGGGGTCGGTTCGGCGCTTGAAGCGGCCGAGCATGCCCTTGGGGCGCTCGAAGAGCGGCTCGGTGAGGCCGCGAATGGGTGGCGCTGTTCTCAGGGCGCTCAGCGCTCCGGCGCTGGCGGGCCGGTCGAAGAGGCCGAGCAGCCGCAGCGCGGACAGGCATCTGGCCCCTTGCTCGCCGCCCGCCGCGAGCCAGTGCTCGTAGGCGGCTACGACCCGGAAGGCGTGGCCGCCGGTGGCCTCGTTCGCCTTCGCGAAGTCGACTTGGTCCCGCTGGCGGATGTCGCCGCCGTGGGCGAGGCGCAGATAGCGCCCGAGGAGCGAGAGGGTCAGTGCATGGCCGCGGACCTCGCGGCTCGCCGCGATCAGCTCCGGGTCGTCGGCGGGGATGGGCGCGGCCCCGGCGCGGGTGGCGCCGTGCCTGTGGAGCAGGCAGG
>NZ_AFWT01000051.1 GCF_000224065.1 Thiorhodococcus drewsii AZ1
CCGTTGGCGAGCTGAGCGAGGAGATGATAAAGCAGTACCTGGAGCATCATTTTGAGCCAGACCCAGCGGCTGAATTTCGAGTGGAGCCCTAGACGCGTCGTTCAGTCGACGCGTATCCGGACTTTCAGTCCGTTACTCAAACCCACCGGCTTTTAGCCGGTGGTTGTTTAGCATCCGAGCGGAACTCGAGATCTTCGTCACGGTTTCGTCGATCCGGCGTCTGTTCCTCCTGTAGTAACCAGGTGCCTGGCCGATAGCTATGCTCATGAGGGTGATGGTGTTTAAAGATTTTGGCCGAGCAGCCGATACCCTGGATGGGTCAAAAACTATCATTTTCGGCTAGGTTATGGCCTTGAGCGGTCCGCTGTCAGATCACGAACGGGAGAAATGTCATGTCATTGGTTATCAACACTAACGTTGCGTCGCTAAACGCCCAGCGCAACATCGACAAATCAAAGGCTTCGCTCAGTCAGTCGATGGAGCGTTTGAGTAGCGGTATGCGGATCAACTCCGCGAAGGACGACGCCGCAGGTTCGGCGATCGTCAGTCGTCTTACCTCGCAGATCAAGGGTCTGGATCAGGCCGTGCGCAATGCCAACGACGGTATCTCGCTGGTGCAGACCGCCGAGGGTGCCTTGAGCGAGTCCACCAACATCCTGCAGCGCATGCGCGAGCTGGCCGTGCAGTCCGCCAATGGTACCTACACCAGCGGTAACCGCTCGACCCTTAACGCGGAGTCGAAGCAACTGGTCGAGGAGCTCAACCGGATCTCCTCAAGCACCAATTTTAACGGCTTGAATCTGCTGGATGGTTCGTCGCAAAAAGTGGATTTACAGATCGGTTCCGACACGAACCAGACCATTACGGTCAGCATCGGTGCGATGGATGCTTCGGCATTGGGTGTTGCGGATACCGCTGGCGTGGGATCGATTGGGCGGACGGGTACTGCCACCTTGGGGACTGGCGCGACATCGAGCTCAATTTCACAGGCACTCAATGGCCTGGCGTCAGGAACAGGTACAACCGACGCTCACGCTCTGGGCAGTGACGATCTGGTCATCAACGGTATCTCGATCAATGCAGCCGTGGGAGCCTCTGATACGGCATCGGCCTATGGTAAGTCCGCCAGTGCCATTTCGACAGCGGCTGCCATCAACGAGAAGAGCGATCAGACGGGCGTCACGGCGATCGTGGGTCAGACCCAGGTTGGTGGTGGCGCTATGGCAACCACTAGTGCGGCAGCAACTGGCATTCTGGAATTGAACGGTGTCAATATCACCCTCTCTGTCGGAGCGCTGGGAGGAAGTGCGACCGCTCAGGCGGATGCGGCGGCTAATCGCTCAAAGATTGTTGATGCGATTAACAAAGAGACGGCGAGAACCGGCGTGACCGCCGTCGATAGCGGCGATATGAACGGAGGTATTACGCTTGTTGCCGAGGATGGTCGTAACATCAGTATGTATATGGCCTCGGGCAGCTTGTCACAGGCAAATACAGGGCTTGGAATGAATAGTGGTGGTGTTTCTCTCACTACCGGAACGGTGACGCTTGTGTCAGAGAGTAGCAAGCCGATCGAGATCAGCTCTGGCGCGACTGGTAATGCGAGTGATGTTGGGTTTACCGAGGGAACCTATACCGGAACAGAGACTCAGGTCTCCTCAAACCTTGCCGACTCGTCAAACGCAATGACCGCTGGCAATGTCTTTGTCAACGGTGTATCGGTGGGGCCGTCCTATTCCACAGACGATACAGCATCGTCCGCGCTGAAGAGTGCCAGTGCCATCTCTAAGGCTGCAGCTTTCAATGCGGTCTCCGATAAGACCGGTGTGACCGCGACGGTCAATGCTAATACCGCCAGCAATACGGGTACCCAGGCCACTGCCTCGGCGACTGTTGGTGCAACCATTAATGGCGTAAGCATTGCTTCCTTCAAAACGGTTGCTGGAGACAATAGTGCTAACCGTGCGTCACTGGTGTCTGCGATCAATGCCATTGCCGAACAGACCGGGGTGCGGGCTATCGATACCGGTGAAGATGGCGATAATACCGGCGGAGGCGTTCAGCTGATCGCCGATGATGGACGTAACATTGACGTGGCGTTCACGAATGGGGTCAATGCCGGTTTCGATAACGGCGCCAAAACGTATATCGGCGAATTCACGCTTCACTCCGACAAGGAGATCGTCATTTCCCGTGGGACCGACACGAATCTCTCTAATTCCGGTTTGACTGTCGGTGAATATGGTGGCGGCGAGGACGGGCAGTCGATCGAGAGCATCGATATCTCGACCGTTGATGGGGCCACAAAGGCCATTACAGCCATCGACAATGCTCTCGAACAGGTCAACAACACCAGATCTGATCTGGGTGCGGTGAACAATCGTCTGGACTTCACCATCAACAACCTGTCGAGCATCTCGCAAAATGCCACAGCCTCGCGTTCCCGCATTCAGGACGCGGACTTCGCGGCCGAGACGGCCAATCTATCGCGGTCTCAGGTGCTGCAGCAGGCGAGTTCGGCGATGTTGGCCCAGGCCAACTCGGCGCCGCAGCAGGTCCTTTCGCTCCTGCGTTAAGGTGATATCTGAAGGCTGAAGGGCGTGTGGCCTCCGGTTGGAGGCCACGCAACTGAACCGGGAGGAGGAGCATGGGCAGCGATATTTACAGTGTGGCATCGGTTAGTCAAATACCGGCCGCATCGACGTCTTCGACATCTGGCGCGGCCCAGCGCCAAGGGCAAGAGGTCAAGGCCATGGATCGGGCCGCACAGGATATGCGTTCGGTCGATGACCGTACTCAAGCGGGCATGAAGGCTCAGGGTCAGACGGATACCTATGAGCAGGTGACCGATGCCGTGGAGCGTATCAATGAGATGATGCAGAACGGCAAGCAGTCACTGAAGTTTCAACTTGACGACGATTCCGGTCGCATGGTGATTCAGGTAATGGATGCGCAGACGGACGAAGTCATTCGCCAGATTCCCAGTGAAGAAACCTTGAAGTTTGCTGAGTATGTGGATGGTTTGGTTGGGTTGATCTTCAATAAAAAGGCCTAAAGCGGCCTAAACTACGGATTCACGATCCGTCATATTCAATCGCTTAGTCGACATTGCCGAGGCAGGGGATCGAGAGCCATGGCCAACAACATCATCAATACGCTCGGCATCGGATCTGGGATCGATATTCCCAACCTGGTCTCTAAACTCGTCGAGGCCGAGAAGGCTCCACAGCAGGAGCGGATCGATACGCGCACCGAGTCGCTCAAGGCCCAGATCTCTGGCTACGGTCAGTTGGCAAGCGCACTCGATACGCTCAAGACTTCGATCGATACCTTGAGCGATAACGATCTCTTCAATGCGCGCACGGTGGCAGTGCCAAGCTCTGATTCGATTACGGCTGAAACCCTCAGTCCTGGAGCTCAGACCGGGACTTATAGTCTCAAGGTTTTGCAAGTCGCGACCGCTCAATCTCTAGCGATGACTGCGGCGACTCAAAGCGACCGTGGTGCCGCCCTCGGCAAGTCCGGTACCATGAACATTCGTTTCGGTGAGTGGGGTTATACTGGTGCCGATAACGACATTCCGACGACCTTTTCCGTGAATGGCGATCGTGCGGCTCTGTCAATAGAGGTCGAGGAGACGGATTCGCTTGATGCCATCGCGGAGAAAATCAATAGCCAGGATGCGGGTGTTCAGGCGTCGGTGCTTCAGGTCGATGGCAAATTCCAACTGATGTTGAGTGCGCCTTCCGGCGACTCGAATGCGATGGAAATCACTGTCGATGATTCGAGCCTGGACGCGTTTGCATTCAATGATACGAACTACGCGAACGTCACCGAAACTCAGCAGGGTCAGGATGCGAGGCTGGAGGTCAACGGTTTGGAGGTGTCTCGTGAAAGCAATAAGATCGATGACGTGATTCAGGGTTTCACCTTTAATCTGGATAAGCCATCAACCGAAAGCATGACATTTTCGATCAGCGCGGATAAGAGTGCTGTCGAGGGGGCAATACGCGATTTCGTCGATGCCTATAACACGTTTCAAGACACGGTCCAGGGGCTTATGGGCTACACGCGTGATGAGGACGAAAATCTGGTGCGCGGAGACCTCGCAGGTGACAGTTCCGCGCGGATGATGGTTTCGCGATTGCGCCAGATGCTCGGCAGCGCTGTTCCGGGACTCGAAACCGGTTTTAACTCTGTCGCAAATGTTGGCATTCGCACTGAGCTTGATGGGACGCTGTCGATCAAGGATGCGGATTTATCTGGGGCGATAAGCAATAATTTCGCCTTGTTAGAATCGCTGTTCTCGACGACGTCCAGTACGACCAACACAGCGATCACGATCAATCAGGGAAGTTTCGCGTCAAAGGCGAACTCTGGAGATTATACGGCCGAAATCACACGTGACCCGACTCACGGCCAAGTCCTTGGTGGGGCGATTACTCATGACTTTTCTTCGGCGCTGGATACATCTGGTGGCGGTTATAGTTTCAAGATCAGTGTCGACGGTGCGCAATCGAATCTGATCGAGTTAACGGGTCAATATGACTCGGTCGAGGAACTGCGGGCGGATTTGCAGTCACGGATCAACGGCGATTCCAGACTCAAGGCGTCCTTCGCGGAGGTCGATGTCGTTTATGACTCGGATACCAATGCATTCAACTTCGTTTCGCGAGAGTATGGCTCGATTTCGAAGGTGGGTTTCTCCGATGTCGGCGCCAATATGGGAGCGCTTGGCATGACCTTGACGCCGGCCGAGGTGAAGGGTAAGGCTGTGAGCCAGGCTAATTTCGATGCGGCGACCGATGCCTTTACGACGAATTTGGACGCTTCTGGCGGTGACTATAGTTTCAAGATCAGTGTCGATGGCGTCGAATCCGATCTAGTGAAGCTGTCGGGATCTTATGCGACGGCGGATGATGTGCGTTTGGGATTGCAAGAGGCGCTCGATGAGGATACGGCGCTTTTGGAAGCGGGTGTTGGGGTGGATGTGAGCTATGATCCGAATACGAATCGCTTTTCCTTCGCTTCTCGCTCGACCGGTTCGGACTCCGCTGTGGATTTCACTGAAATCGGCGCCGATATCGGTAAATTGGGTATTGAAGACGTCCTCAGCGGTACAACGGGTGTCGATGTGGCCGGCACCATCGATGGCGTCGAGGGCTTCGGGGCAGGGAACGTGCTGCTACCTGATCTGGACTCGAAGGCCTATGGTCTCAATCTGACCGTCAAGGAAGGGGCGAAGGCGCAGGGCGCGTTCGAATTCAAGTTAGCGCGTGGTTTTGCGGGCGAATTGTCCAAGTTGATCGACGAGTTCACGGAGTCTTCGGGGCTGATCAAAATGCGCGAGGAAACCATCGAGACCCGGCTTAAGGATCTGGGCGAAGATCAGGATAAGCTCGACTCTCGCATGGAGAGAGTCAGTGCGCGCTTGACCGCGCAGTTCATCTCGATGGAAACCATCTTGGATTCGCTGAGTTCCACCGGCGGTCAGTTAGAGGGGTTGGTCGATCGTTTGCCTTTCACTGCAGGCGGTTGATAATTAAGGTTTTTATCCTTTTTTGGCGGAGTGTTGTACGTCGTTGCCAACAACAGATCGCATCCCGACTAAAAAAATCGCCGCTTCGGCGATTTTTTTATGTGCGCAAGCCTGATTCCGAGCTCAAGAATTCGCGTGCTTTGCCGTTACTTTAATCAAGACTGGTACATCACTGTGTTGAAAGGTGTTTTGGTACGGCTTCAACTCTGAGCCAACTCGCTGGACGACGAGGTTCTTTTCATGACAGACACAATCCCGAGCCTCAGGTCGATATCTTCCAAACGAGGGACGATCTCTTCCAAGCACCGGACTGAGTCTGATGGGGCCACCTGGATGGCGGATGATGAGCCGGTACTCGAATCGATCGGACGTTTTCCGCAGGATGATAGACACGTCTTGGAGTTTCGTTTGGATGAGGTGACGGGGCGTGTGCTGATCAGGGTAATGGATCGGGACCGTCAATCGCTTATCCGGCAAATTCGGTTTGATCAGGCGTTGAGTCTGCTGGCAGAGCGCTAGCGAAACTAACTGATCGGTTCCATCTGCTGTGATTTTTTCGAATAGGTCGGGTTCAATTCCTAGCCAAAGTTGTAAACCCTTATAGCCACTCGTCGGGAGTGATGAATATCATGTATGCGATGCGCAGAGAACTACAACAGTATCGTCAATCAGGTGCGTTGGCCGAGGCCACGGTTGCCGACCCTCACCGTCTGATTCAGATGCTATTCGAGGGAGCGCTGGAACGCATCGCGGTGGCGAAGGGTGCTATGGAGCAAGGTAATATCCAGCTCAAGGGCAACAAGCTGACTCAGGCGATTTCGATCATCGGTGGCTTGCGCTCTTCTTTGGATCTCAGTCAGGGCGGCGATCTTGCGGGTAATCTGGATGCGCTGTACGAATACATGACGCGGCGGTTGTTGCAGGCGAACATCCATAATGACACCGATGCATTGGATGAAGTCATTCGCTTGCTGCGCGAGATCAAATCTGCTTGGGATGGGATTCCCGATCGCCTGCGCCAGGCATCCTAAGGACGCTGGCTCCCCCCTATCGAAGCCCGTGCGCGTATGGCTTGCGTGCCGGGCTTTTCTTTTGAACCGCTCTTGCGGTGTGTCTTCGATCCTATCGTCGTGCCTGGGTCGCGAAATCCTCCATGAATGCGCAGAGCGACTCGACGGCGTCGAGCCGCATTGCGTTGTAGATGGAGGCCCGGATTCCCCCGAGCGAGCGATGTCCCTTCAGTCCGCTGAAGCCCATAACCCTGGCCTGATTCAGAAATGCCGTTTCCTGATCCGTTGACGGCAGTTCGAAGGCAACATTCATCAGCGAGCGGTTCTCGGGCCTCGCCCATCCCCGATAGAGATCGGAGTGTGAGTCGATGATGGCGTAAAGCGCATCGGCCTTGTGCTGGTTGATGGTAGCCATCCGTTCGAGTCCGCCAATGTCTTCGATCAGCCAGCGGGTGACGAGAAGCACGACATAGATGGCGAAGACGGGGGGGGTGTTGTAGATGGAGTGGGCTTTGATGTGTGCGCGGTAGTCGAGCACTGCCGGAATTCCGTCGGGGACCTGATCGAGAAGGTCGCGCCGGACGATGACGATCGTGACGCCGGCTGGACCCAGATTCTTCTGGGCATGGGCATAGATGAGGTCGAAGCGGTCGGGATCGAATGGACGCGACAGGAGGTCCGAAGACATGTCGCACACCCTCGGAACGTCTTCGCGTCCTGGGATTTCGTGGAACTGAATGCCTTCGACCGTCTCGTTCGAGACGTAGTGAAAATAAGCCGCATCGGCACGGTGGTGCAGTTCGGAGGCCGCCGGCAGGCGGCGAAAACCGGACGCCTCGCCATCCCAGAGCACGCTAACCTCGCCCTCCAATCGTGCCGGGGGGATGGATTGGCGGCTCCAGTAGCCGCTGTGAATATATTCGGCCGTCTTGCTCGAATCGCGCAGCAGCAGCATGGGGACCATGCTGAACTGGAGTGTGGCGCCGCCCTGGAGCAAGAGCAGGGCGTGGCTGTCCGGGAGCTGGAGGAGTTGGCGGATATTGCGCTCGACCTCCTCCACGACGGCGGCGAACCAGTCCGATCGATGGCTGATGCCGAGCACGGAGAGTCCGACCTCGGGTACCGAGCGGATGGCCTCCTGCGCCTCATTCAGCACGGACTCGGGCAGTACCCCTGGCCCGCCGGAGAAATTGAGCGCGTTGCTGAGTTCGCTCATCCGATGCCGCTCGGTTCCGGGGTTTCTTGCGCGCGCCGGGTGAGCAGGGCGTCGAAGGCATCGAAAATCTTGCGCATCGCGGGCTGCTTGTAGGGGTAGAGGTCGATGGGGTCCATCGCATGAACAACCATTGCCGGATCGACCTCGAAGATGAACAGGTTTCCGTCACGCAGCTCGGCGCAGTCGATACCGATATAGTCGAGCCCGACGGCGGCCTGGAGGGCGGTCAATGCTTCGCCATGTCTGAGCGCGAAATCCTGCTCGAAATTGGCCATGAACGCGGCTTCCTCTGCGCGTTTTTCCTCGCTGTCCTCCATTCCCGCATTGAGATAATGAATCATCCAGTTCTTGGAGCTAGCCATGTGGCAGGCGAAAGGCTGACCGTCGATCATGACGATTCGGTACTTGCGGTACAGGCCATCTTCACTTTGATAATCGATGAAGGGCGACAGGAAGACCTCTTGGTTGGGAAATGCCGCAAGGGCCGTCAGAAATTCGTCGTTGCTCTCGGTCTTGACGAGTCCTTGACCGGCATGGGAATCGACCGGGCGTAGGATCAGCGGGATGCTTTCCGGGCTGGAATCGGGGGGCGTGGGGAAAAAATGGCCCTGCGCGATGATCGTCTGGATCTGTCCCTGGTCGAGACGCCAGGTCGGTGGTGCCAGAACGCCAGGGATGTCGGAGAGAAACCGGTGAGCCAGATCTCTGGCCGTTCGAAGGATCGCTTGCGGTGGATTGATCACCGGCTTGGGCCAATCGGTCAGGCGTGGCTGCCAGGCGTCGAGAAGTGGACGGTTGGTGTCTGATTCGCCGATGGCGACGAAGAGCAAATCGTGATCGGGCAGTTGGCTGGGGGAGAAGTCCTCGGCGTTGGCTTCCTCGGCGGTTGCGTAATGAAGTGTCAGGCCGATATCCGAGTCTTCAAGCAGGCATTCGAGCGGCACATTGGCCATGAGTTCGCCCGGTGCCACGATTCCGAGCAGATTCAAGCGTGCTGGACGGGAGGATTGAACCTGGTATTGGCGGTCGATTTTGAGCGCCTCTCGCTGAAGCTCCATGGCGAGATCATGTTGTCCGCGAAACTGCATCAGGATCGCGGCGTCCATGAGTGCGGCGCTATCGTTGGAGTCGCTGTTGGCGCGCTGAATCAGGGCTTGACCGAGGGATGAGAGATCGGCGCCGGACAGGCTTTGGCGTAGGAGCGGGGCGAGACCAAGTAGGGTTTGCATGAGAGGAGGGAGGCATCGGCAGACTGACGTTAGGAGATTGTCTGTCCCATGTGGGCTGGTCGCAAGTGCGTGATGCCGGCGATCGATCTTCGGTTGCCGTCGATCACAGGTTTCAGCAGGCTGTCAAGATGTTGGCGAGAGACGTTGCTGCTGTGTCGTTTCCGCTTTATCTTTTTGTTTTGTAGTTATTTTTATTTTTGGCGCGTCGATTGCATCCGATTGGCAGCATCATGATTTCGGGGGCAAACCGTGAATACCATCAGCCAAGTCGATCCGCCGCGTCTTACCCTCGTCTCCTCGGCGGCGCAGCCGGTGCATCCGCCGACTGAGGCCATCGATACCGTGCGGTTTTTGCAGGCGATGACCGTGTCGCTCGATTTGGACGAGGTCTTGGAGACACTCAACGATTTTCTGCGTGAGTTAGTCGACCATAGCGGATGGGAATATCGTCATGCCGAATATGGTTGCGAGTTCAGTGGCGGAACGCCGGATCGTCATCGTCTGGAATATGACCTGACCCTAAACGGACAGGAGATGGGGATCCTCAAGCTGATGCGTGGCCGGCGTTTCTCCGAAACGGATCAGATGCGTATCGAGAGCCTGCTGGGTCTGGCGGCTCAGTCATTGCGCAATGCGCTGCGCTTTTTCGAGACCGCTCAGCAGTTGGAGCGCGATCCCCTGACCGGTTTGGGCAATCGGCGCGCGTTTAACATGCAGGGGGGGCAGTGGTTGGCCGATAGCGTGCGCCACCGTCATCCGATTGCGCTCCTGGTGATGGATCTGGATCGGTTCAAGGGCGTCAACGACACCTATGGCCACCCGGTTGGCGATCAGCTACTCCGCGCGGTTGCGGACACCCTGACCTCAGTGACCCGGACTGCGGATCTCTGCGTGCGGATGGGCGGTGATGAGTTCGCGGTTCTTCTGCCTGGGACGGATCTGTCTGCCGCCATGGAATGTGCAGAGCGGATTCGGCAGGCGCTCGTTCAGAAATCTGTCGTGACCCCGACGGGCGAGACCGTAACCGGCCGTGTCAGCATCGGTGTTGCCGCGCATCGTGCTGGGATGGATTTGGATCAGCTCTATCTGCAGGCGGACGATGCGCTCTACGCCGCCAAGCGGGCCGGAAGCAACCGTGTGTTGGCGGGCGTCGGGCATCTCGATGGCCCGCGCAGTGAACCGCTTGGCATATTCAGTTAGCTCAATAGCCTTAGACTCATTACGATAGTCCCACGGCTGCTTCGGTAATGTCGAAGCGCTCCCGGATCAAGCGCCGTCAAGGCGCTTTTTGTTTTTCAGATCCACTTGGAAGACGTATGTCATGAGTAAGGTTCGATTGAGTGTGAAGCTGCTGATCGGCTTCCTGTCGGTGGCAATGATCGTCCTGATCGTTGGGCTGTTCGGTATTAAGGGCGAGATGGAAATGAATACGCATCTCGATACGATTAGCCAGGAAAGTCTCCCCGCCATAACCCAGCTGAATCGTCTGAATTTCGAGCGCCTTCAGATCCGCGCCCAGACCTATGAGGTCAAGGCGTTGCCGATTTGGTCGCCGGAACTCGGCAAGGAGTTGGAGCAGTTGGCGCGCCAGCGCGAGGCATCCTGGCGCAATATCGAGGACTCGCTCGCCAAATACGAGGTGTTGCCGCACAACAAGGTGGAGCGCACCGTCTATGAAGCCTTCCTGGCCGAGTACAAGATCTGGCGCGCCAGCTACGAAAAGTTGGATAGCTTGGTGGACCGCATGAGCCAGACATCGGGGGCCGATGAGTATGCGCCTCTGTTTTCCGAGTACTCCAAGATCATAGAGGATACCTTTCTGCTTTCGGATCGGGTCGGCGTGCTGATCGAGTCCATGGTTGCGCTCAAGAACCAGGGGGCGACCGCCCAGCTTGCAGCATCCCACAAGGCAGGTTCGACCCTGATGATGATCAATGGCATCGGGATTCTGGTGGGGTTGATACTGTCCGGCGGGCTGGGCGTATTCATCACCCGCGATACGCTGCGTCAGCTCGGCGATGAGCCCGCGCGCGTGGTCGAAGTCGTGAACCGCATCGCGGGTGGTGACCTGGCCTCCGAGATCAAGGTGCGTCGCGGCGACGAGACCAGTCTGCTGGCGGCCATTTCACGCATGGCCTCCGATGTCAAAAATCTGTTGGGCGAGGTGTCGTCGGCCAGCGATCAGGTTGCGACGGCGGCTACCCAGCTTGCCTCGACCAGCGAGCAGACCCGCGAGCAGGTCCAGGTTGGACAGTCCGAGACCGATCAGGTGGCGACAGCGATGAACGAGATGTTGGCCGCCGTCGAGGAGGTTGCGCGACACGCGGCCTCGGCGGCCAGCGCCGCTCAGGATACAGATCGAGAAACCGAGGCGGGTGGCGTAGTGGTCAACCAGGCCATCGCGGGGATCGAATCCCTGGCCATGGAGGTCGAGGAGGCGGGCAAGGTGATCGAGCGTCTATCCGATGACAGTAAGGAGATCGGCGCAGTGTTGGATGTCATTCGCGGCGTTGCTGAGCAGACGAACCTGCTGGCGTTGAATGCCGCCATCGAGGCCGCTCGCGCTGGCGAGCAGGGCCGCGGATTCGCCGTAGTTGCGGCCGAGGTTCGCACCCTGGCCAGCCGGACGCAGTCCTCGATCCAGGACATCCAAGGCAAGATCGAGCGGGTTCAGAATGGTTCCATGGGTGCCGTGCGTGTGATGGAAAAGGGGCAGGCGATGGCGCGCGAGAGCGTCGATCAGGCACAGAAGGCCGGCGTGACGCTGCAGACTATCAGCGCGTCGATCACCAGCATCAGCGACATGAATCGCCAGATCGCCAGCGCCGCCGACGAACAGACAGCGGTCGCCGAGGAGATCAACCGAAATATTCACAACATCTCGGCGACGGTCGATCAGACCTCGGAGGGATCTGAGCAGATCGCGGCGTCGAGCGATCAGCTCTCCCGACTGTCTATGCAACTTCAGGAGCGTGTCGATCGATTCAAGATCTAAGACGATCCCGCGTTCGATGAATCGTACGAGGTGCGTTGAGGTGTCGGTATTCTGGCGCCCTATTCAAAACGCGAGCATGCAGAAGGCCGCCTCAGCGCGTTTGATCGAATGTGAAACGCTGGATCAGCTCTTGGAGAATCTGCGGCTCGATCGGCTTGGCGATGTGCGCGTCGAGCCCAGCCTCTAGGCACTGCATGCGATCGCGCTCCAGTGCGTTGGCAGACATGGCGATGATCGGCGTGCTGCCAACGCCTTCCTCCTTGGCCTTGAGTGCCTGCGCGGTTTCGAGTCCGTCCATTCCTGGCATCTGCATCGAGATCAGGATCAGGTCGAATTCCAGCGGCGCGAAACGTTCGATGGCGCTGGGACCGTCTTCGACGCACGTCACCGTGTGGCCCCACTGGTCGAGCAGGCTTTCGGCGAGCTTGCGGTCGAGCGCCTTGTTTTCGGCAAGCAGGATCCGGAGTCGCTGTCGCTGTTCCAGGAGGTCATGGCGCGTGAGGAGCTGGGATGTCGGCGCGCCATCGCTGGGTTCCAGTAGACGGCTCAATACCCCTCGAATCTGGTCGGGGGGCGTCGGTTTGGTGAGGAAGGCGGCGATGTTCAGCTCACGGCAACGTTGCGCGTCGCCTCGGCCCGCGTCGGACGCGATCATAACGATCTTGGTGCGTCCGATCAGGTCCTTGCTTGAGAGCTGCTGGATCAGCGCATAGCCATTCATTCCGGGCAGGGAGGCGTCGGTCAGCATCACATCGAATGGTCTGGAGGTTTCGACCGCCTCGTGGATATGCTGGAGCGCCTGCTGGGCGTCGACCGCCTCCTGAGTCGCCAATCCCCATTGATGCAGCCAATAGCCGAGCGTTCGACGGGTGAGTGCGTGATCCTCGACGATGAGTGCGCGTCTGTCCCGCCAGATCTGCCGAATGCGCTTGTGGATCTCTGGCGATTTCGTGCGCGGTAGACTCAGGGCGATGAAAAAGGTCGTCGATCGTTCTGGTTGGGCGTCCAGCCAGAGGCGTCCGCCCAAGTGTTCGATCAGTCGTCCCGCCATGGCGAGGCGAAACCCGGTGCCAGCAGGGGGCTTCGTTCGAGCGTCTGGCGTCGCCGAGTCGAGCGCGTCGATTAGTTGACGCAGGTCGTTGGCCGGAATCTTGATGCCATCGCTGAAGATCGCGAGCTGGATCTCGTCGTTCTCGGTGCCCGGATTGGTGCGGTAGCGCATCTGAATCCGGATCTCACCGCTGTCAGTGAGGTCGATCGCGGTTGAGACGAGGCGCGTCAACACCTGGCGGATCCGTCCAGGATCCCCAAGATGGTATTGCGGCAGGTCCTCGGGCACATCCTCGACGAAGGCGAGACCCCTGTCCTTCGCCCGTATGGCCAGTGGTTTGAGTGCCTCGGCGATCATGATGGGCAGATTGAAGGGGATCGACTGGATGTGTACTTCGCCGGCATCGATGCGCGAACATTCCGTCAGGTCGTCGATGACCCGAATCAGGGTTTCTCCGGCCGACTTGATCCGCTCGATGCGGCCGCGTTGGATCGCGTTCAGGTCGGAGTCGAGAGTCAGCGCGGTCATTTCCAGGATGGCCGAGAGTGGCGATTGGATCTGGTCGGTCAAGCCCGAGACGAACAGGTTTCTGCCACGATTGGCGGCCTCGGCCAAGTCTCGTGCCTGGCGCAGGGCGTATTCGGTGAGCTTGGTTTCGGTGACGTCCATGCAGATACCCGCTATGCGCAACGGCTCGCCCGCTGGTGAGCGGATGAGTGTCGCCTGACCACGCAGATGACGGATTTGCGAGTCCGGGCGCGTCGAGCGGAACGTTATTTCCCCGGTCTCCGCAGCCGCCTTGACGAGGCGATCCAGTGTGTCCTGCACGCCTTCGACATCGGCCGGATGGATGCGTTTTTGCCAATCGGCGAAGGTTCCGCCGAAGGTATCGTCGGTGATGCCGAACAGTTGGCGCATCCTCCCATCCCAGTGGAGCTGCCCCGACGCCAGGTCCCATTCCCAAATCCCGATCCCGGCCGCTTCGCGTGCCAGTTCCAGGCGTTGGGTTTGGCGACGCATCTGGGTCCTATAGAGACAGGCATTGGCGGCATTGCCGAGCTTGCGGGCTAGCGCGACGAAGGCATGCTGCATCCGGTTCGACATCTGACCGGAGCGACGTCCCTTGAAGAACAGGAGGATGCCGAATCCTGGCAGACGAAAGGCATGGACGATGCAATCGTCATGGAGCGAGGCCAACGGCAGTTCGTTCGGCTGTTGCGATAGGGTTTCGTAGAGGCTTGTGGTCGACCAGTGCTTCCAGAATGCGTCGTAGCAGGGAGTGCGCGGAAGCGTCTGGGGAACGGTGCAGACGATCGGGTCGGGCGTTGTCCCCACATCCAGGCCCTGTTGCTGGACCTGTAGAATGGCGCCGCCGCTGCCGTCGAGCAGACGCTGGAGATCGACCAGGAAGCGTTGCAGCATGGGCTCCAGTTCGGTGCTGTCACCGATGGCGAGCGATAGCTCGAACAGAAGCTCGGTTTCGGACGGTACACTCATGGGTGGTCGTCGCTCGTGTCGCGGGGGTTCGTTGAGGCCGATCCGGGGATGCGATGTCTTCAGGCCCGCTTGGGATCAGTTGGTCAGTAGCGAGCCGACTGGCGTCGGTCACTATAATCAACATCGACCTGGCAAGAAAGCCACAGCGAGTGGGGTGGCTGGGGCCATTTTGTGTGAGGACACAGCCTCTGAGCGAGGGATGAGGGGAACTCCTCGGCGAACTCGCCGAGGAGTGAGAGGGGGAGGGTCACCAGCCGCCAGTGATCCAATGAGCTGGTAGCTGGTAGCCACGAAGCGGCGTTTGCCTCAGTTCGGCGCGGGCATCTCCGTCGGTGCCGTTTCCGCTGGCGTCGGGTACGGCGTCGTCTCGGCATGGGGACTGGGCTCCGATGCGGCGTCTTCTGCGGTGTCTCGCGGGTTCTCAGGCGTGCGCTGCGTGGTCGCCGTCTCAGCCTGGGCAGGGGGCGGCGCCGGCACCTGAGCTTCGTCGGTCGTGACCTCTTGTTCGGGCGCGCTTTGCGGCTTGTCCGCCTCGGTCGCCGTTTCCGCCTGCTCCGCCTTGGCCGGCGTCACCAGTAGCGAATCGACCTTCAGGTCCAGCAACCCTTCGAGATCGTATTTGGACAGCTTGAAGTAGTAGGGGCGGTCGGTATCCTTCAGCACATAGTCCTCGCTCTCCTTGGCCTGTGAGATGCGGTAGGTCCGTGACTTTCCATCGTCCAGGTCGATCTTGAGGACGAGCTTTGGCGTCTGCTGGTCATAGGCCGGATCCTCTTTCGTGCCCAGCACCCCTCGGTAGGCGAGGTTGGCGACCTTCATGGCGAGCTGCGAGGCGGCGTCCTGGTCGACCGCCGAGTCGCGTCCTTCCAGCGTCCAGTCGTCCTTGTCCTTGATCAGCGTCCAGTCGCTCACGCCGATCTTGGCGATCTTGGTTCCATCGATCTGCAACTGGTCCCGGGCGAGCCAGTCGTCGCGCCGATTGGAGATGTCGGAGATCGCGAGCGGCAATTCGTAGACGGCCGGATCCTCGGCCGGGCGTCCGAACAGTCGCCGGAATCCGCCCGACTCGCCGAATACCAGTGTCGTCAGCGGACCATTTTTGCCGCGCAGTACCACACGGCGCTCAAAGTCGCTATCGGCTACCTTGAAGCGCTTGCGTGCCTCCTCGCTGGTTGCGATCGGCAGCGGGCGCTTGATCTCGGCGAGCTGGGTCAGCAGTCGGTCCACCTTGGCCCCGTCTGCGGGGAAATCGGCGAGATCCGAGAGGACCCAACGCCCCTCTGGGGTGCGGCTGAGCGTCAGGCTCTCCGCATCCTTGTCCCCGGCGATGGCGACCTGCTCGACCTGATCGGGCTTGAAGTCGGCCAGGGGTGTCCGGGGCGCGACGGCGGTCATGTGCGACTCGCTCAGCGAGACGCCGAGCGCGAGCAGGAGTTGCACCCCGAGCAGGGCGATCAGGGCGATCACCACAGGGGCGCGCAGATCCGGGCGCCAGCCCGTTTCCGTCTTGATCGAGTGCGATGGGCTTTGTGCCATGTTCGACTCCGTCAGCTTCTGTTCCCTCATGTCCGTGCCTCCCCGTTGCCGAGGATGGCCGCATAGGCCGATTCACGCCGATTGCGGGCGCGACGATGGATCCAATAGACGAGCGCGAGTCCCGCCAAGGCCAGCAGATAGTTGAGCGATTCCCAGAAGAGTCGCGCCTGCTGACCGATGGGGTCGAGCATGCGGCTGAACTGGCCGCGTCCGCGCAGATTGAGAAGCCCGCGATCCTCCAGCGACCAGTCGACCGCGTTCTGGATCAACTCGACCGGCTTGAGGTAGCGGGTCTGGGTCGCCTCGTTGGCCAGACTGATGGCGGTGTCGGATAGGAAGCTCGACGAGCCGATCAGGATCAGTCGGGCCGAATCGGGCGAGGATTCCACGACACCCGAGATCACCGGCGGTGTCTTGTCCGTGTCGGCATCCTGGGCCTTTTCGGTGTCGTCTTTCTTGGCCGTTTCCTCTTTCGGCAGCAGCGGCGAGGGTTTGCCGGCGAAGGGTGACTGGAAGCGTCCCTCGATCGAGACCGCCAGCAGTTTGCGTCCAGTGTCATCGCCATGCTTGAAGCCGATATCGCCATAGGTGTCGAAGTCGGGCTGTATGTTCTCCGAGTCGCTGGTCCAGGCGTCATCCGAACTGCGGATCAGCTCGACCAGATGACGGCCGGCGTTCTTCTCGCGATCGATCTGAATCGGCGAACTCCAGTTCATGGTGATCTGACCCAGATTGGAGGTGATCCCCGAGTTCTGCGCCAGTCCGTCGCTGCGGACGTCCGGGAAGTAGGGGTAATCCAGGGTTTGGATCTCCTGCACCACGAAACCGCTGACATTGCGTTTCACCGGGATGGGGAAGGGGGTGTTCTGCGGATCCAGAACCAAACTATCGCCCAATGTCACGCCCTGCTGTTTCAGCCAGTCCTCCAGTCCGGTCGGGGTCTTGTGCGCGTCGATGGCGCCGCCCGAGAGGTCGACCTCGAAGCTTGAGGCGGCCAGGATGACGGTTCCGCCCTGCATCAGGAACTGATCGATCGCGAACTGCTGTTTCTCGTCCAGGTTCTCCGGGGCCAGCACCATCAGCAGATCGGCGTTCTCGGGCACCTGACCGGATTCGAGATCGGTCTCCTGAACCTGGAAGTTCTCCTGCAGGGTCTGTTGCAGCAGGCTGTAATCACCGCCGCTCGGTGCGCCATAGGGATTGGGCGCGCTCTGCGGCTCATAGAGCGCCAGCGTGCGCAAGACGCCGGGCGCGAAGCGCTTGATACCGGCCTCGATGGCGCGGCTCAGGCCCGCGCGGTCGAGCGACTCGGGCAGCGGGATGGGGAAGCTCTGATCGCCCGATTGCAGGACCATGTAGAAATAGAAGGGCTTGGGGTCAAGCAGACTGACCATCAGTGGCTCGAAGCCGTACTCCTCGCGGATCTGCTTGGCGACGGTGCCGTCCCCGGCGGTCGGATCCTTGAAGTCGAAGCTGAAGCGTCCGGACGAGCGCTCGGCCAGATCGCTCAGGACCGATTTCAGATCCTTCTGCAAGGCGGGCAGCGGCTCGGGCAGGCTGTCTGGCGCCGAGATGAAGCCGGTGAAATGCAGCGGCTTGGTCAGGCTGGAGAAGAGGTCGCCGCCGCCACGGTAGCCGTAGAGCACCTTTTTGATGGTGCGGGTCAGATCGTATTCTGGGTTGCGCAGCCGGACGTCGAGATCCGTTTCGCTGCGCACCTTGAGGTCGATCAGATCCTGGAAGTTGAGCGTTTCGTACTGATCGCCATACTTGACCAGGATATCGAAATAGGAGTTGACCACGGCAGCCTGGTACTTATTGGCGGTCTGGAAGGCCACCGGGTGGATGCCGTACAGCTCGCCCGCCTCGCGTTCCAGCTCGGGCGATTGCTGGGGATCGACGATCTCGACCCGGACCTTGCCCTTACCGGCGATCTCGTACTCCTTGAGCAGATCGCGCAATTGCGGAATCAGCGGAGCCAGCAGCGGATGGGTCTCGGCGCTGAAATAGCCGCGGATCAGCAGCGGTTCCTGGAGCTGGTCGAGATAGGTGCGGGTGGCCTCCGAGAGTGTGTAGAGACGCCCTTGGGTGAGATCGGCGCGCGCCTGGGTGACACCCTGGAGCCAGAAATTGGCGGCTATCAGGTTGGCGACGGCCAGTCCGGTGACCAGCATCCAGCGATGATGATGGCGTGGGTTGGCCTGGGGCTCGGCCCAGCGCAGACGCTCCAGGCTGTAGATGGTCAGGGCCAGGAAGGCGCCGACCAGGCTGAGATAGTAGTAAAGATCGCGCAGATCGATTACGCCGCGGGTGATGGACTCGAAGCGCGATCCACTGCCGATCAGACGCAGGATTTCGCCGCCGCTGTGTCCGAGCAGGCTGGTCAGCGCCGGTGATCCGATCAGATAGAAGAGGGCGCACACCAAGGCGCTGCCGATGAGTGCGACGATAGGGTTGTCGGTGCGCGATGAGACGAAGAGTCCGATCGCGAGATAGGCCGCCGCCAGCAGCAGTGTGGCCAGATAGGCGCCGACGACCGGGCCCCAATCGAGCGGTCCGAGCAGCGAGACCGTGACCGGCAACGGCAGTGTCAGGGCTAGTGCGACCGCGACAAGTCCGAGCGCAGCGAGGAATTTGCCGAGCACCAGCTTGGGCGCGGAGACCGGTAGGGTCAGCAGGTTTTCGATGGTGCCGGATCGGCGCTCCTCGCTCCAGAGTCGCATGGTGAGTGCGGCGCAGAGGAAGACCAGCAGGATCGGCATCCACTCGAACAGCGGACGTGCGTCGGCGATGTTGCGCGCGAAGAAGGCGTCGACCCAGAAGAAGACGAAGAGACAGACCGCCAGAAAGGTCCCGATAAAGATGTAGGCCACTGGGGAGCCGAAGAAGGCCGCCAGCTCGCGGCGAGCGATGCGCAGGATCTCAGCCATTGGCCACCTCCATTTGCTCCAAGGTCACGGCGCCGAAAAGCGCCTCCAGGTTCTGATGCTCCTGCTCCAGTCCGTAGAGCGACCAGCCGTGCTCGCCGACGGTCTTGGCGACCAAGGGTGCGGCCGCGCGCGGATCCGCAGTCTCCAGCACGAAGCGATGCAGTCCGTCCTGTCGGTCGAGCAGGTCGACGCTGGTGATGGTGTCCAGATCGGACAGGGCCGGTTGGACCGCGTCCGGCCCCTGATCCAGCGTCACCATCAAGCGTGGCATGCGTCCGATGGCGTCCAGCTGGCTGTCGAGCGCCAGTTGTCCGCCGCGCATGATGAGGACGCGTCCGCAGACGGCCTCGACCTCCTGGAGGATGTGGGTGGAGATGATGAGTGTGGCGTCGCTTGCCAGTTCGCGTACCAGCGCGCGCATGTGCTGGATCTGCGAGGGGTCGAGTCCGTTGGTGGGCTCGTCTAGGATGAGGATGCCGGGCTCGTGCAGGATCGCCTGTGCGACGCCGACGCGCTGGCGATAGCCGCGCGAGAGCGTGCCGATGGCGGCAGTCGCTTTGGGGCCGAGCTCGGTGCGCTCGACCGCGCGCCGGATGGCCGTCGGGCGCTGGCGGGGCGCGAGACCCTGGAGCGACGCCTGGTAGTCCAGGTAGTCGAGCACTGTCATCTCGGGATAGAGGGGGCAGTTTTCCGGCAGATAGCCGATGCGTCGCTGGGCCTCGCGCCGCTGATCGGCGATGTCCAGCCCGTCGATCCGGATGCTTCCGGCGCTGGGTTCCAGATAGCCGGTGAGCATCTTCATGATGGTGGTCTTGCCGGCCCCGTTGTGGCCGAGCAGACCGACGATCTCGCCGCGATCGATATCGAACGAGACCTCTTGGACCGCCTTGAGCGCGCCGTAATGGCGACTGAGCCCGCGAACCTCGATCATGGGGTTATTCCTGTTCATTCGTTCGCATGTGGTTTTGTCGGATGTTGGAGGAAGGAGCTGCTACCGGCTTCCGGCTCTGTCTCTTGACCTGATCGGTGGCGAACCGAACGGGTCGTGCACCATGAAACGTCGTTCCGCAACGCGGTGAGCGGCTCATTGGCGGCCGACAGCTGGCCTTGGGTTCGTTTTTTTCGGGTTTTGGTGGCTTGAGCTTGGGCACCGAATTTCAACCAAGGCCGGTCGAGGGTGCAAGAGGGCGCCACGGACGAGGCGCGCGGAGGGGCATCCGTTTTCGCTAGAAAAGGCTTGCGTATCAAGGTCTAACCCGGAATCTTATGATTCTTTCCGCTTGGTTAAACTTTGGTAAGACGCTGTTTTGAAGGCGTGTCTGCTGCCTTGTTGACCTTCGCCTCGGCGGCATCCCCGGATTGCGCTCACGCCCCATCCGGGCTATGGCTGTCGCCTGGGTGGAGCGGAGCGAAACCCAGGGTGCCCGGCTGGAATCCAGCCGGGCGGACCGGTGGGGTCAGTCCAATTCGACCAGGATGCGTCCGTGGGCCTGGCCGTCGAGCAGACGCTCGAAGGTCTTGGGCAGATCCGCCAGTCCGACGGTTTCGGTCAGGAGCGACTCCAGATCGCGAGGGCGCCAGTCGCTGGCCAGGTGCTGCCAAATCTCGCGACGCACCGGGTAGGGCACATCGACCGAGTTGCAGCCGAACAGCCCGATGCCGCGCAGGATGAAGGGCATGACACTGGTGTTGAGTTCGATGCCGCCCGCGAGTCCGATGGCGGCGATGTTGCCGCCGGGGGCGATGGTGCGGGTGATCTGGGCCAGCATCTCGCCGCCAACGCTGTCGACCGCGCCACCCCACTGTGCCTTTTCGAGCGGTCGCTTGGCCTCGGAGAGGGCATCGCGACCAATGACGTTGCTGGCGCCGAGCCCGCTCAACCAGCTGGCGAACTGGGGCTTGCCCGAGATGGCGACCACCTCGAAACCGAGTCGCGCGAAGAGTGCGATGGCGATGGAGCCGACGCCCCCGCTGGCCCCGTTGATCAGGATCGGTCCCATGTCGGGGTGCTGACCGTTGAGCAGCATGCGATGGGCGGCGAGCCCGGCGGTGAAGCCGGCGGTGCCGAAGATCATGGCCGAGCGCGCGTCCAATCCCTCTGGCATGGGGACCAGCCAGTCTCCGGGGACGCACAGATAGCGGGCGTAGCCGCCGTCGTGATCGAAGCTCAGGCCCCAGCCGGTGGCGATGACCGCATCACCCGCATCGTAAGCGGGATGCTGTGAGGACAGGACTTCGCCGGCCGCATCGATGCCGCCGATCAGCGGGAAGGTGCGCAGAATTTTGCCGCGCCCGGTTCCGGCGAGTGCATCCTTGTAATTGACGCTCGAATGGGTGACTTGGATCAGCACCTCGCCGTCGCCCGGCTCCGGGCGGGGCTGAGATTCAAGACCGGCGCGGTGTCCATTCTCGTCATGATAGATGCGAAAGGCTTGGTCGTGCTTCATTGGATGTCCTCCAGGGGAATGAGACCGATCCGGCCGCGCCATTCGGCCGGTCCGGTCTGGTGTACGGATTCGCCACGGCTGTCGACCGCGACTGTGACCGGCATGTCCTCGATCTCGAACTCACGGATGGCCTCCATGCCCAGTTCCTCGAAGGCGATCAATTTGGAGCTCTTGATCGCCTTGGCGACCAGATAGGCGGCGCCGCCGACCGCCATCAGATAGACGGCGCCGTGACGTTTGATCGCCTCGATCGCGGCCGGGCCGCGTTCGGCCTTGCCGACCATGCCGATCAGGCCGGTTTGGCTGAGCATCTGCTCGGTGAACTTGTCCATGCGGGTCGAGGTGGTGGGGCCGGCGGGTCCGACCACTTCGTCGCGGACCGGATCGACCGGGCCGACGTAATAGATGAAGCGGTTGGTGAGATCGACCCCATCGGGTAGCGATTCGCCACGATTCAGAAGATCGGTGATTCGCTTGTGAGCGGCGTCGCGACCGGTGAGGATCTTGCCGGAAAGCAGCAGCCGATCGCCCGGTTTCCAGGTCGCGATCTCTTCGCGGGTGACGCAGTCGAGGTCGACGCGGCGCGCGCCTTCACCCGCCTCCCAGGCGATCTCGGGCCAGTCGTCGAGGCTCGGTGGCTCCAGCACCGCCGGTCCGGATCCGTCGAGGGTGAACTCGATATGCCGGGTTGCGGCACAGTTGGGGATCATCGCGACCGGAAGCGATGCGGCGTGGGTCGGGTAGCCGAGGATCTTGACGTCCAACACCGTGGTGAGTCCGCCGAGCCCCTGGGCGCCGATACCGAGCGCGTTGACCTTTTCGAACAGCTCCAGTCGCAGTTCTTCGATGGGGTTTGACGGGCCGCGCGCCTTGAGTTCGTGGATGTCGATCGCGTCCATCAGCGACTCCTTGGCGAGCAGCATCGCCTTTTCGGCGGAGCCGCCGATGCCGATGCCGAGCATGCCGGGTGGACACCAGCCGGCCCCCATGGTCGGGACCGTCTTGAGCACCCAGTCGACCAGGCTGTCGCTCGGGTTGAGAACCGCGAACTTGGATTTGTTCTCCGAGCCGCCCCCCTTGGCGGCCAGGCGTACCTCGATCTTGTCGCCTGGAACCAGTTCCACATGGAGGATCGCGGGGGTGTTGTCGCCCGTATTCTTTCGCGCGCCGATCGGTGGGGACACCATGGAGGCGCGCAGCACATTGTCCGGATGCAGATAGGCGCGGCGCACGCCCTCGTCGACCATCGCCTGGAGGCTCATGTCGGTCTCCCAACGCACGTCCATGCCCACCTTCAGGAAGGCCACCACCATGCCCGTGTCCTGGCAGATGGGGCGACGGCCCTCGGCGCACATCCTGGAGTTGATGAGGATCTGGGCCATGGCGTCTTTAGCGGCCGGGGATTCCTCCGCCGCGTAGGCCTCGGCCAGGGATTGGATGTAGTCGCGGGGGTGGTAGTAGGAGATGAACTGCAGTGCGTCGGTGACGCTTTGGATGAAATCGTTTGCGCGGATGATGCTCATGGTCTCTGTCGAGTGATTCTGCCTGTCGAGCGATGCTCGTTTGGTTGATGGAGATAAACCGCGAGGGGGCTCGTGGTGGCGCCTGTGTCGGGTTTGCGGGCAGTATATCCGTGGTGCTGCGCGGGATTCGACGACCGTAGGCAGAAACGGGCAGCACAGACGAAGTCTGTTGAGAGCGATAGGGCACGATAGTCGCTGTCGCTCGGCTGCGAGTTGGCTAGCTGGGGCCAAATGTCTCTGGATCCAATGGGGCTTTTGGAGGGGGCGTGAGTCCGTCCCGAAAGAAAAATGAAAAAAGTGCTTGCCATACCTGAAAGGCATCCGTAATATAGCGGGCTCTGAACGACGACAGGCGCGTAGCTCAGTTGGTTAGAGCACCACCTTGACATGGTGGGGGTCGTTGGTTCGAGTCCAATCGCGCCTACCAACACCGGCTGTCAGCCTTCAGCGATCAGCTTTCAGCGAGAGACCCTGGCTGAAAACCGAACGCTGAAGGCTGGCGGCTTTTTTATTGCCCGTCAAGTCAGTTTCTGTCACGTCAGGGCCGTGCTGAGAAAAAATCACGTGATCCCTCGTATCGATCACCACTGAAATCAGGATTATAGATGCCTCTGATTACCCTCCCCGATGGCTCCCAGCGCCAGTTCGATCAATCTGTTTCCGTTCGCGATGTCGCGGCCTCGATTGGGTCCGGTCTCGCCAAGGCGGCACTCGCCGGGCGTGTGAATGGGACTCTGGTCGACACCTCTTATGTCATCGAGTGCGACGCAGAACTCGCGATCGTGACCAGCAAGGACGAGGACACTGCGCTGGAGCTGCTGCGGCACGATGCCGCTCACGTCATGGCCCAGGCGGTGCAGGAACTCTATCCTGGCACCCAGGTGACGATCGGGCCGGCGATCGAGAACGGTTTCTACTATGACTTCGCCCGCGACGAGCCCTTCACTCCAGATGATTTGGAGTCCATCGAGACGCGCATGCGCGAGATCGTCAAGCGCGATCTGCCGATCGTGCGCGAGGTCTGGGATCGCGAGGAGGCCAAGCGCGCCTTTGGCGAGCTTGGCGAGGCCTACAAGGTCGAGATCATCGAGGACATCATCCCTGAGGGCGAAGAGGTCTCCATCTATCGTCAGGGTGACTGGTTCGACGTTTGTCGCGGCCCCCATCTGCCGAGCACCGGCAAGCTTGGGAACGGCTTCAAGCTGACCAAGGTGGCCGGCGCCTACTGGCGCGGCGACTCCAGCAATGCCATGTTGCAGCGCATCTATGGCACCGCCTGGCGTGACAAGAAGGAACTCAAGGCCTATCTCCAGCGTTTGGAGGAGGCCGAGAAGCGAGATCACCGCAAGCTCGGCAAGCAACTCGATCTCTTCCATTTCCAGGACGAGGCGCCCGGCATGGCCTTCTGGCACGCCAAGGGTCGCGTCATCTATCGTCTGGCCGAGGACTACATGCGCGAGAAGCTCGCGGAGTACGGCTACGAAGAGGTCGAGACTCCGCAGGTGCTTGATCGGTCGCTGTGGGAGCGCTCGGGTCATTGGGAGAAGTTCGCCGACGGCATGTTCACGACGCAGCTCGACGATCGTGATTACGCGATCAAGCCGATGAACTGTCCCGGCCACATCCAGCTCTACAATCAGGGTCTCAAGAGTTATCGCGATCTGCCGCTGCGTCTCGCCGAGTTCGGCGTGGTGCACCGCAACGAGCCCTCCGGCACGCTGCACGGTCTGATGCGCGCACGTCGCTTCACCCAGGACGATGCGCACGTCTTCTGCACCGAGGAGCAGCTCCAGTCCGAGGTCGCAACCCTGATCGACATGGTGTTCGAGACCTATCGAGATTTCGGCTTCACCGATATCGACCTGGCCCTATCGCTGCGTCCCGAGAAGCGGGTCGGCGCCGATGAGCTGTGGGATAAGGCGGAGGCCGCGCTCGAGCAGTCGCTGACGAGCAAGGGTCTGGCATTCAAAGTGCAGCCGGGCGAGGGCGCCTTCTATGGCCCCAAGATCGAGTTCACGCTGCACGACAGCATTGGGCGTGCTTGGCAGTGCGGTACTATCCAGGTCGATTTCTCCATGCCCGGACGGCTTGGCGCCTACTACATTGCCGAGGACAACAGCAAGCAGACTCCGGTCATGATCCACCGTGCGGTGCTGGGGTCGGTCGAGCGTTTCATCGGTATTTTGATCGAGCACTATGCCGGTCTTTTCCCCGTCTGGTTGGCGCCGGTTCAGGTTGTGGTGCTCAATATCACCGATCGCCAGTCGGACTATGTCAAGGAAGTCGCTAAGGTATTGCGTGGCAAAGGCTTCCGCGTCGAAACCGACTTGAGAAACGAGAAGATCGGCTTTAAAATCCGCGAGCACACCCTGCAGAGGGTGCCCTACTTACTCGTGGTGGGGGATCGGGAAGTCGAAACCCGCTCGTTGTCCGTTCGCGATCGTCAGGGCCAGGATCTCGGCTCGTTCGAGTTCGATGCATTCATTGAACGTCTGAGCGAAGAGGTCGCGAACCGAACTCACTAAAGCGCACGGCTTCGCGAGGCGGATCTTGATAGTGATCCGCCCCCGCTTCGTTCATTTGTGTTTCTGGAGGAACCTGCTATCGCCGCACCAAAGAGAAACCGCGTCAACAAGGAAATCAATGTGCCGGAGGTCCGGCTGATCGGCGCGGATGGAAATCAGGTCGGGGTCGTCAATACGCGCGAAGCGTTGGATATGGCCGCCGAGGCTGCACTTGACCTTGTCGAGATCGTACCAACGTCCGAGCCGCCGGTTTGCCGGCTGATGGATTTCGGACGGTTTCTCTTCGATCAAAAGAAGAAAAAGAACGAGGCCAAGAAGAAGCAGAAGCAGGTTCAGATTAAGGAAGTGAAATTTAGGCCAGGGACGGACGAGGGAGACTATCAGGTCAAACTACGCAACCTGACGCGTTTCCTCCAAGAAGGGGACAAGGCCAAGGTGACCATGCGATTCCGGGGGCGAGAACATGCCCACCGCGAACTCGGCTTGGAACTCCTCCGACGGATCGAAAACGATCTGGCGGCCTTGAGCATCGTGGAACAGCAGCCGCTCATGGAAGGGCGTCAGATGGTCATGGTGCTTGGCCCCAAAAAGAAATAGCGACGATCGAAACATCTGCTTCGGGACGATTCAGGCTGAGGCCTCTCAGAGGCAACGCATCGGGCGCCGCAGGCGCCCGATGCGTTCGTGAATATCCCCTGGTCGGTGTGCGTCGCATCCATAACATCAGCAAATAGCGGAGTATTTGAGACCCATGCCTAAGCTGAAAACCAATCGCGGAGCCGCGAAGCGCTTCAAGCGCACCGCCTCCGGTATCAAGTGCAATGCCTCTCATCGGCGTCACATCCTGACCAAGAAGAGCACCAAGCGGAAGCGTCAACTGCGTTCGCCGCAGCGCATCCACAAGTCGGATGTGCGCATGGCGCTACGGATGATTCCCTACTGCTAATCGAGTCGCTCGACTGATCGGGTCTGTGTACCGATCAGGCGATTGCACTAAGTCAAGTTACCGGAGAGTTTAGATGCCAAGAGTGAAACGTGGTGTGACGGCGCATGCCCGCCACAAGAAGTTGCTGGACGAGGCCAAGGGTTATTACGGCGCGCGCAGCAAGGTTTATCGGGTCGCCAAGCAAGCGGTCGTCAAGGCCGGTCAATATGCCTACCGTGACCGTCGCCAGAAGAAGCGTCAGTTCCGTGCGCTCTGGATCGCCCGTATCAACGCGGCGGCTCGTGACAACGGTTTGTCCTACAGCCGTCTGATCGCCGGTTTGAAGCTGGCGGGCGTCGAGGTGGATCGCAAGATGCTGGCGGACATCGCCTATCACGACAGCGTTGCCTTTGCGGCGATCGCCGAGCAGGCGAAGACGGCTTTGGCCTGATCCAACGCCATCCCGTCCGCGTCTACCGGCGACAAAGAGGGAAAGGCCCCGGTCTTTCCCTTTTTTCGTTTGGGGCGGGCGGACGAACCTGATATCCAGCCGGAAGACTCAAAGCATGGCCGAACATACGGGACTTGGTATCGACGCGTTGCGCGATGCCGCTATCGAGGCAATCGAGAGCGCGACCGATCTCGCCGCGCTCGATCAGGTGCGCGTTCGTTATCTGGGCAAGAGCGGTGAGATGACCGCGCTGCTCAAGCGGCTCGGCACTCTGCCGGCGGAGGAGCGCCCGGCGGCGGGTCAGGAGATCAATCGGGCGAAGGTGGCCGTGCAGGAGGCCATCGATACGCGCAAGAGCGACCTGGAGCAGGCATCGCTGGCCGCGCGACTGGCAGCCGAGCGGATCGACGTCAGCCTGCCAGGTCGTGGACAGCAGCCCGGCGGACTGCATCCCGTGACCCGTGCGCTGCGTCGCATCGAGCGTCTCTTCGCCAACTCCGGGTTCGCCGTGGTCGAGGGTCCCGAGGTCGAGGACGCCTATCACAACTTCGAGGCGCTCAACATCCCCGAGCATCATCCGGCGCGGGCGATGCACGATACCTTCTATTTCGACGCGGACCGTCTGCTGCGCACTCACACCTCCCCGGTGCAGATCCGGGTGATGGAGAGTCAGACGCCGCCGCTCAAGATCATTGCGCCGGGGCGGGTCTATCGCTGCGACTCCGACCTGACGCACACCCCGATGTTCCATCAGGTCGAGGGTCTGCTGGTTGACGAGAACGTGAGCTTCGCCGATCTCAAGGGTGTGCTCTACGATTTCCTGAGCAACTTCTTCGAGCGTGACCTGGCGCTGCGCTTTAGGCCCTCTTACTTCCCCTTCACCGAGCCTTCGGCTGAGGTCGACATCCAGTGCGTCATGTGCGGCGGCAGCGGCTGCCGGGTGTGCAAGCAGACTGGTTGGCTGGAAGTGCTTGGCTGCGGCATGGTCTATCCCGAGGTGTTCCGGCACGTCGGCATCGATCCCGATCGCTACCTGGGCTATGCCTTTGGCATGGGCGTCGAGCGTCTCGCCATGCTGCGCTATGGCATCGACGACATCCGCCTCAACTTCGACAACGACCTGAGATATCTGCGCCAGTTTGCCTGACGCAGACTCGGCGAGCGCCGACATCCGCGTTCGGCATCATGAATTCATTACTCTCGTCAGGCGCGATCGGCTTGGCGAGCGACGACGGGAAATCGAGACATGCGATTCAGTGAGGCTTGGCTCCGCGAGTGGGTGAATCCACCGGTCGATACCCAGCAATTGGCCGATCAACTCAGCATGGCGGGACTGGAGGTGGATGCGGTCGAGCCGGCGGCGTCTGCTTTCAGCGGTGTCTTTGTTGGTCTGGTGCGAGCGATCGCACCTCATCCAGACGCCGCCAAGCTGCGTATCTGTTCGGTCGATGTGGGGCAGGGCGATCCGCTGCAGATCATCTGTGGCGCGGCTAACGTCGCCGAGGGGATGCGGGTTCCGGTCGCTACCATCGGTGCCCGTCTGCCCGGCGACTTCAAGATCAAGCGCGCCAAGCTGCGCGGGGTTGAGTCCTTCGGCATGATCTGCTCGGCCAAGGAACTGGGGCTGGCCGAGTCATCCGATGGCATTCTGCCGCTGCCCGCCGATGCGCCGTTGGGCGAGGATTTTCGCGCCTGGCTGGCATTGGACGATCAGTGCATTGAGGTCGATCTGACGCCGGATCGCGGCGACTGTCTGGGTCTCGCCGGGCTGGCGCGCGAGGTGGCCGTGATCAACCGCTCGCCGCTGACGCCGCCCGCGATCGAGCCCGTTGCGGTCGTTTGCAACGACCGCTTTCCGGTCGATTTGGTTGCCCCGGCGTCCTGTCCGCGCTACGTCTGTCGCGTAATCCGTGGTATCGACCCGACGGCCGAGACGCCCATGTGGATGCAGGAGCGTCTGCGTCGCGGCGGCATCCGTGCCATCAGTCCGGTGGTCGACGTCACCAATTATGTGCTGCTGGAGCTGGGTCAGCCGATGCACGGCTTCGACCTGGCCAAGCTTTCCGGCGAGATCCGTGTGCGCATGGCCGGTGCCGGCGAACGTCTGGCGCTGCTCAACGGCGAAGAGGCGACGCTGCGCGAGGATACGCTGGTCATCGCCGATGCCGAGCGGGCGGTCGCCATGGCTGGCATCATGGGCGGCTCCGAGACCGGCGTCGGTGACACGACCCGGGATATCCTGCTCGAAAGCGCCTTTTTCGCCCCACTGGCCATCAGTGGTAAGGCCCGCTCCTACGGTCTGCACACAGACTCCTCGCATCGCTTCGAGCGTGGCGTGGATCCCGATCTCCAGGTGCGTGCGATCGAGCGCGCGACCGCGTTGCTGCTCGACATCGTCGGCGGTATGCCTGGCCCGGTTCAGGAAACCTGTTCGGAAAAATACGTGCCGCAGCGTCGGACCTTGCCGTTGCGCGAGCGTCGTATCGTCCAGATGCTGGGGCTGGAGCTGCCGACCGAGACCATCGAGGATATTCTTGAGCGTCTTGGCATGGATCTGGAGCGTACCGCCGACGGTTGGATGGTCACGCCGCCGAGCGCCCGTTTCGATCTGGTCCAAGAGGTCGATTTGATCGCCGATGTTGGTCGCATCTATGGCTACGATCGCATCCCGGTTTCGCATGCCAGCGCCTCCTCGGTGACCAAGTCGGCGCCCGAGGCGGGCTTCGACCTGGATCGCGCCCGTCTCGCATTGGTCGATCGCGGTTTCCACGAGGTCATCACCTATAGCTTCGTCAGTCCCGAGATGCAGGAGTTGGTCGAGCCTGGCGCCGAGACGCTCAAGCTGGCCAATCCCATCAGCGCCGATCTTTCGACCATGCGAACCAGCCTCTGGCCCGGTTTGCTGCAGAGCGCGCTCTACAACCAATCCCGCCAGCAGGATCGCGTGCGGCTCTTCGAATCTGGACTGCGTTTTCGGGTGACGCCCGAGGGGTTGTGCCAGGAACCGGGCATCGGCGGTCTGGTGGCCGGCGGCGTCACGCCCGAGCAGTGGGAGCAGAAGTCGCGTCCGGTCGATTTCTACGATCTCAAGGCCGATGTCGAGGCCCTGCTGGCCTTGACGGGCGCGGCGGAAGAGTTTCGCTTCGTCTCCGGCGAGCATCCAGCTTTGCATCCGGGGCAGACCGCCCGTATCGAGCGCAATGGCGAGCCGGTCGGTCTTATGGGGATGCTGCATCCCTCCGTCGCCGCCAAGCTAGATCTGGATGGCGACGTCTTCCTCTTCGAGCTGAATATGCTGCCGCTGGCCGAGGGCATTCTGCCGCGATATCGGCAGATCTCGCGCTTTCCGGCCATTCGCCGCGACCTGGCCCTCCTGGTCGACGAGGGGGTTACGTACGGGGCGATAGAAGCCTGCATCCGCGCGGCCGAACCCGACCTGCTGCGCGAGCTGGTGCTGTTCGACGTTTACACTGGTCAGAACATCGATTCTGGACGAAAAAGCCTCGCTTTGGGATTGATTTTACAGTCTTCTTCCCAGACACTTACGGAAGATTTAATCGAAAAAACGGTGGGGCGGATCCTAGATCGTCTTACCTCGGAACTTGACGCACGATTGAGAGATTGAAGGTATGGCATTGACCAAAGCCGAAATGGCTGAACATCTGTTCGAAGAGCTCGGGCTCAACAAGCGCGAGGCCAAAGACATCGTCGAGATGTTCTTCGAAGAGATCCGCACCGCACTGGAGCGGGGCGAGCAGGTCAAGCTGTCCGGATTCGGCAACTTCGATCTGCGCGAGAAGAAGGAGCGTCCGGGACGCAATCCCAAGACCGGCGAGGAGATCCCGATCACCGCCCGCCGCGTGGTCACCTTCCGACCCGGACAGAAGCTCAAATCGCGTGTGGAGGCCTATGCTGGAACCGATCGATAGTGGTAACGGTCTCGGCGAGGGCGATCTCCCGCCCATCCCGGGAAAGCGTTATTTCACCATCGGCGAGGTCAGCGAACTGTGCGGCGTCAAGCCGCACGTCCTGCGCTATTGGGAGCAGGAATTCCCCCAGCTCAAACCTGTGAAGCGCCGGGGCAACCGGCGCTACTACCAGCGGCACGACGTCCTTATGGTCCGGCAGATCCGCAATCTGCTCTATGACCAGGGGTTCACTATTGGCGGCGCTCGCCAGCAATTGAGCGGTGAGGGCGCTAAGCACGACATGGATCAAACCCACCAGATCCTGCGCCAGATGCGCCTGGAACTCGAAGAGATCCTCCAGGTTTTGCGCCGCTGATTGTTAGCTCGATATTAGTGCTTGCGTTGTTGGAGAAAGGTACGTAAAATTCTCCCTTCTGTTGCGGGGTGGAGCAGTCAGGCAGCTCGTCGGGCTCATAACCCGAAGGTCGTAGGTTCAAATCCTGCCCCCGCTACCATTATTGATTGGCGAAAGACCTGGATCATGTCTTAGGTCTTTTGTTTTTGGAACGGCGTTAATCGCTGTTTGCGAGTCAGGATGTAAGTCGAGAGAGTTAGAGCGAATCGCTCTGAACTAAAGCTTGACACGTTAGGCGCTGGATGTGCTATAGTTTACGGCTCGCTGATTAGGAATTTGGCGAGGCTCTGCGACAGCGGAGCGGTCCTCTGAAAAAGAGGGGTTGACAGACCCGAAGGGAAGCGTAGAATGGTCGGTCTTGGCAGCGATTAACCGCTGCGATCGAAACGCTCTTTAACAATCTGTTCAGATAATTTGTGTGGGTGCTCCGGTGTCGCTTTGGGTTCCAAAGAGATATCGAAGGAGCATCTTCAGTGAAGATGAACCGTCGAGCAAGGATTACCTCTATCTTCGGATAGGGAAGCAGA
>NZ_AFWT01000050.1 GCF_000224065.1 Thiorhodococcus drewsii AZ1
GCCGGCGGGCCTCGCGCAGCCGCTCGGAAGCCGCTCCGTCGCCCGCGTCTTGGCGGCTCCAGAGGAGCGCCGAGAGCATGGGCTCGTAGGAGATCGCCCACTGCACCGCGTCCTTGGGATCGAGCAGGCGATAGAGCCGGGGCGCCTCGCCGCGGCCCGCGCTCGCGCCCTGACCGGCGCTCAGACGCAGCTGTCCGCGCGCGTTGGCGACCAGCAGGCTGCCCTCGAAGAGGTCCACCCGGGTCCGCTCCGGATCCACGCGCACCAGGAGCTCGGTGCCGTCCACCAGGGCGTTGGCGAAGGGGGTGTCGATATGCAGCCGGCGCTTGACCCGGCTGAAGAAGCGCGCGGCGCCCTCGATGAGGTCCAGGTGCCCGTCGCTGGAGGCGCTGTCGGGCGGAAGGATCCGCAGGGTGGTCGACTGATCGAGACGGATCTGGGTGTCCGCCGCGACGAAGCGCACGGCCGCCCGGCTGTTGCGGCCGGTGCGCAGGGTGTCGCCCTCGCACAGACCCGCGCCGGGGGAGACTGGGGTCCAGGGACCCGTGGAGCCCTCGCGCCGGGAGACCGAGCCCTCGGCGGAGACGAGCCGGGCCGTCGAGTCCGCGCAACCGGCTGCGGCGATTCCCTCTGCGGCCGCGATCAGGAGCAGCAGCCCGGCGCCCAGCAGCGGCGGCAGCAGGCGCGCTGCGCCGCGTTCTTCGCGTCGCCGCTCGGAAAGGGCTGTGAGTGCTCGAGGGACCGCGATCATTGTCGAGACGCTCCGGTGAACGTGCGCTGAGTGAGCCTGGTGCCGCGCGCGCCAAAGTCCTCCGGGGGCTCCGATCGGCCAGTGCTAGCGGCGGTGTTTCGCTACCAATCCGCTGGAAGCTTCTTCAGGAGGCGTATATTACGCCCTTCGACCTCTAGGTAATTGCCTTCGATCAGCGTGTTGAAGACCCGTCGGACCATGTCGCGGGAGGCCCCGACACGGTCGGCGATGTCCTGGCGGCTGAGTCCGTGGCAGACCTTGACGTCCCCCTCGGCCTGGGATTGGGCGAGCGATTCCAGGAGCCTGGCGACCCGCTGATACACGTTGGCGAGGGCGAGCTCCTTGGCCCGGTGGGTGGCGGCACGCGCTCGCTGGATCAGCAGCTCGATCAGCGCCATGGCCAGGGCCGGGTCGGCCGTGAGGCGTTTGCTGAGCTCCGCGTGAGAGAGCATGGCGCAGCGCGTCGTCTCCGTGGTCATGACCGAGGCGCAGCGGGTGCCTCCGTCCATTGCGATCTCGCCCAGGATCTCGCCGGGTCCGCACTCGTCGAGCACCAGCGCCCGGCCCTTTTCGTCGCTGTTGTAGACCTTGACCCGTCCTGACAGCACCAGCAGCAAGAATCCGCCCGGATCGCCCTCGCTCATGAGGATCGCTCCCTTGGGGTAGCTGCGGACCGTAGCGCTCTCGATGCAGGCCGCCAGCGCGGGATTGATGCCCGGGTCGTCGGCAAACCGTGGCGTGGTGGGCGCCAGCGACGCGGGGTGCATCGGATATCTGGTCAAAGGGAGGGGTGGCTCCTTCGGTTCGCCGGAGTGCTCAGTGTGCCTGAGCATTCCGTGGATTGCCGCCGTTCGTTGTCGGCCGGGGCGCGTTGTGGTCTCCGGCGACTTTACGACCTGTCTGGATCTTACTACAGATAACGGGTGCCTCCGGCAAATAGCCCCAGCGGCTCCAGTCGGCTATCTTGGGTCCTCCAGGGTCTCATTATGCGATCCCCAAGGATTCCGATGCCCATGTCCGAACCCAAGACCTTACAGATGGTGGCCAGCAAGGAACTCGGCGGTGCCGAACGCTGGTTCATCCGCTTTTCCGCCGCGCTTGCCGAGCGCGGCGCGCCGGCCGAGTTGGCGTTTCGCGCCGGGAGCGCCTTGGATGGGCTCGATTTCGGATCCCTGCCGCTCCATCGTCTGCCCTTCCGTACCACCTGGGATCCCTGGTCGCGCCATGCGGTGAGCCGGCTGATTCGCCAGGTCCGGCCCGACATCGTCCAGACCTACATGGGACGCGCGACCCGGCTCACCCATCTGCCCGAACGTGGCGGGCCGGTGCATGTCTCGCGTCTCGGCGGCTATTACGCGTTGGATCCCTACCGTCACGCCCATGCCTGGATCGGCAATACCAAGGGTTTGTGCGACTGGATGGTCCGCAATGGACTGCCGGCCGAACGGGTCCACCATATCTACAATTTCGCCGATCCGGCGCGCCCGTTGCCGTTCGAGCGGGTCGCTGCGTGTCGTGCCGCGCATGGCGTGCCGGAGGATGCCTGGGTGTTGGTGACGCTGGGACGTCTGGTCCCGGTAAAGGGGCAGCGCTATCTGATCGAGGCCATGTCGCGTCTGCCCGCGAGCATCGCCGGACGTCCGCTCTGTCTGCTCATGGTCGGGGACGGTCCGCTCGGCCCCGAGCTGCAACGGCAGGCCGAACAGCTCGGTCAGCAGGGTCGTGTTCTCTGGACCGGCTGGCAGCGCGATCCCGCCCCCTATCTGCAGATGGCCGATCTGGTCGTCTTCCCCTCGCTCGACGCCGAAACCCTGGGCAACGTCATCCTGGAGGCATGGGCCTGGGACCGGCCGCTGGTCACGGCCAACTTCCGAGGCGCACGCGAGCTGGCCCGTCACGGCGAGGACGCCTGGTGCGTGCCCTGCGAGGATGCGCTCGCGCTGGCCCAGGGCATCGAGCAGACGCTGACGGATTCCTCGCTGATGCGCGCGATGACAGAACGTGGTCGCGAGCGGGTCGAGCAGGAGTTTGGCCGCGAGGCGATCATGGCGCGTTACGCCGAGCTCTATCGGACCCTGGCGGGCTGAGCCTCTCCGCGAGTTCGCGCTTCATCCCGGCTACGGGCAGGGCATGGACGACGCCTAAACTCACCGTTGTTCCGGCACTTGCGCTGACGTATTGTGTTTGTCAATGATTATGCAACAACCCATTTGGGAGATTGCGGGCAGCCTTGGGGTGGGGTGTAGGATGGCTGGCTATGTGACTCTTCCGTGAACAGCGTGAAATCATGATCATAGGATTGGATGTCGGCGGTACCCATACGGATGCCGTCTTGCTCGACTGCCGGGGAGTGGTCGAACGGGCCAAGGTTTCGACCGACGAGACCGATCTGTTCCGCTCCGTGTTGGCTGGACTCGATCTCATCTTGGAGGGAACGGATCCGGGCTGCATCACGCGCATCGTGCTCAGCACGACGCTTACCACCAACGCCATCGTTCGCAATCGGGTGGAGCCCGTCGGCATGATCGTCTGCTCCGGACCCGGGCTGGATCCCGAGGTCCATCGCACCGGGCCGGACTATCACGTGGTCGCCGGGGCCATCGATCATCGCGGACGCGAGATCCAGCCGGTCGATCCAGACGAGATCGTTGCGATTGCCGCCGGGTTCCGCGAGCGCGGTATCCGCCAGGTGGCCGTGGTCGGCAAGTTCTCCTGCCGCAATCCGGCGCATGAGGTGCGCATCGCCGAGCTGGTCGAGCCCTATGTCGAGCGTGTCTTCATGGGGCATCGAACCTCGGGGCATCTCAGCTTTCCGCGCCGCATCGCCACGACGTTCCTCAACGCCTCGGTTTACCCGATCCATCGCGCCTTCTTCGAGGCGGTGGGCGGTGCGCTGCGCGAGAAGGGCCTGAGCGCCCCAGTCCACATCATGAAGGCCGACGGCGGCACCATGAGTCTGGAGGCATCCATCGACGCGCCCGGTCAGACCGTGCTCTCGGGACCGGCGGCCAGCATCATGGGCGCCATCCCAGCCGCTCCGGCCGAGGAGGACGTGGTGGTGCTCGACATCGGCGGGACCACCACCGACATTGCCATCCTGGTCGGCGGCGTTCCGCTGCTGCAGCCGGTCGGCATCGCCTTCGGACGCTTCAAGACCCTGATCCGTTCGTTGCAGACCAGTTCGATCGGGATCGGTGGCGACAGCCACATTCAGGTCAGCGATGGCCAGCTGGCGATCGGACCCGACCGCTGCGGTCCGCCGCGCGCCTTCGGCGGCCCCGAGGTCACGCCGACCGATGCCTTCGTGACCCTCGGCGAGCTGAATGCAGGCGACGCCGCGCGGGCCACCGCCGGAGTCACCGAGATCGGCGAGAGGCTCGGCCTGGACGAGCATGCCGCTGCGCAGACCCTCATCGAGACCGCTTGTGACCGCATCCTGGCGGCCGTCGACGAGATGGTGGAGCAGGTCAACGCCCAGCCCGTCTATACCATCCACGAGATGCTGGACGGCTACCGCATCCGTCCGACACGTCTCCTGGTGCTGGGCGGGCCGGCCGAGCATTTCGCGCCCTATCTGGCCGCGCGGTCGAGCATGAAGGTATCGCTGGTGCCTGACTGGGGCGTGGCCAACGCCATCGGCGCCGCCATGGCGCGCACCACCTGTGAGGTCAGCCTGGTGGCCGATACCGAGCGCGGTCTGGTCAGCGTCTCGAACAGCGACGCCCAGTGGCGTTGCGACCGTCACTACACGCGGGTCGATGCACTGCGTCAGGCAAGCGAGGCACTGCGCAACCTGGCTATCGAATCCGGCGCGGACGACGAGGATATGGATCTGGAGCTGACCGAGGACATCCAGTTCAACATCGTCAACGGCTTCTCTACTACCGGACGCAATATCCGGGTGAGCCTTCAGATCAAGCCGGGGCTCATCCACGGCTATCGGCTCCCTGGTTCGGCGTCCAGCCGCCTATTCCGGAGCGAAGGATGTTGAAGGCACCCCGCAAGACCGGCCTGGTCTTCTTTCCGGCCTTCGATTGGGCCATCAGTCCGACTCATCCCGAGCGTGAGGAACGTCTGCTCTATACGCAGGATCAGGTGTTCGAGGAAGGCATCCTCGACATCGAGGGCATCGTCGAGCTCAGACCGGAGCTGGCAACCATTGAGGACGTGCAGCGCGTGCACTTCTGCGTGCCGGACGTCGAGTCGGCGATGACCGAGTCGCACTTCATCAGCGCCGGTGGGGCCATGACTATCGGCCGCGCGGTGCTCGATGGCGAGATCGAGCGCGGCTTCGCCCTGGTCCGCCCGCCCGGCCATCACGCCATGCGCATGGTCCGGGGTGGACGCGGCTTCTGCCAGGTCAACAACGAGGCCATCATGATCGAGGCGCTGCGCCAGCGCTACGGCATCCGCAAGGTCGCGATCATCGATACGGACTGCCATCACGGCGACGGCACCCAGGACATCTACTGGCACGACCCGGATACGCTCTTCATCTCACTGCATCAGGACGGACGCACCCTCTATCCCGGACTGGGTTTCCCCGAGGAGCAGGGCGGACCCAACGCACTGGGTACGACGATCAACATCCCGCTGCCGCCCAACACCTCGGACGCGGGCTATCTGGAGATCGTTCGCGACACCGTGCTGCCGATCCTCGAAGAGTTCGAGCCCGAGCTGATCGTCAACTCGGCCGGTCAGGACAACCATTACAGCGACCCCCTGACCAATATGAATTTCACGGCTCAGGGCTATGCCGAGCTGACGCGTCTGCTCAAGCCCCATATCGCCGTGCTGGAAGGTGGCTATTCGATCGAAGGTGCGCTGCCCTATGTCAACATGGGCATCATCCTGTCCATGGCTGGGGTGGATTACAGCCATGTGATCGAGCCCGACCTCTGCCCAGAGTCCATCGCCCAGCCGCCCGAGGTCACCGACTATGTGCGCCGTCTGGGCGAAATCACGCGGCGCAACTGGAACGAGCGCCACGACCGGCGCGCGGCCCTGCGTGCGAACGGCCAGACCATTCTGCGCCGCAGCCGCCAGGTCCAATACGACACCTCGGGCATTCTGGAGCGCCAGGAAGAGGCGATCCGTCTGTGCGATGACTGCGGCGGCGCGCTCCGCATCGAATCGGTTACCGACCAGGGCGTCCCGGTGCTCGCCATCCATATCCCGCCGCACGCCTGCGACGCTTGCCGCCAGACCGGACGGGACTGGTTCGAACAGGGCAAGACGGGCGATTTCGAACAGGTCTTCCTCCAGGATCGCCCCAACGACCGCTTCGAGGTTGCCTGAGGTTCGGGACTTCCCATGGCGCAATCCATGTTGGTGCGAATGCATTCGCACCAACGTTTCTCGTAGGTCAGGTTCGCGCAGTCTAAGTCGCGCCCTGTCGGTGCGAATGCATTCGCGTCGCCGACGCTTCGGGCGTGCTCCACCCCTTGCCCGATAAAGTCTGGAAGGCATATTATTAATCCTTCCACATCAGTAGTGATGTTTGAAACATGATTACTGCCTCGCAAATTCGGGCGGCGCGCGCGCTGCTCGGTATCGATCAGCGTCAGCTCGCCGAGGCGGCGGGTCTTTCCCTGCCCACCATCCAGCGCATGGAGGCGAGCCAGGGTCAGGTGCGCGGCAATGTCGATTCGCTGGTCAAGCTGGTCGATGCGTTCGAACGGGCTGGATTGGAATTGATCGGGGAGGGCGCGGTCAGCCCCGGCGGCGGACGCGGTGTGCGCCTCAAGGTCGCGCCGGGGACGGACGAGACCTCATGAGCCTCTATTTCGCCCTGCTACTGGCGGGCCTGGCGGTGGTGCTGGCCCTGGGATCCGCCGGCGTCGCGCTCTTCGCCGGCCGTGAGCCTCGGATCCTGCGTGTCGCGTCCATGCCGCTGCTGGGGTTGGCCGGGCTGGCGACGACGTTCGCCGGACTGTTCGCCCTGCTCGGTGACGGCAGCGCCTCGACCACCTTGCCGCTCGGTCTGCCCTGGATGCCCTGGCACCTGCGGATGGACGCGCTCTCCGGGTTCTTCCTGCTGGTGATGGGGCTGGTGACCTGCGCGGTCGGGCTCTACGGTCCTTCCTACGTGCGCGGGTTCGAGCGCGGTCGCGATTCGCTCGCCGCGCTCGGTGGTTTCACCGGACTCTTCCTTGTCGGCATGCTGCTGGTGGTGCTGGCCGACGACGCCTTCCTCTTCATGGTGGCCTGGGAGCTGATGTCCCTGTCCTCCTATTTCCTGGTCGCCTTCCAGCACGAGAACGCCGCCAACCGCCGCGCCGCCTTCCTCTATCTCTTGATGGCCCATATCGGCGGGCTCGCCATTCTGCTTGGGTTCGGGGTGCTGGCGGCCTTCGGGCACGGCTTCGATTTCGACTCCATGCGTGCGGCCGAGCTGTCTCCGCTGTGGGCGAGCCTGGCCTTCGGGCTGGCCTTCCTCGGCTTCGGCATGAAGGCGGGTCTGGTTCCGCTGCATGCCTGGCTGCCGGAGGCCCATCCGGTCGCGCCTTCGCACATCTCGGCGCTCATGTCGGGCGTCATGCTCAAGGTGGCGGTCTACGGCTTCATCCGGGTCGTCTACGACCTGATCGGTCAGGTCCAGTGGCAGTGGGGCGTGGCGCTGCTCGTGGTCGGCAGCGTCTCGGCGCTCATGGGTGTGCTCTTCGCCCTGATGCAGACCGATCTCAAGCGGCTGCTGGCCTATTCCTCGGTCGAGAACCTGGGGATCATCTTCATCGCCCTGGGGCTGGGGCTGCTGTTCCAGGGCACGGATCATCCGACCCTGGCGGCCCTGGCCTTCGTCGCCGCCCTCTATCACGTCATCAACCACGCACTCTTCAAGGGTCTGCTGTTTCTGGGCGCCGGGGCCATCCAGCACAGCGCTCACGAGCGCGACCTGGAGCAGATGGGCGGTCTGCTGCGGCGCATGCCCTGGACCGGCTATTTCTTCCTCGTCGGCTGCGTCTCCATCTCGGCGCTGCCGCCCTTCAACGGCTTCGTCTCCGAGTGGCTGACCTTCCAGGCGGCGCTCCAGGCCTGGCAGCTGGAGAGCGGCGTGCTGCGCAGCCTCATCCCCATCGCCTCGGCGGTGCTGGCCCTGACCGGGGCTTTGGTGGCGGCCACCTTCGTCAAGGTCTACGGTGTCGCCTTCCTGGGCCAGGCGCGCTCGCGCCACGTCCGCCGCGCACGGCCGGTGCCGCACGGGATGCGCGCTGGGCTGGGTCTGCTGGCCGGACTCTGTCTGCTGTTCGGCGTGCTGCCGACCCAGATCATCGCCCTCATCGATCCGGTCGCCGAGCTGATGGTCGGCAGCGGCGTGCCCCAGGCCGGCGCCCAGGGCTGGCTGTGGCTGACGCCCATCGCGCCCGAGACGGCCAGCTACAGCGCGCCCATCTCGATCCTGCTGCTCGCCCTGATCGCCGGATTCGCTATCTGGTGGTTCAGACGCGGTAAGGTGCGCCGCATCCGCCGCTGCGATCCCTGGGATTGCGGCTTCGCCCCGCCCGATCCGCACATGCAATACACGGCGACCTCCTTCGCCCAGCCGATTCGGCGCGTCTTCGCCCTGCTGTTCGAAATAGAGGAATCCCGCCCGCAGCCCGAGGATGCCGCCCCGCGTTACCGGCTCAAGATCGGCGACCGCGCCTGGGGACTGCTCTATCAGCCGGTGGCGCGCGCGGTGGAATCGGCCTCGCGGCGCGTCGTCAAACTGCAGTCGGGCAACGTCCGTGTCTATCTGGGCTGGACCCTCGCCACGCTGCTGGTGCTGCTATGGATCATCTCATGATGTTCGTCCGTCCCGGAGGAGGCGTCTGATGTCCGCCTGGCTCGTCGCACTGTTGCAGGCCCTGCTTTATCCGGCCCTGGCCCCGCTGCTGGTCGGCTGGGTGCGCAAGGTCAAGGCGCGACTGCAGAACCGGCGCGGGGCTTCGGTGTTCCAGCCCTATGCCGATCTGCGCAAGCTGCTGATCAAGGAGACTCGGGTCGCCCACACCGCCTCCGAGCTGTTCCGGGTCGCGCCCTACATCGTCTTCGTCGCTACCTGGCTGGCGGCCGCGACCGTGCCTCTGGTCGCGCTCGACCTGCCGATCGCGGCGGTGGCCGACATCATCGTGCTGGTCGGTCTGCTGGCCCTGGCCCGCTTCTTCCTCGCCCTGGCCGGGATGGACGCGGGCACCGCCTTCGGCGGCATGGGCGCCTCGCGCGAGATGCTGGTCTCGGCCCTAGCCGAGCCGGCCATGCTGATGGCGGTCTTCACCCTGGCCATGACCGCCCACAGCACCAGTCTGCAGAGCGTCATGGCACATCACCTGGCCGACGGCTTCCTGCTGCGTCCCTCCTATCTCTTCGCCTTCGGCGCACTGGTCCTGGTGGCCCTGGCCGAATGCGGCCGCATCCCGGTCGACAATCCTTCGACCCACCTGGAGCTGACCATGATCCACGAGGCCATGCTGCTCGAGTACAGCGGCCGCCACCTGGCGCTCATGGAATGGGCGGCCCAGATCAAGCTGCTGCTCTACGGGGTGCTGATCGTCAATGTCTTCTTCCCCTGGGGCGTGGGGGCGAACTTCGGTGTCCTGGCGCTCGGCTCGGGTCTGGCCGTGGTGCTGCTCAAGCTGCTGGTGCTGGGCGCACTGCTGGCGGCGGGCGAGACGGTCCTGGCCAAGATGCGTCTGTTCCGCGTGCCCGGCTTCCTCAACCTGGCCCTGCTGCTGGCCCTGCTGGGTCTGCTGAGCCACGTCATCCTGGAGGTGGGCGCATGAGTCTGACGGTCCTGACCCTGCTGCAGCAGTTCGTGCTGCTGCTGGCGGCACTGGCGCTCTTCCTGTCCTTCGTGCTGCTGTCCCAGACCCGGCTGATCGCGGCCATCCGCGTCTTCGCCTGGCAGGGCGCGCTGGTGGCGGCGGTGACCCTGACGGTCGCGCTCGCCGGCCACGCGCACCATCTCTATTTCTCGGCGGCCCTGACCCTCGGGCTCAAGGCGATGCTCATCCCCGCGATGCTGCACCGCATGACCCGGCGTCTGGGACTGGAACGCCAGTCCGAGACCCTGAGCCGTCCGGCGCTGGTCATCATGGCCGCCGTGGTGCTGGTGATCTTCAGCTACTGGGTGGTGGAGCCCATGGTTGCCAACGGCCTGGCCTTCACCCGCAACATCATCGCGGTGAGCTTGGCGGTGGTGCTGATCGGTCTGCTGATGATGGTCTTCCGCCAGCAGGCGGTGGCCCAGGTGCTGGGATTCATGTCGATGGAGAACGGTCTCTTCCTCGCCGCCGTCTCGGCCACCGCCGGCATGCCCCTGGTGGTCGAGCTGGGCGTCGCCTTCGACGTCCTGGTCGCCATGGTCCTGTTCGGCGTCTTCTTCTTCCAAATCCGCGAGAGCATCGACTCGCTCGACGTCGACCGGCTCAACCGGCTGACGGAGACGGAGGAGACACGATGATTGGGATAGCTGCCAGCATCCAGTTTTTAGCCTCCAGCCTCCAGCCTCCAGCTTCCAGCCAGAGGGTGCTGTGCGGACGTGAGAGCGGGAGATTCGCCTCGGTGGGTTCTTTGCGGGGAGGGAAGAGCGTCTTCCATGATAGCTGGCAGCTGGAGGCTGGAAGCTGGAAGCTTCCCCATTACAGCTGGCCGCTGGAGGCTGGCGGCTGGAGGCTCCAAAAATGACCTCGTTGTCTCTGACGCTTCTGACGCCTCTGATCGGCGGTCTGGTCCTCATCCTCATGCGCTCGCCCGGCCCGGCCGGGTGGCTGAATCTGGGCGTGTCGGCCCTGACGCTGGCCGGATCCTTGGGGCTGGCCTGGTCGGTCTGGCATCTGGGCTCGGTGGCCGGGATGGGCTTCCGGGTCGATGCCTTCAACGTCTATCTGGTGGTGCTGACCGCCTTCGTGGGGCTGACCACGGGCATCTTTTCGCGGCCCTACATGCGTCACGTCCAGGCGAGCGGGCGGATCAGCGCCTGGAGTCTGCGCGTCTATCACGGCATGTATCAGGCATTCATGCTGACCATGCTGGTGGCCCTGACGACGGACAACCTGGGCGTGCTCTGGGTGGCGGTCGAGGGCGCGACCCTGGCGACCGTGCTGCTGGTGTCGCTCTACCGCACGCCCGAGGCGGTCGAGGCGGCCTGGAAGTATTTCATCCTCTGCGGCGTGGGCATCGCACTGGCGCTGTTCGGGACCGTGCTGACCTATTTCGCCGCCCAGCACGTGATGGCGGATCCGGGCACGGGGCTAACCTGGAGCGCGCTCTACGAGCGCTCGCACGATCTGGACCCGACCGTGATGCGCATCGCCTTCGTCTTCCTGCTGGTCGGCTACGGGACCAAGGTGGGTCTGGTGCCCATGCACCAGTGGCTGCCGGACGCCCATTCGGAGGGACCGACGCCCATGTCGGCGGTGCTCTCGGGGCTGCTGCTGAACGTGGCGCTCTATGCCGTGGTGCGGCTCAAAATGCTGGTCGACGGATCCCTGGCCGAGACCGCGACGCCCCACCTGGCTGGCGCCCTGCTGATGGGATTCGGCCTGGTCTCCTTCCTGGTCGCCGGGCTCTTCCTGCACCGCCAGCGCGACATCAAGCGCATGTTCAGCTATTCCTCGATCGAGCACATGGGGCTCATGACCTTCGCCTTCGGTCTGGGCGGGCCGCTCGCCACCTTCGGGGCGCTGCTGCACATGCTGGTGCATTCGCTGACCAAGTCGGCCATCTTCATCACCGTGGGGCATGCGACCCATGTCGCCGGCACCCAGTCGATCGACCGCATCCGCGGGCTGATCCGCACCCAGCCGGCCATCGGCTGGTCGCTGCTGTTCGGCGTGGTCGCCATCGCCGGCTTCCCCCCGTTTGGGGTCTTCACCAGCGAGTTCCTGCTGCTGACCGCCACCATGCAGTCGCAGCCCTGGTTTACGGTGGTGTTGCTGAGCGGTCTGGCGGTCGCCTTCGCCGGGCTCTTCCGGCATCTGCATCCCATGGTCTACGGCGCCGCGCCCGAGGGGCAGCGTCCGGTCGAGGCCAACATGCTGCCGGTCTACTTCCATCTGGGGCTGGTGCTCTGGCTGGGTCTGGCGATCCCGGACGTGCTGTCCGCCTGGCTGGACCGCGCGACCCAGCTCATCACCGGGGGGCATCTGCTGTGAGCGAGACCCAGAACCGCTTCGAGTGGCTGTCCGAATATCTGGTTCGGCCGGCCTACGGCTGGGCCGGCGAGCGCGATGCGGATCCCGACGTCCTGGCACCGGCCCGCCGTTTCCTGCTCGACCCCGAGGCCTGGGGGATGGCGGCGCGTCTGGCGGCGTCCATGGGACTGCGCCACGCCGGGCTCTGGGCCGATCCGCTCGATGCCGAGGGCGAGGCAGGCGTGCTGCGGGTCCAGGCCTGCCTGGAGCTCGAGGGCGATTATCTGGTCCTGGAGACCCAGGTTCCGCTCGACCGGCCGACGATCGACTCGCACACCCCCACCTATCCCGGCCTCGACCGTCTCGAGCGCCATGCCCAGGATCTGACCGGACTGAGCTTCACCGGTCACCCCGACGGCCGCCGTTGGACCCGTCACCAGGCCTGGCCCGAGGACCGCTTCCCGCTGCGCAGCGATTTCCCGCTGAGTGGCGAGACCAAGGCCCGCACCCCGGCGGACGCCGACTATCCCTTCGTGCGCGTCCAGGGTGCCGGGGTCTACGAGATTCCGGTCGGTCCGGTGCATGCCGGTATCATTGAGCCGGGCCACTTCCGCTTCCAGGCCATGGGCGAGGAGGTGCTGCGACTGGAGCAGCGGCTCGGCTACACCCACAAGGGCATCGAGAAGCTGGCGGTGGGTCGCGATGCGTCCGGCCTGGCCCGGCTTGCCGGTCGCGTCTCGGGCGACTCGACCGTCTCCCACGCTTGGGCCGCCTGTCAGGCGATGGAGCGCGCCGCCGGCTGCGAGGTGCCGCCACGCGCGCTCTTCCTGCGCGCCCTCATGGCCGAGCGCGAGCGCATCGCCAACCATCTGGGCGACATCGGCGCCATCTGCAACGACGTCGGCTTCGCCTTCGCCCTGGCCCAGTGCGGCCGGCTGCGCGAGCAGTGGCAGCGGCGCAGCCAGGCGCTCTTCGGCCATCGCTTCATGATGGATGCGGTGATTCCGGGCGGCGTCGTCCAGGATCTGACGCCCGAGGGCTTTCAGCAGCTGCGCCTCGACCACGCGGCGCTGCACAAGGTCATCGAACCGCTGTTCGACGTCATCCAGGACCATCCGTCGCTTGACGACCGGCTGATGCGTACCGGCATCCTGTCCGCCGAGGACGCCCGGGCGCTGGGCTGCACCGGCTATGTCGGCAAGGCCAGCGGCCAGTCCTTCGACGTCCGCCGCGACAGCCCCTACGCTCCCTACGACCAGCTGCGGGTCGAGGTTCCAGCCGAGACCGCCGGCGACGTCTCCGCCCGCGTCGCCGTGCGCATCGCCGAGGTCCGCGCCAGCCTCTGGATGCTCGACCGTCTCCTCGACGCCCTTCCCGAGGGCGAAATCGCCGCACCCTTCAGCCCGCCGCCACCCGGCGCCATGGGCCTCGGAATCATCGACGGCTGGCGCGGCGAGATCCTCGCCTTCGTCCGCTTCAGCACCGACAGCCGAATCGCACGATACTTCCCCCGCGACCCCAGCTGGTTCACCTGGCCTGCATTGGAACGTCTCATCCTCGGGAACATCGTTCCGGATTTTCCGGTGTGTAATAAATCGGTGAATGGGTCTTATTCGGGGGAGGATTTGTAGTCGAAGATGCGAGGTGGGTGCTTCTGATGAACTTTTTTGAGATGTGTGCGATCGGTTAAGTGGGAAAATATTGTACCAGTCTGGGGTTATGCTAGTACGTTAGTGGCCTGTCTCAACTTAAAACACGTTAGTAATGAAGTCGGAACAGGGGCGCGTTTTTTGGATATTTTATTTGTTATTATAGCGCTGCTAACTCTTATCGCAGCATTGCTCGTTATTCCAGAATTCCGCAAGAAAATAGGAATTGAACGATGGGGTTCAAATCAAACCCCTCTGGGGCGTCCAATCTTCCAAGGCGAAATAGCATCCTTTGAAAAATCAGCAAAGTTCGAGAGGTTTATTGCGGAAAACGAGGGGGGGATTGTTTTCATTGATGCATTCATAGATGAAATGAAATTTTATGGTGTAACAGAAAATCCTGAGCCGTATTTTGTTCTCTATGATGAATGCTTTGAACCCTTAGATGCTGGAGAGCATCCATCATACGAAAAATGTACGGGTATTTGTTACAGTATCATTGGAATTAATGAGGAAAATGATTCAAGATTCTATCTTTTTCGAGGCCAGTGTAAGATTTACGGATACTTTGCTGTGATTGGGTGCGATGGGCCCCATCAAGGTCTAATGGTATGCAAACTAAAAGCAATTAACTTTGAGTTTGCAGGCGCTAATTCATGACGTAAAAAATCAGTGTCAAGTCTTGCAATTAAACGCTAGCGTTATTGTTAGATCAGGTTTCCATGGCGGCGTTGTAGATAAAATGTTCCACACGATTTGGTAGAGTCAGTAAACCTTACGTGCACATCGGGGGTGTCTTTTGAAAGGTCCAAGTCCTGAAGATAAAGAACCCATGAAGGGATTTCCTCAAGTAGGATATTTGAAGAACTTCATTTCTTCTGAAAACATCATTGTTGGTGACTATACCTACTACGATGATCCTGAAGGCCCCGCCCGATTTGAGAGTAATGTGCTTTATCATTTTCCATTTATTGGAGATAAGCTTTTAATAGGGAAATTCTGCGCTATTGCAAAAGATGTAAAATTTATTATGAATGGCGCCAATCATAAAATTTCTGGCTTTTCTACATACCCATTCCAGATATTCGGCAATGGATGGGAGAGGGTAATGCCAAAAGAGGGAGAGCTACCCTTCAAAGGCGACACGGAAATTGGGAATGATGTTTGGATTGGCTATGAATCTACAATTATGCCGGGAGTCAAAATTGGTAGTGGCGCAATAATAGCGAGCAAGTCGGTCGTAGTGAATGATGTTCCCGCTTACGCTGTTGTAGGTGGTAATCCTGCCAAAGTCATCAAGTATCGATTTGATGAAAGTGTGATTGGTGAGCTGTTAGAGATCGCTTGGTGGGATTGGTGTGCGGAAAAAATTACTGAAAATCTTGAGGCGATAGTCGGTTGTGACCTTACTGCCCTTCGGCGGGCAAGCGGATTATAAAAGCATTATAGAGCGATATCGGAAGCGCGTCTTTCAATCAATACTTGCATCAATCTGTATCAACAGAGCTCCAGGGACGATTTCCGGTTGGAAGTATCTGTAAAGGCTGATACTCGGCAGGAGGAATCGAAGAGGAAAATCGCATAGCATGATTAGTTATTTATGGAGAATATGAAATGGATATTTTAGTAAGAGAGATATTGAAAGGAGATGAATTTGCACGGCTCGAAGTCTTAGATACAGCAACCAAGGAACTCCGCAGAACCTATCAGCCGCGAGTCAGTGGTGGAAGATGTGTTGTTGACGCGACCGGCGTGCTTGTTGCGCTGAAGGGAAACACACTTGTTGGCACGGCTGAATATATTCTTAAGGATCACCATGTCTATACCCGTCTCATACGAATTTTCGGCTCAGGCTCCCTCGTTAACCGTCTGCTCACCATGGTAATCTCCAGCGCATGAACGACTACCGACTGAGCGATGAAGAGCTAGCTGAGCTGCGAGCGGCCCACCGCAGGGTGCGCGACATCCGCGAAGCTTACCGCATCAATGCGGTCATTCTGCTTGGTCAGGGTCGTGGGGTGAAGGACATTGCCGATGCACTGCTGCTGGACCCTGAGACGGTGCGCAGCTATTTCAAGCGCTACCAGAAGGGCGGCCTTGATGAGCTGCTGCGCATGAGCTATGTGGGCAGTGAAGCGTTGCTCGATAGCACCCAGTTGCGTGAGCTGGATGCGCATCTGCAGAGCACGCTGTATCAAACTGCAGCGGGCGTGGCGCGCTACGTCGAGCAACGCTGGGACGTGCGCTACACACCCAGCGGCATGAACGCGCTGCTGCATCGCCTCGGCTACGTCTACAAGAAACCGACGCTGCTGCCAGGCAAGCATCAGCCGGTCGAGGTTCAGGAGGCGTTTGTCTCCAAGTACCAGGATTTCAAGGACAAAAAGTCCGAAAAGGACGTGATTGTCTTCATGGACGCGGTTCACCCGCAGCACAATCCGGTGCTTGGCTGCGGCTGGATCAAGCGCGGGAAACAGCAGGCGATCCAGAGCAACACCGGACGGCAGCGGCTGAACATCAACGGCGCGATCAACATTGAGACGCTGGAACTCACGTACCGCATTGACAACACGATCAACGCGGTTTCTACGATTGCCTTGCTCAAACAGTTGGAGAGCGCTTACCCAGCGGCCTCTCGCATCATCGTGATTTGCGACAACGCCCGCTACTACAAATCCAAGCTCGTCGCGGAATACTTGAAGAACTCCCGCATTCAACTTGAGCCATTACCGGCGTATAGCCCGAATCTCAACCTGATCGAGCGATTCTGGAAATTCTTCAAGAAGCAAGTGCTTTACAATCGTTATTACGAGCGGTTTGCCGAGTTCCGAATAGCCTGCAAAGAGTTTTTTGCGGAGCTGGATCTCTATGCGCCCCAACTGCGCACGCTGCTTGCTGAGAACTTCCAGATTATCGGTAATTGAGAACCGAAATCCTGCATTCGCTAGGTATATGTTGGCATTGATCATCGGTACAACATAAGGCAACATCTCCTGTCACTTTGATGTACATCTGCCTAAATGGTCGCGGACATACCGGCCCTGGATAAATCGGCTGCGATTCGGCCTTCAGCTTAACGACCCCACCCCGGCTTGACCACCCATCAAAACCACTCGCATCATTGTGATTAATTTTTCGACGAAGGCGATCTGGCAAAGCGCGCAAAATGGTGTTTATTTTTTCTGCGGATTTACCAGTATAAGAATTAACCTTCATCACATCAAGACCGGACTAAACAACCACCGGCTAAAAGCCGGTGGGTTTGAGTAACGGACTGAAAGTCCGGATACGCGTCGACTGAACGACGCGTCTAGGGCTCCACTCGAAATTCAGCCGCTGGGTCTGGCTCAAAATGATGCTCCAGGTACTGCTTTATCATCTCCTCGCTCAGCTCGCCAACGGTGGCACAAAAGTATCCACGCGCCCAAAAGTGCCACCCCCAGTAGCGCTTCTTCAGCGCCGGAAATTCCTCGAAGAGCTTGCTGGCCGTTCGCCCCTTGATCCTGCGCATGATCTCGCTCGGCGCCATCTCCGGCGGAGCGGAGACGAGTATGTGGATATGGTCCGCACTCACGACACCCTTGAGGATTCGGATCTCGAATGCATCGCAGGTCTGTCGCACCAATTCGCGAACCCTCTCCCCTACGTCCCCTCTCAGCACTTTGTAGCGATACTTGGTAACCCAGACAAAGTGGTACTCAATCCGGAAAACCGTGTGGCTACCGTAGCGATAATCCATCCTCTCTCCGCTCGTTGCTCCAGGGGCCAGGATCAACCGTAGCAGCGAGAGGGCTGAAGATGAAATCTGCCCGCCTGAAAGGCGGGGGTTTGAACCCTAGATATCGAAATCAACCCCACGGCGGTCCGGTTGTCTCGCTCTCGCGTTGTCTCAAACCGCCGCGCCACCCCTTGCTCGACCCGGGTTACCCATACCATTACCCATATCTCAGATGACGATTCGTGTGCAGCGCTGCAAGTGCCTGTTTCGAGGTCTTGCTACTCAGCGGTGCGAGTCCGAACAGGCTGAAAAGCGAGCTGGTAAGCCTCTGATTCCCCAAGTTCGGCCGACTTATGGGTAAGGGTATGGGGGTTACCGGGCGTCTTCGCTCACTCTTATGAATGACTCCGCTTCCAAACACCACCGCCAGTGTCCTCGCTTTTCAAACTTGCTCACAGCTGCCGCCTCCATTCGGACCGAACTCTTGGGTCTCCCTAGTTACCGCATACTCTCAGTCAGGCTCGACACGGTCTCAGACCCCAGGGAGTCTCCACGTGAGGCGCCAGCACACCAGGCGCAGTGTCGCATACGGGATCTGAAACGCCCTGGGTACTCCCAACGTGGCTTTTCGGGGCTCAATCCCTTCAAGGCCGGCTCCACCCGCTACCTTTCCAGCTCACCTGCTTTTGTGCCTACGGTTGCCGACCATCACGCAAGGCTCGATACTCTGCTTGCGGCGCACGATTATCCAGGCGGGACTCTCCTCCGCTAGAGCATGCGGCCTTGTCAGGCCGCACTTCAAAACATCTTGATCAACAGCGTTCAAATTGGGTTTTCGTCGGGTGAGGCGCTCAAGGCATCCCATTACACACAAGTCTAAAATTCCTTTATAAATAATATTTTAGCGAAGCGGTGACAGAGCACCGGAATCCAAGTCGAGGCATGCAAGATCAACAAGTTACGGTGTCGGTTGAACGCAAAGACCTCGGCAGCGGGACTTGTGTGTAATGGGATGCGCTCAAGGTTTTGATTTTAAAAATATCACAACCCCCGAAGATCCGGGAGAGTCCCATGAAATTCGAGAGAGCCAATATTACGACATCTACAAGCACCCCAATTCGTGATGTGATTGCTGTCATTGATCACAGTGCTACGCAGATTGCTTTAGTAGTAAATGACTCTGGCGCTCTTGTGGGAACAGTAACGGACGGTGATATCCGGCGTAGTCTGCTGCGAGGCGAGTCTCTCGATCAACCCATAGAAAATATTATGCATCGAGGATTTCGTGCGCTGACTGAACACTCAACGGGAGACGAAGCACTTGCATTAATGCGCCGTGAAAAAATTCGTCAAATCCCGGTGCTTGACTCCGCAGGACGGTTAGTTCAAGTTTTTTTCCTAGATGAACTGATCAGACCAGTAATTTTACCCAATTCCGTAGTGATCATGGCTGGTGGAGAAGGCAAGCGGCTGCGGCCAATGACACAAAATTGCCCAAAACCCATGCTACGTGTCGGCGATAGACCTTTGTTAGAGATTATTTTGCAACAATGTATAGACGCTGGCTTTCGTGAATTTTACTTGGCTGTCAACTACCTTAAACACCAAATCAAGGACTACTTTGGGGACGGAGCACGCTTTAATGTTCAGATCCGCTACTTGGAGGAGACCCAACCACTGGGTACCGCAGGAGCGCTCAGCTTACTGTCACAACGACCGACGAAACCGCTATTGGTCATGAATGGCGATGTACTCACTCGAGTGGATTTTTCTTGCTTACTGCGCTTTCATGAAGAACATAATCCTGCCGCGACACTCTGTGTGCGCGAGCACGCCACGCAGATACCTTATGGAGTGGTACGCACCGATGATATTCATGTGCTTGGGCTGGAAGAGAAGCCAGTTCTTACACATTACGTTAACGCTGGAATCTACCTTTTAAATCCAGAATTACTGGATCTTCTTCCTGAGAACCAGTTTTATCACATGCCGCAGTTACTAGAGCAAGCTGTAGGGCAACAATGTCGTGTAGCCGCTTTTCCCATCCATGAGTATTGGCTGGATGTGGGACTGCCGGAGACTCTTGAGCGAGCACACGGGGAGTGGCGATGAGTGTAATCAAAGTAAAACGTGTCGCCATTGTCGGCTTAGGCAGTATCGGAAGGCGCCACCTTCGCTTGCTCAAGCAATTGCGTCCCGAAATCGAAATGATCCTGGTGCGTTCTGGCAAGGGGGGGCGCTGGCCGGAAGAATCACTCGCCAAAGCATCAGTGACCTCAGTTGATGAAGCTCTGACGATGGATGTTGATGCTGCAATCATTTCAAGTCCAGCACCGTTTCATGTGCCGCAGGCGATAAAGCTTCTCAGTGCGGGTATACCAACCCTGATCGAAAAGCCTGTGTCTCACAACATGGATGGCGTACATGCACTCAAGGGGTTAGCTGAAAAGACGCAAGCGCCAGTTCTCGTCGGATATGTAATCCGTTACTCGTTGGGCGCGCGCTATTTCTATGAGATGGCGAGGGGTAGTCGAATTGGTGAGCCCATTGCAGTAAACATCATATGCGGATCCTATCTCCCTGATTGGCGGCCTGAGCAAGATTACCGAACTACAGCATCTGCACGAGCAGAACTTGGTGGAGGTGCGCTGCTCGAACTGAGTCACGAGATTGATTACGCCAATTGGTTTTTTGGCCCATTTCAAAATATTGGGGCTGTGCTGAGAAACACCGGAACGCTGGATATCGATGTCGAAGACATCGCTGAATTAACACTACGTTCTCAGTCGAAGCTCCCTGTTTCGATACACTTGGACTTCTGCCGCCGCGATGCAATCAGACAGTGCACCCTCCATGGATCAGAGGGAACCCTCACCTGGGATGGCATTGAAAACACCGTTGGTTGGAAACCTGAATTTGGGCAGACGGAACAATGGTCCTTCAACATCGAGCGCGACGCTATGTTTAGGATGCAACTCACACACTTTCTTGCCTGCATTGAGCAAGGAGAAGCACCAAATGTCACGCTCGATGATGGAATCGCTGCGCTGACCTTGGTCGAAGCGGCGAAGCAATCCCATCGCGAAGGAAAAATCATCGATCTATGAAAACCTTTGCCTTTGTGTTCGCACGCGGCAATTCCAAGGGCGTGCCCGGCAAAAATATCCGACAACTCGTCGATAAACCGCTGCTCGGCCATGCGCTTGCCGTCGCTAGTCAGATTCCAGAGATTGAACGCAGCTTCGTATCCACTGACTCTTCCGAAATCGCAGCAGTTGCTGAAGCCTTTGGGGCCACCGTCATTTCCAGGCCCGCAGAGCTTGCTGAGGACACTAGTCCCGAGTGGTTAGCCTGGCGTCATGCCATCGAATGGGTCCGTGAGACAGTGGGTGGCGACTTCGATCGCTTCATCAGCCTGCCAACGACGGCACCTCTGCGCCTGGCGGAAGATGTCAGTCAATGCATGGCTGCGCTAGATGATGAGACGGATGTCGTCGTGACCATGACGGCAGCCCACCGCAGCCCCTGGTTCAACATGGTGAAGGCCAATGACGATGGGCATCTCAGCATCTTGGTGGACGGCGGAGGCAGGATTACGCGACGTCAGGACGCACCTCAGGCCTTTGATTTAACGACTCTTGCCTATGTCATGCGACCGAATTTCATCATGACACATGACAATCTATGGCAAGGCCGAGTAAAAGGCGTACTGTTTCCACAGGAGCGCGCCATTGATATCGACACAGAATTCGATTTTAGGGTCGCGGAGTTTTTGATGCAGGAACGAGTCATGGCTGAGAAAAAACATGCTGAACAATAAGGTCGTCCTAATCACAGGTGCCGCTGGTCGAATTGGAGCTAGCGCCGCGCGCGGAGTGGTTGCTCAAGGTGGATCCGTCGTGCTCGTTGACGTCAATGCAACGGGGCTTGATGAGCTGCTCGCCGACTTGCCGACAAAGCTTGCCATGTCCTGTCGCGCTGACGCAGGTCTTCCTGCAGAGGCTGATCGATGTATTGCCGAGGCCATTGAGCGTTTCGGCAGGCTCGACGCAGCCATACATTCCGCCTATCCACGGTCAAAGGGCTGGGGGACTGCATTCGAGGATCTAACGCCGGAGTTCTTGTCAGAAGATCTTTCCGGTCATCTGGGGGGAGCGATTTTGTTCTCGCAGCGGATGATCCGTCACTTCAAGCAACAAGGTCATGGTAACCTGATCCATGTCTCTTCGATCCAAGGTATTACCGCACCCAAGTTCGAGCATTACGTAGGTACCAGCATGGTCTCGCCGATTGAGTACAGCGCCATCAAGGCGGGGCTGATCGCGGTGACCCGTTATCTGGCCAAGTACTGTAAGGGCAACAATATTCGCGTGAACTGTATCAGTCCGGGCGGCATTCTCGACAATCAACCGGAGAGCTTTCTGGAAAAGTACCGGGAGTCCTGTAATGACAAGGGGATGCTCGATGCCGAGGATGTTGTAGGAGCACTGCTGTTTCTGCTCTCGGATCACACGCAATATCTCACCGGTCAGAACATCATCATCGACGATGGATGGAGCCTGTAAGCGTGGGACGTAAAATCCTCATCACCGGTGCCGACGGTTTCATCGGTTCCCATCTCACCGAAGCCTTGGTGCGCGCCGGCTATGACGTCAAGGCCTTCGTCCTCTACAACTCCTTCAACACCTGGGGTTGGCTTGATCAGTGTGCCACGGATGTGTGCGACCAGTTCGAGGTCTTCGCTGGCGACATCCGCGACCCGCACGGTGTACGCACCGCGATGACCGGCTGCGATGCCGTGTTGCACCTGGCCGCGCTTATCGCCATCCCATACTCTTACCACTCACCAGACACCTACATAGACACCAATATCAAGGGCACGCTCAACGTTGTGCAGGCGGCGCGTGATCTGGGCGTTAGCAAGGTAGTCCACACCTCGACCAGCGAGGTCTACGGTACCGCCCGCTTCGTGCCCATCACCGAAGCACACCCACTGCAAGGCCAGTCGCCTTATTCGGCGAGCAAGATCGGCGCCGATCAAATCGCCCAATCCTTCCATCTATCCTTCGGCACGCCAGTGGTGACGCTGCGGCCCTTCAACACCTACGGCCCCAGGCAATCGGCGCGTGCAGTCATCCCCACCATCATCACCCAGATTGCCAGCGGCCAACGCCAGATCAAGCTAGGCGCGATGCATCCGACGCGCGACTTTAACTTCGTCGCCGATACCGCCAGCGGTTTCATCAAGGCACTGGAGAGCGATGCTAGTATCGGCGAGGTGATCAACCTCGGCAGCAACTTCGAGATCAGCGTCGGTGACACCGCGCGCACTATCGCCGAGATCATGAACGCTGACATCGAGATCCTCACCGACGAGCAGCGCCTGCGCCCGGACAAGAGCGAGGTCGAGCGACTCTGGGCGGACAACACCAAGGCACGGGAACTGCTCGGCTGGCAGCCAGCTTACGCTGGGCTTGATGGCTTCCGGCGCGGCCTGTCCGAGACGGCAAAGTGGTTCACGGACCCGGCCAACCTGAGCCACTACAAGGCGGATCGCTATAACCTGTGAACGCGCTTCCGTCGGCCATTATCGATGCGCTGCGCGCGGTGCTGGGACCAGAGAATGCAACGCTGCATGAACCTCGCTTCCAGGGCCACGAACAGCGTTACGTGCAGGACTGCATCGCCTCAACCTTTGTATCCTCGGTCGGTGCCTATGTCGATCGCTTCGAGCGCGAGCTAGCGGATTACACAGGCGCTCGCCGAGCCGTCGCTGTGGTCAACGGCACTGCCGCCCTGCAGATCGCGCTACAACTGGCCGGAGTGGAGGCGAAGGATGAGGTCATCGTCCCTGCGCTCACCTTTGTCGCCACAGCCAACGCAGTGCATTACCTGGGCGCGGTGCCCCATTTTGCCGACAGCGCGAAGAACACGCTAGGTCTTGATCCAACGGCACTGCGAGACTGGCTCGGCGCGACCGCCGAGCGCTCGGGTGATGCCTGGCGAAACCGCCACACCGGCCGGCGTTTGCGCGCGCTGGTCCCCATGCACACGTTCGGTCATCCCTGCGATCTGAACGCCCTGCTGTCTGTCGCGCATGATTACCGGCTGACCTTGGTGGAAGACGCCGCAGAATCCCTCGGCAGCCGATACCATAGCCGCCACACCGGCACCTTCGGGCGGCTAGGCACGCTGAGTTTCAACGGCAATAAGATCATCACCACAGGCGGTGGCGGCGCCATCCTCACCGACGATAAGCACCTAGCCGATCACGCCAAGCACCTGAGCACTACGGCCAAAGTCCCGCACCGTTGGGACTATATGCACGACGAGATCGGCTACAACTTCCGCATGCCCAATATCAATGCCGCGCTCGGCTGTGCCCAGTTGGAGCAGTTGCCGAAGTTTCTAGCCTCTAAGCGGCGTCTAGCCGCGCGCTATCGCGAAGCTTTCGCGGGCCTGGAGCAGGCGAGTTTGATGCAGGAACCACAAGGCTGTGAGAGCAATTATTGGCTGCAGACACTGATTCTGGATGAGGCGGCGGCGGATCAACGCGATGCGATTCTCACGGCGACCAACGACGCCGGTCTGATGACCCGCCCAGCCTGGACGCTAATGCACCAGTTGCCGCCCTATCGCGACTTTCCGCTCGCGCCACTGCCAATGGCAGAATCATTAGCGCGGCGGCTCATTAATCTGCCGAGCAGTGCGGGGCTGGCGTGATAACCGATTGCATTTTGCATTAAAAGATTTTTCAAAAGGCTTTAAATTGATGCATGCCTATCAAATTCCACTGGAAGAAGCTGAAAATATTTATTATGGGATGCCGGATAGTTGTCAGCTACCGACACTTCATCCTTTGTATGTCGCGGCTGACGCCAGCAGGGACGATAGATTACAGCCGATATTTTGGTATTCTCATGAAAATAATGGAAAATTCCTCTACTCGTTTCATCTCTGCGAAACCAAATTAGAAAAAAATTTAATAATCCGAGATATTGAGTCGCCATATGGTTATGGCAGCCCTCTGACAAATACACGTGACTCGTCATTTCTCGAAGGTGTTAGGCGCGAGTTTCAAAACTGGGCACAAGCAAATAAAATTTTAGCACATTTCGCAAGAATCCATCCGCTCGCAAATCACCCCACCCATTTTTATGAGAAAGTTGACTTCAATAGAAGCACGGTATTCATTAACTTAAAAGGTCATTTATTTGATGATTACTCCGGAAGAAGACGCACATATATAAGACGAGAGTCAGAAAAAATTCATGAACTAGTTAAAGTTGAAGATGCCAATAATTTTTCAGCCTTCATTAAATTGTACGAAGAAACGATGAGGCGCGCCAGCGCTAGGGATTTTTATTTTTTCAAAGAAAAATATTACGAAAACCTCTACAAGTTAAGCTTTGTAGAATGCTGGCTACTACATGACGAGCATAGTATTGTTGCAGGCGCCTTGATATTGGTTAGCCATGCTTCAAAAATTATTGAGTATCATTTAGGCGCCCATACTATCAGGAGCAAATCTAGGCCTATGATTTATTTACTTCATTTGCTTGCACGTCATTATCAAAAAGAAGGTTTCGAGATATTCTATTTAGGTGGAGGGCGATCAACGAGCAAAGATGATTCATTGCTTTTATTTAAACGCGGATTTTCTAGCAACCTTATTCCTTTCAACATTGGCTTCTCTATATACAACCATGACCATTATGAATCACTGAAGTCATTACGACCAGGCCAAGACACCACAATACTATTTTACCGCGACTGATTCTGCGGAGGGGAAAATGGCTTTCGACGAGATTTGGGAAGATATTTTTTCGAGTTCTGCCTGGGGAAAATATCCTGGAGAAGCTTTAATCCGGTTTGTTGCCCGACATTTTTATAAAGCAAATAATCGTCGAGACATAAGAATACTGGAGTTGGGTTGCGGCCCTGGCGCCAATCTTTGGTATTGCGCCCGCGAAGAATTTAGCGTTTTCGGTGTTGATGGATCCAAGACTGCAATTAGGATTGCAAAAGCGCGACTTGATACTGAAGTACCCGATTGGACAGGGGCTCTTTGTGTTGCAGATATTTCGCTCCTGCCATTCGATGATAAAATGTTCGACGCAGTAATTGACAATGAAGCGATTTGCTGCAATTCATTCGAAGATTCTCAGATTATCTACAGTGAAGCCGCAAGAGTCCTAAAAACTAGCGGAAAGCTTTTCTCAAGAACTTTTTCCACATTATCTTGGGGCTATGGCACCGGACAAGAATTAGGGCGAAACGCATTCCTCTGCGCTGAAGGACCGCTTCATGGGAAAGGGTATGCGCGTTTTACCACAGATTCAGAAGTGGTTGATTTGCTAGGCGATCTAGTTTTGACCTCTTTGGAAGAATTAAAAACGACCCGAAACAACAGGAAAAATGCAATAGTCGAATGGATTATAGAAGCCGAAAAGCCATGACATACGTAATCGCAGAAGCAGGCGTCAACCATAACGGCAGCTTGCAGAAAGCTCTTGAGCTAGTCGCATCAGCAAAAGAATCAAAAGCAGATGCAGTCAAATTTCAGACATTTATCGCCAGAGATGAAGTCAGCCAATTTGCAGAGAAGGCAGAATACCAAAAAGCGACTACGACACCGACAGAAACGCAGCTTCAAATGATAGAGAAATTAGAGTTAAACAGAGAGCAGCACCTTGTAATACAAAAAACCTGCCTTAGATTTGGAATAGATTTTTTATCTTCGGCTTTCGATAATGGAAGTCTTGATCTGCTTCGGGATCTAAATTTGCCTCGTTTCAAAATTCCCTCCGGCGAGATCACCAATCTGCCATACCTGCGCCATGTCGGCGCCTTCGGCAAACCGGTGATCCTCTCCACCGGCATGAGCACCCTGGGCGACATCGAAGCCGCGATCGAGACTCTGGAAGCCGCCGGCACCCTGCGTTCGCAGATAACCGTCCTGCACTGCAACACCGAATACCCAACGCCCATGGCGGACGTGAACCTGCGCGCCATGTGCAACATCCGCGAAGCCTTCGGCGTGGCAGTCGGCTATTCGGACCATACACCGGGCATCGAGATACCCATCGCCGCCGTGGCGCTCGGCGCGACCGTCATCGAAAAGCACCTGACGCTAGATCGCAACTTGCCCGGCCCGGACCACAAAGCTAGTCTGGAACCAGATGAGTTCGCCGCCATGGTGCGCGCCATCCGCAACATTGAGCAGGCGCTGGGTGACGGCATAAAGCGCCCAAGCCCGAGCGAAGCGAAAAACAAGCTGATCGCGCGCAAATCCCTAGTCGCGACCCGAGCCATCCACGTCGGCGAGCCTTTCACGCCGGACAACGTCACCGCCAAGCGCCCTGGCACTGGGATCTCACCGATGCGCTGGGATGAGGTGATGGGGCGAATTGCTGGAAGCGATTATACTGAAGATGAGTTGATTGAGTTTTGAGGTGTAACGCAAATGAAAGGTGAAGTCATGCCCATCATAGAAGTCGCACCCGAGGGAGGTTACTGGGCGGTCTCGCCAGAATTTCCTGGTGCCAATGGACAAGGAGAGACCCTTGAAGAAGCGCGCGAAAGTCTTCGCTCGGCATTCAGTTATTGATTGAGGATCGACTTGAAGATGCGCTCAAGGGGTTACCGCCGGATGCGATTCGAGAACCTCTGACCATCGCATGAAGCGACGGCTGCTTGAAAAACAGCTGCGCCAGACTGGCTGCTACCTGAAACGCGAAGGTGGCGAATATGCTTTATAGATAAATCCAAAGACTGGCGTCACTGAAGCCATTCCTCGACACACGGACATAAAGGGAGGCTTGGCCAAGAAGATTTTGAGAGACCTGACTGAACAATGACCAAGCGTATCTGCGTCGTCACCGGCACCCGCGCTGAATACGGGCTTCTGCGCTGGGTGATGGAGGGCATCCGCCAGTCGCCCGTGCTGGAGTTGCAACTCATCGCCACCGGCATGCATCTGTCTCCAGAGTTCGGACTAACCGTCGAGGCCATCGAAGCCGATGGCTTTCAGGTTGATCGCAAGGTCGAGATGTTACTGAGCTCGGACACGAGGGTAGGCGTGACCAAGTCCATGGGACTTGGCATGATCGGATTCGCCGATGCACTGGCGGAATTACAACCGGATCTGCTGCTGGTGCTCGGTGACCGCTACGAGATCTTCTCCGCAACCACATCGGCCATGATCGCACGCGTACCCATCGCCCATCTGCATGGAGGCGAGACAACACAGGGCGCCATTGATGAGGCGATCCGCCACAGCATCTCCAAGATGTCCCACCTGCACTTCGTCGCAGCGGAAGAGTACCGGCGCCGGGTCATCCAGCTCGGCGAGCAGCCGAAGCACGTCTTTCAGGTCGGAGGATTGGGCATCGATAACATTCTGCGCCTCCAGCTCCTGGCACGTGATGAACTGGAGGCCAAGCTGGATTTCAAGCTAGCCTCGCGCAACCTGTTGATCACCTTTCATCCCGTGACACTGGAACACAACACCAGCGCCGCGCAAATGGACGAACTGCTCGCTGCGCTGGCGGAATTGCAAGACACTGGCCTAGTCTTCACCATGCCCAATGCCGATGTCGAGGGTCGTGTGCTGTTTCGTCAGATCGAAGACTACTGCTCACGACATAAGAACGCTCAGGCTTATACCTCACTGGGACAACTGCTGTATCTGTCCTGCATCAAGCATTTCGATGGCGTGGTTGGTAATTCCTCCAGTGGTTTGGCTGAAGTACCAAGTTTCAATAAGGGCACCATCAATATCGGCGATCGCCAACGCGGACGCTTGCGTGCCGCGAGCGTGATCGACTGCGAACCAGATCAGGCTTCCATTGGTGCTGCCCTCTGTCAGCTGTTTTCACCGAAATTCCAGGCGCAACTGCCAAGGGTTAAGAACCCTTACGGCAACGGCGGTGCGAGTGCTGCCATCGTTAAAGTTCTGGAGCAACGATCGCTGAATGATTTGCTTAAGAAGCGCTTCTACGATTTGCCGAATCCATGAAAATCCTGTCCGTCCATCGGCACAGTCACTTTTCCGCACGTGCCTTGCGCGAATTTATCGCCATGTAGCAGGATAGTAGCTGTTCAGGACCACTTGCCAAGCCATGATCTGGGCCTGTAATTTCTTGCCATGAGCAGGGCGATCGCATCACGTTTTCCTAATATTCAAAGATTTGGACGTTGATGATTTTGCAGTGTATTTGGGCGCCTCGAAGAGCAATTTTTCCAGATAGACCTCGTTCCAGGCCGCTTTCAGGCGTTTGCTCTGAATGCCGAGCTTGGTGTTGTCGTGCTTGAGACGGGTCAAGGCGACGCGCCGCATCACGGCCAGATTCTCGCGGGCATCGGGATCGCGTACGCGCGAGGTATCCTCATTGAAGGCGACATCAAGACTCCAATGCAGCTGGTTTTCCACGCCCCAGTGACCGCGCACAGCGCGGGCGAAGACCGACACGTCGGTGTCGGTGCTGGCGATGTAATAGCGTGTCTCACGCGAGGTCACACCATTGATCTCGCGCTCGGACTCGATCATGCCGATCATGTTCAACGCCTTCCATCCGGCGCGGCGCGACACACCGGAGAGATCGCCGAGAGTGCGATAGCGGCACCTCTCGCGCCGCCCATGTCCCTGCTCGACGGTTTCCAGGAACTGGGAGTCGACGTCGGCGTAGTCTCGAGCATCGGCGTTGATGAAGGCCTCCTCGACCTCGGTGGCCAAGGTGCTCTGGTTGCCCTTGAGCGCGAGGACGTAGTCGGCCCCTTGATCGACGATCTGGGCGGCGATCTTGGTTTGGCACCCCATCGCGTCGAGGGTCACGCCCTTACCCCGATCGTGCGAGCGGCGCAACGTCTTGCCATCGATCGCGATCACCTCGCCCGGGAGAATCTCGCGCAGCGTCTCCACCCAGTCACGAAAGCAGGCCTCGAACACCTACGGATCGATCAGACTGAACACCCGCCCGAAGGTATCGTGCACGTGGATTCCGTTGGGCAGTGCCAAGAACCGTTCCAACCACGTCTGCTTGGCTCGTCCGAATTCGGCGATTTGCACCCAGCCATCGGCCCCGCAGAGCACACCGGTGATGGCGATCGCGATCATGTCGTTGAGTCGATGGCGCTGCTTGATTGCACAGCGCGGATTCTCCAGCGTCGAGAAATGGGTCAACAAGGATCGATCCGAGGGCATTTCCGGCATGGCGGACTCTTGCAAGGGCAGCGAATAAGGGCGCGCAAGCCTGGGGCAATCCGGCTAACCAACCCAATAGTAATCGCTAATATTTTGATGCGATCGCCCTGTTGCCATGAGCGATTCTCCAACCCCAATCAGCGCCACCCGATCGCCCTGAGGAAGAAGTCCGGAGTGTCGCCATGCTCGTGATACATTTTGGGCATCCCTGTCCCAAAATGACTGAGTTCGGCGACAGCCTTTGTGCCCCGGTTCGCCCTGCGTTCGTGGCGCTACACCGACATCTCGCACGCTGCTCGGTGCCGCTTTCACGTAAGGGCGACGGCGAGCCCGGTGTAAGGTGTAAAGACCATTTGGTCTCGGTATGCAGCGTATCAGAGACGTGGCAGCCAGGATCAAATACGCCAGAAAATCTCGTGACTTAAGAACATGTATGTAATGAGATGCTTCCAAGGGCAACCTCAGATGCCAAAACTGGCATAAAGATGTCGCGGGCACCTAAATAGTTACTATTTGGCAATAAATGATGAGAAAGATATGCAGGCTAGAAATTAAAAACGATGTAGTCGTAAAAGGTGTAAAATTCGAAGGTGTAAAAAAAGTAGGCACATTTGCAGCGGCTATGGAGTGTTGCGAAGCCAATCACATCGAAGAGATTTTTCTCGTAGACAATACAAAATCGCTTTACGGATTGCCGCCAAACTTTTCCGCACTCGAATCCGTAGCAAAATTAACTGCGTTACCGATAACCTTTGGTGGAGGAATACGCACAACCGAAGATGCGATGCTGTCTTTTCGACTCGGAGCCGCTAGGGTTTACTTGAATTCTGTACTCTTCCAGTCAGGTGAAATTGTAGAAAAAATAGTCGCAACTACTGGTCGTCAAGCAATAGTGGGCGGCGTTGAGTATCGGGTAAATACTGGTCGTGATATCTGTTTTTCATGCGCTGGCCGAGAGCCGAGCGCTTTAGGTGTTGCTGGCCGGGTTGCGCAAATTCTGTCTTTTGGCGTGAGTGAAGTTATTCTGACAAGCATTGATCGCGATGGAACAGGGAAGGGCTTCGATGCTGAGGCTATCAATCTATTTGATGACATACCCATACCCGTCATCTTATCTGGCGGTGGAAGTAAAAAAGAACTATCAAATTGGCCGGTCAGCTTGCGTACGGAAGGTCTCGCCTTTTCATCAGCTGTGATTCTGTAGAGAAAATCGGCTTTCTTTTTTAAGCGACAATAACGATGATTAGCATCATAGCTGTTCCTGGCGCGAACATTGGAAATCTAATGGCAATTTTTCCTGATGCAGCTCTAGTTGTTGAACCCCAGCAACTGGCACAGAATACAAATTGCCTGGTTTTACCTGGAGTCGGGCACTTTAAGGCTTATATGACGTTCCTAGCAGAAAACGACTGGCTAAAGTTTCTTCGTGACATATCTGAATCGCAAAAAAAACTGAAAGTACTTGGAATATGTGCAGGCTTTCATATTTTGTGTGCTGGTAGCGAAGAAGCGCCGGATGTGCGAGGGCTGGGTATCTTTAATGTTCATGTTACGTCTCTCAAACCTAACCTCTCGGTAAATCCAGCTTTGAAAGTCCCAAATATTGGTCAAAAAAAGATGAACTCAGTGCCGCAGCTTTTAGATATTGACCACGCATATTTCATCCACTCTTTCGCTGCGCACTCGATTAAATCATCCCATGAGCGGCAATGGATCGATTACGGCACGGATAGACTTGTAGCCGCAATGGTGCGTGATAATTTTATCGGTATGCAGTATCACCCAGAACTTAGTGGCACTCAGGGTATCAAATTCTTAAAAACCATTACTCAATAAAGAGATTTCTATGGCTCGTTACGGACTCCCAGATCACGTTGAATTTTGCACGCGCTGCGTTCAATCCAATCAGAAAGTTGTTCCTTCCATCGTTCAGCGCGACACCAAAGAGGGCAGCAAGTCAACCCTAATTTTTCAAGATGGGGTATGCTTGCCTTGCCGAATACATGAAGCAAAAGTGAATTCGATTGATTGGAATTTTCGTGAACAGGAATTATTGAAGCTATTGGATCGTTATCGCTCCAGCAACGGAAATTGGGACTGTATTGTCCCAGGATCAGGCGGCAAAGATTCGATCTTTCAGGCTCATATACTGAAGACCAAATATGGAATGAATCCGTTAACTGTTACTTGGGCGCCTCACCTTTACACTGACGTCGGCCGACGGAATTTTGATCGCTGGATACGCAAAGGTGGTTTTGACAATATGCTGTTTACACCTGACGGAGAGCGGCATGGGTTGTTGACACGCCTTGCGTTTAAGAATTTATTTCATCCGTTTCAGCCGTTTATATTTGGACAAAGAAATTATGTCATGCATATTTCGCGACAACTGGGAATTAAGCTCATCTTTTTTGGTGAAAATCCAGCGGAATACGGTGGATTCAGAGGCGAAGAAGATTCCCCGAAAATGTCGAAGCGCTATTATGTCGATAGCGATCGTTCCAGCATGAGAATTTCAGGTCTTTCTCTTGATGAGCTTAAAAATGAAAAAAAGATTGATCAGTATGCTTTGCGGTACTATCTTCCGTTAACCGAAGAAGAATACTCGAAATTCAGCCCAGCCCCTCATTGGCTGGGCTATTACGTTAACTTTCATCCACAGAGCAATTATTACTACGCGCAAGAGCATGTCGGTTTTGAAACAAATGACCAACGTACAGAGGGAACTTATTCACGTTACAACTCAATTGACGACAAGCTAGATGGATTTCACTATTGGTGCGGTTATATCAAGTTTGGCATTGGTCGCGCAACTCATGAAGCGTCTCAGGAAATTCGAAATGGAGACCTCACCCGGGAAGAAGGTGTTTCTTTGGTTCGTAAATATGATGGCGAGTTCCCGGCTCGTTATTTTAAGGAAATCTTGGAATATATTCAAATGGATGAGGAAGAGTTTTTTAATCTTGCTGATAGCTTCAGGCCTGAGCATCTTTGGGTGAAATCTAACAGTGATTGGCAACTTCGACACAGGGTATCTTGACCAAGATGTTTCTAAAAAAAGAGGATATTCTCGGTGCCGCTGGCGAACGAGAAATCATTTTCTGGGGCTGCTCGGAAGACTGGGTTCCAAAGAGCAAGAAGTTGCTGCCTTTCGTGGTTTTGGCTGTTGACATTAATTGGGAGAGAATCGGTGAAAAATGGATGGACCTGAAAGTCACATCGCCATCAAAAATTCTGGAAAAGCGCGATCAATTTTTTATCGTCATTACCACCGGTTCGTATGAAAGCGTCGAGGAGGTACTGCAAATTTCCGGTTGGCAGCCGGGGCTCGATTATTGTTATTCGCCAGTATATCTTGAATTCAAAAACAGTCGGTCCGTCTCCGAAGTCAGCGGAAAATTATTAGTTGCGTCTTCAGATTACGGTGTTTCCGGTGATTACCGATCGAGCCGCCTGGGTGGAGGTTTGTATCAGATTTCGTTTAATTGTGGTTATATTACTGAAATAAATAGACTATCGGAAGGATCTTACCGGCAAGGGCAGTTTAGTGATGGTGCTTATTATACAATAGACTATGTGAAGAATGAGTTTCAAGTTTTTGATTCTGATTGGAATCAAGCAGAAAACATTCTCTTGAATCTTAGGCATTACACCGGAATCTCCGTTGACAATGGGTATGCCTACTTGATTAGCTCAGCCTACGATTGTATCGAAATACTGGATATCAAATATAAAAAAATTATCCATCGCCGCCAATTTTCAGACCGTTCTGGTAAGCGAGGAGAGGGACTTCATCATTTGAACGATTGTTGTTTTCGAGACGGTGTGCTTTTTTTTAGCTACTTCTCTCGGTCTGGCGTATGGAGAAACGAGATTTTCGATGGGGGAATTTCCTTCTTCGATCTTAAGGAGGATCGCATCCTAGATGCCCTTGGCGGCCTGTTTCAGCCGCATTCCCCAACGATGATCAACGATCAACTGCATTTTTGTGAAAGCCCTAGAGGTTATGTTTATGCTTCGAGTTGGGAGAGACTCTGCTCTTTCCCTGGGTTTGTTCGCGGGCTCGATTATCGCAACGGCCGATATTTCGTTGGGCAAAGTGAAACCCTTTATATGAAAAGAGCAAAAAATATTCCAAATGTTATGATGAATACTGGCGTGTATTGTGTCGATTCTAGCTCAGGCTCGGCAAGGTTTTTGGCAATTGACGGAATAAAAAATGTGCATTCTGTACATGCGATAGATTGTTTCTAGATATCAAATCCCCGAAGATTATACCGAGCTAATACCAATTTTTCGGTTTTTACTCGCCGACAATGGCGAAGTTTTCCGTCAGCAACGATCGTAGGTCACCACGATATTGGTTCGGGTGACGAAAGAAATTCTCGCAAGCCGCTTTGAAGTCGGCGAACGACTCAAAATAGCGGTTAT
>NZ_AFWT01000049.1 GCF_000224065.1 Thiorhodococcus drewsii AZ1
CGCCCGCCGTGCCGAGGGTCGCGGCCCCGGCGGCGAGCTGTGCCGCGCTGGCCGCCACGCCGATGGTCGCCAGGGCGACGATCGCCTCGTCCGTCTCTTCGTCATGCCACCACCTGGTCCCCTGCTTGGCGAGATCGCGCAGATCGCCGATGACGAAGAGGTCGGTCGCCACCCCGGCCGCCTGACCGATGGTCTCGTCGCTGGTGCCCGACAGGAGTCCTTCGCCGAGCTTGCCGGCCTTGTAGTCCAGGCTCCCGCGGACCGCTTCGATCTCCCGGTGCAAGGTTTGCGCGGCCGGGTCGGATTGGACGTAGGGGTAGTCCATGAAGAAGCCGAGATAGTCGGCCGCCTCGGCGTAGCGTTCCTGCTCGACCAATTGGCGGGTCTCGGGAACCGGGTCGATGCGGGTCAGGGCCAGGGTCGTGAGTTGCACGCGCTGCCAGAGCACGCCGATGGCGCTTAGGGCGACGAGGAGGAGGGTGACTTTGGCGATGAGCTTGATCACGTTCCGTCAGCTATGTTCCGATTCGATGTGCGACGATGCCCAGGAATGATCGGCCGGTACGTCGAAGGGACACCTTAATATGTGCGGTGACGATTGAATTGCCGGCCGGGCTTTATCGTATAGTTCCGCCTTTGATCATAGGGTGTGTCGTTTGAATATTCCTCTAGATCCTCTTGGCGCGTCCGAACGGAGCGACATTGAGGACAGACTGGCCCAGGGTATCGAGGCATTGGGGCTGGTATGCAGTCCTGAGCAGCAGAACCGGCTCATGGCCTTCATCGGTCTGCTTGTGCGCTGGAATAAGGCCTACAACCTCACGGCCGTGCGCGATCCGCTGGAAATGGTCTCCAAGCATCTGCTCGATAGTCTGGCGGTGTTGCCCTTCCTGTTCGGCGACTCGGTGCTCGACATCGGAACCGGGGCCGGTCTGCCGGGTCTGCCGCTCGCCATCATGGCGCCGGAGCGGCGGTTCTGGCTGCTCGACAGCAATAACAAGAAGGTCCGTTTCGTGCGTCAGGCGGTGCTGGATCTGGGGCTCGACAACGTCGAGCCGGTGCAAGCGCGCATTGAGACGTACCGGCCGGAGCAAAAATTCAGTACCATTGTCAGCCGCGCGGTCGCGGCCGACGAAATTCTGAGCGGCTCGAACGCCGAATTGCTCGCGTACCCCGGCCGGTTGCTGCTCATGAAAGGCCGTCAGCCGGACGAACGGATCGAGACGACGGGTTTGCCGTCGGCGGTTGTGATGATCCACCGTCTGAGCGTGCCCTTCCTCGATGTCTCGCGTCATTTGATCGAAATCCGGAGCACTTGAGCCGACCATGGCCAACATCATTGCGATCGCCAATCAGAAGGGCGGGGTCGGTAAGACCACGACGGCGGTCAATTTGGCCGCTTCCCTGGCCTCCATGAAGCGTCGCGTCCTGCTCGTGGATCTGGATCCACAGGGCAACGCGACCATGGGGTGCGGGATCGACAAGCACACCGTCGAGCATTCCGCCTGCGACCTGCTTCTGACCGAAATTCCCGTTGCGGATTGCATTCAGCGCGTCATCGAGCCTTCGCCTGGATTCGACCTGCTGCCGTCCAATGCCGATCTCACAGCCGCTGAGATCGGGCTGATCGATTCGCCCGACCGCGAGCACCGTCTGACCAAGGTGTTGGCCCGCGCGGCCGAGGCCTACGAACTGGTCATCATCGACTGTCCGCCCTCGCTGAACATGCTGACGGTCAATGCGCTGGTCGCGGCGCAAGGCGTGCTGATCCCGCTCCAGTGCGAGTATTACGCCCTGGAAGGGCTGTCGTCTCTGCTGGATACCATCGAGCAGATCCGCGAGAGTCGCAATCCGACGCTGTGCATCGAAGGGATCCTGCGCACCATGCACGATCCGCGAAACAATCTGGCCAATCAGGTCTCGACCCAGCTCATCACCCATTTCAAAGATCAGGTGTACCGCACCATTATCCCGCGCAATGTGCGCCTCGCCGAGGCGCCGAGCCACGGTCAGTCGGCCCTGCTCTACGACCCGCAATCGAAGGGTGCGATGTCCTATCTCGCCTTGGCGAGCGAGGTGTTGCGTCGTCTGGATAAGCGTCAACAGGTGGCCTGACTCGACAGCGCATGGATATCGACCAAAAAACACCACCGAAGAAGAAGGGCCTGGGGCGCGGTCTCGATGCGCTGCTCGGTGCCGCTCGCGCTCCGGAGGTCGCCGTCTCCGACACCGCCGACGATGCGCCGAGCGCCGAGGCGCCCGAGCGCGTGACCCATCTGCCACTGGAGTTCATTCAGCGCGGGCGTTATCAGCCGCGCCGTGAGTTCGATCCTGACGCGCTACGCGAATTGGCTGACTCGATCGTGGCCCAGGGTGTCATCCAGCCGATCGTGGTGCGTCCAGTGCCGGAGTCTGCGTCGGGTTCGCAGCGCTACGAGATCATCGCCGGCGAGCGCCGTTGGCGCGCCTGTCAGCAGGCGGGGCTTGCCGAGATTCCGGTGGTCATCCGCGAGGTCGACGAGCCGACTGCACTGGCCATCGGTCTGATCGAGAATATCCAGCGCGCCGACCTCAATCCGCTTGAAGAGTCCGGCGCGCTCGACCGGCTCATCTCCGAGTTCGGGCTGACCCACCAGCAGGTTGCGGAAGCGGTTGGTAAGTCGCGCACCATGGTGACCAATCTGCTGCGCCTCCAGGAGCTGAACCAGGACGTTAAGGATTACGTTGTGCAGTCGCGTCTGGAGATGGGACACGCGCGCGCGCTGCTCGGTCTCAAGGGGGGCGTTCAGAGTCAGGCCGCACGTCAAGTGGTGGCGGCTGGTCTCTCGGTGCGCGAGACGGAGAAATTGGTCCGGCGTCTGCAGCAGGCGGGCGAGGCCGAGGCGGCTGGCCAGCGTCAGCCGGAGATCGATCCCGATATCCGTCGCCTGCAATCGGATCTAACCGATCGGTTGGGGGCGTCCGTTCAGATCCAGCACGGAGCCCGTGGTTCGGGGAAGCTGGTCATCGCCTACAGCACGTTGGACGAATTGGACGGGATCCTCACGCACATCAAGTGAGCGTCTGTCCGAGCGGCGCCGATGTGTCTGGGTTCGTCCCCTTGACGCGTTTCGCATAGAAAAATTATCGATGAGCCTATTAATTTATTGTTCGTGTTGCGTTGACCCTATATCCACAACCCCTTATACTTCGCGCCCGGTGGGCAATGAGTTCACCCCGCCCACGACGATCTGATGCAACAGCCAGACGCGTTCCGGGCCGGAAAGATCCTCCAAATTCAGGTGGTCTTCGGTCTGGCTTTAGTAGTGTTTGCTTTGCCGTTTGGTGGTTCAGTTGCGCTTTCGGTTCTATTGGGGGCCGGAATTTGCCTGATGGCTACTGCCTTGCTCGCGGCCTGGGTCTTTCGCGGATATCGCGCCCAGCAGCCCGAGAGGCTGGTTTTGCGTTTTTATAGCGCCGAAACCGCGAAAATTGTATTTGTGCTCGGTTCATTCGGAGCTGTTTACGCAGTATTCGAAGGGATCAATGTACCAGCGCTGCTTGGTGCCTATTTCATGGTCCAGGTCATACCAACCCTGATAGCCGCCCTGTTCGGCAATCGAACCACGAAGTGAGAGATGATCGATGGCTTCTTCTGAAATGATGACTTCCCAAGAATACATCCAGCACCATCTCACCAATCTGACGTTTGGTCTTCATCCCGAGCACGGCCTGGGCTTCGCGCATTCGAGCGCTGATGCGGCCGAGATGGGCTTCTGGGCGATCAATGTCGATACGGTTTTCTTCTCCATTCTGCTGGGAGGCCTGTTCCTTTGGTTCTTCAAGGGCGTCGCGGAGAAGGTGTCCGCTGGAGTGCCCGGGGCCGCGCAGAACTTCGTCGAGTGGATCGTCGACTTCGTCGAGGATAATGTTCGCGGTTCGTTCAGCGGCAAGAATGCAATGGTCGCGCCGCTGGCCTTGACCATCTTCGCCTGGGTCTTCCTCATGAACTTGATGGACCTGCTCCCAGTCGACCTCATTCCCTATCTTTTCGGCCAGTTGATGGCGACATTCGGCGCCGAGCCGCACCACGTGTTCCTCAAGGTGGTGCCGACGACGGATCCCAATGCGACCTTCGGTATGGCGTTGACGGTCTTCTTCCTGGTGCTTTTCTACAGCATCAAGATCAAGGGTGTCGGTGGTTTCCTCGGTGAGTTGACGCTGCAGCCGTTCGGTAAGTGGGGCATGCCGGCCAACCTCATTCTGGAAGGCATCAGTCTTCTGTCCAAGCCGGTCTCGCTGGCTCTGCGACTCTTCGGCAACATGTATGCCGGTGAGATGATCTTCATCCTGATCGCTCTGCTCTACGGCGGTGGGATTGTGCTTGCGGGTACGGCTGGACTGCTGCAATTCGTTTGGGCTGTCTTCCATATCCTGATCATTACGCTCCAGGCGTTCATCTTCATGGTGCTGACCATCGTCTATCTGGACATGGCTCATCAGGAACATCACTGATCGCTTAGGCCGTCATCGTTCGTTTATTAACCGTTTTTTCTTTCAACCGACTCACGTCGGAAACTTTAACCTGGGGGAACTCATGGAACTCGAAGTCGCACAAGCATTTGCTATGGCCATCAAATTCATCGGCGCTGGTCTGATGCTGGGTCTCGGTGCCGTCGGTGCCGGCGTTGGTATCGGTATCCTGGGTGGCCGTTTCCTCGAAGGCGCCGCACGTCAGCCCGAGCTGATCCCGATGCTTCGTACCCAGTTCTTCATCGTCATGGGTCTGGTCGACGCGCTGCCGGTTATCGCGATCGCCATGGGTCTGTACCTGATGTTCGCTGCCTAAAACCCGATCCGACTCCCTCTTCGGGGTCGGTGTCACTCGCCTGTCGTCATCCTGACGAGGTTCGAGGAAAAGGCACGAGGCAACGCTATGAATATCAATCTGACTCTGTTCGCCCAGATGGTCACCTTCGCGGTGTTCGTCGGGTTCTGTATGAAGTACATCTGGCCGCCCATCGTCAATGCATTGGCGGAGCGTAAGGCCAAGATCGCCGAGGGTCTCGCCGCCGCCGAGCGTGGCCATCAGGAGCAGGCTCTTGGTGAGCAGCGTGCGCTGGACCTCATGAAAGAGGCCAAGACGCAGGCAGCCGATATCGTTGGTCAGGCCCAGAAGCGGGCGACCGATATCGTCGAGGAGGCCAAGTCCGATGCTCGCGTCGAAGGCGAGCGTCTGGTCGCGGCAGCACAGGCCGAGATCGAGCGCGAGACCAATCGCGCTCGCGAAGATCTGCGTGAGCGGGTCGCTTCTCTGGCTATGCTCGCCGCCGAGAAGATCCTCCAGAAAGAGATCAACGTCGATACGCATCGCTCGATCGTCGACGAGTTCGCCAAGCAGCTCTAGGGAATATCATGGCCGGAGATATCACCACCATCGCACGGCCTTACGCCGAGGCGATCTTCGAGCGCGCTAAGGAAACCGGGCAACTCGAAGCCTGGTCCGAGGCGCTGGCGCTGCTGGCAGCGGTGACGGCGGATCCGCTGTTGGCCGCTCAAATCAGTAACCCATCCGTGCCGCGCGAGCAAATCCGCGAGCTCATCCTCGAAGTTTGTGGTGATGGGCTGTCGGCTGAGGTCGGCAATCTCCTGCGGTTGCTCGCACAGAACGCACGCCTGGCGGCCATTTCCGAGATCGCCCGGCTGTTCGAGGCCCGACGCATCGCCGATCTGGGCGTACGCCACGTCTCGATTCGCAGCGCGTTCGAGGTCGGGAGCGATCAACAGGAAATGCTTGCCGCCGCACTGGCGAAGCACTTCGGCGATCAGGTCGAGCTGACGGTCGAGACGGATAGTGCCCTGCTCGGCGGAATCGAGATTCGCGCCGGTGACCTGGTGATCGACAATTCCGTCCGCGGCAAGATCAAGCAACTCGCCAACGCTTTGCAATTCTGAACTGGATACCGCCATGCAACTGAACCCATCCGAGATCAGCGATCTCATCAAACAGAAGATCGAGAAATTCGACCTTCAGACCGAGGCTCGGACCGAAGGCACCATCGTCAGTCTGACCGACGGCATCGTGCGTATCCACGGGCTGTCCGACGCGCAGTATTACGAGATGCTCGAGTTCCCGGGCAATGCCTACGGACTGGCGCTGAATCTGGAGCGCGATTCGGTCGGTGCGGTCGTCCTGGGCGACTACACCCACCTGTCCGAGGGCGACTGGGTGCGCTGCACCGGCCGCGTCCTTGAGGTGCCGGTCGGTGAAGGTCTGCTCGGTCGTGTCGTCGATGCGCTCGGCAACCCGATGGACGGCAAGGGCCCGATCGAGGCCTCCGCGACCTCGCCGATCGAGAAGGTCGCGCCGGGTGTCATCGAGCGTCAGTCGGTCGATCAGCCGGTGCAGACCGGCCTCAAGGCCATCGACGCCATGGTGCCGGTCGGTCGCGGTCAGCGTGAGCTGATCATCGGCGACCGTCAGACGGGTAAGACCGCCGTTGCCATCGACGCCATCATCAATCAGAAGGGCACCGGCGTTAAGTGTATCTACGTCGCCGTCGGCCAGAAGAACTCCTCGGTTGCCTCCATCGTGCGCAAGCTCGAAGAGCACGGCGCCATGGATCACACCATCGTCGTCTCCGCTCCGGCGGCTGAATCGGCGGCCATGCAGTTCCTGGCTCCCTATGCCGGCTGTGCCATGGGCGAGTACTTCCGCGACAAGGGCGAAGACGCGCTGATCGTCTACGACGACCTCACCAAGCAGGCCTGGGCCTATCGTCAGGTTTCTCTGCTGCTGCGTCGTCCGCCGGGTCGCGAGGCCTATCCGGGTGACGTCTTCTATCTGCACTCGCGTCTGCTGGAGCGCGCCGCGCGCGTCAACGCCGACTATGTCGAGAAGATGACCGACGGTAAGGTCAAGGGCCAGACCGGCTCGCTGACCGCGCTGCCCATCATCGAGACCCAGGCTGGCGACGTGTCCGCCTTCGTTCCTACGAACGTGATCTCCATCACCGACGGTCAGATCTTCCTGGAAACCGACCTCTTCAACTCGGGTATCCGTCCGGCTATCAACGCCGGTCTCTCGGTGTCCCGTGTCGGTGGCGCGGCCCAGACCAAGATCATCAAGAAACTCGGTGGCGGTATCCGTCTGGCTCTGGCTCAGTATCGCGAGCTGGCCGCCTTCTCGCAGTTCGCCTCCGATCTGGACGAGGCCACTCGCAAGCAGTTGCAGCGTGGTGAGCGTGTCACCGAACTCATGAAGCAGTTCCAGTACTCGCCCATGAGTGTCGGCCAGATGGCCATCTCGCTGTTCGCCGCCAACGAAGGCTACCTCGACGACGTCGACGTCAAGAAGGTCGTGGACTTCGAGCGCGCGCTGCAGGGCTATATGAAGTCCGCTCAGTCCGAGTTGCTCGCCAAGATCGATTCCACCGGCGGCTACGACGACGAGATCGTTCAGGCGATGCATGCGGCGATCAAGAGCTTCAAGGCAAGCAATACCTGGTAAGAGACAGCCGCCAGCAGCCAGCCGCCAGCCTCCAGCGGGAGGCATGGCGGTTGGCGTGGTGCGTTCAAAAGTATCGAACCTCCTCAGCCCCAGGCCGGATAGGCCGGCGGCTGGAAGCTGGAGGCTGGGAGCTAAAAAATGGCAGGCGCCAAAGAAATCCGCACCAAGATCGCGAGCATCAAGAGCACGCAGAAGATCACCAAGGCCATGCAGATGGTCGCGGCCTCCAAGATGCGCAAGGCCCAGGATCGCATGTCCGCTTCTCGGCCCTACGCGGAGAAGATGCTCCAGGTCATCAGTCATCTGGCCCAAGCGACGCCCGAGTATCGGCACTCCTTCATGGCGGAGGAGCGTCCGCGCAAGCGCGTCGGCTACATCGTCGTCTCCTCCGACCGCGGGCTTTGCGGCGGCCTGAACAGCAATCTGTTCCGTCGCCTCATCGCCGAGATCAAGGAGCAGCGCGAGGCGGGCGTGGAGCCGGTCTTCTGCACCATCGGCACCAAGGCGCTCGGCTTCTTCAAGCGTTTCGGCGGCGACGTCAAGGCGCAGTCGACGCATCTCGGCGACAAGCCTCACGTCGAGGATCTGATCGGCACGGTCAAGGTTATGCTCGATGCCTTCGAGTCGGGTGAGATCGATGCCATCTACGTGGCCAGCAACGAGTTCGTCAACACCATGACTCAGAGTCCGGTGATTCGGCAGCTGGTGCCGCTCGTCCCCGGCGAAAAGCAGGACTCCATGCCGTACCACTGGGACTACATCTACGAGCCCGATGCCAAGACGGTTCTGGATGCCCTGCTGACGCGCTATATCGAGTCGCTCGTCTATCAGTCGGTCGTCGAGAACACCGCATGCGAGCAGGCCGCCCGGATGGTTGCCATGAAGGCCGCTTCCGACAATGCTGGCAACCTCATCGGCGAGTTGCAGCTCGTCTACAACAAGGCGCGCCAGGCCGCGATCACGCAGGAAATCTCCGAGATCGTGAGCGGTGCCGCCGCGGTTTGACCGCAGCCGGCTGTCGCGGGTGCCCCCCAGATACTTGACCAGATCCAGACAGAATCGCTAGATGCCGCAAGGCATAAGAGGAAAAGACTATGAGTTCCGGTAACGTGGTGGAAATCATCGGCGCCGTCGTGGACGTTCAGTTCCCACGCGGCGAGATGCCCAAGGTCTATGACGCCCTGAAGATCGAGTCGACCGGGCTGACGCTCGAGGTGCAGCAGCAGCTCGGCGACGGCGTGGTGCGCTGTATCGCCATGGGCACGACCGACGGTCTGCAGCGTGGTGTCGATGTGACCGCGACGGGTGCTCCCATCCAGGTTCCGGTCGGTCAGGCGACCCTGGGCCGCATCATGGACGTTTTGGGTAACGCGATCGACGAGCAGGGCGAGGTCGAGAGCGAGGCGCGTTGGTCGATCCACCGCTCGGCGCCCAAGCTTGAGGATCAGGCCGCCTCCACCGAGATCCTCGAGACCGGCATCAAGGTCATCGACCTCATCATGCCCATCTCCAAGGGTGGTAAGGTTGGCCTCTTCGGCGGTGCCGGTGTGGGCAAGACCGTGACCCTGATGGAGCTGATCCGCAACATCGCCGTCGAGCACTCGGGCTTCTCGGTGTTCGCGGGTGTCGGCGAACGTACCCGTGAGGGTAACGACTTCTATCACGAGATGAAGGAGTCGAACGTGCTCGAAAAGGTGGCCCTGGTCTACGGTCAGATGAACGAGCCGCCGGGCAACCGTCTTCGCGTTGCGCTCACCGGTCTGACCATGGCCGAGTACTTCCGCGAGGAAGGCCGTGACGTGCTGATGTTCATCGACAACATCTACCGTTACACCCTGGCCGGAACCGAGGTGTCCGCACTGCTCGGCCGTATGCCGTCCGCAGTGGGTTACCAGCCGACCCTGGCCTCCGAGATGGGTGCACTGCAGGAGCGCATCACCTCCACGCGCACCGGCTCCATCACCTCCTTCCAGGCGGTGTACGTGCCTGCGGACGACTTGACCGACCCCTCGCCGGCCACGACCTTCGCGCACTTGGACGCGACCCTGGTGCTGTCGCGTCAGATCGCCGAGCTGGGTATCTACCCGGCCGTGGATCCGCTCGACTCCACCAGCCGTATCCTCGACCCCAACGTCGTCGGCTCCGAGCACTACGAGACCGCCCGCGCGGTGCAGGGTACCCTGCAGCGCTATAAGGAACTCAAGGACATCATCGCGATCCTGGGTATGGACGAGCTCTCCGAAGAGGATAAGCTCACCGTGTCCCGCGCGCGTAAGATCCAGCGCTTCCTGTCCCAGCCCTTCTTCGTGGCCGAGGTCTTCACCGGTGCGCCTGGCAAGTTCGTGTCCGTCAAGGACACCATCAAGGACTTCAAGGCGATCGTCAACGGCGAGTACGATCATCTGCCCGAGCAGGCGTTCTACATGGTCGGCGGTATCGACGAAGCGGTGGCCAAAGCCGAGAAGATGGCCAGCTAAGGGGGATTTCCCATGGCAATGACAATCCGCGTCGATATCGTCAGCGCCGAAGGCGCCATCCACTCCGGACCCGCCACCATGGTCTATGCCACGGCGGATATGGGCGAGGTGGGTATCGCTCCGCGTCATACCGCCTTCATCAGCCGGCTTAAGCCGGGTGATGTCCGGGTGGAGACCGAGAACGGCGAGCAGGAGCACTTCTATATCTCCGGCGGCATGCTTGAGGTTCAGCCGAGCGTAGTGACGGTTCTGGCCGACACGGCGGTTCGCGCCCATGATCTGGACGAGGCCGCCGCGCTCGATGCCAAGCGTCGCGCCGAGGATGCGCTCGCCGGTCATACGGCCGAGTTCGAGTATGCGAAGGCTCAGACCGAGTTGGCCGAGGCCGTGGCGCAACTGCGCGCCATCGAGAAGCTGCGCAAGATGAAGCGGGGCTAAGACGATTTCCGGATATGAACTCACCCGACGATCGGCATGTGTAGATTGGGCTTCGCCCCTCGCTCTGCCCTTCGGGTAGGATCGTTTCCGACAAGCGTCTAAATCCCGCATCGAATGCCTCTGGCATTCTGCCGGTACCGACCAAACGCCCCCGTCGATCAACGACGGGGGCGTTTGCATTTGTGGCAAACTTGGATCTCCGCCCGCATCTTTTCTATACCACATAGGCCAATCACCTGACCGATCGCATCGCGATCGTTAGGAGGAATCCATGACCATGTCCGATCAGGTCGTTCGTGAAGGCAAGCTGGTCTCTCTGACCTACCGCATCGCAGACGAGCGGGGCGTGATCCTTGAACAGACGGACCTACCCGTGACCTACATCCAGGGAGGTTTGGTCGAACTCATCGGTGGTATGGACAAGGCGATCCACGGCAAGCGGGCCGGCGACGAGGTCGAACTCTCGCTGGAGCCGGAGGACGGGTTTGGCAAGCGAGATCCGGATCTGGTCTTTACGGATGATCTCGATAACGTTCCGGCCGAGTTGCGTGTCGTTGGGGCCGAGGTGCAAATGCAGAACGATCGGGGGCAGGCGCGGATCTTCCATGTCACTCAGATCGTCGACGGCAGGCTCACGATCGATGGGAACCACCGGCTCGCGGGCAAGGTGCTGAAGGTTTTCGTGCGCATTCAAGAGGTCCGGGATCCAAGCCCCTCTCAACAGTCTCAGGGCTTGAATGGGATCGAGCGTCCGATCGGCCGGCTTCACTGATCGGCGTCGTTCCAGCACCCTCCCAACCTGGAAGGTGCGGTGGCTCGTCGCCCAAACTGGGAAGGATGATATGAAACTCGGTGTCGTGATTCTGGCGGCAGGTCTCGGAAAGCGGATGCGTTCCAGCCTGCCGAAGGTGCTTCATCCCTTGGCCGGCCGGCCATTGCTTCTCCATGTGTTGGACGCCGCGCGCGGCTGTGAGGCTGCGCAGGTGGTCGTCGTTCACGGCCACGGCGGCGAGCGTGTCCAGTCCGCCTTGCAGGACGAGGAGTGCGCCTGGGCCGAGCAGGCGGAGCAGCGTGGTACAGGACATGCCCTGATCCAGGCCATGCCGCTCATGGGCGACATGGACCGGGTCATGGTGCTCTATGGCGACGTCCCGCTGATCTCACCCCAGACCCTGAGACGTTTGATCGCGACCGGTGCCGAGACCCAACTGGGTCTGCTCACGGCCGAGATGTCAGATCCGACCGGTTATGGTCGCATTCTGCGCGATGCCAACGGGTGCGTGACCCGTATCGTCGAGCAGAAGGACGCGACCCCGGATGAACGCGAGGTCCGTGAGATCAACACGGGGTTCCTGATCGCCGATCGCGCCCGCTTACAGACTTGGCTGGGACGACTCGGCAACGACAACGCCCAGGGCGAGTATTACCTGACAGACGTCATCGAGATGGCGGCCTGGGAGGGCGTGACCATCGCCACGACCCAGCCCGAGGACCTGTTCGAGGTCGCCGGCGTCAACGACCGCGTCCAGCTCGCCGAGCTCGAACGTTTCTATCAGCGTCGTGCGGCCGAGGATCTGATGCGCTCCGGCGTGACCCTGGCGGACCCGGCCCGGTTCGATCTGCGCGGTCGGCTAGAGGCCGAGCAGGATGTCTCCATCGATGTGAATGTGGTGATCGAGGGCAAGGTCAGGTTAGCCTCCGGCGTGCGCGTCGGACCCAACTGTCTGCTTCGGGATTGCGTCATCGGTCCCGGCACCGAGATTCAGGCCAACTGCGTGATCGAGCAGGCCGAGGTGGGCGCCGACGCCAGGATCGGACCCTTCGCCCGATTGCGGCCCGAGGCCAGGCTTGCCGACCAGACCCATGTCGGCAACTTCGTCGAGATCAAGAAGACCTCGGTCGGGCTAGGCAGCAAGGTCAACCACCTCACCTATCTGGGCGACGCCGAGGTGGGCGCTGGCGTGAACGTCGGCGCGGGCACCATCACCTGCAACTACGACGGCGCCAACAAATTCAAGACCCGTATCGGCGACGGGGCCTTCATCGGCTCCAACGCCGCATTGGTCGCGCCCGTCACGGTCGGCGAGGGCGCCACCATCGGAGCCGGCTCCGTCATCGGCAAGGACGCGCCGCCCGAGCAACTGACCGTCGCGCGCGCGCGTCAGGTTACGATTCGGGGCTGGAAGCGTCCCATCAAATCGAGCTGACCGGGCGGCGTTTTCCGAACGGTTCGTTTTCTGCATTTTTTATCGATTGCTCAGTGAGAGATGTCCCATGTGTGGAATCGTCGGTGCCATTGCTCAACGTCCAGTAACCGCCATCCTCTTGGAGGGGCTGCGACGGCTCGAATATCGCGGCTATGACTCTGCCGGCATTGCCGTGCTGGCGGCTCCAGGGGAATTGAAGCGTATCCGCACGCTCGGCAAGGTCGCCCGTCTGGCCGATGAGGTGTCCGCCGATCCGCTGCTGGGCACGCTCGGAATCGCCCATACCCGTTGGGCGACCCACGGCGAGCCGGCGACCCATAATGCCCACCCCCACGTCAGTCACGATCGCTGTGCCATCGTGCACAACGGCATCGTCGAGAATCACGAGGAGTTGCGTCGCGAGCAGATCGCGGTGGGGCATGTCTTCACCTCGGAGACCGATACCGAGGTGGTGGTCCACGCCATCCATGACGTGCTGTCTGGCGGCTGCAGCCTGGTCGATGCGGTGCGCGGTGCCACGGCGCGGCTGCGCGGTGCCTATGCCTTGGGCGTGATCGACGCGCAGGATCCGGATCATCTGGTCGCGGCCCGTCAGGGCAGTCCGTTGGTGATCGGCGTCGGTTTCGGCGAGCATTTCATCGCCTCGGACGTCTTCGCACTGCTGCCGGTCACCAATCGCTTCATCTTTCTCGAAGAGGGCGACATCGCCGAGCTGACCCTGAATCGGGTGCGTATCTGGGATCGCGATGGGAATGAGGTCGAGCGCCCGGTCAAGACATCGAGTTTGGCGGTCGACGCCACCGAACGCGGCGAGTTCCGCCATTACATGCTCAAGGAGATCTTCGAGCAGCCACGTGCCATCGCCGATACCTTGGAGGGTCGATTGTCGGACAACCGGGTGCTTCCCGAGACCTTCGGCAGTCAGGCCGTTGAGCTGTTCGAGGGACTCGGAGCGGTCACCATCGTGGCCTGCGGCACCAGCTATCATGCGGCGCTGGTCGCGCGTTACTGGATCGAGTCCATCGCCGGGGTACCCTGTCAGGTGGAGGTGGCAAGCGAATACCGCTATCGCGCCCATGTGGTGCCGGAACGGGCGCTGTTCGTGACCATCTCTCAGTCGGGCGAGACCGCCGATACGCTCGCCGCGCTGCGTCAGGCGAAGGCGTCCGGCTATACCGCGACATTGGCGATCTGCAACGTCCCCGAGAGTTCGCTGGTGCGCGAGTCCGATCTGGTCTTCCTCACCCACGCCGGGCCCGAGATCGGTGTCGCCTCGACCAAGGCCTTCACCACTCAGCTGGTCGCGCTGTTGCTGCTGACCCTGAACCTCGCGCGTTGCAAGGGGCTCGACAGCCAGCACGAGCAAGAGCTGGTAGGGGTCCTGCGCACATTGCCGAGCAAGATCGAGGAGGCGCTCGCGCTCGATGCCCCCATCGCCCGGCTGGCCGAGGAATTTGTCGACAAGCATCACACCCTTTTTCTCGGTCGTGGTGAACAATACCCCATCGCGATGGAGGGGGCCCTCAAGCTCAAGGAGATCTCCTACATCCATGCCGAGGCCTATCCGGCCGGCGAGCTCAAGCACGGACCGCTCGCCCTGATTGACGAGCAGATGCCGGTGGTCGCGGTGGCGCCCAACAATGCACTGCTGGAAAAGCTCAAATCGAATCTGGAGGAGGTGCGCGCGCGCGGCGGTCGGCTCTATGTTTTCGCCGACTTCCAGGTCCCCATGGAGGAGTCAGATGGGGTGACGGTGATACGGTTGCCCGAGACCCACGATCTCATCGATCCGGTCGTCTTCACGGTTCCACTGCAACTGCTGGCCTATCATGTCGCCGTGCTCAAGGGAACCGATGTCGACCAGCCGAGGAACCTCGCGAAGTCGGTAACGGTCGAGTAAAGTTGTCAACCATGATCGAGGGGGGCATGGGTTTGCGACCTGGTTGGCAGTTCGCCTCGATCCCATTGTTTATACTGACGCTGGGGAGGAACCTGCTCGCGAATTCCCGGCGGCTTTAGCGATTCGAGCCCCTTGCGGCCTCCGCAGATAGAGCCAATGATCCGATCCGGGATGCCTGAATCTCAACGGCTTCACTTCCGGTCAAATGCCCATCGCACACTCAATCATGGCCGACAAACAAACCTCCAACGTTGTCCCGATCGGGGGCCGAGATAGCTCCATGGCGGTGGATATCTCCGAGGATTGCGCGGCAATGCTCGCGAGCTGCCGCGATCGCCTGATCGATAGTGTAACGGCTGTTTTCATCCAGCATGCCGGCCGCGCCAACGAAGAATTCATGTTGATGGCGGACCGCGCCGCCAATTCCGAGCAGCAACAGATCTGTTTCGCCGCCTCGCAGCTGTTCGCGAGCCGTCCGCAGCACTTGCTGCAGCGGTTTCGGGTTGCCTATTGCGCCCATTTCGACGCATCCGTGCCCGGTCTCGGCGGCGGTCGTTCGCGGCGCCAGTCGGCCTTGCCGGACGAGCTGAGCCTCGTAGATCCAGACGAATTCGAGCAGGATCTCGCCATCAGCAAGCTGTCGGCTCGGGCGGCCTTCAATTGTTCGCAGCAGCTGGTCGCGCTCGATCGTCGGCTCGCTGCCTTGATGCGGGTCCAACGGATCGGGCAGGACGACAACCCGCTCCATCCCGGCAGTCTCTACAAATCCATGCTCGCAGCCCTGACTGAGATGGATATCGAGCGCCCGGTGGCCCTGGCCATCCTGCAGTCGTTCGAGCGTCAGACGGCGGCCGAGCTGCCAGGCGTCTATGCCGGTCTCAACCGCTTCCTCGCCCAGTCCGGCATTCTACCGACCATGTCGACCGACACGCCTCAGGAGTTCACCAGACCCGATGGTGGCGGAGGCGGTGGTGGATACGGTGCGTCGTCGGCAGGCGGTGGCGGATCGGCTCAGTCAAGCGTCGGTTTCTCGTCCAACTATGCCCAGGCGCCGTCTGGGGATGGACTCCAGACGGGCGGTGAGGATCTCTTCAGCCAGTTGCTGCAGGTGCTCAAGTCGGCGGCCTCCATGGGCTCTCCAGCGGGGGCGTCTGCTCCCGGCTATGCGCCCGGACCTTCGCCCTCGATGCAGGGTGTGGCGATGCCGGGTGGCATGCCAGGCGCTCCCGCTCAATCCATGGGCGTGCAGCAGCTGGTCGATGCGCTCGGTACCTTGCAGCGCGGGCCGATGGAGCCGGGAGCCATGGCCGGCATGGGGCCGAATCGGCTCGACCCTCAGGGCTTCAATGTCCTGCAGCAGATCCGCTCGACCCCCATGGCGAGTTGGTCGCATCCCACCGATGCCATGACCATCGACATCGTGTCGATGCTGTTCGACGCCATCTTCAACGATCCCGATCTGTCCTCGACCATGCGTGCCGAGATCGCCAAGCTGCAGATCCCGGTCCTCAAGGTGGCGCTGCTCGACAAGAGCTTTTTCTCGGACCGCAAGCATCCGGCCCGTCGTCTGCTCGACGCGATCGCCAATTCGGGCATCGGTCGCAGCGATCACGACGAGCCGAGGTTGGTCGCCAAGATCGCCTCGATCGTCGAGTCCGTGGTCAAGGGGTTCGATTCGGATGTCCAGATCTTTGCCTCCCAGCTTCAGAAGCTCGAAGAGTTCCTAAGCGACGAGGAGGTGAGGGCACGGGACAAGGCGACCCAGATGGTCGGTCAACTGGAGGTCCGCGAACGCAAGGAGATCGCTCCCGCCCGCGCCACCTCCGAGATCGAGACCCGGATCAATCGGCGTAATCTACCGCCGCTGATTGCCGACTTCCTCACCCTTCACTGGCGTCTGGTGCTGATCGAGGTCTTCGCGCGTGCCGGTGACTCGAGTGGTGATTGGTCCGAGGCCCTGCGTCTGATGGACGAGCTCATCTGGAGCGTTCAGCCTAAGCAGGGCTCGCAGGATCGCGATCGCTTGCTCGTTCTGCTGCCCGATATGCTCAAGCGATTGCGAAGCGGTTTGGCGCGCATCGACCAGGAAGGCTCTTGGGACGCCTTCTTCACCGAACTCATCAGGCTCCACATGGCGGCCATGCACAAGGACGCGTCGTCCGATCCGGCGATGCCGTCCGGACAGTCGCCGATCAAGTCGGCCGAGTGGTCGGAGGTGCGGCTTCCACCGAGCGCAGCGCCGGCGAGCCCGTCTCCCGAGCCTGAGCGTCGTTCCACCGAGGCTGGGGTTGCCGAATCGGATCCTCAGCTCAAGCTGGTGCAGGCGCTGGAGGTGGGGGCCTGGGTCGAGTTCCAGAGCTTTCGCGGAACCCGTAATACGCTACGGCTGAACTGGGTCAGCGAGTTCAAGCGGGTCTATCTCTTCACCAACCGCCAGGGCGAGAACGCCATGACCCTGGCCGCCACCAGTTTCGCTGAACATCTACGCAAGGGAACCGCGCGTCTGCTCAGCCAGAATCCGCTGACCGATCGTGCCGTGGCCCATGTCCTGGAGAAGGTCGGTCCGCCATCCGACGAACCAAAAGGGGGATCTCGCTCTCCAGGCTATGCTTGGGAGTGAATCCGAGCCCGCGTTCCAGCTTGCCGGATGAATACCAGGCATCTCCGGCCAGCTTGGAGAGCCCGTCGAGTGTGAGCGGCATCCGCCGTCCCAGCAGCCTTTCACCAGCCGATCCGACCGCCGCTGCCGCCTTCAGCATCCAGAACGGCACCGACCAGGCTGGGATCGGTCGCCCGAGCGCGAGCCGGATGCGTTCGTAGATCCAGCGGGTCGAATAGGTTCGGCCATCCGTCACACAGTAGGTTTCTCCCGCGCTGTTCGGGTGTTCCGCGACGAGCAAAATCCCCGCGATCACGTCCTCGATATGGACCGCCGAGCGGCGGTTCTCGATGCGTGGCCAGGGCGGGAAGCGTCCACGGGCAACCGCTTCGATCATGCGGACGATGTTCCCCTCGCGACCGAGCCCATAGACCATCGGCAGACGCAGCACGCTCGCCGTTATTCCAGCCTTGTCTCCGAAGTCGAAAACCGCACGTTCGGCGGTGAGCTTGGCTTGGCCATAGAGCGTGTCGGGTTCGGGCGGCGCGTCTTCGTCGGCCGGTCGGCCCATCGCTCCGATCTTGTCGCCCATCGCCTTGATCGTGCTGACGTAGAGAATCCGTTCCAGCCGTGCGCCGCCGAGTCCTGAGGCGTCGAGCTGCGACAGCAGGTTGCGGGTGCCCTCGGCCGTGACCGACCAGTGGCCGGGCGCGTTGTAGAGATCGGGCTCGTCGGGTCGCGGCGCATAGCTGGCCAGATGGAACAGGGTCTGGATACCCTCGCCGACAGTCGCCAGGGTGTCGCGGTCCGCCAGGTCGCCGACACGGATCTCGACCCTGCCGTCCGGCCAGAGCCGTTGTGCGGCCTCAGGCGAGCGCGTCAGAACCACGACCGAGGCACTGCGGTTCAGAAGCTCATCGACCAAGGCGCGTCCGACCCGTCCGGTCGCGCCCGTGACCAGGATCTTGCCCAGCGGCGATGCCCCGGCTTGCGTCATGGTGCTCACTCTGTGCCCCGTCGGACACGCCAGGTGCGCGGCCCGAGGACCAGGGTTTTGAGCAGCATGTGCGCCCGGATACCGAAGATGACCAGCAGGCTGAAGGGACGCGGATAGCGCGCGTACTGAAACTTGCGGAAGAAACGCTCCATCCCTCGGTGCTTGTGGCGCTCGACCGCCAGCGGTCTTGCGGTGCTACAGGCGCCCTTGTGGTGGACGACGCGTGCGTCTGGGACCAGCGCGATCTTCCAGCCGGCGCGATGGAAGCGCACGAACCAGTCCAGATCCTCGCAGTGCAGGAAATAGCCTTCGTCCAACGGACCGACCTCATCCAGTGCGCGTCGACGCACGAACATGAAGGATCCCGAGATCGCCTCGACCTCGACCGGTACGGTCGGCAGGGGCTCGTTCTGGTGGTTGAGTGTCCGTCCACCGCCTCCAGGCAGGAGACGGTCCAGGTGCAGGATGCGTTTGAGGGCGATCCAGGGATCCGGGATCGAGCGCCGACAGGCGACCTGCTCGCTACCGTCCGGGTTCAGGACCAGACAGCCGGACATGCCTACATCGGGACGCTGGTCCATGAAGTCGGCCATTCGCGTCAGTGTGTCGCCATCGACCAGACAGTCCGGGTTGAGGAACAGCAGATATTCGGCCCGAGCGAACGAGAGGGCGCGATTGTTGGCCTTGGCGAATCCCAGGTTCTCGCCATTTTCGAGGATCATCAGACGGGTGTCGTCGGCCCTGTATGCGAGTTGCTCCAGACTGGCGTCGTGCGAGCCGTTGTCACTGACGATGAGTTCGACCGGAAGGTTGGAGTCGAGGACGGCCGAGACGCATTCGGCCAGCAGTGGACCGGCGTTGTAGTTGACGACGATGACCGAGACGCGGGGCGCCGACGTGGGTCCATGGTTCATGGGTTGGTCTCTTCCAGGCCGAGCGCCGAGCGCAGTGCGCGCTCGGCGGCGGCGAAGCCGAAATGGCGCTCCATCACCTCCAGTCCGCCGTCCGAGAGTCGCGTCCAGAGGGCGTCGTCCCGGTAGAGCTGGACCACCGCGTTTGCGAAGTCGACCGGGGTATCGGCGATGAGGATCGAGTCGCCGTCGCGCAGATGCATGCCCTCGGCGGCGATGCTGGTCGCCACCACCGGGAGTCCGTGGGCGAGGCTTTGGTTGACCTTGCCCTTGACCCCCGCACCATAGCGCAGCGGGGCCACCGAGATGCGGCAGTCGGCCAGGTAGTCCGTCACGTCGGGCACGTAGCCGAGGATCTCGACGCCCTGTCCGGCGCACTCTACGACCTCGGGCGGCGGATCGGTTCCGATGATCTTGAGTCGCGCATCCGGCAGTTCCGCACGCACCAGCGGCAGGATCTCTTTGCAGAAATAGATGACCGCGTCGCTGTTCGGTGGATGGGCGAAGGCGCCGATGAAGAGCAGGTCGCGACGCTGCTCGGGCGGCTTGGCCGAGCCGAAGATGCGATGGATGTTGGAGACCAGTCGTACCTCGACGTCCGGTGCCTCCTCGGCCAGGAGCGCGCGCTCGGTCTCGCTCACCACCAGGGTCAGATCGGCCTGTCGCATCAGATCCAGCTCTTGGCGTTTGCGCATCTCGGCGACCAGATGTGTGGCCCGATCTCCCTTGAGTTCGGCCAGACGGCGCTCGCGCAGGAAATGCAGGTCGACCGTGTCGAATAGGATGCGGGCCGCCGTGCAGTGACGGCGGACGGCCTTCATGGTCTGGGCGGCCGCATCGGCTCGACTCAGGAGCACCAGATCGTAGTCCCGTCCGTAGCGCGCCAGATGGCGGGCGATGCTCCGAATGTAGGGACGGTAGAGCACCTCGATGCCGATGCGTTGCAGGTCGGAGACATAGGGTTGAGGGGCCTCCAGGTTCGCGGCGGCGAAGGTGACCTTGTAGCCGAGCCCCTGGAGGATGCGGAACAGGTTGAGCATCCGCAGCGAGCCGGATTCGCGATCCGGGGTGACCATGTAGTTGTCGACGATCAGCGCGCGGCGCGCGACCTGACGCTCGCGCGCACGGTCGATATCCTGGTCGCGTGGACCGAATGTGGCGAGCACCGCTCCCCAGCGTTCGCGGAAGGTCTCGGCATGGAGTCGCTGGAAGCGTTTGAGTCCGGTTTCTGCGTCCGCGTCGCGTCCGGCGGTGATGCCCTCGAAATGCACTACATGGGACAACGGCTGGTAATAGACCACGTGCCCCGTGGCGCGCACGCGGAAGGCGAGGTCCGTGTCTTCGTAGTAGGCCGGGGCAAATGCCGGATCGAATCCGCCCAGTTGGCGGAAGAGATCGGCCCGAATCGCCAGCGCGGCGCCCGAGCAATAGTCGACGGCCCTCAGATAGCTGTACTCGGGCCGGTTGGGGTCGTCCAGATGGCCGTAATTCCAGGCCGAGCCGTCCTCGAAGAGGATGCCGCCCGCCTCCTGCAGTCGTCCATCCGGGTAGACGAGACGGCTGCCGACGATTCCCGCGTTCGGGAAGTCCTCGAAGGTGCGGATCAAAGACTCCAGCCAGCCCGACTGAACCTGGGTGTCGTTGTTGAGGAAGACGAGGATCTCGCCCCGCGCCGCCTCCGCGCCCCGATTGCAGGTTCCGACGAAGCCGAGGTTTTCATCGTTGCGGATCAGTCTGACACCCGGATAGTGCGCTAGACGCTCCGAGGTGCCGTCAGTCGAGGCATCGTCGACCAGGATGACCTCGAAAGTGGCCTCGTTTTGAGTGAGCGCCAAGGCTGCCAGGCAGTGATGGGTATAGGCGAACTGATCGTGGACCGGCACCACGACCGAGATCCGAGGTTGCTCCTCCCCTCGCAGGTCGACGGGCGCCAAGGGTTCGGAGAAGGCCAGCAGTCTTGGCGGTCCCTCGATCGCGAGCGGGGTGGTGTGTAGTCGGCGCTTGAGCTTGCGCAGCAGCACTCCGCCGCCCTCGGTGCGAAGCACATGGATGGCGCGCGGAAGATACCTCAGGGCGACGGTAAAGAAGCTCTGGTCGGATGTCGGCATGCGGGTCATTCAGTCGCGCTCCCTGGGCCGTGAGCGGCGCCTTGGCGAGGGTGTCTTCTCGGTCACCTCTCCTACCATGCGATCGCCGATTCGGCGAGTTCCTCGTAGGTCGTGGCGATGCGGGCCATGATCGGACTCGCGGTTCGCTCTTCCATGGGAATCGTGCGATGCACGAGATAGGTGATGCCGCGTTCGTCATGACGTTCGTAGACGCTGATGATGAAGGGGCAGTTGACGATGCGCGTGGGGTCTTCCTGCAGCATGGCCCGGGACAAGACGGCACTGCAAAACTCGACCGATTGCGCCTTGGCGTAAATAGGGTCGGGCGTCCCAAGGTCCTTGCCGGTGCGTTCCAGCATGACGCCCATGTCCATGACGTTGTTGATGTACATCCCCCGTTCCTGGATCGCCGCCTTGAGTCCGTCGAGCACGTCCTCGAAGGCGGAGTCGGTACGATAGACCTGGTAGCCGCCGGCCGCCATGGCGGTGACGCTGGCGAGCAGAAGGCTGGTGATCAGAACGGCGCGAAGCTTGGCGGCGAATGGTTGCATGGCCTGGGACTCCCTCGACAGTGTCTGTTGGCGACGAATGGTAGCAGGCGGGAATTTCGGAAGGGGGAAGGATATGTTCAAGACCGGAGCGATACGGCTGCCCCGCCCGATGGCGGGGCAGGTATGGCCGGTCAGTATTGATTCATCGGACGGAATGCTGGGGCCGATGGCCACTCGTTGCCCTGCGGGCGCTGATTTTGCTGCTTGGACTCCAGCTCCTCAATGCGACGCTTGAGTGCCTCGATCTCGCTCTGACTCGCGCTGGCCGCTGGTGCCGCCGCAGGTGCCGAGGGCTGCATGCCAGGCACCGCGCCATAGGCGGGTGCGCCATACGTGGCCGGAGGAGCGCCAAATCCAGGCGCACCATAGGGCATGCCGCCGTAAGGTGCGCCGTAGGCGCCGGGATAGCCGTAGCCACCGAAGGGCGCGCCGTAGGGGCTGCCGTAATAGGGTTCGTCGTCATAGCGATCGTTGCCGTTCATCCAGCGGCTCGGATTCATCATGTTGCCGAAGTTGAAGGCATGGCTCACCGGGACGACGGCCACGAAGCCGAGCACGGCGGTGAGCGAAAGCGTGGTGAGGGTCTTCTGGGTCTTGCTCACGGTCGCAAATCCTCCTGATATGGTTTTATTGGAACGAAAGATGCCGTCGGTTTGGTTGTCACGTCACTGCGCGGATTCAGTCGTGATGATGGTGCGCATGCGTTTGGTCGTGATGATGGTGATGGCCATGGTGGTGATGGCTGTGATCCTGATCTTTGCCGCTTTCGCTGTGCGGTTTGGTGGAATGCTGCTGGATGTTCGGTCGGGTCGAGCGGCCCTGTTCCAGGCGCGCGCGCTGGGTGTTCAGCTCGTCGCGCAGCCATTGCAGCCAGGGTTGGAGGTCGCCATCGCCTCGGGTCGAGATCACCTCGAAGGGGGCCGCGCTGGCGAGATCGCGCAGATAGCGCTCGGCCCGATCAGGCTGGAATTCGGGTAGCACGGGGAGCAGATCCGCCTTGCTGCAGAGGACGAGATCGGCGGAGCGGAACATGACCGGGTATTTGGCCGGCTTGTCGTCCCCTTCAGGCACCGAGATCAGGGCGACGTTGCGATGCTGTCCGAGATCGAAGCTCGCGGGGCAGACCAGATTGCCCACGTTCTCGATGAAGAGGATGTCGATGTCGTGCAGGTCGATGTGGTGGAGCGCCTCATGGACCAAATGCGCGTCTAGATGGCAGGCGCTGCCGGTTGCGATCTGGATCGCCTGAACCCCCTTGGCTCGGATGCGTTCGGCGTCGTTTTCGGTCTCCAGATCACCCTCGATCACCGCAATGCGCACATCCTGCCCAAGCGCTTCGATGGTCGCCTCCAGCAGACTGGTTTTCCCCGCACCTGGGGATGACATGAGGTTCAGGGCCAGTACCTCATGAAGATCCAGGTGCTCGCGATTGTGGGCCGCCTGGTGGTCGTTTTCCGACAACAGGCCCTTGAGAACAGTGACGGCCGTTCGACCATCCTCGGTCGTTGCGAGCTTGCCATTGCCGCGAACCAGGTGCTCGTTACCGGGTGTCACATTGCAGCCGCAGGTATTGCACATGATGAGCATCTCCCAGCCAAAAAGTCAGTGTAAGCCATCGCTGGGAGGAAGGGTTAGTGTTCTCTGGACCGCGCGTCCGCTGGCTGTTCGGCGTCTATGTCATCCTGATCCGGGACGATGAGCTCCAGGTTGGCCAACAGCATTTCATCGCCGCTGATGAGTCGGGTCTGGAAGCCTCCGCACGCGCCGCACAAGAGCCGATTGGGCTTCGCCTCGGTATCGGCGCCGCAGGTGTGACAATGCACCCGGATCTCGGCGGGCTCGATGACCAGTTCGGCGAACTCGGCGAGCGTGCCGGTCGCGGCGAGCGGATAGGCGTGCTTCAGGAGCGATGGTTCGACGCCTGAGAGCGGGCCGACCTTGAGCAGGATGCGGTCGACCCGGCTTGCTCCATGATCTCGGGCGATCTGGGTGACCTGATCGAGCAGTGCCTGGCACAGCGAGAGTTCGTGCATCAGTATGGACTCCGAGTCGATGCGTCAAGCGAGGCCCGGTGCTAGCCGGGGGCGTCAATCCCTATGGGGATCTCGGACCGCCTTGGTCCAGGCACATCATCCCTGAGCGACATTGCGATGCAGTGAATCGCAGGATCCGCCGTTCCGTCGAGCGGTGACGGTCGCTCAGGTCTCCAGCCAGAAGGTCACGGGACCCTCGTTGACCAGATGTACCTGCATGTCGGCGCCGAAGCGTCCGGTCTCGATGTTGGTGAATGTAACTCGGGCCTGGGCGATCAGATAATCGAATAATCGCTCGCCCTCGTCCGGTGGCGCGGCCGAGGTGAAGCTGGCGCGGGTGCCCTTGCGGGTATCGGCGGCTAGGGTGAACTGGGGCACCAGGAGCAGTCCGCCGTTGATGTCGCGCAGGCTCAGGTTCATGCGGTCGTCGGCATCGGGGAAGACGCGATACCCCAACAGTCGCTCCAGCAGTCGGTCGGCGCGCGGCTCGGTATCGCCTTTCTGGACGCCAATCAGGACCAGCAGGCCGCGATCGATGGCGCCGATGGTCTCGCCGGCAACCTCGACCCGAGCCTGGGTCACCCGTTGCAGCAGGCCAATCAAGCCAGTTCCCGCGCGAAGCGGTCGGTGGCCGCCACCAGCGCCCTGCTGATGCCGGGCTCGAATGCCGAGTGACCGGCATCCGGAATCACCTGAAGATCGGCGTTTGGCCAGGCCTGGTGCAGTTCCCAGGCCGAGCGCATGGGGCAGATGAGGTCGTAACGCCCCTGAACGATGACGCCCGGAATGTCGGCGAGACGTCCTGCATCGCGCAACAGCTGATCCGGCGCCAGGAATGCGTGGTTGACGAAATAGTGGCATTCGATCCGCGCCAGGCTCAGGGCGACGTGTGAGTCGGAGAAATGCGCCTGAATATTGGGATTGCCGCGCAGTGTCGCGGTTCGTCCCTCCCAAATCGACCAGGCCTTGGCCGCTTCCATGCGCACCGACGCATCTTCGTCGATGAGGCGCTGGTGATAGGCCGTGAGCATGTCGTCACGCTCCTCGACCGGGATCGGGGCCAGATAGTCCTCCCAGTAGTCGGGGAACACCCAATTCGCGCCCTCCTGATAGAACCAGCGGATCTCCGCGTCGCGACACAGAAAGATGCCGCGCACCACCAGCGCGGAGACGCGCTCTGGGTAGGTCTCGGCGTAGGCCAGCGCCAGGGTCGAGCCCCAGGAGCCGCCGAACACCAGCCAGCGGTCGATTCCCAGTTCCTCGCGAATGCGTTCGATGTCGGCGATCAGGTCCCAGGTGGTATTGGCCTCCAAGGATGCGTGGGGACGCGAGCGGCCGCAGCCGCGCTGATCGAAAAGCACGGCGCGATAGCGCGATGGATCGAAAAAGCCGCGATGCGCCGGTTCGCATCCGGCACCGGGGCCGCCGTGTAGAAAGATGGCCGGAATGCCGTCTGGGCGACCACACTCCTCGACATAGAGATGGTGTCCGTTGTCGACGATGATCTCATGGACGGCAAAGGGTTCGACGGGCGGATAGAGGGTGTTTCCTGAGGAGTCCATGCGTAAGCCAATAGTCAGTGAGTGCGTGGCGACGAATCAGAACGGCATTCGCCCCAGAAGCGAAAGTTAGACCAAATATTATAACAACCCCAATCCAGAGCCCTGATCCCGAGTTCTGGTCAGCCGCCTCCCATAGGATGCGCGAATCAGACACCCAACACGTCAAAATCCGGGACCGCCATGGAGGTTTCGACATCCATGGGCGGAGAGGATGAACCCATGCGCTCAAATGCCGTCAAAGGTCCGACTGCCCTTGGATTCGGTATTTACCGCGATCTGGTGATGCCGGTCGGGCGGCACGGGATCTGCCCGGTGTGGCGGGTTCGATCACCATCAACTATCTGTTTCATCTGAATATTTCAGAAGGAGAGATTCACATGGCCCAATGGCGTGACGTCGCGAAAGCATTTGCCCTGGCGGATGGCCACATCAGTCAGAAAGAGGTGAACACCCTGCGCAAGGCACTACTGGCCGACGGCCATATCTCCAAGAGCGAGCTCGACTTCCTCAAGGAGATCAAGCGCGACGCCACCTCGTCGGTCCAACTGCTTGATGAGCTCATCGCCGACTGCGAGAAGCTGATCGGCTGATCCGTTCTCACTCGGCCCCCGCATCGGCGGCGGTGTCGATATCCAGCAAGTCTGGAATACGTTGCCCGCGAGTTTCTGGGCGTAGGACCGCTTCGCCGAAGATGGGCTCAGAACAGGGAGAGCTGTCCATGCCGGTCTGGCGGCCGAAAGAGATCGCATCGTAGCGGCGGCGGTGGCCCGAAGCCGAGCCGCCGCTCGGCGAGTCTGAAACGCTGCAGCATGAGATCGGCGTAGACGCCCGATCCGGTCATGCGGGCGCCGAATCGTCGGTCTTGCTCCAGTCCGCCATGCATCTCGCGCAGCCGATTCATGACGTGCTTGCTGGCGTCCGGCGCCGTCTCATCCAACCATTCCCGGAACAGCCCTGAAACCTCTCCGGGCAGTCGCAGCAGCGAATAGCAGGCCGCGCATGCGCCGGCCTCGCGTCCTGCCGCCATCAGGCGCTCCAATTCGTGATCGGTCAGCACCGGGATGATGGGTGCGATCATGATCCCCACCGGAATTCCCTGTTTCGCGAGCGTGGCGATGGTCTGCAGCCGTCGCGTGGGCGCGGCCGCGCGTGGTTCCATCGTCCGGGCGAGCCCTGGCTGTAGCGTCGTGATGCTGAGGATGACCCGTGCCAGTCCCAAGTCGGCTGCGGCGCCGAGTAGATCTGTGTCGCGTTCGATCAGGGCCGATTTGGTGATGATGGTGAATGGATGGCGGCAGTCGAGCAGCACCTCGATGGTGCGTCGGGTCAGCTCAAGCGTGTGCTCGATCGGCTGATAGGCATCGGTTGCGGTGCCGATGGCGATCGGGGCCGGGCGATAGGAGCGGGTACCGAGTTCGTCGCGCAGACGTTCGGGCAGGTCGGGCTTGTGAAACAGCCGGCTTTCAAAATCGAGTCCCGGCGACAGATCGATCCAGGCGTGGTAGGGACGGGCATAGCAGTAGATGCAGCCATGCTCGCAGCCGCGATAGGGATTGAGCGAGCGGTCGAAGGGGATGTCCGGCGCGTCGTTCCAACTGAGCGCCGACCGGACATGGTCGACGCTCAGGGTCGTGCGTAGTGGAGGCGGCGCGTTGCTGTGCCAGCCGTCATCCACCGTCTCGGTGGTGTGCGAGAGGTAGCGGCTGCCCGGATTGCCGAGCGCGCCGCGACCCTTGGGCGGTGGTTTTGCGCCCAAGGATTCTCGTCAGCCTCCGCGGTTCGCGCGCTTGCGCTCGTGCTCCTTCAGATAGCGCTTGCGCACCCGAATGGCGGCGGGCGTGATCTCGACCAGCTCGTCGTCCTCGATGAACTCCAGCGCCTGCTCCAGCGTGAACTTGACCGGTGGGGTCAGCAGGATGTTCTCGTCCGAGCCGGCGGCGCGGATGTTGGTGAGCTGCTTGGCCTTGAGCGGGTTCACCGTGAGGTCGTTGTCGCGCGAATGGATGCCGACCACCTGGCCCTCGTAGACCTCTTCGCCGTGCGCGACCATCATGCGTCCGCGTTCCTGCAGGTTGAACAGGGCGTAGCCGAGCGCCTTGCCGGTGGCGTTGGCGATCAGGGCGCCGTTGCGTCGAGGCGCGATGCCGCCCATGTTCGCCGGACGATAGCGATCGAAGACGTGGTACTTGAGCCCGGTGCCCGAGGTCAGGGACATGAACTCGGTCTGGAAGCCGATGAGTCCGCGCGAGGGGATCTCGTAGTCGAGACGCACCCGGCCCTTGCCGTCCGGCACCATGTCCTTGAGTTCGGCGCGACGTTCGCCGAGCGCCTGCATGATGGCTCCCTGCGAGCTTTCGTCCAGATCGACCGTCAGCTGCTCGAAAGGCTCGCAGATCTGGCCGTCGATCTCGCGGAAGATGACCTCGGGACGCGATACCGCCAGCTCGAAGCCCTCGCGGCGCATGTTCTCCAGCAGGATCGACAGGTGCAGCTCGCCACGACCGGAGACGCGGAACTTCTCCGGATCGTTGCCTTCCTCGACGCGCAGCGCGACGTTATGGATCAGCTCGCGTTCCAGACGGTCCTTGAGCTGACGCGAGGTCAGATACTTGCCGTCCTTGCCGGCGAAGGGCGAGGTGTTGACCTGGAAGGTCATGGTCACGGTCGGCTCGTCGACGGTCAGTAGCGGCAGTGCATGGACGTGCTCTGGGTCGCAGAAGGTGTCCGAGACGCCGGGGGCCTCCATACCGGTCAGTGCGACGATGTCGCCGGCGGTCGCGACCGGAACCTCATGGCGCTCCAGTCCCAGATAGCCATAGACCAGACCGATCTTGGCCTTTTGACGTTCGCCGTCCGCCTTGACCACGACCACCTGCTGATTGGGGCGCACGCTGCCGTGACGGATACGGCCGACGGCGATGGCGCCGACGTAGGAGTTGTAGTCCAGCGTCGAGACCTGCATCTGGAACGGGGCGTCCGGGTCCACCTCGGGCGCCGGACAGTGTTCCACGATGGCTTCGAACAGCGGGGTCATGTCGCCGTCGCTGACGCTGTCTTCGAGACCGGCATAGCCGTTGATCGCCGAGGCGTAGACGATGGGGAAGTCGAGTTGCTCGTCGGTGGCACCGAGTCGGTCGAACAGATCGAAGACCTGATCGATGACCCAGTCGGGACGCGCGCCGGGACGGTCGATCTTGTTGATGACCACGATCGGGCGCAGACCGTGCGCGAATGCCTTGCTGGTGACGAAACGCGTCTGCGGCATCGGGCCTTCTTGGGCGTCGACCAGCAACAGCACCGAGTCGACCATCGAGAGCACGCGCTCAACCTCGCCGCCGAAGTCGGCGTGTCCGGGGGTGTCGACGATGTTGATGCGGTAATCGTTCCAGCGGATCGCGGTGTTCTTGGACAGGATGGTAATACCGCGCTCTTTCTCCAGCGCGTTGGAGTCCATCACCCGCTCCACCGGCCCGAAGCGGTCGCCGAGCGTGCCGGATTGCTGGAGCAGCTTGTCCACCAGCGTGGTCTTGCCATGATCGACGTGGGCGATGATGGCGATATTACGAAGAGTTTCGATCACTGAGGAAGGCTCCGAGCAGTGGCAAAGGTTAGTCAAGGATGTACTGGACACAAATCGGCGGCGGGGACGAGCGCCTCGGAAGGATTGGGCGTGACACGAATGGCCGACTCCCGATTATATACCCTTCGTGCGCCGGATTATCGGTGCATATCACAGAACCGAGTGGGCCGTTCATCGACCGCGAACCATCTTCCAGCGAGTTAGGCCTCAATCCTCCGACTTTTTATCGTCACATCGTCGCAACGCACCGATGTGCCAAAGGTTTTCCGCTCTGTTAACAATTCCTGTGGATAACTCTGTGGGCAATATCCAGGCAATCGCCTCCAGCACGCGTCGTTGCTGGACTTGAAACAGATTGGCTGAATTTTGATCGGTTTAAATAAATTCTTATTTATCAATTGATTGCGGTTTTTCGCAAAGCCAGCCGCAGGCCCCGTCAATGAAGAGGCATCTCTCTGTGACACCCTCTTGACACATGTGAACAAATCCGTTTTGTCCACCAGAGTGTACGGCGCCCGGTTGCTCGGTTCCGGCATGGGGCGGCCTTCCCAAATTTCCGTGAACGTGCGTGATCAGCGATATTAATATGCTGATAAATCAATATTCTTCGGGTCATTCACCGGGCTTGCGCTCGTAGTGTAAAAGGGACAGCATAGATTCGATCGCAAGATGGGCCGAGGATCCGCCAGGGCGTGACGACTGGGCTCGGTGTTCGGCCCTGAGTCGCCGCCGATCGACGACCCGTGCCAGTCGACGGGATACAGCCAACAGGACAGAGGGCCTCTTCGAGCATGACGCCTACCGACCTGCACAGCGTTCGCGAGCACATCGCTTCGCGCATCATCGGCCAACAGGCCTTCATCGATAGCATGCTCGTCTGTCTGCTGAGCGACGGACACCTGCTGGTCGAGGGCATGCCCGGCCTGGCCAAGACCACGGCCGTCAAAGCGCTGGCGGAGGCGCTCGAAGGGGACTTCCACCGCATCCAGTTCACCCCGGACCTGCTGCCCTCCGACCTCATCGGCACGGACATCTACCGTCACGACAAGGGCGAGTTCGAATTCCGCCAGGGGCCGCTGTTCCACAATCTCCTGCTGGCGGACGAGGTCAACCGCGCCCCCGCCAAGGTCCAGTCCGCGCTGCTAGAGGCGATGGCCGAGCACCAGATCACGGTCGGTCAGATGACCTATCCGCTGCCCCAACTCTTCATGGTGCTGGCGACCCAGAACCCGGTCGAGCAGGAAGGCACCTACCACCTCCCGGAGGCCCAGCTCGACCGCTTCCTCATGCAGGCCGTCGTCACCTATCCGACGCGCGAGGAGGAACTCCAGATCCTCGAACTGGACGGCCGGCAGCAGACACAGAGCGACGAACCGCCCGCCAAGCGTTTGAGTCAGGCTGAGCTCTTCGCCATGCGCCGCGTGGTCGCCGAACTCTATCTGGATCCCAAGCTGCACAGCTACATCGTCGACCTGGTCCAGGCCACCCGCCAGCCCAAGCTCTACGACAAGGACCTCGGCCGCTGGTGCCGCTTCGGCGCCTCCCCCCGCGCCTCCATCGCCCTGGCCCGCTGCGCCCGTGCCCGCGCCTGGCTCGACGGCGACGACTTCGTCGCCCCCCACCACATCCAATCCGTCGCCCCCGAGATTCTGCGTCACCGCATCCTGCTCACCTTCGAGGCTGAGGCGGAGGGGATTACCACGGATGCCTTTATTAAAAAGCTGCTGAGCTTGGTGGCGATTCCTTAAAAGGGTGGTTGGAGGTTGGGGCCAATCTGTCTAGCGCAGAAATGACTGAATCCATCTAGTACCATAATTACGGGTTTTGTTTAATCAACTGTTAGCTTTGGTAAGTGAATGAACGAACGCATCCAGAATATTCGCTTCAATGGAAATCTGGTAATGCCAGGTGCAGAGCGGATACCCGTCGCTGTAAATATATTTTACGATAAACTTGACGCGACCAGTTTAGATGTAACTTTAACGGTCATTTCTGGTGCTGAAAATCTACGCGACATCCATGAGAAAATATATATCAATAGAGGAAAAGATCTATTAATAGAAAACGCATGGAGTGATGGTGAGGCAGTAACCGTAAATGGGATTTATGGGATATCACAAAATAATGCTGGAATCATTACGATATCCGCACAATCAATATTGATTGGAATTGGAGGCCGAATTATACCAGAAAGCTCTAAATGCATAATTGAGGCGAAGTTATCCCCCGGCGGCCTGCTGTCAAAAAACTCTACTAGAATACTCAACTCAAATGGTAGCGTAGAAATACATGAGCTAGATCTGGAAGGATCATACTGGGATATTGACTTTGGGAGAATGTATATAGGTAAGAAAAGCGAATTTTTTGAAGACAAGATTTTAAACAGAAGTGCGCTTTTCAGCTTTGATTGTACATCTGCTTTTTTAGAGCTTACCGATGTTTGCGGTTTATGCCTTGGTGATGTTCATGAAAAGTTGACGACGCACCTTGAGATTATATGCAGTGTGTTGAGTCTGGCTTACAGAGTTCCGGTGCGAATTTATGAAATTCGTTACACGTTCATTAGGGAAAATTCGCATCCGGAATTATCCCTTCCTACATTGCAAAGGTTCAGATTACTAGAAAATCAGGAGCGGACAAAAGGGGAGCCGCTTTTGGCTAGTTGGAATCTTGCAGGGTATAAGTTTCATAAAATTGCTAACGCTACATTGAAGAGTAGTATTTCAAGTGCCGTAAGTAAAGCGATATTGTATTTATCTTTGTCTCGAACAAAATACCTTGAAGAGGCATATTTTCTTTGCTTTATGTCACTAGAGTTTATCATTGAAGAGATTTTAAAATCGAAAAATATAAGAACAAGTATTCCAAGTGGCCCGTGGAAGCGTATCGAGGGAAGTCTTAGGGCCTGCGTTAAACTCGATACTGATGATAGCTTACATGAGTACTACGACGAAATTGTAATTAAATTTCCTGAATTGAAGAGGTTTTCATTTAATAATAAGCTGTTGAAGGCAATTAATGTCTTGGAGGTAAACACAGAGGGGCTATGGAAAGAAATGAAATTTGAGGATGGATTGAAGGATGCAACCAAAATACGAAATCAACTCTTCCATAGTGGCGAAGTAACCTCATTTTCAGATATGCATAGTAATTTGATTCGGCTACAATTTTTGTCTGAACGAATACTGTTAAAGGTATTAGGCTGGCAACAAGATGATGTATGGATGTGGAATGATTTTGAGCTTAGAAACGCAAATCAAATTTAACAATAGCCTGCAGCCGCCGTCCAAAGGGCTGCGAGCAAAGCGAGCGGCCTTTGGACGGCGGCTGAGGCCAACGTTAGCGCGAAATAGTGAATCGAATAGATGTCAAGACCTTGGAGTAAATTTCAGAAAGAATTTTATCTGTTCCGTGCTGATGGACTCGATTTGCAGTTGCAATGCCGTAGCTACCGTATGGACTCAAATATGGGTAGCACAAATCTCCCACGCTACTGGATAACGCTAGGAAAAGAAGTAATATGGGGTTATCCGAAAGACTTTGTTAAAAGCTATCATCCAAGTAGATCATGTTTGGAATGGTATCCTTATCTTGCAGACATATCTGCTATCTCAGTATTAGTTCGAGAATATATTGATACTCCAAAAAACGAAATCATGTCAAAGACATTTGAAGGTGATTATTGGGGCTTGATCAACATACTTAGGGCCTCCGATAAGAGAATTGGAGCTCGGCGCCTCCCTGAATTAAGGAGTGCAATTAATAACAAAGCTGCGCAAAAAGTAATCGCCGTACGGCTAGATGGCGCTAACAATTGAATTCAATGCGTAGGATGCGGTGAGGGACGAACCGCATCGTTCGCGTTTTTCGATCTGTAACAAGGCATCAAGTGTCGGGTTACGCCTCACCCCAACCGGCAAGCGTTTGAAATGCCACCGAAGGTTCGCGAGCTGATTGCGATTTTGGAGAAGGCCGGGTTCGTCGATCGTGGTGGCAAGGGGAGCCATCGTAATTTCGTGCATCCCAATCTCCAGAAGCCCATCACTGTCCCAGGAAAGCCTGGCGACGATGCCAAGAAATACCTTGTCAGGGCCGTTGAGCGAGCCATTGCGGAGTCCAGGAATGAAAGACGCTGATCGTTACGCAAAGGTCGTGGAATGGTCCGAGGAGGACCAGTGCTATGTGGGCAGCTGCCCTGGCCTCATGCTGGGCGGCTGCCACGGCGATGACGAGGTGTCTGTGTTCAAGGAGCTGTGCCGGATCGTCGAGGAGGTGATCGATCTTTATCGACAGGACGGCAAGCCGCTTCCGGCCGCTACCTCTGGCCAGGATTTGGTGAACAGGCTGCAGGATGTCGCCTGATCCGTTCATCGAAATGGGCCATCGACGCGCTCTATCCATGCCTCGGATCATGATGGGACCTGAATGAGCCTCTACCCTCGACTCGACGATCTGCTCGAACTGCGCCATCAGGCCCATACCCTGGGTCTGCAGTCGCATCATCTGGTCAATTCGGCCTTCGCCGGACTCTATGCCTCGGTGTTCCGGGGTGCCGGGGTCAATTTCGAGGAGGTGCGCGAGTACCGCGAGGGCGACGACATCCGCTACATGGACTGGAAGGTCACGGCCCGCACCAACGAGCCACACATGAAGATCTTCCGCGAGGAGCGCGAGCGGTCCGTGGTGCTCTGCGTCGACAAGGGGCCGCACATGAGCTTCGGCACCCGAGGCACCTTCAAGTCGGTCCAGGCGGCGCGGGCGGCGGCGCTGATCGGCTGGGCGGCGAGCCGGCTGAACGATCGGGTCGGCGGTCTGGTGTTCGGCGATCCGGAGACCGGGCTTCAGCATTTCCGGCCCTCGCGCGGGCGGCGGGCACTGTGGCAGGTCCTGCGCACGCTGAGCCAGCCGGGGACCCGGATGGATCCCTCGATCGACTGTCTCGGTGGTGCCCTGCGCCGCGCGACCACCGGACTGCCCACCGGTTCGCTGCTGTTCGTGATCGCCGATCTCAACCGCGAGGTGGTGGGACTGGAGCAGGTGCTGGGCGATCTCTGCCAGCGCAATACCGTGGTCCTGGTCCCGGTCGACGACCCGGCCGATTGGGAGATCCCCTCAATGGGCGTGGCGACCTTCACCGGCACCGACGGCAGCCTGATCGAGATCGACACCGACGACGCCGAGGCCAAGGCCCGCTTCCGCGCGGCCTGGGAGGCGCGGCGCGAGCATCTGCAGGCGATGGCGCATCGGCTGCACATCCTGCTGCTGCCGGTGCGCACTGACGCCGAGATCCATCTCACCCTGATCCGCAACCTCGAACAGCGCGCGCGCTCGCGAGCCGTCTAATGGATCCCATCTTCACACCCGTTCAAAGGCTCCAGCAGCTGCGCGACATCCGCGACATGCCGCCGGTGTCCTGGTGGCCGCCGGCGCCCGGCTGGTGGCTGGTCGCGCTCGCCTGTCTGGTGCTGGGATATCTGATCTGGCGCTGGCGGATGCCGCTGAGTCTGCGGGTGCCCATCCCCGGCATCACGCTCGGGACCTGGCGCTGGGACGCGGCCTCCGCCCTGCGCGATCTGCGGCGCCGGCTGCGCGACGGGGCGGATGCCAAGGCGATTGCCAGCGATCTCTCCGAGCTGCTGCGGCGCATCGCCATGGCCCGGCTGGGCCGGCCCGC
>NZ_AFWT01000048.1 GCF_000224065.1 Thiorhodococcus drewsii AZ1
CCCGTTCCGCGATGGAGAGCAAGTGAACGATCAGTCAGATCGGATCGCCGCCTGATGAGGGGCCATACACCAGATTTGACATTAACTCTAGTCGTCCAAGAAGCGGCCGCAAGCCTCCAACTGTTGCCAAACGCACTCTTCTAGGAAGCAGTTGTCCGGGAATGGCGATTCACAGCGCTCGTACCAGCACAATACAGCTGCACCAGCAGCTAAGAGTACCGCCAAAGAGAGCGCTAGACGTTGCCGCATGCTTTGGCGCCCAGCGCGGCTGGGTCGTTGAAAGATGGGAGACATCGAGTCTAGCCGAGCGAGAAACTCAGTTTCCGGCCGATCCCTTTTGCGACGCCTGAAGATCGTCGGCCGAAAATAAGCTTCTACTACAACGTGGTCGCAAGGTTGCGCGATATCGAAAAAGCGCTCCAAACCTCGACCGCCTTGGATCGCGGATGAGGCTGCGATCGAACCGTTCGTAGGAGAGGGTAGTTGAGGATGGTGAGGTTTAGCGTATCGAGCATTAAACTGAAACATGCGAACCGCGCGCCCTTGCAGATGTCCGCATTAGTCAACGGTAGCGCGAGCCGCGTCCATAGACCGGAGCGCTCACCGAATCTTCTCTAAGTACTTTTGGCCGCTCTCCGGAAGGACGCAAGCTTGAATGTGGTGGAGAAGGAAACATTTTCTCTGAACGCTCCGAAACAATGCTCCAATGTTCGGCCGCTTCAGCCCCGTACTTGGATAGAGGACTTCCCCCAGTGGCGGATTGACATATCAATTCCAGAAGACTCTCTCGCAAGGCAGGGTATAAGTCCCGTTCTGCAGTGTCACATAGTTGACGTAATGCCCTCACTGATTGAGGTTCATCACCAGCGATATGCTCGGCCAATCTCTGAAAGTCAGCGCGAAAGCGCCAGACCGCATAATCGACTTGATCCGCCGCTGACCGCGCGTAAGATTCGTCTGTCTTAGTTGGTCGTCCGGCCATGTAATTGTCCTCATGGCAGCCGACACTTAAGGAACGCGTGCCTCGCCACCCAAGTTGGAGTTGACGCCAAGGATGCCGAAGGTCCGAACAACCCCTTCGCCTGCGCCGTAGAATACGATGCACTATCCCAGCATATTCACGGTTAGTGTTCATTATGGCCGCGAATTCTAGCATTAAGACCACTGGGCGTACACTCGATGCGCGAACATTTCGGACTAGCGGTAGGTACGGCTGTTGAACTTAAGGTGCAGAGGCCAGCCGGATCATGTTGATGAACTGATGTTACGCATCCCCCTTTCGGCGGGCGACATCTGGAGAATGACTGAGTTCGGGCGATTGGTTCTCGCCGGTTGCTTGCGACCTGAGTGAGGAATGCCATACTGACTCATGATGGGATTCCATACCGAAGACTTAATGTCAAATCTGGTGTATGGCCCCTCATCAGGCGGCGATCCGATCTGGCTGATCGTTCACTTGCTCTCCATCGCGGAACGGGACGTTATTGTACGACCAGTTCCAGTTTTCCAAATCCCTTGATGCGTCTCCAGTTCTTCTGCGTCGACTGGAGCAGCTTGAAGACCATCGCCAGCGTGGTCTCGCGTGCCCCGCAGTTGCGGGTGCGGTTGGTGCGCAGGCGCACGGTGGCGAAGGTCGATTCGATCGGATTGGTGGTGCGAATATGCCCCCAATGCTCGGCCGGATAGTCGTAGAAGGCGAGCAAGGTCTCCCGATCCTTGGCCAGGCAAGCCATGGCCTTCGGATATTTGGCCTCGAAGCGCTTGAGGGCGCGCTCGAATGCCTGGTTGGCCGATGTGCGGGTCTCGGCCATCCAGATCTCCTGCAGGTCGGCCTTGACCTTCGGCTGCACGGACTTGGGCAGCTTGGCGAGCACATTGGCTGTCTTGTGCACCCAGCAGCGCTGGTGGACGGTGTCCGGATAGGCCTTGGCGAGCGCCTTCCAGAATCCCAGCGCCCCGTCGCCCACGGCGAGCTTGGGGCCAGCCGTCAGCCCACGCTCGCGGAGGCTGGTGAGCACTTCGCCCCAACTGGCCTCGGACTCCCGATAGCCATCCTCGACGGCGACCAGTTCCTTGTGCCCATGCTCGGTGACGCCGACGATCACCAGCAGACAGACGCGATCATCCAGGCGCACGTTGCTGTAGACGCCGTCGGCCCACCAATAGACGTAGCGCCGATCGCTGAGGTCGCGCTGACTCCAGCGCCGATGCTCCTCGCTCCACTGCTGCTTGAGACGCACGATCGTGTTGGCCGACAGCCCCTTGGCTCGATCACCGAGCAACGCCGCGAGCGCCTCCTGATAGTCCCCGGTCGAGATCCCCTTGAGATAGAGCCAGGGGATCAGTTCCTCGACGCTGCGCGAGCGCTTCAGATACGGCGGCAGCAGGCTCGAGTGGAAGACCGCTCCACCACCACGACGGTCACGGACCTTCGGCACCTTCACCGCGACGTCTCCCAGGCCCGTCTGCACCGTCCGTTCGGGCAGGTAACCGTTGCGGACCACCGCTCGACGCCCATTCTCCAGGCGCTGGTCGGCATACCCGGCCAGAAAGCTGGCCAACTCCGCCTCGACGGCCTGAGCGATGAGCTCGCGCGCCCCCTTCCTGAGCAACGCATGCAGCGGGTCGTGCCCCTCGATTTCTGGTTGTGAAAGAACTTCAAGCGTAGACTCGGTCATGGCGTATCCACCTCTGTCGTCTGTGATCTTGGTCGTGACCAGTCGACAGGATACGCCATCCCTCCTCGGGCTCCTGTACACCAGAAATCACAATAACTCCCCCAGCTGCCCTACGCGCGGCCCAGCGCTGGTTGAGGGATGCGATTGGAGGCGAACTCCAGTCGCTGGTCCAGCAATTGGATCCGAGGGTTCGAGCGGCCGGCGAGCTGAATACCGACTCCGACTCGGGGTCGATGCGCATTAAATGGGTGTCGGACGATCCTTCGTGCGGAGCGCTCGGAGAGCGCCCCTTTGCCCATCCCTTTCACTGGGCTGGCTTCGTCTGTATTGCCTGACAGCCCTTGGCGTGCCGCCCGATTCAGGGCTTCGACAGCACCAGCAGGTTGACGCCTCCCAAGTAATGGCGCTGGTGACATTCCAGTACCTCGAAGCCCGTGTCGCGCGATTGTCCGATCAGCAGGTCCATCTCCACGAAAGCGGCACCTGGATTGCCGGCGAACTCCAGATTGAGACGCTCGAATTCGGGAAAGTCAGGGTGTGCCAGCAATTCCCTGGACGATTCCCGGAGCAGGCGCTCCATGTCCAGTCGCGGGTTGGGCGTCACCAAGACGAAGCGGCCCCCCGGGCGCAGGATGTGATGGATATGTGCCAGGACGTCGAGCGGACGTGGCCAGGCATAGTAGCTGTGAATGGAGACGGCGCTGTCGTATTGCCCCTGTACCGTTTCGATTGCGCCCTGCTCGATCTCGAATCGATCCCGATCCAGCCGCTCGATCGTCCAGCGCGCCATCCGCACCATGTCCGGAGCCAGATCCACGCCGGTGTAGGACGTCACCGCCATATCGTCGGCCAGGAAGGGTGCGATCCGGGCGGTGCCGCAGCCACAGTCGAGGACGTCACCGTCGAGCTGCGCCGCCGCCTCGCGATAGAGGGACAATTGGAAGGAGGTCGTGACGGAGGCATGGGAGCGGGCGTAACCGTTCCAGACCCTGGATGGATAGGCCTCGGCGCTCATCGTTCGTCCTCCCTGCGGACCCGGACGGCCGACGTGTCGTCGGGCTGGCTCGCTCCGCTCCAGGAGAAGAAGCGCGGCCGGGTCCTGTCGAGCCACCACTCCATGCACACGTAGGGATGATTTCCGCCGAAGGTGAGATCGGGGAACGTCGTTGCCACCTGGGCGTCCATCAACCGCTTATACAGCGTGACCTTGTTGTCCGGGACGAACATCAGATAGAGCTGGATGCCCCAGCTTGCGCCGAGCTCGAAATAGGCCCGGTAAAAGGCATTGAGTAAGCCCCGGCCCTCGTCGTCGATCATGAACCGGCCCAGCTCCGCGAACGGGATGCCGTCGCGCCGATAGCCGTCCACCAGCCGATCCACCAGGCCGGCCTCGGGAACGCCCAGGGCGCCGTCAAAGGCGATCCGCGCGGTCGCGCACACCCGTCCCTCGGGGGAGCGGGAGAAGATGACGCAGGATTGGGCGTCGTAAGGGTCGTTGCGCACGGTATTCACGTCCGGAAACTTGCGCGAGTAGACGTGCTGACGCAGATCCGAGATCCCGTCTCGGATGCGACGCTGCTCGATACCCTCGGACCCAAGCTCCAAGACGAGCTCGGTGCGTCCTCGATTCACTCGGATCTCGCACAGGCTTCCCTGAGTGTCGCTCCAAGGCGGGGCGACGCACGCCGCTGCCGGCAGCCTGTCGAGAGCTGCCGCTGGGTTCTGAAGTGTCATGCTTTGACCTCCGTTCGAAAAAGAAAACAGATGGTCAAGACGTCCTGACTGCTCATGCGCAGAGGTCAAGTTATCCCGGAGCGTGGGTGTTGGGAGAACGGTTAAGACACTTTTAAGGCGGTTAAGCGGCTGCCTGGCAAAGCTGTCCGCTCGGCTATATACAACTTCATTCAAACACATCAAACAATACGCTGCTTGATCTCCCGGCTAGAACGCGGATAGACTGGCTCTGGCCGTACACATCAGGAGCACCCTCATGCCCTCGCTCTCGCCCTATTTCGCTCGTAATAGCCTCAAGCGCCTGAGTCTCTCGGATGCTGTTCGCCAACACGCCGAGCGCCTGCTGGACCTGGCCGGGGACGACCACCGTATTCAGGTCGCCCGCATCCACGAGACCATGTTCCCCCTGAGTACCCCTGCGAGTGCGAACGCCGCCCTGAACCGCTTGCTGCGTACCATCAACGACGCCGCAGAGACCCAGGGTCTGGCCCTGCGCGCCGAAATCACCGCAGATAAGAAGGCCGGCCCGGCCAAGCGCTTCGTCTGGTTCGACGGCCCCCTCCCGACTCCGGCTCCCGCCTATACCGGGGAGCTGAACGCCATCCCCGCCGGGCAATTGGTGACGGATCAACGGGGTCTTCCCCAGGAATCCCTGCCAGTCGTCGTCCTCATAACCTTTAATCCCCACGAGACCGCCGCTGTCATCGCCGGCTTCCACCCGCAGGGGACTCCCCCCACCGAGACCCGCAATGGCATGACCTACAATCGTCTGGGTATCCACGGCGGGATGCAGATCATCCAGCGGGTCAGCCGCCAGGGGGAGGGCGAGGCCCAGAATGCCGCCCGAGACGCCATCGCGGATTGGGCGCCCAAGGCCATCATCGGGGTCGGCATCGCCTTCGGGGTCAACCATGCTAAGCAGGCCATCGGCGACGTGTTGGTCTCCGAGGCCATCAGGGGCTATGAGTTGGGCCGTATGAACGCGGACGGCACCTTCGACCTACGCGCCGACAAGCCACCCGCCTCTCAGGTCCTCCTGAATCGTTTCAACCACCTGCACCAGACCCGCCAGGCGGACTCCAACGCCTGCCTCAACTGGCCGGTGGTACGCTTCGGCACCCTGCTCTCCGGCAACAAGTTGGTCGATAATCTGGATTACCGCACCAGCCTCCTAAAGCTGGAAAAGGAGGCCATCGGCGGCGAAATGGAGGCGGTGGGTATTCAGCTCGCCGCCGGGCGCTTCAATCTGGACTGGATCATCGTCAAGGCGATCTGCGACTGGGGCGATGGCAACAAGGGCACGAAGAACAAGGAGAGAGACCAGGAATTTGCTGCCCAAATGGCTGCTCTGGTAGTCCGCACCGCACTGGCCCTCGGCAGCCTCTACGAGTCCCAGCAACCGCCGACACCTGGCATCAGGCCCTCGTCTGAAAGCGCTCGCCTCGCTGAAGGTCTGCCCCCCGAGGCCAGACTCATGGGTCTGCGCGACCACGACGCCATTAGCACCAAGCTCCTGATTCCCGACGCACAGGGCCTCCTGTCCACCATGGATAAGGACGCCGAGGCCCTGCACCGGAGCGGGCATCAACAGGGCGTCGATGTGATGGACTATCTGATGCAATGGGTAGACGCCCCCGATGCAGCACCCCTCTTCACCTTGCTTGGCGAGTACGGCATGGGGAAAACCGTCACCTGTCAGCGCCTTGCAACGATCTTGGACGAGCGCCGCAGGGCCGACCCAACGCTGCCCCTGCCGCTGTACTTCGACTTGCGCCTTGTCACCGGCCTGGATCAACGGGTGCCAAAACTCAGGGACATTGTCGAGGAGTGCATGGCGCGGGGCTGGGACGACCAGGGGCCCGGCGAAGGCTATTTGCTGGCAGATGTCCACCGATGGATCGCGCAGGGGGCATTGGCCATCTTTGACGGCCTCGATGAGGTGCTCAACAGGCTCACCGAGGCGGACGGACAGGTCTTCACCCAGGAGCTGTTGCGCCTCCTTGCCTTCGCCCGGAACCGTCGACGGGCAGATGGGCTTCCGGGTCGATTCAAGGCCCTGATCTCCACGCGTACCCAATACTTCCGCACCCTGCGCGACCAGCAAAATCACTTCACCGGCCAAGAACGCGGCGAGTACCGGGCAGATGCCTACCGGGCACTCGTCCTGCTCCCGCTTTCGGAGGAACAGGTCGAGCGCTATCTCGCCGCCGCACTCCCAGGAATTGAACCGGAGACTCTGCTGGACACCGTCCGGTCCGTCCATAACCTCACGGAGCTCACCCAGCGGCCTTACACCCTGAGGCTGGTCTCTGAGTTCATACCGGAGATTGAGCAAGACCGCTTGGCCGGGAAAACGATCTATGGCGTCACCCTATACCGCCGGATGGTCCAGCGCTGGCTGGAGCGCGATAGCGGCAAGCATCACATCCGCCCGGAACACAAGCTGATCCTCGCACGCCACCTGGCTGCCTTCCTCTGGCAAAGCGGAGACGGTCGCCTCCCAGCGGAGCGCATCGAGCGCTGGTTTCACGCCTGGCTGGAGTCCGAACCGGATCTGCACCGTCGTTACAGCCGTCTTCATCCTGACCAGCTCGAGGAGGATCTGCGTAACGCCACCTTCCTCGCCCGTCAGGACGACCCGAGCGGCAGCAGTTTCCGGTTCGCCCATACCTCCCTCTTGGAGTTCTTCCTCGCCGACTATCTGCTCCAAGCCCTGCGCGACCAGGCCCCCGAGCGCTGGGCGATCAAGCGCCCCAGCCAGGAGACCCTGGACTTTCTGGGCCAGTGTCTGGCGGAGGCTGCCGACCCGATCCTGATTCGGACCCTTCAGGGCTGGCGGACCACCTACCGTCCCCAGACCAGCGAGCTGCTCTTGGCCTATGCTCTGTGCGCCCAGGACCGTGGATGGCCTGTGCCGGTGCTGCGCGGTATTGCCTTGAACGGGGCGAGACTGGAGGCGCTGAGCATCCGCTCGCCACTCGGCTCCCCCTTGCTGGATCTGAGCGAGGCGAACTTCAGCGGGGCGAGCCTGCGCCGGGCGGTGTTCGAACGGGTGCAGCTCAGCGGGGCCAGCTTTCGCGACGCCCAACTGGCCCAGGCCAACTTCCTGGACTGCGACGCGATCCGGGCGGACTGGAGCGGCGCTGAGTCCACCGCCACCATTTGGCGCAACACTCGCCTCCAAGCCACCCTGTGGCACGACGCCCGCGGTTACAGATCCCAGTTCTTGGCATGCGATGAACCACCAATCGCATCGCCGCACACGGCCCCAACTGGATTCGTCCTGCCTCAAGGTGCGCAATCCTCCGATCGGCTCGTCCCCGTCGAGCCCCTGGATGAACGAAGGGCCTGCTCCACGCTGCGCATGCTGACCGGACACAACGGCTCGGTGCTGGGCTGCGCCGTCTCGCCGGACGGTCGGCAGTTCGTCTCGGTGGGTGGAGACCGGACGGTGCGGGTGTGGGATGCGGCCAGCGGCGAGGCGCTGCTGAGCCTCTCCGGTCACCAGGGTGGGGTGAGGGGCTGTGCTATTTCGCCCGACGGTCGGCGTCTCGTCTCGGCGGGTGGCGACGGGACGGTGCGGGTGTGGGATGCGGCCAGCGGCGAGGGGCTGCTGAGTCTCTCCGGCCACCGGGGCGGGGTGAGGGGCTGCGCCGTCTCGCCGGACGGTCAGCGTCTCGTCTCGGCGGGTGGAGACGGGACGGTGCGGGTGTGGGATGCGGCCAGCGGCGAGACGCTGCTGAGCCTCTCCGGTCACCAGGGCAGGTTGTTGGGCTGCGCCGTCTCGCCGGACGGTCAGCGTCTCGTCTCGGCGGGTGGAGACGGGACGGTGCGGGTGTGGGATGCGGCCAGCGGCGCGCCACTACGAATCCATGCCGTCTCCGGTCGCGGATATGAGGGCCATGCCGTCTGGGAACCCTGCGAGAACCGCCTGATCGAGGCCTGTGGCGACGCTTGGCGCTGGCTCGCCTGGGTGCACCCAGGCCCTGATGGTTGGCCTGAGCGCCTGCCCCTGGAGACCTTCGGCCCCATGCCAGAGCCCCATCGCCTGTGCCGGCTCTGATTTGTTGGGTCTACTCCGAGTCTCACCCTGATGCGGCGCTGAAGATGTTCAATGTTTCTATGACGTCGCTCGCTTTCCCGGCAGGGGCGACTCCGGTATTTTTGAGCCTCTTAGTCCCTATCGCGGTTGGAAGTGAGCCTCAATGGCAGCTCGACGAAATCGCTGCGTGAAGCTCGATGCCGAGAAAGTGCGCTCCTATGCTCGCAGGCTAGGGGTTGAGTCGCCGCAGCAACTGGAGGTCCTCTACCGAAAGCGGATCCATGTGCCCGAGACGATGAGCGTCGGCGTCGTGCGCAAGGCATGGAACGGGGAGTGCGTGGATAAGGAACCGGCCCGCAAGCTCGCTGCCTGTCTCGGCTTGGACGATTTCTTGCCGCTGTTGCAAACGGATCCCGAAATCAGTCCTTGGGGCCGTTTGATGGCCGACGCATCGTTGCGGGCTGGCATCCTGAAGTTTGTTCCGGCAGCGGAGACCGATCTGCGCCTGGTGCGTCTGGAGAGCGGGTCACGCGAAGATGGGTTGCCCAGAGTTTCGTTGAATACCGCCTGGTTTCTTCTCTGTTCCGGGCGGCGCGACCAGGAAGTGTTTCTGCTGATTCGCAGTCGCGATCGGTTCGTGCAACTGGCGCCTTTGGATGGAGCGCATTTCGTCAATCGTTTCGAGGGGAGGGAGCTGCGCTATCCCGCCCAAGGAAACCTGGAGTTCGAGTCCGCTGACGGCACGGGGTGGCGTCAGTTCGTGGCGGTGCGCGCACATCGCATTCCCATGCCCTTGCGGGGGCCGCTCACCGGCTATGACCTCACCTTGAGCGAGCTGGATCAGCTTGCGCTGCGACTGCTGACACCGGTTCAAGGACGCCCCGAAGAACTCGCCGTGGATACCTTCGATTTCGTGCTCGACCGTTGACCGGCATTTCCACTCCACATCATCTGTATCATCTGTCTGCACTTCGCGGTTAACGAGTCCAACACATGCAACTGATTGTCGATTACGTCAGCGAGCTCTGTGCCGCCGAGGGTGTCGAACAATGTTTCGACGCATTGGAGCGAGCCGTCATCCGACTTGGATTCGACGGTGTTATCTATAGTTCGTATCTCCTGTGTTCACAAAAGGAAGAGGGCGCCTCTCCCGTACTCCTGCGCTCGGAAGGCTTCGATGCGGCCTTTTTGAAACACTATGTGGAAGCCGGGCTCACTGACCAGGACTTCACCATCAAACGTATCCTGCAGGGTAACGTAGAGCCGATCGATTGGTGGCTCGAGGACGAGCGCGGGATATTGGAGCCACAGGAGCGAACGGTCATCGAAATCGCTCGCCACGACTACGGTCTACACAATGGGATCTCTATTCCGACACTCAGCGACAAGGAGGAGATCGCTGGCGCCAGCCTGGTGAGCAACGACAAGGAACCGGGTTTCCGCAAGCTGCTCGATGAGCATTTCCAGGTGCTGCGCAACCTGGTTCGTCTATTTCACGACCGTATCTATGCCGATCCTGTCTGCCGCAAGACCATGATGCTCGCGCACCTCTCGGACCTTTCCGAAAAGGAGCGCAAGATCCTGGAGTTCCTGGCCACCGGACGTCCGTTGAAAAACATCGACGGCAAGGACATCACGCCGGCTTACGCCAACAAACTGCTGGGCGGGCTGTCCCAGCGACTGGGAGCGACGAACCGTCAACAGTTGCGCTACCTCTTGGGGCTTTATCGTATTCATGATTTGTGGGCGTCGTGATCGCGTGGCCGGGAATCTCTGGATTGAGTAGATCACCCGATTGGAAAAGTGACGATTGCCTAGACCTCGGAAAAGACCGATCAAGTCTAACGTTCTTCGCTCCTTACCCAGATCCCCGGAGATTCCATGACCTTCTACGGCATCCTCGATATCGGTGCCTGGCAGGCGGTGCTTGTCACCCTTGTCCTGACCCACGTGACGATCGCGGCAGTGACGATTTTTCTGCATCGATCCCAGGCCCATCGCGCGGTCGATCTCCATCCGATCGTGTCGCATTTCTTCCGTTTCTGGCTCTGGCTCACCACCGGCATGGTGACGATGGAGTGGGTCGCTGTGCATCGCCGTCATCACGCTCGATGCGAGACGGCGCTGGATCCGCACAGCCCTCAGGTCCTCGGTCTGAGCAAGGTGCTTGCCGAGGGTGCCGAACTCTATGCCGAGGCGACGCGTGATGCCGATACCCTGGAGCGTTTCGGAAAGGGGGTGAAGAACGATTGGTTGGAGCGCAATCTCTACAGCAGCCGTCTCCGCTCGCAGGGCCTGGGTCTGATGCTGCTGGTCGATCTGCTCTTGTTCGGCGTCTATGGCCTTGTCATCTGGGCCGTGCAGATGCTGTGGATTCCCATCTGGGCGGCCGGCGTGGTCAATGGCATTGGCCATTACGCGGGCTATCGGAACTTCGAAACACCGGATGCCTCGACCAACTTCATGCCCTGGGGAATCCTGATCGGTGGCGAGGAGCTGCACAACAATCATCACGCCTTTCCGAGTTCGGCGCGGCTGTCGTCCAAGTGGTGGGAGTTCGATCTGGGTTGGTTCTACATTCGGCTGCTCGCCATGCTGGGGTTGGCGAAGGTGAGACGGGTCGCGCCCGAGCCGATCATTATTCCGGGAAAACGGCAGCTGGATCTGGACACGCTGAGCGCCATCATCCTGAGCCGGATGCACGTGATCGCCCGCTATGGAAAGGAGGTGCTGACGCCGGTCGCCCGCGCGGAACTCTGTCACGACGCGCAGCATTGCCGGCGGCTCGTGCGCAGGTCGAGAAAACTGCTGGCGAAAGAGGGCAAGCGTCTGGATGAGGCCGCGCGGCTGCGTGTCGAGCAGCTACTGTCTCAGCACCAGACATTGGCGACGGTCTATCAGTTTAAGGAACGCTTGCAGGAGATCTGGGACCGGCGTGCCCCGACGCATGAGGCGCTGCTCGATCGGCTTCAGGATTGGTGCCAGCAGGCGGAGGCAACGGGCATCCAGGCGCTTGAGCACTTCTCGCTCAATCTGCGCGGCTATTCGCTGTCCGGGACCCGTGCCCTTTGATTGGGAGTCTTTCCGCCGAGCCTGCCCGTGAGTTCCAGGCTGTCGAGGCAGTGGTCGAGGGATCGACAGAGGACTTGGTGTCCCTTGGGGCTGTAGTGGATACCGTCTCGAGCGAGGAACAGGGCATCCAGATCGCTTTGGCGGGCGAAATCGTCGTAGGGGTCGCAGTAGCGCAGACCGCGTTGATCGAGCAGTTCACGGACCAGCCTGCGCGGCGCGTCGAATTCCGAGGGGTTGCGCAGGGCGTTCAGCTCCGGAAAGAGAATGAAGCCGAAGGGGATATCCCTGCCTTTGAGCAACGTCGAGAATGCGTCGAGCCCAGTCTCGAAACGCTGCCGGTTTGCGTCGGACTGCCAGCCCGCGACCACGGTGCGCATCCACTTCGTGTGATACGCCTCGCGCTCGTCGGTATTGAGCATGGCATAGGTGAACCGCGTTCGGATCTCACGCAGGAAGCGCACGGCATAGGTGCGGCCGATGCGCTCCTGCATGCGGGCGACCCAGTCGGGCTTGTGCCACTCCGTGGCATAGCGCTGAGCACGTCGTGCCGGTCCGTTATCGTCCATCGATGCGAAGTCGTTCAGTGTGATGCCGACCAGGACCGCATCTGGATCCGTGCCCAGGAAACCCTGACGTGCCAGCGCCAGGTAGTGGCCGAAGGTATAGGAATTCACGCCCAGGTTGAGTAGGCGTCGGCCCTTCTGTCCGGCTTCGTCCGCGCTGTCGAGGCACTCCGTGAATCGGTCTTCCTGGCGCACGCCTGCACCGAACACGACCGAATCGCCCAATACGGCGATCCGCACGCCATCGCTGGGTTGTGCCGCAAAATCGCGATCGCGGAACCCCTGAGCGTTGATCTCGATCGGGATATCCTGGTACGCGGAGCCCTTGAAGTGTCCCGAGAAGTTCGGTTGGTAGCCATAGCCCAGTTGGGGGTGCGCGACGATGAGGCCCGCAGGATAGCCGTAATCGCTGATCGGTTTGCTGATCTCCAGTGTGTAGAACGCAAATCCCGCCCCTTCCAGAAGAAGGAAGAGGAACAGCAGCCAGACCAAAACGAACAGCATTCTTCTTCGCATCACGGCATCCGCAGGTTGTCTTTCCCGGCCACTGAGTCAGCCCATTGGGAATTCGCTATACTGCGCGCCCAATGTCCCTGTCGGTCCAGCGAAGTTCATGGCTGTCAATATTCTCGGTATCTCCGCATATTATCATGACAGCGCTGCGTGCCTGGTGCGCGACGGCGAGGTCCTGGCCGCCGCGCAGCAGGAGCGCTTTTCGCGCAAGAAGCATGACGCAGACTTTCCGGTCGAGGCGATCGGCTACTGTCTGGAGGAGGGCGGTCTTGCGCTGGCGGATCTCGATCATGTGGTCTTCTACGATAAGCCGTTGATCAAGTTCGAGCGTCTGCTGGAGACCTATCTGTCCTATGCGCCTAGCGGACTGCGCTCATTCCTGGCCGCCATGCCGATCTGGCTGAAGGAGAAGCTCCTTCTCAAGAGCCTGCTGCACAAGGAGCTCGCTACGCTCGGCGGCATCGAAACGGCGGATCTGCCGCCGCTGCTCTTCACCCAACACCATCAGGCGCACGCGGCATCCGCATTCTTTCCGAGTCCCTTCGAGCGCGCCGCCGTGCTCTGCATGGACGGCGTCGGCGAGTGGGCGACCACCTCGGTCTGGCTCGGTGACGGCAATCGGATGACGCCTCAATGGGAGATCCAGTTCCCGCACTCACTGGGGCTGCTCTACTCGGCCTTCACCTACTTCACCGGCTTCAAGGTCAACTCGGGCGAGTACAAGCTGATGGGGTTGGCCCCCTACGGCGAGCCGAAGTACAGGGATCTGATCCTCGATCACCTGCTGGCACTGAAGGACGACGGCACCTTTCGCATGGACATGCGCTATTTCAACTACGCCAACGGTCTGACCATGACCAACCGGGCCTTCGATCGGCTCTTTGGCGGTCCGCCGCGCCGACCCGAGTCGCCGGTGACGCAGCGGGAGATGGACCTGGCCAGTTCCATTCAGTCCGTGACGGAGGAGGTCGTGCTGCGCCTCGGGCGGACGGTCCATCGTGAACTGGGCGTCGATCACCTCTGTCTGGCCGGAGGCGTGGCCTTGAACTGTGTCGCCAACGGTCGATTGCTGCGGGAGGGGCCATTCAAGGAGATCTGGGTTCAGCCAGCGGCGGGCGATGCCGGTGGTGCTCTGGGCGCTGCGCTATCGGTCTGGCACCAGTATCTGGACCAGCCCCGCAGCGGCGCTGACAGCGACCGCATGCAGGGCGCTTATCTGGGTCCGGCCTTCGACAATGACCGGATCGAGCCCTATCTCAAGGGCGCGGGAATTCCGTATGTGCGCCTGGATGACGATGCCTTGATGGCGCGTCTGGCGGCGTTGCTCGACGACGAGCAGGTCATCGGCTGGTTCCAGGGCCGCATGGAGTTCGGCCCGCGCGCACTGGGCGGGCGCTCCATCATCGGCGATCCGCGCAGCGCCCGAATGCAGTCGGTGATGAACCTCAAGATCAAGTATCGGGAATCCTTCAGACCCTTCGCACCGGCAGTCTTAGCGGAGCAGGTGTCGGACTGGTTCGAGCATGAGGGGCAGAGCCCTTACATGCTGATGGTCGCGCCGGTCGCTGAATCCAAACGTATCGCCATGACCGAGGATCAGCAGCGGCTGTTCGGCATCGACAAACTGAAGGTGCCGCGCTCGCAGATCCCGGCCATCACGCATGTGGACTACTCGGCCCGGCTTCAGACCGTGCATGCCGAGACCAATCCGCGCTTTCATCAGCTGATCGCGGCCTTTGCCGAGCGCACCGGTTGTCCGATGTTGGTCAATACCTCGTTCAACGTGCGCGGCGAGCCCATCGTCGGCTCTCCCGAGGATGCCTATCGCTGCTTCATGCGCACCGAGATGGACTATCTGGTGCTGGAAAATTGTCTGATCGCCAAGTCCGAGCAGCCCGCGCAACCGCGCGATCAAAGCTGGCAACACACGTTCGAGCTGGACTGAGGTACCGCCCATGCACGCCATCCCCGAGCTCGATGCCCACGGGCTTCGCCGTTTCGCGCTGACCACCGGCGCCATCGTCGTTGCACTGTTCGGGCTGATCCTGCCCTGGTTGTTCGACCTGCGGTTTCCAATCTGGCCCTGGCCGTTGGCCGCCGTCCTGATGCTCTGGGGGCTGGCCGCGCCGCGCTCGCTGGGTCCGGTCTATCGCGGCTGGATGCGTCTGGGGCTCCTGATGAGCCGCGTGACGACACCGCTAACCCTGAGCTTCGTCTTTTTCGTGGCCTTCGTGCCAGCGGGTTTCATCATGCGCCTGATGGGGAATGATCCCATGAAGCGCCGTCTGTTGCCGGATGCCGAGAGCTACCGCGAGCCAAGCCAAGAGGCCACACCTAAATCCATGGAGAAACCTTACTGATGCTGGATCTTATCAACGACCTCTGGGGCTTCATGCGCGAGCGCAAGAAGTTTTGGCTTGCGCCGATCATCATCGTCATGCTGCTGCTTGGCGTCTTGATCGTCTTGGCGCAGGGTTCCGCCGTAGCGCCCTTCATCTACACCCTGTTCTGACGCCAGGTTCCGCTTGGGTGGCTGCGCCGCATGTGCGCTGGCGATACATTTCATGAACTGCCAGCGTTCGATCTTGGAGCGGCCCTATTGCGCCGTATGCGAGCGGTGGGCGCGCCTTAGCGGATGCCTGCCATGCGGCGCAATACGCTGGCGCTATTGCGCCCTACGCTGGATTCTGGGCAGGTCCTAAGTCTGCGCTAATTGTCGATCGTTATCGTGACCCTCACGCGAATCCCCGCGTGACTGACGAGAGGCAATGATCATGAAAGCCAAGCTCTATCACTCCCTAGCCATCACGACGCTGTGTCTGTCCGGCCTTGGTGGCGCCTACGCCGCGAGCAGCGAGCAGAACGATGCGCTCGGGATTACCGATGCGCCGATCAGTCTCACTCAGGCCATCGCCGCCGCGGAGCAGCAGGTTGGTGGCAAGGCGTCCAAGGCCGAGTATGAGCGCGACCAAGACCGTTGGGTCTTTGACGTCGAGGTCGTCAAGGGCGACATGGTGATGGATGTCGAGGTGGACCCTACGACCGGTAAGGTGCTCGCCGCAGTGAATGACCGGATCGATCAGGGCGATGACGAGGACCGTGAGGGCGGTGACGAACGGGAGGATTGATCTGCGACGCGCGGCCGTCTGGGGCGAAACGAGCGCCCCGGACGCCTGCCCCGTCCGCCATGACCAATCCCCCATTCCGCGCCTGCCAAGACGCAAGGAGTCCCAAGCCATGAAACCAAGCCATGAAACCGCCCTGAGCAAGGTCCCCGAGGTCACCTTGCTCTTCTGGGCAATTAAGATCGCTGCAACGACACTCGGCGAGACCGGCGGAGACGCGGTCTCCATGTCCATGAACCTCGGCTACCTGGTCGGCACCGCGATCTTCGCCGGTGTCTTCCTGGTCGCCGTCGCCGCCCAGATCAAGGCCAAGGGATTCCACCCCTGGCTCTATTGGACGACCATCATCGCCACGACCACGGTCGGCACGACCCTGGCTGACTTCGCCGACCGCTCGCTCGGCATCGGCTATGCCGGGGGTAGTTCGCTGCTTCTGCTGCTGTTGCTCGCCTCCCTGGCGCTCTGGTATCGGACGCTCGGGACTGTGTCGGTCGAGTCCATCAGTGCGCCGAAGGCGGAGATGTTCTATTGGGTCACCATCATGTTTTCGCAGACCCTGGGCACCGCGCTGGGCGACTGGACGGCGGATACTGCGGGCCTCGGCTACGAGGGCGGGGCGCTCATCTTCGGTGCCTTGCTGGCGCTGTTGACCCTGGCCTACTACAAGACCAAGATCTCGCGGACCCTGCTGTTCTGGCTGGCGTTCATCCTCACGCGTCCCTTAGGCGCGGTGCTCGGAGACCTGCTCGACAAGCCACTGGCCGATGGCGGGCTGGCCTTGAGCCGCTACTCGGCGTCCTTGACGTTGATCGTCTTCATCGCGGCCTGTCTCCTGCTGTTTCGGCATCGGCCGGCCAAGACGGCGCATTAAGGTCCGGCATCCATCTCAGGGAGCACCTGATGCGTATCCTGCTGGTCGAAGATGACGTCATGATCGGCGAGGCGGTGTCCGTCGCACTCAAGGACGCCGCCTACGCCGTCGACTGGGTTCAGGATGGCGCAACGGCGGGCGGCATCCTCCAGGATGACGATCATCAAGCCGTGCTGCTCGATCTGGGACTGCCCAAGCGCGATGGGTTGGAGGTCCTGCGTCGACTGCGCGCGACCGGGAGCCGGATTCCCGTCGTCGTCATCACCGCCCGCGATGCGGTCGAGGACCGCATCGCGGGACTGGACCTCGGCGCCGACGATTATCTGGTCAAGCCCTTCGACCTGAACGAGTTGCTCGCCAGGCTGCGCGCCGTGATCCGTCGCCAGGGCGGACAGGCCGCCCCGCTGCTCAGCAACGGTCGGGTCAGTTTGAATCCGGCGACTGGTGAGGCCGTCAGCGGTGCGGTCTCGACGACCCTGAGCGCACGGGAGCGCGCACTCCTCCAAACCCTGTTGCTGCATCCAGGGCGCATCTTCAGCCGCGCCGAGCTTGAAACGCACCTCTATGGCTGGGGCCAGGAGGTCGAGAGTAACGCGATCGACTTCCTCATTCATGGCGTGCGCAAGAAACTGGGCACGGACGTCATCAAGAACGTCCGGGGTGCCGGATGGCGGGTGGAGCGTCCAGAATGAGTCGTTCGCTGCAGCGGCGTCTAACCTGGATGTTGAGCGGCACCATCCTGCTCGCGGCCCTGATCGCGGCCTTGGTCGCCTTTGGGCTCGCCTACCGTGAGGCGACTGAATTCCAGGACGATCTCTTGCGCCAGATTGCCGTGCTCGCAGGCACAAGTGGGCCGACCGATGAACGGCCCAGGCTTAGCGACCCCGATTCGCGCATCAGTCTCGTTCGGCTGCCTGAGGACCCACGCCCCGACTGGTTGCCCGAACCTTTGACCCCTGGATTCCATCACGTGGAGGCGCAATCTGGGTCGCTGCGTGTCTTCGTGCACCGCGACACGCGCACCGGACAGCGCATGATCGTCGCTCAGCCGACCGAGACCCGCGACGAGATCGCGCTCACCAGTGCCCTCCAGACCCTCGTGCCCCTACTTCTGCTGCTCCCGGTGATCGGCTGGCTGATCGTGCGCATCGTTCGTCACGAGTTCAAACCGATCGCTGAACTCACCAGGCACCTGGATGCACAACCGGCGGATCGCCCGACGCCGATGACACACGCCGGCGTGCCGGATGAGATTCGCCCCTTCGTCCACGCGATCAACCGACTGCTTGAGCGGGTCGCCGAACTGGTGCGGCACCAGCGGCGCTTCATTGCAGACGCGGCCCATGAGATCCGCAGCCCGCTCACGGCGCTCTCGGTACAGGCGGAAAACCTGACTCAGGCCCGAAGCCTGGAGGCCGTGCGCGAGCGCCTGCTGCCTCTACAGGCCGGGATCGAGCGCGCACGCAAGCTTACCGAGCAGCTTTTGAATTTGGCGCGATTACAGAGCGGCTCGCAGCCAACGCAGCAGGTCGACGTCTCGGCGCTTGCGCGGGAACTCATCGCCGAGCATCTTCCGCTGGCGGAGGCCAGGGGGATCGATCTGGGCCTGGATGAGCGCGTGTCGGTTCGCGTCACCGTCGCCCCCGACAGCCTGCGCCTGGTGCTGCGCAACGGACTCGAGAACGCGCTCAAACACGGACGCGATGGGGGCGAGGTGACCCTCGGGATCGATGCGGACGACCAGTCCGTCATCATCGAGGTGCTCGACGACGGCCCTGGTATCCCCGCCGCCGAGCGCATCCGGGTCTTGGAGCCCTTCTTTCGTCTCCATCATGGCCGCTCTGAGGGCAGCGGACTTGGACTCAGCATCGCCATGGAGGCTGCGGCTCGACTCGGCGGTGCCCTCGCACTGATCGAGCGCAGCGACGGGCCTGGGCTGCGGTTTTGCTATCGGCATCCGAGGAGCCTGTCGGGCTCGATATTCGAGTCAGGCCATTCCTCAGCGCAACTCAGTTCGTAACGCCTCCAGGTGTCTGGATCGCTGTTTGATTCTGAGATTGCTTGTAACGCACGAGGAGTGTAATGGTGGTCACACCTCCTGCTGGATCGGATGACCGAGCGGCCTCTTTTCGGGGTGCTCATGTGGGATTTGAATTCTTTTCATAACGCGAGTCGGGAGCTCCGATGACGAGATCGAGTGTGTTGCGCGCGGTGGTCTTTAGCGCGGGGGCCTTATCCCTGGTTGGCTGCAACCAGCCGACGGGGCAGGGGGCTGGCCCCGGAAAGGGCGCCCAAATGTCTGCGCCCGAGGTGTCGGTGGTGACTGCGCATGTCCAGTCGCTGCCCCTGACCCGTGAGCTGGTTGGGCGTCTGGCCGCGACCCGGACCGCGCAGGTGCGGGCGCGGGTGGCCGGGATCGTCCTCAAGCGGGTCTACACCGAGGGCACCGACGTCAAGCAGGGCCAGGTGCTGTTCCAGATCGACCCGGCTCAGTTGGAGGCCAAGCTCAAGGCCGAGGAGGCGGCGCTGGCCAAGGCCGAGGCGGACGCCGTCAACGCTGCCCTGACGGCCAAGCGCTATCTGGAACTGCGCGAGAAAAAGACCATTTCACAACAGGACCTGGATACCGCCCAGGCTGCCGAACGGACCACTGCGGCCGCCGTCAAGCAGGCGCGCGCCAATGTGGATGGTGCCCGGCTGAATTTGAGCTATGCAACGGTCCGCGCCCCGATCGCCGGTCGCGCCGGTCGTGCACTGGTGACCGAGGGCGCTCTCGTGGGTCAGAACGAGGCGACACTCTTGACGACGGTGGAGCAGATCGATCCCATCTATGTCAATTTCAGTCAATCGGTACAGGAGTTGACCGAACTGCAAGAGATGGCGGTCGACTCCCGGAAGCCAGGGGCTCTCGCGTCGAAGGCCAGGACTTCGGTCGAAGTCCGGCTCCCCGGAAGCGGTGCCTATTCAGAGGCTGGAACGCTCGATTTCTCAGACCTGGCGGTGGATCCGGGAACTGGCGCCGTGTCGCTGCGCGCCACCCTGCCCAATCCCCATCGCGCACTTCTGCCCGGGATGTTCGTCACCCTGCGGCTGACCACGGGACGCTTGGATCAGGCCGTTCTGTTACCGCAGGCGGCACTGGCACGGGATGGGCGAGGTGCCTATGTCATGGTCCTGAACGCTGAGGGCAAGGTCGAGCAGCGCCGGGTCGAGAGTCATGGCATGACCCGCCAGGACTGGATCTTGACCGGCGATCTGGCCGAGGGCGATCGGGTCATCGTCACGGGGCTGCAGAAGGTCAAGCCAGGCGCGATGGCACAGGCTGCGCCAGCGGATGAGGCGGCAAGCAGCGCGGACAAGAAGGCGGCGAAGGCATCTTCCGCGTCGACTGGATCGGTCGCCGGAACCTAGTCGTTGTTCGTGCCGCTCTGACATCCATGAACGCCTTAGGACAAGCCCCATGCCACGTTTCTTCATCGACCGTCCCATCTTCGCTTGGGTCATCGCCATCCTCATCACCCTGAGCGGCACCGTCGCCATTTTCGAACTGCCGGTGTCGGCCTATCCGCCGATCGCTCCGCCCCAGGTCAGCATCAGCGCCTCCTATCCGGGGGCCAGCGCTGAGGTGGTCGAGAAGACCGTCACCTCGGTTATCGAGCAGCAGCTCACCGGCGTGGACAATCTGCTCTATTTCGAGTCCACCTCGCGCTCCAACGGTACGGTCCAGATCACACTGACCTTCCTCACCGGCACGGATCCGGATATCGCCCAGGTGCAGGTCCAGAACCGTTTGGGCCTGGCCGAGCCCCGTTTGCCCGAGGAGGTGGTGCGCAACGGGATCACCGTGGCCAAGGCCAACAACGCCTTCCTGATGGTGGTGGCGCTCAAGTCAGAGGACGCGGGGCTGGACAGCTATGCCCTGAACAATCTCATCGCCGCACAGATCCTTGATCCCATCCGACGTCTGCCGGGGGTGGGCGGGGCGACCCAGTTTGGCTCCGGGTACGCCATGCGTATCTGGCTCGATGCGGACAAGCTGCGTGGCTACGGCTTGAGCGCGGCCGATGCGCTGAAGGCGGTGCGTGCCCAGAACGTGCAGATTGCCGCCGGGTCGATCGGTTCCGAGCCAGCCCTGCCTGGACAGAGTTTTACCGCCTCGGTCAGCGCCGCCAGCCGTTTCACCAGCGCGGATGAGTTCGGAGCCATCATCCTGCGGGCCAATGCGGATGGCAGCAATGTGCGACTCAAGGATGTTGCCCGCATCGGTCTCGGCGCCGAGTCCTATGGGCATGACGTACATCTGGCCGGGGACCCTATTGCGGGCTTTGCCATTCAGCTCGCCCCGGACGCCAACGCACTGGAGGTGGCGGCTGCGGTACGCGCCAAGATGGATCAACTGTCCAGCTATTTTCCGGCCGGAGTGACCTGGGTCACCCCCTATGACAGCACCCAGTTCGTGCGCATCTCCATCCAAGAGGTCGTCAAGACCCTGGCCGAGGCGGTGGTGCTGGTCTTTTTGGTCATCCTCTTATTCCTGCAGAATCTGCGCGCAACCCTGATTCCGACCCTGGTGGTGCCGGTCGCCCTGACCGGCGCCTTCGCGGGCATGTATCTGGCGGGCTTCTCCATCAATGTGCTCAGCCTCTTTGGGCTGGTCCTGGCCATTGGTCTGGTGGTGGACGACGCCATCGTGGTGGTGGAGAACGTCGAGCGGATCATGACCGAGGAGGGGCTGTCACCCAAAGAGGCGGCACGTAAGGCGATGGATCAGATCACCGGCGCGGTCATCGCCATGACCCTGGTGCTGGCGGCGGTTTTCGTCCCCATGGCCCTGGTCAGCGGCAGCGTGGGGGCCATCTATCGGCAGTTCTCCCTGACCATCGCCATCTCCATGGGGATCTCGGCGCTCATGGCCCTGAGTTTCACCCCGGCGCTTTGCGCCACCCTGCTGAAACCGGAGCACGAGAAGCCGAACTGGTTCCTGCGCGGATTCAACCGTGGCTACGGCTGGCTGTCCGGGGCCTATATGGCGCGGATCGGGCAGTCGATCCGTCATACACCACGCTGGATGGTGGCCTTCATCGCCTTGGCCGTTCTCGCCGCCTTCCTCTATGCGCGCCTGCCTACCAGCTTCCTGCCCGAGGAGGATCAGGGCTATGCCTTCGCCATCATCCAGCTGCCCCCAGGCGCCAACATGGAGCGCACCGGCGAGGTCCTGCGTGAGATGGAGACCATCGTGGCCAAGCTCCCAGGCGTGGACAAGGTGCTGGACGTGGCCGGATTCAGCTTCGTGGGGCAGGGCGAGAACGTCGGTCTGGGGTTCATTCGGCTCAAGCCATGGGATGAACGCACGGCGCCGAACGAACAAATTCAGGCCGTTATCCAGGCAGCTAACGGCGCCCTGCAGTCGATCAAGGGGGCGCGCATCTTCGTGGTCAACATGCCGACGGTGCGTGGTCTGGGCCGTTTTGGGGGCTTCGATTTCCGTCTGGAGGATCGCGCCGGGGTCGGTCATGACAAGTTGATCGAGGCGCGCAACGCCCTGCTCGGGGCTGCCGGCCAGAACCCAGTCCTGGCCGGGGTGCGGCCCAACCAACTGGAGGACGCCCCCGAGGTTCATCTCAATGTGGACCGCATCCAGGCCCAGGCCATGGGGTTATCGCTCACCGACATCTACAGCGCTATCCAGCTCATGCTGGCGCCGGTCTATGCCAATGACTTCAACTACGAGGGGAGGGTGCTCAAGGTGCTGTTGCAGGCGGACGCTGCCTATCGCAGCCGTCCGAGCGACCTCGACCGCTATTACATCCCGAGCAGCAAGGGCGGCATCGACAACATGGTGCCCCTGAGCAGCGTAGTCAGCTCGACCTGGACCACGGCCCCGCCGGCCATCGACCATTACAACGGCTATGCCGCCGTGCAGATCAACGGCAGCGCGGCACCCGGTCGCAGCTCGGGTGAGGCGATGGCGGCCATGGAAGAGATCGTCAGCGACGATTTGCCGCATGGCATCGGCTACGAGTGGTCCGGCTCCTCGCTGCAAGAGATCATCTCAGGGCAGCAAGCGCCCATCCTCTTCGGGCTTTCGCTGCTGGTGGTCTTTCTCGCCCTGGCTGCGCTCTACGAGAGTTGGTCGGTGCCGGCGGCGGTGATCATGGTAGTCCCGCTGGGTGTACTGGGCGCGCTCAGCCTCACCTGGTTTCGCGGTTTGGAGAACGACGTCTACTTCAAGGTCGGACTCATCGCCGTCATCGGACTCTCGGCCAAAAACGCCATCCTGATCATCGAGTTCGCCAACACCATGCACCAGTCCGGGCGCAGTCTGCTGGAGTCCACTCTTGAGGCTTGTCGGCTGCGTTTTCGGCCCATCCTCATGACCTCTATCGCCTTCATCCTCGGCGTCACACCGCTGGTGATCTCCAGCGGCGCTGGCGCCAACAGCCGCCATGCCATCGGTACCGGGGTCATGGGTGGCATGCTGGGTGCCACCCTGCTGGGGGTTCTCTTCGTGCCGGTCTTCTTCGTAGCCGTGCGACGTTTGATGGGGGACAAGCTGGAGGATCATAAGGGCGAACAGCATCCACCAAGCGGCTGAGCCTCCATCAAGGCAATGGTCGCACCTCACGCATGCGGCCAGAAGATGGCCGCGTCCATTGCATCGGAGCTCTATTTCCAGCCTCTAGGGTCTCGATCAGGATCTCTCGAACACCATGATTCTGACCGCGATTCGCGAATCATTGGGTGCCGTCGAGGAGGGTTTGCGCCAACGCAAGCTCGGCGGGATCCTGAGTCGGACTCACCCAGTGGCGAGCGTTCCCTGCGTCTTGCGATCATCAAGCGGGTACTCAATGGGGCTTCGAGTTGCTTGCTAGCGGCGACGCTGTCTTTCGCGATGCCCCATAACCGTCCCATATAAAAAGCATATTATGCCAGTTCAATAATTTCTAAATACGACACACAAACAAAACCGAAATCTAGCCAATCTCCTCATCAGCAAGCGAATCAATACGACGCCTTCTCCAGCTTCGGACGCGCTCGTGCCATAGAGTGGTTGTAGTCGGGGGAACGTTGATCAGCCAGAGGGCGAAGACGATGACCGAGCCTCCGATCAGGATCTTGTAGCTCAGGGCCTCGCCCAATAGCACAACCGAGAAGGTCGTCGAGAACAGCGGGACAAGGAACAGGTAGGAACTGGTCAGGGTCGCCCCCTTGATGGAGAGGGCATGGAACCACAGGCTGAATGATCCGATCGAGGCGGGGACGACCAGCCAGGCGAACCAGAAGAGTCCCCAATCGTTGATCTGACCGATGTCGTACTCTTCGCCCAACAGCGCCGAGATCGACAGCATCACCAGTGCGCCCAGGGTCAACTGCCATCCGGTGAAGACGAAGACCGACTTGTCGAACCTGTGTTTCTTCGAGATCAGGGTGCAAAGCGACCAGCAGATCGATCCGGCCAGGGCGGTCAGAACGCCCTCCAGGCTTTGATCCGAGCCGACCCCCAGACAGATCGAAACCCCAGCGATGCCGCATAGCAAGGCGGCGACTTTGTGCCTGGACAGATGCTCGCCAAGGACGAAGTGGGCAAGAATGGCGGTCCAAAGGGGGTTGGTGAACAGCAAGATCGACGCCATCGAAGCACTCAGACTGCCGAGCGACAGATTGAGAAAGCCCATGGTTCCGGCCGTCTGAAGACAGCCAACGACCAATACGAAGGCCACCCCTTTCAAAATCGATCCGTGCGAGGAAGGGATGATGCTGTTCGTCCCGTTTCTGACCAAGGAAAAAGCGAGTATCAACACGCCAGCCAGGAGGAATCGCCATCCCCCCGCATAGAAGGGGGGCATCGCAACGTCGCTGATGATGTATTTTCCGGAGGGAAAAGACGATCCCATGAAAGCGGTGCACAGAATCATGGTGGCGACGAAGGCGCTACCGGGAGATTTGAAGGCTCTCAGGTCCATCTCTTGACTCCGTTCGCGACGAGTGAAGGGTGAAGATCGCAGTCAGTCGCTCGCTGTTGCGGCGCGATTATTTGATGCAGAAGAATCCTTCGAAATAGACATGCTTGAAGACACCTTGCTGTCGGTAAAGCCGTCCCGTCTCAGCATTTCAAGATTTTCATGGGTCGAGAACGGCTCAACTGTCGTGGGCGACCAGAGTTCTTCTCGGCAGCAGCCCCGTCGCATGACCGATCGCGATCGAACGAGTTTCCTCCGCCTCGAACATCATTTCTCCTTCCAGCCCGTTCCAGACCATGTCGTCTGATGGCGCGGACCGATAGGATTATCCACGATTTGGCCTCTTGCGAACTATATAAACCGGTTTTTATGGTTTTGTAAAGCAGCGGGAGAATCGGGGTGCGTCACGGCAGGCGTGGCGGGTGGCTCGGACCAGCGGCTGGCACCTCCGACCGCGCGGAGGCGTTCGGAGGTGAACTCTTTGGGGCCCGGTCGTCGTATCCGACGAGAAGGGAAGGGAAGGGAGGCAATCCTCCCGATGCTGGGATAGTGGGAATGCCTCGACACAAAGAGGCAACCACCTATTTCAGAAGTACATTATCAAGTGAGGCTGGAGTTTTTGAGACGCTGGCGAAATTTGGCACCCTTGGCCCGGCTACCGCAGCGGTCCATCGAGCACCAGCGCCGCCGCATGCTCGGGGAGGTATCTAGAAACAGCATCCGGCAATCCGGCTGGCTGCAAGCCTTGATCCGGGAACGTAGCGGTCCTCCCAGCAGATCGACCGCATCCTGGGCAATGATTGTCAGTGCCGCCTGGACCGGATCGTCAACGTTTCGGTAGACAGTCAGGGAGGCGGCGTCAAGTTGAGGGATGGGCGCAGGTCCGGCGGCGACGGCGTTGAGGCGATCGACTACTTCCGTTGGCAGCTTCGCCCCCCGGATCAGTGCGTCGGCCAAGCTCCAGATGGTTTCGCGCAATTCAAGCAACGCGGTTTCCTGCGTTACGGACAGGTCGGGCAGATGCGTCAATAACGCCGCATCGCGCAACCAGCGGGCGGGCGCGCCAGGGGAGGCCAGCACGTCATCGGGCTCTGAGGCACGTCGCCTCACCGTTGCGGGAAGATCGAGCGCTAGACGACCAGAATTGAAGCGAAATTCTTGCGGGGATTTCATAGAGACCATGATGAACCTGGTTTATCGGGCTCTGTCAAGAACGACTACAGCTTCCTGCTGGCCGAGGCCATCCGTTGATGGTCAAAAACCATGTCACATAATCGCCATAAATAAAAAGCATATTATGCCAGTTCAATATTTTGATAACTATCAACACACAAAAACCAAACCTCAATAAACTAAAAAACGCACCTCACTTAACTTCACTAAACAACCACCGGCTAAAAGCCGGTGGGTTTGAGTAACGGACTGAAAGTCCGGATACGCGTCGACTGAACGACGCGTCTAGGGCTCCACTCGAAATTCAGCCGCAGGGTCTGGCTCAAAATGATGCTCCAGGTACTGCTTTATCATCTCCTCGCTCAGCTCGCCAACGGTGGCGCAAAAGTATCCGCGCGCCCAAAAGTGCCGCCCCCAGTAGCGCTTCTTCAGCGCCGGAAATTCCTCGAAGAGCTTGCTGGCCGTTCGCCCCTTGATCCTGCGCATGATCTCGCTCGGCGCCATCTCCGGCGGAGCGGAGACGAGTATGTGGATATAGTCCGCACTCACGACACCCTTGAGAATTCGGATCTCGAACGCATCGCAGGTCTGTCGCACCAATTCGCGAACCCTCTCCCCGACGTCTCCTCTCAGCACTTTGTAGCGATACTTGGTAACCCAGACAAAGTGGTACTCAATCCGGAAAACCGTGTGGCTACCGTAGCGATAATCCATCCTCTCTCCGCTCGTTGCTCCAGGGGCCAGGATCAACCGTAGCAGCGAGAGGGCTGAAGATGAAATCTGCCCGCCTGAAAGGCGGGGGTTTGAACCCTAGATATCGAAATCAAGCAACCAACATATAAGGGGCAACGGCGTTTTTCTGCTCAAGGCAAAATCGACGGTTTATGCTGCTCCTTAGTCGCTCAATGGGGTCGTCTCAAAGTCAGGGAGAAGGCTCGACGGTCGAGCTTTGGGGCAGGGTAGTCGGGCCATCCTGCCCGACTGTTAACGACTGAGTCTCGCCGAGATCAGCCACCCTGAGCATCCGTGTGCTGGTGATGCTTGATCCAGATGAAGGCGGTTGCAATGACGGCCATGGTGGCGGTACCGCCAATCACGATCAGCAAGGCATTGTCATCCAGGAAGGCGATGATGACCCCGCTGAAGATTAGGAAAAGTCCGAAAACAGCCATTTTCCAATCTAGATACAGACCGCTCAGAATGCTGGCCAGACCCAGGATGTAGATGATGACGAAGCCATCCGTCTCGGCCTTAAGGAAGTGCTGGACATCCGACTGAAAGAGCAGGTGGATAACCAGGAGCAGGGCGCCCCAGTGCACCAGCTGTCGCAGTATGTAGCGAGACCGGGTTTGCCAGATGTCGCCGGCATGGCGGCTCCAGCTGCTCACAGTAGAGACAAGGGCGACGAGCGGAATGAAGTAGTTCCAAATATCTTGTGTCGAGGCCGGATTGTGGTCGGTCATCGCGATGAGTACGACCGCAATCAGGTAGAGCGTCAGGTAGGGTAGGGTCGCCAAGGTGAACTTGCCGACAGCGCTCGTGGGGCGTGGAACCAGGCGATCGATTCCTTCGGTAATCGCACTGCCGAGCTGCGCGAGCTTATCTGAATGGATCAGCTTATCGAGAGGGATATGCTTTTCGAAATTGGCGAGTTGATTCGACATGAATGTGATCTCCGGTTCGTATCGCAAGACTGCCTGGTTCGAGTTCCGAGGTGCCGGACGCCCGGCATCCTGGACTCGAACCGTCACGACGCGTCCGATCGCGCCGCTCTGACTAGCGCATTGCATCTTGTTTGCCAAAGTCGATGAGACGGTATCGATGCAGGGCGTGCCGCGTCTGCATGGCGGGAGTTGGGGGAGATCGAGTCACTGTCTGGTCGACCAGACCCAATGGGCTTGGTGCACATTCACCAATGCACATCGAAATTCGACGCTTTAGTCCGGATGACGCAGAAGCGTGATCCGGGAGCATCCTCACGGAGGGGAGGGGCGGTCGAGCCTGACATTCCTTATTTTCGCTGCGCGTCATCCAGTCCGGGGCGCGTCCAAGTTGGCTCGATACGTGCTTCGCGCAGGCCATCGACCAGGTGCGCCGGCAGGTGGCGCGTTGAGATGCCTGGTCTCGCGGTAATATCTAGAATCCCGGACCGGCGTCTGTCGCATCATCCTGGCAGTACCGATTCTGGTCGTCGGCCAGCTATGGGCCGAGAGTACATTGAGTCGAATGAGGCGGCATCATCATGCGAATGCAGCAAGACAGTCTCCATGGATCAGAGCACGCCGTCCGGGCGGACGAGACTCTCAACGCCGCCAGCCCGGAACCCGAAATGCTGGAGGAGGCCGAGATCGGCTGGCCCAAGCGCATCGGCCTGGTGCTACGCTGGCTGCTGCCCGTCCTGGCGTTGACGGCCGTCGGCGTCTTGGGTTGGCGGGAGCTGCGGCACCTCGATATCGCCAGGATCCACAGTGCCTTTCAGTCCATCAGTCTAGCCGTAACAGTCGCGCTGCTGCTGGCCGGGCTGGCGACCGCCTCGCTCAATACGCTGTACGATCTCCTCCTGCGACGTTGGCTGGTGTTGTCGATCAAATCCACCGATCTGGTGCGCTGTGCCTGGGTCGCCAGCGCCCTGAACAATGTCGTCGGCTTCTCCGGCATGACCGGCTCGGGCATCCGTTATCTGGGGATGACCAACGCAGGCGTGCCGCCATCCCGAGCGGTCGGCAGCGCAGCACTGGTTGTGATCAGCATGCCGCTCGGTCTCTCCGTCCTGGCGACGATCCTGCTCCTCGCTCACCGCGAGATGCTGCAATGGTCGGCGATCCCCGCGCCTTTGGCCCTGAGCGTGCTGGTTGCCGCGAGTCTCTACTGGCCGCTGTTCATGCTGATCGCCGGACGCGGTCCCTTGCATCGTCGCTGGCTCGCAGACACCCCGTCGCTGGGGTCGGCACAACGATTCGGTCTGGTTATCGTCTCCACGTTGGATTGGATCGCGACCGGGGTGCTGCTCTGGCTCTGTCTGAGCGCGGCGGGTGCGAGTCTGCCACTAAGCACGGTCTTGATGGCCTTCGCACTGGCGATGACCTTGGGACTGCTGAGTATGGTTCCTGGCGCGCTGGGCGTCTTCGAGGGCACCATGCTGCTTATCCTGAGCCAGATCGGCGCGGACTCTGTCGCTGTGGCCGCTGGACTCTTGCTATTTCGCATCGTGTATTACTTCGTTCCCTTTCTGTTCGCCGCCCAGTTGCTTCCGGGAACGCGCCTGCTTTCGGATGGCCGTCGTATCGAGGAGCTGACAGGGCGCTTCAAGAGCCATCCGGTCCTACGGATCGGCCGTATTCCGTTGCGTCTTCTCGGCCATCTGAGCACCCAGATCCTCGCCTACGCCACCTTCGCGGCCGGAGTTGTTCTGCTACTGTCCGCCGCATTTCCTGGGGTGGCGGAACGCCTGGCGGTGCTGGATCGCTTCATGCCACTGCTCGCGCGCGAGGGATTTCATTTTTCCAGCGTCGTGGTCGGAACCCTGCTGCTCGGTCTCTCGCGCGGGATCGGCGCCGGGATGCGCGGTGCCTATCATGCCACCCAAACCCTGCTCCTGAGCGGCGTCATCATCAGCCTGCTCAAGGGGATCGACATCGAGGTTGCGGCCTTGCTGCTCATGCTTGCGACGCTGTTGCGCGCCAATCGGGCGAGCTTCGACCACCAGGGCTATGCACTGACCAGCGCGCGCAATCTGCGCTGGCTCGCCGGCGTGGCCCTGACCCTGCTGGCGGCCGCCGGTCTGGGCAGCGTCCTCTATGGCCCCAGCACCCTGCTCAGTCATCTCGATCAGGTCGACCACCATCTGCACTCCGCCCGCTATGCGCGCGCGCTGCTCGGGATGGCGGTGACCTTTCTCGCCTGGCTGGCCTGGACCTGGTACTCCATGCCGAAGCCCGTCGTGGAGCTGCCCGATCAGGCCGCGTTGGAGCGCGCGGCGGACTTCTACACAGATGTCGGCCAAACGACCTACTCCTATCTGACCATGCTGGGGGACAAGTACCTCTTCTACTCGCCTTCGGGTAAGGGACTCATCCAATACGGCATCCGCCGTGGACATCTGATCGCCCTTGGCGATCCCGCCTGCGGCGCGGCCGACCTCCAAGAGGCCATCTACGCCTTTCGCACCTTCGCGGACGCCTACGACCTGGCACCAGTCTTCTATCAGGTCGAGGAAGGTCATCTGCACCACTATCACGAAGCAGGCTTCCGCCTGCTCAAGCTCGGCGAGAGCGCCCACGTCTCACTCGCGGATTTCACGCTGAAGGGGAAGAAGGCGGAGCAACTGCGCACGGTGCTCAATCGCGCGAAGCGCACGGAGATGACCTTCGAGGTCCTGTCGCAACCGCTGGACGAGGTCGTCTGGGGCGAGCTACAGGCCATCTCCGACGTTTGGCTCGCGGAAAAACACATGGCGGAGCTGGGCTTTTCGCTCGGCAGCTTCAAGCGGGACTTCCTTGCCTGGGGGCCGATCGCCGTCGTCAGACAGGCCGGGGCGCTGGTCGCCTTCGCCAGCATCGCCCAAGATTTCGGTCACCGCGACGCACTCGGCATCGACCTCATGCGTCATGCGCCCAACGCTCCGTCTGGCACCATGGACTTCCTCTTCACCAATCTCATCCTGCACGCACAGGAGGCCGGATACCGCTGGTTCGATCTGGGCATGGCTCCGCTGAGTGGCGTCGGACGCTCGCCCTGGTCGCCCCGCGACGAACGGGTCCTCAAGCTCGCCTACGAGCTAGGCAACCGCTTCTACAACTACAAGGGATTGCGCCACTACAAAGAGAAGTTCAACCCCCAATGGCGCGGTATGTACCTGGCTTATCCACGCGGACGCTCGCTGCCCGTGGTGCTGATGGACATTACGGCCCTGATCACGCGAGGCCAGGGTGGTAAGCGGGCAGGGCACTGAGTCAGTCACGCGACGCTGGGCCAGACGCAGCCCAGCGGTCCTGATTGGCATTCTGATGGCCGGTTTTCTGCTGCTCATGCCGATATCTGGAAACTTCGCCCGCTATCTCTGGTGGCGTCATACCTCAGAGCCCCATCTGCAAACCGGCAGCGTCCATAGCGGCGGTGCCGACATCCATTACCAGCGCTACCTAGGACGAGCCCCCGCCATCCTGTTGCTGCATGGCGGATTGAGCCATCGTCTCAGCTGGTTCTCCCAACTGCCCTGGCTCGTCGATTCCGGTCGAGAGATCGTTGTGGTCGACAGCCGAGGTCACGGACATTCCGGGCTGGGTGACTCCGAGCTGAGCTACAGCCAGCTTGCGTCCGACGTTCTCGCATTGATGGATGCATTGCATCTCACCAAGGTCGACATCGTCGGCTGGAGCGACGGCGGCAACACCGCATTGGTCCTCGCGCATCGCTGGCCCGAGCGGGTCCAGCGCCTCGTCGCCATCAGCGCCAACTATGACCCCAGCGGTTTGACCGACGATGCGCAAGCCGATGCCGCGCGCGCATCCAATCCATTGACCCACTGGCTTACCCGCTGGTGGACTGACGCAGGGCCAGGTACAGGCGAGCTGGAACGCCGCATCAAACGCATGTGGCTGAGCGAACCGAGACTGACAGCGAAAGACCTGACCGCCATCCGCTGCCCGGTACTGGTGATTGTCGGCGGACGGGATGTGATCCGGCGCGAGCACGCGGAAGCGATGGCCCAGCTGATACCGACGGCACGGCTGGAGGTGATGACTGACGGTGGGCATTCGTTGCCGGTTACCCATCCAGGCTGGATCAACAGCGAAATTGGCAGGTTCCTTGGTGTTCGGTTGCCTTGAAGGCGTCATTTTACGCGGGCTTCCAGCACCCACGGACCAGGAAAATCTCAGGTCACAGTAACCCGTCTCCGGCATGGTCCTCGAATTCATTGCTGCGACGGATATAGATCATCACCGTCTTAGGGTCCTTATGCCGAGAGACCTCCATCATCTTGAAGAGGCTGGCCTTGGAGAGTGCGGCCGAGGTCATGAAACCGGAACGGAGGCTGTGGCCAGCGTATTCGGACGGATCCAACCCGGCGTGTTGTGCACAGCGTTTCACCACGGCGGCAATGCTATGGGCGCTCAGCGGCATCTCCGCGACTCGATTGCCCCGATATAGACGCCGAAACACCCAGCCATCCCGAATGTCGGCGGCCTTCAGCCATTCACGGACAGCGCGTACCGGGCAATAGTCCCGACCGCGAATCACCGGCACGACCTGGCCCAATCCCTCCGCATCCGTCTTCGACTGGCGGACATGCACCCGAAATCCACCAGAAACCTCTTCCAGATCCTCCAACCGTAACGCTGCCAGCTCCGAGCGCCGGAAGGCTCCAGCGAAGCCCAGCGTGAGAATAGCGCGATCTCGGAGCCCTTGAAGACGCGTGCAATCGAGTGTGTCCACCATTGCGCGTAGCTGATCGGCAAGGGCAGGGGCCTTCTGATTCGGTGCCGAGCCGTGGGTGCGCGCGATACCTTTCAGGGTCCCGCGAACCAGTTCCGATCCGGTCTGAGGTTCATGTCCGCACAGTCGATGCGCGAGCCGAATAGCCGCCAAGCGTCGGCGTAGGGTGCTGGTCTTTCGACCCGATCCAGCCTCCGAGGCGAGGAAGGCCGAGATGGTTTCCGCGCTAGCGGGCAGCGCTTGGAGTGTTCGGGTTGCGCACCAAGCGGTGAAGATCGACCAATCCGAACGGTAGGCTCGTAACGTCGAGTCGGCGTGCTGTGCGGCAAAATACTGATTTAAAAGTGTTTTATCCTCTTGCGTCAGCGTCTCCACATTTGGAGTGGGGAGGCGTTCGACCGCCAGTTCCCCCTGATCGCGCATTGTCTTTTCGCTCACGTTCGCTCCTGTTTCTTTGCCGGTCCTGGAGCTCTATGGCTCGGCTAGCGCTGATAATCCCATATTAGTTACGAGAATGGGAGTTATCGTAACTAATTTTTATAAGATCAGCGAAAAACACTGATATAGTAACAACTATATTTTAGTGTTTTTCTCTATTTTGATCGAGATCCTCATGAGTACCACGCGGATATTGGCTAAAGAAGCCGCCTTGAAGCTGTTACAAAACGGCGAACGACCGACGGCCGATCGGGTCCGAAATGCGATCGGAAAGGGCGCCCAACAGACGATCCTGTCGGCGCTGGATGAGTTCTGGGGTGAGATCGGCGCGCGGCTGAACGATCCGCGACTGCCAGAGGCGCTGCTCGAACCCATGAATGCGCTCTGGTCGCAAGCCGTCACGGAAGCCGGGCGCCAGTGGCAGTCGGAGAAATCCGCCCTGGAAGAGCGGGTCCGAGTCCTGGAAACGGAACTGTCAGACGTAAAAGAAGCGCTGACCGGTACGCAGACAGAGCTTCGTCAAAGAGAGGCCGATGTCCGCGTAGCTCAAGTACGCATCAGCGAACAGACTGAATTGCTCGCCGAGCACGCAGAAAACATCAAGGCGCTACAAGAGGAGTCGAACCGGTTCGTCAGTCAACGTGATCAGTTGAATGAACTGCTAAAGGCGGAACGCGAGGGTAGGGAACGCGACCAAACTGCGTGGCTGAATGAGATCGATGCAGCGCGTCAGACCGTCAAGGCCGTCAACGCAGAAAAGGACAAGCTATCCCAGATGCTTTCCGAGGCGCGCGACGCCCAGGTGCGCCAAGATCTGCTGCTGAAACATACAGAACAGGCCTGCGCCGAGTTCAAAACGCAACTGGAAACCACGCGCACTCAGTTGGACGTGAAAAACCAGGCACATGAACGCCTCCTTGCCGAATCGGCCGAACAGCTTCGACAGATCCAGCGCCTGGAATCCGAGATTGCCCAGAAACAGGACGCAATCACCGAATGGAAAGATGCGTTTCAAGCGAAGGAAGAAGAACTGGATGCACTCTCAGAGTCATCGAGCGCGATCCGACTCCAAATCGAACGACTGGGAGCCGAGAATCAAGTCCTCCGCGAGGAACGCGAATCCCAGCGGTCGAATCAGGCCGAAATCGAACAGTTCTTCCTGCAGGCGATAGAACGATTGGGGGAAAAAACACGAGATAATCTTTCCTGAGGTGGTGGACGGCTACATCCGCTCCTGTAGTGTTGAGCGAGCATTCCGAGACAAAGAACCGCATCTGGATCAGCATTTGGAAGAATCCGCCCGAGCGGGTGCCAATGCGCGAGCAATTAGGCCAAGAGTGAGGTAACGAGAGTTCAGTTAAATATTTTCGAGATTTGATGAGAAAATGTGCTCATTGTTATACCTATGGCGACCCAAACCAACCCAATCACCGAAGCGAATAAATCGCTCGTATGCAAATCTTGGAAATCAGCATAGACATCACTCTTTACTTGCCGAAATTGATTAAGCGTCTCTTGTTTGTTATTTTCATAATTTATTTCTAATCTACTGACTAGACTATCTTGCTTCTTCTGTAAATCTCTAATTAGATCTAAATTCTTGGCTAGAATCTCTACTCTCTCCTCAATAGTCTTCTTTGGGTCAAGCTCATACCATTGATAAAAAGAAGGTTTCCCCAAGCCTATCGGCAGCGGAAGTGAAGGGGCTTCTGTGCAAATATGATTATTCCATTTTGGAAATCGCTTTATCCAAGCCCATAAAATCTCATGAATTGGCCGCTGATTAAAATATCCGCGCACAGAAAGAAGAGATTTTATAGCCACGACTATACCAAACAACTGAAAAAGGTATCCAGAACACAAAATGGATGGATTGTTATGAAATACAAACACAGGAAGCAACAGACAGAAAGACACAAATAGCGCATCACATATCAATTTTGCCTCTGCTAACCAATGCTGCAATCTTATTAACCATGCATGTAATTTACATTTACGCATCTCAACTGAACACTCGCGAAAGTTGGAGCAGACGCCGTCGGATCGGCTGATAGGTCTTTTTTGGGCTCTGCCCAGAGCAGGCCGGGCTCCAAAGGGAGACTTAGGCCTTGGCGCTTAGATTCTACTTCGGCGGCTTATCCATAAGTCCGCCGAAACGTATGGCTCTTTAGTAATTCTCAGGAAAACTTTAGCAAGCTTATTGCTGCAATAGCGAGCATTATCCATGTAAGGACATGAATAGTGGATGTCAATGAATGCATTTTCGATGTTAATTCATCAGTATTCCTGGCCACATGCAACGACATTGCATCAGGAATGTTAAGACCGGGAATCTTCAAAACCAAATCAGGGCAAATACTTCTAGACCCCCAATGATCCGAATCAACTGCGCAAAAATCAGATGATTCTCCACCGAGCGCGCCACAAGAAATGTTTACTATTCTTGGATAGCGATTCTTGATTTGACCAGCCGCCTGCAGTGCGCGCAAGGTCGTAAAGAAGTCATTGACCTCTTGATTTTCTTTTGCGGTATTTGCAGGCATCTTCACTTTTAAAGCACATATATCGCATTTTTTTGAATAGCGCTGTTCTCTTCCATCTCAATCTCCTGAAAAGTGGCCCACAAGGATTCAAGATTCTCGATGACATCACTGTCAGCTGCTCGGCATGCATAATTCACGTCACAGTAACACTTAAAAGGCGCGCGTCCCGGTGGGCGAGCAGGGCGCCGAAGGCCCCCGTATCGGCCAACGGCTTTCGGCTCCGCTCCCAAGATTAGCACCATCGAGCTGGCCGGGATCCGATGATCCTTGCCACCAGACCCTCAGTGTCAGGATAAGTGTCACCTGCCCCTGCTATCTTTCTTAACACATCTGGGGGCGAGAGGAACTGAGCGATGAGTGGGTATTCCGAAGAACGCCGAGCGGCAATCGTAGCGAAGTTGCTGCCGCGCAGAATCTGACGTCCGCGTGCGGTG